>CALIFY010000025.1 GCA_938021675.1 uncultured Acidimicrobiales bacterium
GCTTGTGCGGGCCCCCGTCAATTCCTTTGAGTTTTAGCCTTGCGGCCGTACTCCCCAGGCGGGGCACTTAATGCGTTAGCTTCGGCACGGAAACCGTTGAAAGTCCCCACACCTAGTGCCCACCGTTTACGGCATGGACTACCAGGGTATCTAATCCTGTTTGCTACCCATGCTTTCGCTCCTCAGCGTCAATACCAGCCCAGAGTGCTGCCTTCGCCATAGGTGTTCCTTGTCATATCTGCGCATTTCACCGCTACACGACAAATTCCACACTCCCCTACTGGATTCAAGTCAGCGCAGTATCGGATGGCGTCTCGGGGTTAAGCCCCGAGTTTTCACATCCGACTTACGCAACCGCCTACGAGCTCTTTACGCCCAATAAATCCGGACAACGCTTGGTCCCTACGTCTTACCGCGGCTGCTGGCACGTAGTTGGCCGGACCTTCTTCTGGAGGTACCGTCATTTTCGTCCCTCCTGAAAGGGGTTTACGACCCTAAGGCCTTCATCCCCCACGCGGCGTCGCTGCATCAGGCTTTCGCCCATTGTGCAAGATTCCCCACTGCTGCCTCCCGTAGGAGTCTGGGCCGTGTCTCAGTCCCAGTGTGGCTATTCGTCCTCTCAGACTAGCTACCCGTCAATGCCTTGGTGAGCCATTACCTCACCAACAAGCTGATAGGCCGCGAGACCCTCCCAAAGCGATAAATCTTTCCTTATCAGATCAATAGACCCAATAGGGGTATTTGGTATTAGCTCAAGTTTCCCTGAGTTATCCCAAACTTCGGGGTAGGTTTCTCACGTGTTACTCACCCGTTCGCCACTCACCCATATGGCCCGAAGGCCGGGTTCGTTCGACTTGCATGTGTTAAGCACGCCGCCAGCGTTCGTCCTGAGCCAGGATCAAACTCTCCGTTAGAGAATCTGCAATTCAATCATAAGGCATCTCCGAACCAAGGTTCTTTAACGTCTATACGAATGAACTGCGGTGATCCAAGCACCGAGTCGTGAGTGCCAACCCACACTCGGCGGCTTCAACCGAAAAGGAAATCGATTGAAACCAGGAATTTTTTGACGGGGTATCAATACCGTGCCCGAGCAGAAGCTCAAGCACGTGGCTGTACAGATACTCCGCACACGCTGCGTACATCCTCTTTTCCGTTTTCAAGTAGCTAGTGATCGCTCTATGACGATCGGCCCACACAGCAGTCCGATCTCGGAACGAACACACACTCATTCGCAGATTTTACTCTGCTAGTGTGGTTCGCTCGGTTCGAGGCCGGGCAACTCCAGGGCTTGCCTCAGTGCGGTTCCGCCAGAGCCAGGAGCGTTTCGCTCGGACTCGGGCGTGCCGTTGAGGCGAGTTACTACGTTAACGTCGCTCCACACAGTGTGCAACCCGCTGTCGCGTGGTTTTGTGGGTTTCTTTGAAAATTTCTAGTCTCCATCGACAAACTCCAGCAAGAACACGGACTTTTTGCCCTTGCGGACAAGACAAAATCGGTCGTGATAGAGAGATGAACGTTCGATTGTTACCCCAAGGTCGACCTTGACATCATTTACTGCGATCCCGTTCTGACCGAGGAGTCGACCGGCCTCGCTCCTCGATGACGCGATGCTGGCATCGACGAGTAGGGACACCAGATTGTCGGGATCGTCAAGCCGCGACCGATCGAAACGGGTCGTCGGTACTTCGTCGGCCAGCATCTCGAACGTCATCGTGTCGAGTTGTGCGACGGGACCGCCGAAGATGGCCGCCGAGGCGTCGGCAGCCGCCGCCGCAGCATCGGCACCGTGAACCAGTTCGGTGAGCTCCGACGCCAATCGTCGCTGGCCGACTCGGCGGTGCGGTGCCTCGGCGTGGCTGGCCACCAACTCATCGATTTCGGCCGTCGAGAGGAACGTTAACCACAACAAGAGTTTTCGCAGCTCGTCGTCCTCGACCTGGATCCACGCCTGATAGAACCGGTACGGCGACATGAGCTCGGCATCGAGCCAAATGGTTTCGCCGCCTGCGGTCTTGCCATACTTCGAACCGTCCTTCTGGAGCAGCAACGGCCAAGTGAGCCCGTGAGCCTTCGCCCCCGTGCGACGCCGGATCAGATCGACCCCAAGGGAAATATTTCCCCACTGGTCGGAACCACCGATCTGCATCTCACACCGTTCGTGCTCGAACAGCCAGAGGAAGTCATGGGCTTGGAGCAGCATGTAGCTGAACTCGGTGAAAGATATGCCGTCATCACCGGCCATCCGATTCTTGACCGACTCCTTCGCCACCATCTGGTTGATGGTGACGTGCTTCCCGACATCGCGGAGAAAGTCCAGGATGGACAACGAGACGGTCCACGCTCTGTTATCGAGCAGCTTGGCTGGGTTCTCCCCCTCATCGAAGTCGAGAAACTGCCGGAGCACCGGCACGATGCCAGCGAGGTTGGCCTGAAGGTCATCATCGCCGAGTAGATTTCGCTCCGACGACTTCCCGGATGGGTCGCCGATCATTCCCGTCGCCCCACCGGCCAGCGGAACGGGACGATGACCGGCCTGTTGGAACCGGCGCAGCGTCAGGAGGCCGATGAGGTTCCCAACGTGCAAACTGGGAGCGGTCGGATCTACGCCGTAGTAGACGGTAACCGGCCCCTCGGCGAGTCGATCGGCCAACGCCTGTCGATCGGTGGTGTCTTGAATCAGCCCCCGAGCGGTCAGATCGTCTAGGAGTTTCGGATCCGTTGACATGTCCGCCAGCCTAACGGCGGGGTCGGACACGGTCGGAGGATTTGCCACCAATCAACCCGGGCCGAGAACGAAACCGACGAACAACGGCCGACGGCCAGACGGTCAACTACGGCGATCGGTGAGGGCACAGCTACGCTCGAACAGGATGCAGACCGACTCGATCGACACCGAGCCCAGCGATCCCGGCAACCCCAGCGATGGATCCGCAGAAGGTGGCGTCCGTTCGATCGGATCGCTACTCTTCCGCATCATCGTGGGGGCGATCATCGCCGCCAGCTTTGGCGTCTGGGTATACGCCTACTCCGGCTTTGCCGAGCGCGAGGCGCCCGATCTCCTCGCCGACCGGGCCGCGGTCGCATCGGCGGAAGCAGCGTGCGCCAATGCCCTCGTCGACGTCGAAGCCATGCCGGGAGCGATAGATGCCGTCGATGGAGCAGATCGCGGCGACCAGATCTCCCGTTCGACCGACCGGTTCGAAGACATGCTGGACGAACTCGACGCGCTCGTGGCCGACGAAGTGGCGTTCATATCCGAGCGTGACCGCACGATCGCCAACGCCTGGCTCAGCGACTGGCGAGTTCTCATCGAGGACAGGCGGACCTACGCCGCGGCCATCGCCGCCGATCCGAACGCACAGTTTCTCGTTACCAACACCGGCGTCGGCGAACGGCTCGACCGGCGAATAACCCGGCTAGCCAACACCAACGCCATGCCGTCCTGCGTCGCCCCGACCGACGTCGGGTAGCCCGGCACGGTCGAACCGCCCGGCGTCGGGCCAACGGGCGAGGTCGAACCGATCGTTATCGGAGCTGCGAACGATTCATCGCCTCGGTGGCATGTCCGACCGCCCGGCGCAACTCACCGGCGTCGATAGCGGGATCGCTCGGCGATACCCACCGAGCACCCAGCGACTCGTGGTTGTGCACCACGTCAGCTCCGGGCGGCGCAAACATCAAGAATCGGAGATCGAGATGCAGATGCTCCCGCACCAGTCCACGCTCGGGGATTTGATGAACGTCTACATCTAATGCTGGGAGCACGATCCGTAGACCGTCAATCCCGGTTTCCTCGGTTGCCTCCCGCAACGCGACCGCAGCGAGATTGCCGTCACCGTCGGCATGCCCGCCGGGTTGCAACCAGCGATCCAGCTTCACGTGATGCAACAACAGAATCGAGCCGTTTCCTTGGTCGACGACGATCGCAGAGCCGGTAAGGTGACCGGCCAGACAGGTCCGATACAACGCGTTGTCGTGCTCGGCGCAGAATCGTTTGATCTGGGTTCGAAACGGCTCAGCGTCGGGATGGATCTTGGCCTCGGCCAACTGCTCCAACGCACCGGAGAGATCACCGGGGCGAGGCTGAACCATGTCATCTGATCCGGTGAACGTAGAAAACATCACCCTTGGAGTGTAGGTAGGCCAGCGGTGAGCACAGGCCGGCGGCCGATAGTGGCGGCAGACTTACTCCCGACGGTCACTCACGGCCGTGGACGACTGACGTAGGAATTCGATCGGACGGCAAAACGCCAGCGGTAATCGACCGCTTTTGTTATCCCGACCCTGGGACCGTTCAACCATCGATCCGATCCGAGGCCAACCCGAGGGGCGAGTAGCCGAACGGGGCCGTCGCCCGACAGCAGGTCGACGCCGTTGTGCTCCCCAGAAATAGCGAGCGCGGCGCACAGCTTTCCCGGTCCAGAGGTCAGATCGGTTTCACGCGTCGCCTTGGGGCGGTCCCCCCACATCTCGGCGAGACCATCGGTTGGCTCTATCGCGCGTAGCAACACCGCACCAGGTTCGCCCTCGGCGCCACACACGATGTTTGCACACCAATGCATGCCGTAGATCAGATACACGTACAGTGTGCCGGCCCGGCCGAACATCAACTGATTCCTGGCGGTGGGGCCACGGGCGGCGTGGCTCGCCCCGTCGGCGGCCCCCTCGTAGGCTTCAACCTCGACGATGGTGCCAGCCCTGGTCCCGACCCGCAGTTCCCATCCGAGCAGCTGTGGGGCAACCACCGACGCCCGGTCGGCCAACATCTCCGCTAAGTCACCCACGGCACAGCACGACCGGATGTGCCTCGCCGTTCGACGGCTGAACCCCTGTCGGAGCGGTCGGACCAATACCGGGAGGCAAACATCCTGTGTTGGGTGTCAGGTAGACGGGCACTCTCGATCCTTGTTGGCAGCCTCGCTGATCTCCGACGAGGATAACGTCACCGATCTCGTCGAAGGTAAGCGAGACCAGCCCCTTGTCGCCCCCCGCTGTCATCGACGAAAGGCTTGAGTCAGCGAATCTGGGGTCAACCGCCTCACCGCTGCAACCGGCCTCGAACGTGTCGGAGTCCAACTCCAGCATCTGCACGCCATCGCTCAACCGATAGATCCTCAGTTTGGGGCGCTTCCCACCCTGCGACGGCGGTGATACGACCGATCATGTTCGCCAGGCAAGCCTTAGTGTGAGATGGACATCACGATACTGAGTCGCTACCGGTCGAACTCTGTATCCAGGTTCTTGAGACTCTTCCAAGACTGCGACCCGACAGACCAACGTTCGGCGCTACGACAACGCACTCCGGTGGCCAGACCATCCAGCCGCCTCCAGGCGAGCAGCATCGGCATCGATTCGCTCCGCCAACCGTTGGAGCTGTTCGGCCACCGGCCCCGTGCCGGCCCCACCCGGACTCTGGCGGCGGGCAAGCGCGGCGCCCGGTTCGAACAGTCCGTCGATCGCCGCCGCGATATCCGACTCGGCGAACGCCGCATCCTCGGCCACCAGTTCAGACAGTGGTCGACCGGATTCGATCGAGGATTTCACCAGTCCGCCGACGACGGCATGAGCGTCTCGGAACGGAAGGCCACCGGCCACCAGAATCTCAGCCAGATCGGTCGCCAGAGCAGTCTGGTCATCTGCGGCTTCGGCCATCCGCTCGGCATCGAACGTCGACGTACCAATCATCCCGGACATGGCGACGAGGGCCAGGCGTACCTGGTCGACCGAGTCGAACACCGGTTCTTTGTCCTCCTGCAGGTCGCGGTTGTAGGAAAGTGGTAGGCCTTTCAACGTTGCGAGCAGACCGGTCAGGTTGCCGATGAGCCGACCAGACTTACCCCTCGTCAACTCGGCGATGTCGGGGTTTTTCTTTTGCGGCATCATCGAGCTACCGGTGGCGTACCCATCGTCGATAGCGACAAACCCGAACTCCGACGACGACCACAACACCCACTCCTCCCCCAATCGACTCAGGTGAACCCCGAGCAAGGCGATGACGAAGAGGGTCTCGGCCACGAAGTCACGATCGCTCGTGGCATCGAGCGAGTTGTCGAACACCGCCCCGAACCCAAGATCGGCGGCGGTGACCGCCGGGTCGAGCGGCAGCGAGGATCCGGCGAGGGCACCGGCGCCGAGGGGCGAGACATCGAGACGATCGCCAGCGTCGAGTAGACGGTCGATATCGCGGGCCAATGCCCAGGCATGGGCGCCAAGGTGGTGGGCCAACGGCACCGGCTGCGCTCGTTGCATGTGGGTGTAGCCGGGAAGGTACGTGGTTCCGGCCGCTTCGGCCGCGCCGAGCAGTGTCCGTTGTAGCTCAATCGTCTCGGCCGTAACCGCCGCCAGCTGGTGGCGCAGCCACAATCGGAACGCGGTAGCAACCTGGTCGTTTCGGCTTCGTCCGGTATGGAGCTTGCCCCCGACCGCGCCCGCCAGCTCGGTCACCCGACGCTCGATGGCGGTATGGATATCCTCGTCGCTGTCGACGAAGACCAGCTGTCCGGCCTCGATTTCCTGCCCGGTCTGCTCGAGAGCATGCACGATGGTCGACTTCTCGTCGTCGGTCAGAAGACCGGCTTTCGCTAGTCCTCTGACGTGGGCTTTGGATCCCTCGACGTCGTGTGTCGCCAGACGAACGTCGAACGGCAGGCTGGCGGTGAACGCCATCAACGCGGCGGCCGGCCCCCCATCGAACCTGCCATGCCAAAGTGCCTTGCTCTCGGCGTTCACGATCCCTCCGAGCCGGACATCGGTCCGCGCTTGGCGGCCAGGGTGCGAAGCCGGAGCGCGTTTAGTTTGATGAACCCTTCGGCGTCGGCCTGTTCGTATGCACCGCCGTCGTCCTCGAACGTGGCGATGGCCTCATCGAACAGCGAGTCGTCGGAACGGCGGCCGACGACCTCGACGTTGCCCTTGTACAGCTTGAGCCGAACCGTTCCGTTGACCGCCTGCTGGGAGTGGTCGATCGCTACCTGCAGCATGTGACGCTCCGGACTCCACCAATAGCCGTTGTAGATCATCTTTGCGTATCGAGGCATCAGATCATCCTTGAGGTGAGCGACCTCCCGGTCGAGCGTGATCGACTCGATAGCTCGATGAGCCCGAAGCATGATGGTGCCGCCCGGTGTCTCGTATGCGCCGCGGCTCTTCATTCCGACATAGCGGTTTTCCACAATGTCGAGCCGCCCGACGCCGTTTGCCCCCCCGATCTTGTTCAGCGCGGCGAGGACTTCTGCCGGCGTCATGGGCTGTCCGTCGATGGCCACGATGTCACCGGCCCGGTAGTCAACCTCGATGTAGGTTGGCTCATCGGGGGCCTCTTGGGGGCTAACCGACCACCTCCACATCTCGGCTGGCGGCTCGGTCCAAGGATCTTCGAGAGGGCCGCCCTCGTAGGAAATGTGAAGCAGGTTGGCATCCATCGAGAACGGCGACTTTGCACCCCGAGACATCTCGATCGGGATGTCCCGGTCGGCGGCATAGCCCAAAAGCTTTTCCCGACTCAACAAGTCCCACTCTCGCCACGGGGCGATGACCCGAATGTTGGGATCGAGGGCGTAGGCCCCAAGTTCGAACCGAACCTGATCATTGCCTTTGCCGGTCGCTCCATGACTAATGGCGTCCGCCCCTTGCATCTGGGCAATCTCGATTAGCCGCTTGGCTATCAACGGTCTCGCAATCGAGGTACCGAGCAGGTATTCGCCTTCATAGATGGTGTTGGCCCGAAACATCGGGAACACGAAGTCCCGCACAAACTCTTCTCGGAGATCGTCGATGTGGATGGACGACTCCGGAATGCCCATGGCCAGCGCCTTGGTCCTGGCCGGCTCCAACTCTTCGCCCTGACCAAGGTCGGCGGTGAATGTCACCACCTCGCATTCGTAGGTCTCCTGTAGCCATCGCAAGATGACGGACGTGTCGAGGCCTCCGGAATACGCCAACACGACCTTCTTCACCTCGGTCGTGTCTGGCAAACGCGTTTCAGTTGCGGGGCTCATCTTCTACTCACTTTCTTTATCGACCGATATCGGTGTGGTTCAGAGGCCGGCCAAATAGGACAGCTTGTCTGCTACCCGTTGACCGTGACCTTCGGTTGCGATGGCCAGCAGGGTGTCGTCGCCGGCAACCGTACCGAGGAGTGCCGGCACCACGGATCGATCGAGGGCCGAAGCCACCACGTGGGCCGATCCGGGCGGTGTTCGGAGAATGACGAGGTCACCGGACCGGGCTACTTCGACCAACCACTCTCCCAGAACCCGCCGAAGGTGATCCTCGGGCGCGACCTGTTCGGTCGGCAGCTCGGGAATTGCGTAGACGGTGGGGCCTCCAGGGACCCTGACCTTGATGGCGCCAAGCTCCTCAAGGTCGCGCGACACGGTGGCCTGGGTGGCGGCAATTCCGCTGTCGCCGAGCAGCTCAACCAACTGAAACTGGCTTGAGATTTCTTTCTGCCCGAGCAACTTGGCGATCCGGTGTTGCCGCTGTGTCTTGCCGGTACTCATCGCTCGTCGAGTCGCCGCTGAGATTCGATCCAAAACAACACGGCCCGGGCCGCATAGAGCCGGTTCGTGGCTTGCGGCCAGATCCGGCTCTGTGGCCCATCGAGCACCCCGTCGGTAACCTCTTCGTTTCGATGGGCAGGCAGGCAGTGCATGAAGATGGCCGACGGGTTCACGCTCATCATTCGCTCATCGACCGCGAAGCCTTCGAATGCCTTCAAACGGCCGTTTCGCTCTTGCTCCTGGCCCATGGAGACCCAGGTGTCGGTATAAACAACGTCGGCACCCTCGATCGCATCGGTCGGCCGGTCGATCTGGTCGACTTCGACTCCCGCCGAGGCAAGCCGATCGAGATCGACCTCGGAAAACCGGTGCCCGGGCGGGGACGATACCCGCATCGTGCCGCCCAGCATGCCAACGGCCAGCGCCAGAGAACGGGCCACGTTGTTTGCATCACCGACATAGGTGACCGTGACGTCGGAGACCGACCCGAACTCGCGTTCGATGGTTAGCACATCGGCGATCGCTTGGAGTGGGTGGGCGTCCTCGGAGAGCAAATTGACGACGGGAATGATTTCGAGCGCCGCCATGCGCTGCAACACCGCCACCTCGAATACTCGTCCGCAGACTACGCGGTGATAGCAAGCGAACGTTCGGGCAACGTCCTCTGCCGTCTCCCGCTCATCGATACCCACCTCCCCTGCGGTGATGTATACCGGATGCCCCCCGAGCTGGGCGACGGCCAACTCGGTGGAGTTCCTCGTGCGAGCCGACGGCTTGGCGAAATAGCAAGCAACGCCTTGGTGAGCGAGGACCGGGCCCAGCTCATCGACCGGCCGATATGCCAGATCGACGATGTTCCGTAGCTCGTCTGCGGTCAGGTCATCAATTTCGAGTAGGTGTCTCATGGCCTTCCTCCTTAGCGGTACGCCGCTAACACACCGTCGATCTTGGCCACCGCCTCGGCGATGTGGCTGTCGTCGATGATGAACGGCGGCGCAAGCCGCACCGCCGTGTTGGTTACGCCGTTGAGGACTAGTCCAGCTTCAAGGCAATCCAATGCGATCTGGCCGGCATCGATTCCGGCGTGGGACAGGTCGAGTTCTACCGCGAGCAGCATCCCAAGCCCGCGTACCTCTGTCACCTCGGGGAGTGACGCCATCGCCCGAGATATCGTGGCACCTACCGAATCGGCCAATGCTGGAGCACCGATGGCCATCATGGCATCGAGCACGGCTCTCGCCGCGGCGGTGGCGAGCGGCTGACCACCGAAGGTAGACGCGTGGTCTCCGGGGATGAACGACGCTGCAACCTCAGACGTGGCCCAACAGGCCCCGATGGGGACGCCATTGCCCAAGGCCTTGGCCATGGTCACGACATCGGGCGATACGTCGAAGTGCTGGAATCCAAACCAACGGCCGGTGCGAGCTAGGCCGGTCTGGACCTCGTCGACCATGAAGAGGACATCACGTTCCCGACACAGAGCCTCGACGCCTTGAAAGTACTCGGTGGTTGCCGGGTTGACGCCACCCTCGCCTTGGATCGGCTCCAACAGCACCGCGGCCACCGTGTCATCGATGTTCTTTTCCAGTTCTTCGAGATCGTCCCAGATCACATGACGGAACCCTTCGGGCAACGGCTGAAACGCGTCCCACTTCTGCGGCTGGCCCGTGGCGGCCAATGTGGTGAGGGTCCGACCGTGGAAGCTCTGAAACGCGGAGACGACAACGTGTCGACCCGGCCCGCCATAGCGGCGGGCGAGCTTGATCGCTGCCTCGTTCGCTTCTGCACCGGAGTTTGAGAAAAATACCTGTCCGCCACGAGGCTCGCCGTCGCCAATCAAGCGGTCGAGGGTGCTAGCTACCAGACCGTTGTGTTCGGTGGCGTACAGGTTTGAGACATGGACGAGCCGGTTGGCCTGGTCGGCTACCGCGGCCGCTACCGCCGGATGGGAGTGTCCGAGGCTTGTGACAGCCAGTCCGGACAGGAAGTCGAGGTAGCACTTGTCGTGGATATCCCACAGATAGGGGCCCTCTCCTCGAATGAATTGGACCGGCGGTGGACCATAGGTTGGCATGATCGGACAGCGGTCAAACTGGCCGGCGTTGGCGAGCGCCGCCAGGTGGCGCTCGCCGGGCGAAGCCGAGGTGTCGTCGGTGGTCATCTAGTTGCCTTCCCGTCGCCCGAGGGCAGCCTAATTCTCTTTGGTGATGTGGTGATGTGGTGATGTGGTGGCGGAATACGAGTCCGGAGTCGATGTAACGGTTCCAGCGACATCGTCATGGCGATTCACCCGCCCGTTGCGCGGTGATCATCGTGCCGATGCCAGCGTCGGTGAATAGCTCGAGTAGAAGAACGTGGGGAACACGCCCATCGAGCAGATGAGCGCTGGCGGCGCCAGACCGAACCGCTTCGATACATGATTGAACCTTTGGGACCATCCCGCCGGCGATGGTCCCAGCGGCCATTCCGGCTTCCAGATCTGCCACGGTGGCCTGAGCAATCGTCGAGCTCGGGTCGTCGATGTCGGCCAACAGGCCGCTGACGTCGGTGAGGAACACGACTTTTTCGGCTCCGAGGGCACCCCCTAGGGCCCCAGCGACAGTATCGGCGTTGATATTGAGCGCCTGGCCGTCCTCGTCAGATCCAATCGAGGAGACGACAGGAATCATGTCTTCACTGAGAAGGCGCTCCACGATCCCGGTGTTGACCGAAGCCACATCGCCAACCAAGCCGAGCGCGGGATCCCGCAGCTTGGCCCGAATGAGCCCCCCATCCTCACCTGACATGCCGACCGCATAGGCACCGTGGACGTTGATCCGTCCAATAATGTTCCGGCCGATACGACCGACGAGCACCATCCTGGCGACGTCGAGCGTTTCGGCATCGGTTACCCGGAGCCCATCGCGAAACTCGGCCTTCTTCCCAAGCCGATCGAGCAACTCCCCAATCTGAGGGCCACCACCATGGACTACCACCGGGCGAAGCCCGACGGACCGCAACATGACGATGTCCTCGGCGAATGTGGTCAGCACCTCATCGTCGATCATGGCGTTTCCACCAAGTTTTACGACTATGACCGCACCTCGGAACCGTTGAATGTATGGCAACGCTTCGAGCAATGCCCTGGTTCGCAGCTCCGGCGAATAGCCACGATCGGTTATCGCCTTCTCGGTCTGGTGGGGGGCGACGTCCATCAGCTCGTGCCCATATTCTCGTCGATGTATGCGTGGGTCAGATCGGTGGTGACGATCTGGCTCCGCCCGGGCCCTTGTCCGAGATCGATGTCCAGGTCGAGCCGCCGTTGGTTCATCACCTCTGCCAGCGCACCGGTCTCAGGTTCGGTCGCCTTCCCCATTTCGAAGGTGGGGATTCCCCCGTAGCTGATGGTCAATGTGTCGGGAGAAAACGCCTCAGCCGCTGAGCCGGCCTCAGCGGCGATACGGCCCCAGTACGGATCCTTTCCGTACCACGAACACTTGATCAGCTGACAGTTGGCAATACTCCGGGCAACCGTTGCGGCATCAGCATCGGAGGACGCGCCGGAAACGGTGATGAAAACCGTTTTGGTCGAACCCTCGGCATCGTCGGCCATCATGACCGCCAGCTCGGTGCAGACTTCGGTCAGCGGGGCCAACAGCGAAGCGATGTCCTCAGGGCGACCGGCTCGACCGTTGGCCAGCAACAGGACCGTGTCGTTGGTCGACTCGGCACCGTCTACCGTCAACCGATTGAAGGTGGACTCGACCGCTTGGACCAAGAGACCGGATGCCTCATCTGGGGTGAGGGCGGCGTCTGTGGTTATGACCGACAACATGGTGGCCATGTTCGGTTCCAACATGGCCGAACCCTTGGCGATTCCGCCGAAGGTGGTGACCAGACCGTCAACGTCGGCCGTGACTGTAGCTAGCTTCTCGCGGCTATCGGTGGTCAACATCGCGGTAGCGGCGGCGAGGCCACCGTCGGGTGACAACGCTTCGACCGCGTGCGGAATACCACTTTCGATCGCTTCCATCGGAAGAGGGAAACCGATCAGACCGGTGCTGCACACGAGGACGTGATGCGAGTCTACGTCGAGCGCTTTCGCCGTCTGCGACGCCATGACAGCTGCATCGCGCATGCCATCGGGCCCGGTGGCGGCGTTGGCATTGCCGCTGTTAATTATGACGGCGGCCGCCCTCCCAGCCGACCGAGCAAGATTGTGGCGGCTCACCGTGACCGGAGCGGCCGTCATCTTGTTGCGGGTAAACACTCCGGCCGCGGTGACCGGGGTCCGGTCCTCGCTGGCGATCAACGCCAAGTCAGGACGGTTCGACGACTTGATCCCACAGGAAAGGCCGGAAGCGACAAAGCCGGGAACATCGGTCACGCTCATGGAAATACCCCGATCGTGTTCAGACCATCGGTTTCTGGAAGCCCGTTGGCGATGTTGGCGCACTGTATCGCCATCCCAGAGGCCCCCTTCATCAGGTTGTCGATGGCCCCAATAGCCATCACAACACCGGTTCGTTCGTCGACCCGAGCCGTGAGGTGCACCGAATTCGATCCGGCCACCGACTTGGTCGCCGGACTCCGTTCGTCGACGACGATGAACGGCTCGTCTTGGTAAAAGTTGGCCATGGCCGAGAGCGCCTCATCGGTAGTACACGCCGCCGCTGGCCGCCCGTAACACGTGGCCAGAATACCTCGGTTCATCGGGGCGAGATGTGGCGTAAACAACACCGATACCGGTCGCCCGCTCAGAGCGGCCAGGGCCTGCTCGATCTCGGGGGTG
The DNA here is from genome assembly GCA_938021675.1 of uncultured Acidimicrobiales bacterium. Classification (GTDB taxonomy): domain Bacteria; phylum Actinomycetota; class Acidimicrobiia; order Acidimicrobiales; family SZUA-35; genus JAHELU01. The sequence continues at coordinate 13,276 of CALIFY010000025.1, forward strand.
TGTCGATGGGTGAGAAGCCCATACGCCGCCACGTTCTCGTCAACCGCGCAGAATGTGGTGGCCGGTTTCGGTGGTCGCCCAGCGCCGCTTACACCGGTGATCAAATCGACGATCAATCCGTCGGGTTCCACCAACCCGGCGTCCAGCAAGGGAGCCAGGGTCAGTATCGCGGCCGCCGCGTTACATCCGGTGGCGGCGACGAGTTTGGCGGTGGCGATCTCAGACCGGAATAGTTCTGGAAGGCCGTAGATCGCTTGAGACAACAGATCGGGGCTGGTGTGATCGGCGCCGTACCATTGCGGATACAGGGCCGGATCGTTGAGCCGAAAGTCGGAGCCGAGATCGATGATGACCCCGACGTTCCCCACCAAGTCAGGGACCACGTTCATGCTGACCCCGTGAGGTAATCCGCAGAACACGACATCCAGCCCGTCGAAACGAGCTGGATCGTATACGTCGAAACATCGATCGCTATACGCCAAGGCGAGGCTCGGATACAGATCGGCGATCGCTGTCCCGGCCATACTGTCGCCAGAGGCGACCGACAGCTCCAATTGGGGATGACCGGCGATGAGCCGTAACAATTCGGCACCGGTGTAGCCCGAAGCACCAACTATTCCCGCCGTGAGGATCTTCCGTTCGGTCACCTGGTTGATCATACGGCGATCGCAATAGTTATGCACATGAATTAATTGGACCCCGGATTTTCGACTACCCTGCCTGTTCGGTGAGCACTTTGGTCGGGGTTTGTGGCGGCAGCGGGTCTGGCAAGACCACGTTGGCTCGACGACTGGTCGATGAACTCGGGAATGGTCAAGCCACCAGTGTGTCTTTTGATTCGTACTATCGCGATCACGGCCACCTGTCCGTGGAAGAGCGAGCGGCGGTTAACTTCGATCACCCGGACTCGCTCGACGTCGATCTGCTCATCGACCACCTTCGCTCCCTCAAACGGGGAGACAAGGTGGCCGTACCCGTCTATGATTTCGCCACCCACACTCGATCGGGCGACTTCGAGGTGATCGAACCTCAACCGTTTGTCATCATCGAAGGCATCCTGCTGTTCAGTTCCGAGATCGTACGTGACACCCTGGATTGCCTCATCTTCCGAGACTGCCCGGAAGATGTTCGCGCCGGTCGACGGATGCGCCGCGACATCGACAAACGAGGTCGGACTCCGGCTTCGGTTCGGACCCAATGGGAAACAACCGTGCTACCAATGCACGCCATTCACGTGGCACCATTCGCTCACCACGCCGACATCGTCACCACCAGCGATCAAGATCTCGACGACATCGTTCGTGTCATCGCCGCCACGCTGCGCAAAGGACACAAGTCACTAGAAGCCAGCTAGCCGCCAACCGCGATTCGGGCCGATGTAACGCGTCGGCCCGAATCACAGCCGACCAGCGAGCTATATCCGACCAGCGGCAAGCGCCGCCTCCTCAGCCCGGTTGAGCTGGTTGTCGACGATTTGAAGGCCACCATCCCAAAACGCCGGGTCGGCGAGGTCGCAGTCGACGATAGCGCCAAGCTCTTCTGGCGAACGGGACCCTCCCGCTCGCAAAAGCTCGAGGTAGGCCGGCACAAACGCGTCGCCTTCGACTTCGTAGCGGGCATAGACCGACAGGGCGAGCAACTGACCATAGGCGTAGGCGTACACGTACCCCGGCGTGCCCATGAAGTGAGGAACATAGGACCACCAGCTGGCGTAGTTGTCGCTCAAATCAACCGAATCGCCCATCATGTCGGTCTGACTCCCCATCCACAGCTCGCCGAAACGATCGACCGAAAGTTCACCCGCTTCCCGCCGCTCGGTATGGCAGGCATGCTCGAACCGATTCATGGCCACCTGGCGGAACACCGTCGCTACCGAATCGTCTACCACCGAGGCCAGAATGGCAAACCGCTCTCCCGGATCTTCGAGCATGTCGAGGAGCCGGTTGTTCGTTACGGTCTCACCGAACACCGATGCCGTTTCGGCCAGCGTCAGCGGCGTCGACTGATGGTAGATGCCCTGTTCCCGGGCAAGGTAACCATGAACGCCGTGACCGAGCTCATGGGCCAGGGTCAACACATCGCGAGACCGGCCGGTCCAGTTCAATAAGACGTATGGGTGGTGGCTCGGTACCGCATAGGCGCAAAACGCCCCCGGCTGCTTACCGGGCCGAATCGGAGCATCGATCCATCGCTCGTCGATGAAACGGCCGACGATGTCGGCCAGCTCAGGAGAGAACGACCGGTACGCGTCACGCACGATTTCGGTCCCCTCGGACCAGCCAACCTGCTGTTGCCCATCGGCTACCGCCGCCATCCGGTCGTAGTCGGAAAGACGGTCCAGCCCAATCGCTTTCGCCTTCAGCCGATACCACCGTTGCGGGATGTCGTACCGGTCGACGACAGCGGACACCAACGCCTCAACCGACGAGTCGCTCGCCTCATTGGACAGATTTCGGCTCGACAACCACGACGGAAAATTGCGGATTCGATCCTGAACCGATTTGTCGAGCAGCAGCGTGTTGTAGATAAAGGCCCGGGTCCGCAGGCCGGGTGCCAAACCGGCGGTTACCGCATCGGCCGCCTGCTCCCGAATCGACCGGTCCGGATGTTGCAATAGTGACAGGCCCTCCTCCAGCGATGCGGTGCGGGTCTCCACGCTGTCTTCGCCTGTCGCCTCGGGGAGCTCGACGGTAATGGCCGACGTAAGCTCCGAGAACAATCTCACCCAAGCCGACGCTCCAGACACCGAGGTTTCGAGAAGCACCGTCTCCTCAGCCTCGCTGAGCATATGGGGCCGGGTCCGGCGGGTATTCTCCAGATGATGGCGGCAGAACGCCAGCCGATCATCGGCCAGCACCATGGCTGCATGCTCATCGTCGGCGGCGGCGAACTCGAGATCAATGAACACCAACTGGGAGGCGATCGACGTCGCCTCTTCCTGCAGCCGCTGCATGAGTGCTCCACGCTCAGGGTCTGCGGTGTTTTCAGAGAACCGCAGCATGCCGTAGTGACCGGCCCGGCTCAGAAACTCATTCGTCTCGGCCAACGACGTCATTAACTCTGCCAGTGTTGCTGCATCGAGCGTGGCGACCGTACCTCGGTACGCCTCGAGCGAGGTAGCCATCGCCTTCGCTCGATCGATCAAATCCAGCGGCGAGTCGACACCGGTCAGCAGTGACTCGAGATCCCAGGCGACATCGGCGGCCGTCAGGTCGGCTTCTGTTGTACTCATGAAGCCAGACTAGCTTCGTCGACCGACAGACGATCCGACCCGGCGATCGGAACCCCCAGAAAGATCCTGGGTGTATTCGGCGTACAGATCATTGACGATGACGCGCCCTCGGTTCGGGTTCACCTTGTTCCTCGGCCTTGTTTCAACGTTTCGGGGCCTGTTGTTTCAACATCATCGCACTGCCGGACTCGGCCTCCGCCAGAAGTTTCTTCAACTGCTCGTTCTCGGCTTCGAGCTGTTTCAGGCGTTTCGCATTCTCGGCATTCGCTCCCCCGTATTCGCCCAGCCACCGATGCCAAGTCGACTCTGGGATCTCGAGTTGTCGACACACGTCGACCAACTCCATCCCACCGGACATCAGCTCGTGACCATCGGCCAACTTCCGGATGATTTGTTCCGGAGTTTCTCCCCGTTCTGTCATAACAATTCCTTTCCAGCCCGCCGAGCAGAAGAACATCAGACCCGAAAAGCTCCTAGCGGCTGTAGGTCTCGGTCGTGACCTGTCCGTCTGGGGTCGTGAAGACAAAGTCGACCGTTGTGTCGGTCACGGTGTAGTCGGTCGAACCGATGGCTCCATCCATCTCGAACTCCAACCGGTATGAGTTGTCACCCAGGTCCTCGAAGCTGGTGATCGTCGCCCCCGGCAGTGGTTCTCCCGCATTACGGATGGCCGGAGTAGTAGGTTGTGGTTCGACTTGGTCGGTGGCCTGGACAACCCCCACCAGCCCGCCGTTGATATACGGATAACTGGACGTGCCGTGATAGTGGTAGGTGCCCTCGGCTCCAACGTGACCGTTGTACTCGTCCAAGTCCTCCACTGGCCGGCCGTCCGGCTCGGTTGAGCCGTAGATCGCAAACCCATCGAGGGCGTAGGCAATCGGATTGCCCTCCCCAACGGCCTCTTGCAGATGCAGCGGAGCAGTGTGGTAGTGGTAGTCGTCGGCCCGTCCACAGTGTCCGCCGAACTCGTCGAGTTCACCGGCCAGGAAGGCATCGTCGCCTCTGTTGTTCAACGCATTGAAGATTGGAACCCCGTTGACCGCAAGAGCGATCGCCCCCCGAAAGAGTCCGGTCCTAGCTGAAATCGGTTCGTCCGCCAGCTCCGGAGTGATGGGGAATCGCCAGGCATTGTCGCCTGTGTAGTCCTGAGGGATGGGGACCTGCTGTTGCCAATTTGTTATCCCCACCATCATCGGGTGCGTCGGCAGGCTATTGCACTCGACCATCCACACCTCACCGCTGGTGAAAGCAGCCACGGTGTCGGCAAACGCGTCGAAGCCTGCGAGCCCATCGGCCGTCGTCGACGCCGGTTCTGGAGCCGTTCCGCTGGAGGCAACGGCAGTAGTGGCCGCCGCGGTGCCGGTCGTATTCGAACTGCACGCGGCGAGAAGGATCGCCCCGAGGCCGACTGCACCGGTTCGAATCGCGGTCCGCCGATCGAGCACCGGTGAGCCGTGGGGCGGTGTGCGCCGGGCAACGTGGCCGGGATGGTGAGGGTGCACGTGGTCGTGGTGACGGTCGTAATGAGAGTCGTCATGAGGGTGAGAGTGGTCGTGGGAGTGGGAGTGAGAGTGGTCGTGGGAGTGGCTCATGTACGGTTCTCCGTTCAGAGTTCTTCTGGATCTGCTCAATCGTCCGACTGCGGCCCGTTCACGAGACCGTTGTGCGGAACAGGACCGTGTTGTCGATCTCCAGGTCGGCCCCCCAGACGAGTTGCGCCGAGGGGTCCCAGCTGATCTGGTCGTAGCCATCCTTCGGATCCACATCAGCGGCACTCCAAACGGTGGCGTCGACCCAGCTGCTGTCGTCGAAGTCGACCGTCGTCCAGTCGGTCGGGGTGTCGAGGATCGAGAACTCACACGCTGTATCCGGATCATCGGACCGTTCGCACTCGGTATTCAGCGGCGCCTGGTGGACCACGAACGCCGACCAGCCAGAATCGGTAACGGCAACGACTTCGCCGGTCGCCTCCTCGGTGATTTGGGCGATGATTCCACCGTCGCCCATTTGCTGATTCTGTTCACCGATGTATTCGATACCCGAGTCGGTTTCTTTGTAGTCCTTCGCTTCGATGGCGACGACGAACGGGGTGGTGGCTTCGAACGCGAACGTCTCCGCGTTGAAGGAGCGCTCGGTCGTGATCGGCACCGAGTCCTCGCCCACCAACTCACCGTCGACGAACACGGCGCTCCAGTTGTCCGCCCACACCTCAACACGGAAGGTCGATTCGTCGCCCGACGGAGTGCTTGCCGTATCCACAAGTTCCGTTTCGTCCTGGACCACACCGTCAACTACTCCGGTCGTCGTCGTATCCGATCCGCACCCGGAGGCGAGAATCGCAGCGGCGATGACGAATGAATAGGTCCGACTCATGGGGCTCTCCGGTCGTTTGTCGGGGTACTTCTTTGACTGCTTCGGTTCAAACATATGAAGTTCCTCGCTGCGCCGGAAGTACCGGTCGGCACCGATGTGGCGGAACTGCACCTGCCGATCAGCACGTGTTGACCGGCACTTGTCCTTTAGGCCCAATCGTCCGACACTGGAGGCCATGGATTGGTTGCAGAGAGTTCGGCGCACAGAGATCCTGGTCGCCTGGGTCGTCGCCAGCGGCGTCGCTGCAGCCGGTGCCTATGACTTCCGCCAAGGCGAACCACCACGGGGGCTGGTCACGACCGCTCCCGACGTCCGTTTCATGGTCTTCACCGGTTCGTGTGTAGCCGCGGCAGCTCTGGCGACGGCCATGCTCGAAACGACGACGAGCCGCCTACGACAGGCGTTGCGAGCGTTGACGCTCATGGCCGGTATTCTGGCCTCTGTTCTGGCCGATCCGACCTACAGCTCCCTGCTGCTCGCCGTGCCACTCATCGAGATCCGACGGCGTGACGACGAACCTTTCAGGAGCCTCTGGACCTTTCTGGTGATCGGCCTGGCGGCGTGGCTGCTGGTGACCGAGGACACGCCACGGGTTGTCGCCGAGGTTGAGGCGATGTTTGGTCTCGCCATAGCATTCTTCATCATCGTGATGTTCGGTGACGCACTTCGACAACTTGACCGGGGCCTGGAGAACGAAGTAGAGCTGGCTCAGCTCAACGAACGCAACCGCTTGACCGCCGACCTGCATGACAGCGTCGGGCACCATCTTCTCGCCTCGTCGGTGCAGTTGCAGAAGGCGAGAGCGGTCCGTGAGCGCGACGTCACCGAATCGTTCAAAGCCGTCGACTTCGCCGCACAGGCGGTCGCCGAAGCAATCTCCGAGACCCGCTTCATCGTCGATGCCGGCCGACATGAACGAGCGTTCGAACTACAATCGGCCATCCAGCGTTTGGCGCGCCGTGTCGTACCGGCCTCCACCAACTTCACCCTCGACATGACAGGCGATCACCACCGTCTCGACCCCCTTGTCCAGATCGCCCTGTATCGCGTTGCCCAAGAGGCGCTCAGCAACATCGTCCGTCACGCAACCGCCACTTCGGCGCAGATTGCCACCAAGACCTGCGCCAAGGGTGTACGGCTCGAAGTCATCGACAACGGTTCCGGATTCGAACTTGCGACAAACCGTGAAGGTGGAGGCCTGGAAAACATGAAGCGACGCATCGAGGACCTCGACGGGTCGTTCACCGTCACGTCGACCCCCGGCCGCACATCGGTATTGGCCACACTGCCGACATGACTCCAATCCGCCTGATGATCATCGAAGACCAGTGGATGATTCGAGACGGCCTGGCCGCGCTGGCTCAGATCGCCGACAACATTGACGTCGTGGCGACCGGCGCCGACGGAACCGAAGCGATCGCACTCGCCTCCCGACATCAACCCGACGTAGTCCTGATGGATATCAAGATGCCGAAGCTCAACGGCATAGAAGCCACGAGAAGAATCAAGGAATCGCATCCAACCATCGCCGTGCTTGTGTTGACAACCTTCGAGGAAGACGATCTCATCCACGACGCCTTCGCCGCTGGAGCGGTCGGCTACCTGACAAAGGACATCGCAGCCGAAGACCTTGCCGACGCAATCGCAACCGCAGCGAAAGGGATAGTCCAACTAACCCCAGGGGTCGCCGCTCGCGTCTTTCCGAAGCCGTCAGCCCAGCGCCGCGAGCTCGACGACGAGGCCGAGACGATCTCGCACCTCACTCCCCGCGAGCGGGAGGTGCTTCGCCTACTTGCAACCGGCGCCACCAACCCCGAGATCGGCCGGCAGCTCCACATCAGCAAAGGCACCGCCAAGAACCACGTCTCGGCCATTCTTCGCCAGCTCGGCATCAAAGACCGTACGCAGGCAGCCGTCATCGCTTCTCGGTACGATCTCCGGTAGACGGCGAGCCGTGCTCACCGGAGCTCTGCTCCGTGGCGCCGTTCGACCTCGTCGATGCACCGTTGGCGAACCTCCGCTACCTCTTCGTCGGTCAGCGTACGGTCGCTGGCCTGAAGTCGGATCTGATAGGCCAATGACCGTCGACCCTCCCCTACCTGTTCACCCCGGAACACGTCGAAGAGCTGCACGGTCCTGATGACGCCGTCACCGGCTTTACGAATAGTGCTGGCAACATCGGTTGCCGCCACGTCGTCAGCCGTAGCGAAGGCCAGATCGATATCGCTCGACGGATACAGCGAGATAGGCCGATACTTCGGAACCGAGGCCAACGCGTCGACGAGCGGCAGCACCTCGAGTTGAAGCCAGGCCACCCGACCGGACAGCTGGTAGCGCTCAAGCACACCGGGGTCGACCTCGCCAACCGACCCGATCGATCGACCACGAAAGCGGACTTCGCCGGCCCGAGTCGGATGCAATCCAGGAACCTCGGCATTGGCGATCGTGACCCCCGACAGTCCAAGATCAGCGGTCATCCGATGGAGCGATCGAACCGCGGCGTGGGCGGCAGCCTCGCTTTCCTCATCGGTCCCCGTCCCGAATCCAGACGCGACGGCTGCGAGATACTCGTGCTCGTCCGGAAGCTCGTCGGCAGATGGAAGGTACACCCGTCCGAGTTCGTAGAGCCGTACTCCGTCGATGCGATGTGCCTGATTCCGGCCGATGGCCTTCAACAAGCCCGGGAGCAAAGAGGTTCGCAGAACAGACTCCTCAGCTACCAGCGGATTACTCAACGTGATAGCGGACGTTTCCAGTCCGGCCATGGCGAGATCTCCCGGAGCCAAGAACGGCATGGGCATGGCCTCGGAAAATCCGTCGGCCAACAGGGCCTGGCGGATGCGCCGACGACCGAGTTGATGGGGTGTCAACCGGCCGAACTGCTCGGGCGTCGGGACCCGTTTTCCGGATTTCTCGTACCCGTGATGCCGTCCGACCTCTTCGATCACATCTTCCTCGATCGAGGAATCCGGACGCCACGTCGGAACGGTGACCATAAGCCCGCCATCGGTTGGCGAGGCCTCAAAGCCGATCGGATCGAGCAGGGCCGCAACCTCGTCCGTGGTCAACCCGGTATTCAACAACCGGTTGACCCGATCGGTTCGGACCAGCACGGTGACCGGTGGAGCGAGGTTGCCGTGCTCGATGACCGAGCCGGTGGCAACTTTCGCCCCGCAGATCTCGACCGCAAGCTCGGCGAACCGGTCGAGGGCACGTTCGATTCCCATCGGGTCGACGCCACGCTCGAAACGGGTCGACGCTTCCGACCGCAAGCCGAGGCGCCGTGACGTCTTGGCGATCGTCATCCGATCCCAGACCGCTGCTTCGAGCAACACACTGGTCGTACCTTCGCCGATCTCGGTCGATGCCCCACCCATGACCCCGGCCAGGCCGATGGGGGTGTCGCCGGCATCGACGATCACGCCATCGTCGGCGGTAAGCGTGCGGTGGACATCGTCGAGTGTGACCAACGTTTCGCCAGCTCGGGCCATTCTGACACCCAGATGACCGTTGGAAACAGTGGCCAAATCATAGGTATGGTTCGGTTGGCCCAGTTCGAGCATCACGTAGTTCGAGATGTCGACGATCGAGTTGATCGGCCGCATACCGGCGGCGGTCAGTCGGTTCGCCATCCAAGCCGGAGATTGGCCGACCGACACATTGTGGAGCACGCGTATCCCGAAGCGCGAACAGAGGTCGGGGGCAGCGATAGTTACCGACGCCCCGGTCGACGCCGCAGGATCCAACTCCGACAGCGACGGCGACGGCAACTCGAACGGAACCCCCAGGCGAGCCGAAAGGTCTCTGGTGACACCTGCGACAGAGAGGGCGTCGGGTCGATTGCCTTCGATATCGAGGTCGAACAATGTGTCTTGTTCCGCACCGAGGGCGTCGGCCAGCGAACTCCCGACGTCGAGGTCCGGGGCGAGGACCATGATCCCATCGGCGTCCTCTCCCAGTTCAAGCTCGGAGGCCGAGCAGATCATGCCGTTCGACCACTCGCCGCGCAGCTTGCGGCGCGCAATCTCAAGACCTCCCGGCATCGTTGTGCCGATGGTGGCCAGCGGCACGAGATCCCCAACCGTCATATTGAACGCGCCGCAGCAGACCTGGAGCGGTTCCCCGTCACCACGGTCTACGTCTACAAGCTGGATGCGGTCGGCTTTGGGGTGGGGCCGAAGGTCGACAACTCGACCGACGACGATTCCGTCCCAGTTGGCACCGATCGTCTCCACTCGCTCGACGACCATACCGAGGTCGGTCATCGTGTCGGCCAACGCCGACGGATCACCGTCGACCGGGGCGAACTCTCTCATCCACGACAGCAGGACTTTCATCTACAACTCTCATTTTCCGGGGTGATGGGACTGCCGAGCAGCTCGGGCGCACGTCGGCCGGCTGACCAGCTTCGATGAGCAGGGTCAGAACTGGTTGAGAAACCGCACGTCGCCAGTAAACAACTCACGAAGATCATCGACGCCATACTTCATGGCGGCGAGGCGATCGATACCGAATCCGAAGGCAAACCCCGTCCACCGTTCAGGGTCGATGCCGCCAGCGTTGAGGACGTTGGGATGCACCATGCCGCAGCCTCCGAGTTCGAGCCATGAGCCGTCGGGCCGTTGGATGTCGAACTCGGCCGACGGCTCGGTGAACGGGAAATAGTTTGGCCGGAGCCGGGAGGTGAATCCGGGACCAAAGTAGGCCTCGGTGAATGCTTCGATCGTGCCGGCGAGATCGGCTAGAGAAATGTCGCGATCGACGACAAGGCCTTCCAACTGGTGAAACACCGGCATGTGGGTGGCGTCTGCGGTATCTCGGCGAAAAACTCGACCCGGAGCCACGATGTAGATCGGTGGTTCCTGGTCGAGCATCGTCCTGATTTGGACCGGGGAGGTGTGGGTGCGCAGTAGCGTCGTCCCCGGCCGGCCGTGATCGACATAGATGGTGTCGAATCCGTCGCGAGCCGGGTGACCGGGCGGGATATTCAAGGCATCGAAGTTATGCCAGTCCGTCTCGACCTCGGGCCCCTCGGCTACCCGAAAGCCCATGCCGACGAACACGTCTTCCAAGGCTTGCCAAGCCTGGGTGACGATGTGGGCGTGACCTACCGTCGCTCCTTCTGGCACCTCGGTTAGGTCGAGACGTTCCGCGACCAGCTGGGTGGCCCGTTCGGCCTCAGCCAGCGAACTGCGGTGGGCATCCAGTGCCCGTTCGATTCGTCCTCGGGATTCGTTGACCGCTCGACCGGCGCTTTTGCGATCCTCGGGTGGGAGGGTGCCGAGCGACCGTTGGGCTTTGGCCAACGGCGCCGACTTACCAAACACTTCGGTCTTGACCTCGGCCAAAGCGGCGAGAGACGTTGCACCTTCGATGGCTGCAACAGCCGAGGTTTCAATAGTGTTCAGCTCATCGATCATCAGCTACAAACCTGGTTGGTTGGGGGTCGGTCGTCCACCGAATTTCCTCTCGCGCCGCTGCCGGGCGGCTTCGAAGCACAGCACCGCGCCGGCTGCCGCCACGTTAAGTGACTCGACCGCCGGTGCAAGCGGGATAGTGCAGCGGGCGTCTCCGAGGGTACTGGCGGACTCCCCGAGTCCGTGCGGTTCGTTCCCTAGCAAGACCGCGGCCGTCTCCAGATCAAAAGAGTCGTGAGGCGGCGCTTGGGGATCGACAACCGTTGTGAGCGGCGTCCAGCCCGCGGACCGAATCGCATCGACGGCAACCTCGAGGTCGTCGAATTGGACGATGGGGACTCGGAGCACTGAGCCAGCCGATGATCGGACCACCTTTGGACTGAGGTAATCGACGGTTTCTCCAGCGACTACCAGCCCTGCCGCGCCGGAACCCTCGATGGACCGGATGAGGCTTCCAAGGTTGCCTGGGTCGCGGAGCTCGACCGCCACGGGGAGGATCCGGTGTGGACGCAACTGGTCCAGCGACCATTGAGGCGCCGACACTACGGCGGCCACGGGGCGCGGATTGACCGCATCGAGGGCCGCCGACAACACATCGGGGTCGACCTCAAGAATCGGTGTCTCAGCGGGGACCAACCGTCGATCGAGAAGATCCACGCCGGTGCCGACGAAGATCTCTTCGATGTGCAAATCAGTCCGCAACGCGTCGGCGACGAGGACCGGACCTTCGATGACGAACGCCCGGTCCTGTCTTCTGATTCGAGCGCGAGACGACAATCGCCGCAGGCGCTTCAGTCGGGAATTCTGCGCTCCGATGATCATCGCCGCAACGGCGGACATGTACGCCGATCCTGGTCGCCGGTACAACCCATGGCGACCGGCGGATCTCAGGCGGCGTCTACGGAACTCTCGGCCCGGCCAACCAGGGCAGAAAAAGCCGCCGGGTCGGACACTGCCATCTCAGCCAACATCTTCCTGTCGACCTCGATTCCAGCTTCCTTCAGGCCGTTGATGAACCGACTGTAGGTGGTGCCGTTCTGCCGGCAGGCCGCATTGATCCGCTGGATCCACAGGCGACGGAACTCACCTTTGCGGGCTCGGCGATCCCGAAACGCATAGTTTCCGGAGTGCATGACCTGCTCGTTGGCAGCCCGAAGGCTCCGGCTCTTGTTGCCGTAGTAGCCCTTTGCTTTCTTCAGGGTGGTACGGCGGCGCTTCTTGGAGTGAACTGCGCGCGGTGCTCGTGCCATGTGGCCTGCTCCTTACATTCTTTGTTGCGGGGCACGAACTCTTGTCGTGCCAGCTCTTGCACTTGATATTGGCCTCGTCGATGAACGGGCGGGATTAGCTTGAGAGCAGCTTCTTGATGCGGGGGGCATCGGCCGCCGAGACCTCGCTCGGGCCGCTCAAGCGCCGCTTCCGACGGCTCGACTTCTTTTCCAAGAAGTGATTCAAGTTCTTACTCCGACGCGTGACTTTACCCGAACCGGTGACCTTGAAACGCTTCTTGGCGCCCTTGTGAGTCTTCATCTTGGACATAGGTATCTCCTGGTACAGACTTGGGGGCGAACCGTGGCCCCTAGACCGGCTTAGGTTTTGCAGCGTCGGCGACCGCCAGGGCCGCATCGCCACCGGCCGAACCGGCGACTTTACCAGTTCCGCCATTGCCAGCAGGAACGTCGTCCTGTGGCTTTCGTTTCTTCTTACCCTTCTTACCTTCAGGGCCAAGGACCATCGTCATGTTTCGACCGTCGAGCCGAGGGTAGACCTCAACCTTTGCGAACTCCTCGACTCGTTCTGCAATGTCGTCGAGGATTCGTCGACCAAGCTGCGGATGGGATACCTCCCGCCCGCGGAACATGATCGTGATCTTGACCTTATGCCCTTCTTGGAGAAACCTCTCCACTTTGCGAGTCTTGGTGTCGAAGTCGCCCTGCCCAATCTTGGGCCGGTACTTCATCTCCTTCACCACGACGTTGCTGGCCTTTTTGCGTGACTCTTTGGCTCGCTGCGCCTCTTCGTACTTCCACTTGCCGTAGTCCATGATCCGGCAGACGGGCGGACTTGCTTTGTCCGCGACCTCGACCAGATCCAGTTCTAGTTCTCGCGCAAGGGAAAGCGCCTCAGGGATCGGCTTAATTCCAAGCTGATCTCCATTCGGACCGATGACGCGTACTTCTCGAGCGCGGATCTTCTCGTTGATCCGCGGCTCAGGCGACGCTGCTATTGCCGATCACCCCTCATGCCGATAGCTCTCTCCTTCTTGGCTTCCTTTAGATGATGCCAAGAAGACTTCGCTACCGTGGAACGCCAAACGACCCTTGGGTCGAGTGGTTCCATGGACCCGGACTCACCACTGGTGGCCGGGTGGGGCAACGCCCTCTTCTTGACGCCTACCTAGGGTAACAGCGCGACGAGCAAACTCCTGCATTCGGGCCAGGAGCGCTCCAACAGCAACGATAACGTGACATCCATGACTCTTTGGACTCCCGACGGCGAGCGTCAAGTATCGAACGCCCCGGATGCACAGCCGCCCGCCACCGAACCGCAACCTGAACTCACTCCCGAGCAAGAAGAGCAGGCCCGGGCCATGGCCCACGAACTGGCCGAAGCCCGCGCTCGCCTACTCGAGACCGAGGCGTCGATGGTTCTCGCGAACCACGCCTTTGGCATCTATGAGCTCGCCGCTATCCACCTGACCGCCGACGAACCAAAACTGGACGAAGCACAGCTGGCAATCGATGCCTTGTCGGCCCTGGTAGAAGGGCTGTCCGGCCGACTGGGCGAGCACGAATCGACGATGACCGAAGCGCTCCACCAGGCCCGCATGGCCTACGTACAACGCGCCTCGCAAAGCAACGAGTCGACCACAAACACCGAGGGGTAAGCGTCGCCCCACCACGGGGGCGTTAGACCACCGAGCTATACGCCCAATGGGTGGTGTGTTCGGCGTCGAGCAGCTCGTTCATTTCCTCGGCCGCGCCCGGCCGACGGAACAGAAAGCCTTGGAGCCGGTCGACACCGAGCCGACCAAGAATCCTGGCCTGCTGCTCTGACTCGACCCCTTCGGCCACCACCGTCATCCCGATACTCGACGCAAGCGCAACAATAGCGCTCACGATTTTTCGATCGACCTCGTCGGTGGCGATGGCCTCGATGAAGGCCCGATCGATCTTGAGTGTCGACACCATAGCCAGGTTCTTCAACTGACTCAGCGAGGCCTGACTCGTACCGAAATCATCGATGGCCAACCGGACTCCCAGAAGGTCGAGTTGCCGGAGCACGACGAATGAGTGGTCGATGCGAGTCATGATCAGCTCTTCGCTCAACTCCAATTCAAGCTGCCCCGGGGGCAGACCGGTCTCGGCCAGCGCTTTGGATACCGTACCGACGAGGCTGAGGTCGAGCAGCTGCCGCTCGGCAACGTTGACGGACACCGCGATCGGTCTCCCCGCCGCGGTGCTCCAGGCAACGGCCTGGCGGCAGGCATCATGAAGCACGATCTGGCCCAGTTCAACGATCAGTAGCGACTCGGAAGCCACCGGCAGGAAGTCGGCGGGATGCACGACGCCGCGGGTCGGATGTTCCCAGCGAACCAACGCCTCGAATCGTTCGACGCGCCCATTCCGCTGATCGACGATCGGCTGATAGTGAACCGCGACCTCTCCTCGCCCGATCCCCTGGCGCAGCTCCTGCTCCAACTCAAGTCGGGCCACAGCCTGGGCCCGAAGCGAACTGTCGAAGAAGGCGAACCGCCCCCCACCAGCCTGTTTGGCCTGGTACATGGCAACGTCTGCGTCGCGCAGCAGGTCTCCAGCCTCGGCACTATCGGGACCGGCCACCCAGGCAATCCCAATACTGCCCGACACGACCTGAGCCGATCCGTCGGCCAGAACAGTCGGCTCTTGGAGGGCCTCAGTCAGCCGTTCGGCCAGGATCTCCAAGTCGCGAACCGTAGGCAAACCAGACGACACGATCACGAACTCGTCCCCACCGAACCGTCCGATCGTGTCGACCCCACGGACCAAGCGGGCCAGACGGGCCGCAGCGACTTGCAACACCTGGTCGCCGGCGGAATGCCCGAGCGAGTCGTTTACCACCTTCAGGCGATCGAGATCACAAAACAGCACGCCGACCAGCTCACTCGGCGACCGGTCGACGAGACGCTGTTCGATGTCGGCGGCGATCCCCTTGCGATTGAGTAACCCGGTCAATTCGTCGACCAAGGCATCGCGCTCGGAGCGATCCAGCCGGCGTCGAGTCTTCATGTTGTTGCGAGCGAGATGGGTAAGCAGCCAGCTCGACCCCGCCAGGAGCACCCCGGCTGCCAAGGCGACCCACGACCCGGCATGACCGCTTCCGGTCGCCTGTTCAAGTGTCCGCAGCGTGCGCCAAACGAATAGAGCCAACAGGGCGACGATAAGGAGAACAGGCAACCACGAAGCGCGGGCCAGCATGGCGCCGACGACCAGCGTCGGACCTTTCGAATCAGCACGACCGGCATCGTCGTTTTGGTGATCGGTGCCCATAGACACTCCCGTCGGACGCCCTGACCACCTACTGACCGAATCGGGATGTTTCACCCACATCGTGTTCCGGAAAGCTTTAGCCGCCGACGTCCTGTCCGACGGCGTTCGGATCGGGGAAGCGAGCCGTCACCGCGAACGCCTCCCATCGACCGGGGCCGCCAGCAGAAATCAGGAAAGACACCCGAGCGCCTACCTGGATCGTCCGGGTGCCATCGGCGATCGTGGTGCAGTGGAAGTCCCAGGCGTCACCAGTTTCAGCGGTGATGGTGCCCAAACCGACCTCGACGTCGAACCGCTCGACGATCCCGGCCGCCATACGAGCCATCAGGGGACGATCTTGGCCAATGGCAACTCGATGATGTCGGAGGCGCCAGCGTCCTTGAGGTCGGGAATCAAGATGTTGATATCGGCCTTTGGTACCACTGTTTCGATGGCGAACCCCGCGCCGCCATGGAGTTCGTTGACGGTCGGAGCCTTCAACGATGGGAGCAGCCCGACCACCTTGTCGAGTGAAGTCGAATCGCTGACGTTGAGCTTGACCAACACGTTGGCCCGGGCGTCGAGCGCGCCGCGGAGCAAGGTCATCAGCTGTTCCATGGCGTGACGCTTTTTCGGGTCGGCGTATGCCGCCGGATTGGCAACGACTTCGGTGTAGCTCGAGATGATGGTGTCGATGATCTTGAGGCCAGCGGCCCGCAGCGCCCGGCCGGTCTCGGTTAGATCGACGGCAACGTCGACGATGTCGGGAACTTTGGCCTCGGTCGCACCATACGACAACTGGATATCGGCGTCGATGCCCTTTTCAGCAAAGAAGCGCTCGGTGAGATGCGGGTATTCGGTCGATACTTTGACCCCGCTCGCCAGGTCGGTGACCGACTCGATCGGCGAGTCTTCCGGCACGGCAACCACCAGCCGGACCGGGTTCGAGGTGGCCTTCGAGTATCGAAGCTCCCCCATCGACACGATCTCGCTCGATGTCTCCTCGACCCAATCTCGACCGGTGATTCCCAAGTCGAACAATCCATCAGCGACATAGCGAGGGATCTCTTGAGGCCTCAAGATTCGGACCTCCGATACTCGAGGGTCGGCGATGGCGGCCGAATATTCGACCGAGGAGCTTCGCTTAACCGGGAGATCGGCTGCCTCGAAAAGCTCAAGGGTGGCCCGCTCAAGTGACCCCTTCGGAAGAACCAGTTTCAACATGGGTTCAACGCTAGTACCGGATCGGGCTGGCGCTGCCCAAAATTCCTCACCGCTTCTTCGGCAACCCGAATTTTGGACGTCTGCCGGCATGGCGGACGTCACTTGACAGCGGTCGAGGCAGATCATCGGCCGATGCGATGCCGACCGGACATTGCCAGCCGTCTGGGCTATCACGGTGGGCAACGGGGGCATCAGGTACCTAGTTCTTCAGGAGGCGGGGTCTTGAAAGCGAACAGCAACGGTCACCTACGACGAGTGGGTGGACCGACCATATGCGTCGTGACGACGCTGGCATTGGTGGGAATACTGGCATCGACGCTGACGGCGGGGACCGCGGCAGCCGAATCAGCCAGTCGCCTCGAACGCCATGTCACACTTCTCGAGGTATACGTCGAAGACGAGGCCGACGAACAACCCCTACTGGAAGGCGGGTACGACCTGGTGGAGGGTCGAGGTGACGACTACCTCCTCGTCATAGGAACGGACGAGACCGCTGACGAGCTGCGCGACCAGGGCTACCGGGTCATACCAAGACTCGGAACCAGCGCCTCGCCCGGCCCGGATCGGCAGGCGGTCGAACGAGACGCCCAACCCCTCTCGTTTCGCGGCGGATACCGAACCGTGGACGAACACGAGGAGCATCTGACAGCGGTCGTTTCGCAACATCCCGACCTAGCCCGGCTGGTCGACTACGGCGACTCGTGGCTAAAAACCCAGGGCCGCGGCGGACGTGATCTTTTGGCGGTATGCATCACGAACCAACAGGCCGGTGACTGTGAACTTCTTCCAGACAGCGACAAACCTCGGGTCGTGATGATGTCGGCCATCCACCCTCGTGAGCTGGCGACAGCCGAAATCAACTGGCGCCTCGTCGACGATCTCGTCGAGGGCTACCGGTCAGACCCGGAAATCACCATGATGCTCGACACCACCGAGGTATGGATCATCCCGCTCGCCAACCCCGATGGACGCGACATCGTAGAACTCGGCGGCGGACGAGAATGGCAACGGAAGAATGCGAACGACTCGGACACCCCCGACGGCTGCAGGAGCGGTGCGCCGTTCAACCAGATCGGGGTAGACCTGAATCGAAACGCCTCCACCTCCGATTGGGGGCGCCAGGACAACGGCAGGGTCGTTTCCGATCAGCCGTGCAGTTCTGTATTCGCGGGGCCAAGCCCAGCCTCGGAACCAGAAGAACAGGCACTCGAGAGCCTGTTCCGCTCGCTTTGGCCCGATGGCCGGGCCGATACGCCGGGCGCCGGTGCCCCGGCAGACACCGCTGGTGTGTTCATCTCCTTGCACAGCTTTTCGGACTTCGTACTGTTCCCACCAGGAGGGACGGCGGGGAAGACAGCGAACGATGCTGGACTTCGATCGATGGGATTTCGAATGGGCCATTTCAACGGCTACCAGGTCGGTACTGCACCGGAGATTCTCTACCAAGCGCCGGGAGCCACCGATGATTTCGTCTACGAGGATCTCGGTGTCGCCAGCTACACCTATGAGGTGGGCTCGGCGGACGAATCAGCACCCTGTGGCGGATTTTTCCCCATCTACGAATGTATCGACAACGAGTTGTGGCCCGAGAACCGCGATGCATTGTTGTACGCCATCAAAGCGGCCGGATCTCCCTACCTGACGTCCCGCGGCCCAACGGTGACCGACGTCCAAGCTCAGAATCCAGCGGCTCCCGGGAGCGCGGCCCCGATCACCGCGGTCGCCGATGATGACGCGTTGGCCACCGACGGGATTGAGCGGCCACAGGCAACCGAGATCGTCGACGTCGAGTACTACCTCGACCAGCTACCAGACGACGGTGGTCAGCCGGTGCCGATGGCCCCGTCCGACGGAGCACTCGACGCTCCGACCGAGCAGGTCAGCGCAAGCGTGGCGACCCAAGACCTCGCCGTTGGATCTCACACCGTCTACGTGCGAGCACGAAACGAGGCTGGATTCTGGGGGCCGTTTACCGCCGCCAGCTTCGATGTTGCGAGCTGACCGACCGGGACGAGCCCGACGGAGTCGACGGTCGTGATCGAGCACTCTCAGGTCATCAATCCTCGCCGACGGCATCGTCAAGATCGGGGTCGAGGTCGGGGTCGAGGCCCAGAATGTGTCCCATCCGCTCTTGCTTGGTCCGCAGGTACGCGATGTTGTGTTCGGTCGGCTCGGTTCGCAAGGGAACCCGTGCGGTAATTTCAAGCCCGTAGCCGTCCAAGCCGCCATACTTTGCCGGGTTGTTGGTCATCAGGCGAATGGTCGAGATTCCGAGATCGACCAGCATCTGGGCCCCGATTCCATACTCCCGGCTGTCCGCTGGCAATCCCAACTCGAGGTTGGCGTCGACGGTGTCGAACCCGTTCTCCTGCAAACCATAGGCTCGGATTTTGTGGCCGAGACCGATGCCCCGACCCTCGTGTCCTCGTAGATACACGACGACGCCCTCGCCATCGGCGGCGATCTTTCCCAATGCCTGGTCGAGTTGTGGGCCACAATCGCATCGGAGTGAACCGAAGATGTCACCGGTCAGACACTCGGAGTGAACCCGAACCAACACATTCTGTTTCCCCGAGGGCTCGCCGGTGACGAAGGCCACGTGTTGCTCACCGTCGAGGACCGATTCGTAGACGACGGCCCGGAAATCGCCGTGTCGAGTTGGGATGGTGGCTTCGCCGACGCGAGTCACCAACTTTTCTTTCTGGCGCCGATACCTCACCAAATCGGCGATCGAGACAAAGACCAGCCCGTGCTCGTCTGCGAATTCAATCAAATCAGGGACCCGAGCCATCGAGCCATCAGGCCGCACGATTTCGCAGAGCACACCGGCTGGTTTCAATCCGGCCAGGACGGCGAGATCGATGGCGGCCTCGGTATGACCGGCACGTTTCAATACCCCGCCGGGACGGGCCCGAAGAGGAAAGATGTGGCCGGGTCGAGCTAAGTCGGCGGCGGTGGTTGACGACTCGGTCAACGACCGAATGGTCACGGCGCGATCTGCGGCCGAGATGCCGGTCGATGTTCCGTGCCGGTAGTCGACGGTTACGGTAAAGGCGGTTCGCATCGCTTCGGTGTTCTGCGCCACCATCAGCGGCAGGTCGAGTTCGTCCGCCCGCTCGTCGAGAATTGGGGCGCAGATAACGCCAGAAGAGTGGTTGACGATAAAGGCGATGTGTTCCTCGGTGGCGAATTCCGCCGCCATGATGAGGTCGCCCTCGTTCTCGCGATCTTCGTCGTCGACGACGACCACCATCTCGCCCCGGCCTATGGCGGCCACAGCATCCTCGATGGCCGCGAATGGCGACTGGGGGTTCTGACCGTTCGGTTGTGATGATGTCGTCATGACTGATCGGTATGTCCGACGAGTAGCCGTTCAGCATATTTCGCCATCACGTCGACCTCTATGTTGACCCGATCACCAACGCCTTTGTGGCCAAGCGATGTGACCTTCGCGGTGTGGGGGATGACGGCCACGGTGAAGCCGTCGTCGGACGGGTCGACCACGGTCAAACTGACACCATCGACCGTGATGGACCCTTTTTCGACCACGTAACGAGACAGCTCGCCCGGGATCTTTACCTTGAGGTCAGGTACCGGATCGACGATCGTGCCAACGGCGTCGACGTGGCCTTGGACGAGATGGCCACCGAGTCGATCTGCGAGGCGAACCGGACGCTCTAGGTTGACTCGATCACCGGGTTGGAGGTCACCGAGCTGGGTTCTGGCGAAGGTTTCGGTGGTCACGTCGGCAGAAAACCAGCCGTCATCGGCGTCCCAGTCAACGACGGTCAGGCAGCAACCGTTAACGGCGATCGATGCGCCAAGTTTGGCATCGCCGAGGACGTCTCGACAGCGGACGACCAGCCGCCCATCGTCGCGTTGCTCGATCTGACCGAGTTCTTCCACGATTCCGGTGAACACCTACACCTACCTCTACTCTTCGGACCCCACGTGAGGCACCGATTGGTGATGCTAAGACTTAAACATATGTTTAAGTCAATTCTAGGTCGATTCGGAGATCGTCTCCGACTTGACTGATCGACGTGATCTGACCCCGGTTGAGATCACCGATGGAGTTCGCCCCCGGCCCGTCGAACATCCCTCGCCCATCGCTGCCCCCCATCAACGCCGGCGCAAGGTACAACACATATCGATTGACCAATCCCTGACGAAGGAACTGTCCGGCAACCGAAGAGCCGCCCTCGACCATCAGCTGAAGGACCTCTCGACGGCCAAGTTCATCGAGTACACCATCGAGCGGACCAGACATCTCAAGGCACGGATGAATAGCGGCCTCGGGAGATGCCGAGCCCAGCACCACCCGTAACGGTTCCCGAACCACCTGACCATCTGGAGCCTCCACCCCCCGCACGGTGAGTCGTGGATTGTCGGCCCGAACGGTCCCCGCACCGACGAGGATGGCGTCGGACTCGGCCCGGAGCCGGTGAGTATCGGCCCTGGCGTCGGCACCGGTTATCCATTGGCTTGAGCCGTCGGCCGCCGCGGTCCGTCCGTCCATCGTCGCCGCCACTTTGAGTACCACATACGGTCTTCCGGTCCGCCGTTGATGCAGGTACGGGGCCAGCTGCCGCTCGACCATCCCAGCTCCGACGCCAACCAGCACCTCGATTCCCGCCTTCTGTAACGCGTCGATGCCGGCCCCGGCCACCTTCGGATCCGGGTCGGCAAGGCCGACGACAACCCGAGCGAGGCCGGCGGCGATAATGGCATCGACGCAGGGTGGGGTTCTCCCCTGGTGGGCGCAAGGCTCCAAGGTGACGTACATCGTGGCACCCTCGGCCCGCCCCCCGGCCCGGGCAAGTGCCACACGTTCGGCGTGATCGCCGCCGGGTCGCCTGGTCGATCCTTCGAAACTGGTCCCATCGACGGCGACGACCACCGCGCCGACCCAGGGGTTCGGCGGGGCCAACAACCGGCTGTGATCGCCTCGACCAACAGCCCGGGCCATCAACTGCTCGTCTGCCGAGACGTCCGGTGTCATCGCTCGAGGCGACGGATACTCCACCAATGCCTCAATGGGGCCGGCCGCCGGCCAACAGATCTACCGCATGGCCCAACACATCGATAACCGCGTCCAGCGTCTCCACCGCTCCCGTCGTCGATCCTGGTGTATTTAGGATCAACGCCTCGCCCCGGGTCCCGGCAATGGCTCTACTCAGACGACCAAGACCGTCCGGGTTACACAATCGCATCGCCTCGGCCAGACCGGGGGCCTCCCGTTCGATGGCCGCTCTCGTTCCTTCGGGGGTGAGGTCTCGCGGCCCGAACCCGGTTCCTCCGGTCGTCACGATTACCCCCGAGAATCCTTCGGCGAGTTCGATCAGCGTGTCGCGCACCGTCTCCACTCCGTCGGCGATGTGTCGATGATCGACAACCTCCCAGCCCGCGCTCGTCAATCGATCGACCAACGCCCGACCGGAGCGGTCTTCGCGAGTCCCCGCTACGACTCCGTCGGACGCGGTGACAATCTTTGCCCTCTGTTGCATTTCGGCATGATTGACCATTGTCGCCTAGTGTGCCAGCTGCCTCTGCGAATACTGCCGCCTCGCTCCACACCGTGGCCTGTCTGAAGACCGCGGCCCCTTTGAATACTGCGGCCGTCGGCAACAAAGATTCGGCGACACCGGTCACTGTCGCTACGATGCCCTTTCCATGGCAGCGGACAATCTTCAGGCGGAGACGGTGGCGGTGACGGCCGGACGGCCCGACCAACCGGGAGAGCCGCTCAACGTGGCCATTCACCCGACCTCCAACTACCTTCAGGGCGGCGAGCGCGAATACAGCCGAGGGGACGGGACACCGACCATCGACGCCTTTGAGGCGGCGATAGGTGCGTTGGAAGGCGGCTGGGCTCTGGCATTCGCCTCGGGGATGGCGGCCGCGTCTGCGGTGTTCGACCAACTTCCACGAGGAGCCATCGTGGTCGTCGCCGAGGGTTGCTACCAAGGCGTGGCGGCACTCGTCGACGAGGGGGCGGAACGACAAGGTTGGGAGGTCAAGCGAGTGGCGAGCGCCGACACCGACCGCTGGCTCTCGCTCATCGATATCGGCCCCGATCTGGTATGGCTGGAATCCCCGTCGAATCCGATGCTCGAGGTGGCCGATGTTCCCGGAATCTGCAGCGCTGCCGCCGCGGCCGGCGTCACCTGCGCAGTCGACAACACGTTTGCCACCCCGCTCCTGCAACGACCCCTGGACCATGGCGCCACCTACTCGATACATAGCGCAACCAAATTCATAGGAGGCCACTCGGACCTCCTCGGCGGACTTGTGGTAACGGCCGACCCCGACCGGCGCCGCTCGCTTGAACAGCGTCGACTGCTCGGCGGCGCCACCATCGGCGCGTTAGAGGCATTCCTGGCCCTTCGCGGCCTTCGCACCCTTCCGGTCCGTCTGGCCCGATCTCAAGCATCGGCGGCCGACCTCGCCCACCGGCTGGCAAAACACTCAGCGATAACCACCGTGCGGTTTCCCGGTCTCGCCACCGATCCCGGCTACACGGTCGCCAAGCGCACCCTGTCGGGACCAGGAGCGGTGCTGTCGTTCGAAACGACCGGCACCCCACAACAGGTCGATGCGACGCTCGACGGCTTGTCGTTGATACGGGTCGCCACAAGCCTCGGCGGCGTCGAGAGTACCCTGGAACGACGGGCACGTTTGCGTGGCCAGAATCATGTACCGGCTACCCTTATCCGACTCAGTGTTGGATGTGAACATGTCGATGATCTCTGGCGTGATCTTTCCAACGCCCTCGATCATCTACCATCCACGGAGATTCGATGAAAAAGCTATTGCTAGGCGGCACGGGCCTTGTCGTTGCGCTCGTCGCAGCGGTATTCGTGTGGTTCAACTTCATTCGGGACGACGCGCCGGCCGCGTTCGAGTTGACCGACCAAACCGAAACCGCAGCAGAAGAATCCAGCGAGCAAGATCCACCGGTCACGCCGTTAGAGGAAGACACCGATGATGGTGCAGCAGAACCATCGGATGGCGAGACGGTTGAGCAGGACACGGCCGACGGTGACGACGCTGGCGGTGAATCGACCGGCGGTGAATCGACCGGCGGTGACGACGCTGGTGATGCCGAAGCTGGCGCCCTCACCGGTCTCGACGGGACCTGGACGGTAGGAACCGGCTCCGAGGCCGGATACCGAGTGGTCGAGGACCTCCGCGACATCCAAGACTTCGAAGCGGTCGGACGGACCGAAAGCGTGACCGGATCAATCGATATCGCCGACAACGTCATCTCCGCCGGGTCCTTTGAGGTCGTCGTCGCCGACATCACCAGCGACGACAACCGCCGCGACAACGCGTTCACCGGCGACGTGATGGCGGTGTCGGAGTTTCCGACCGCCACCTTCACCTTGGCCGGTCCCATCGAGCTAGGCGACGACCCAACCTCGGGCCAGCCGGTAGAGACGAGTGCCGACGGCGAGTTGACCCTCCGAGGAACGACCAATCCGGTCTCGGCAACCATCCAAGCACAGCTTCTCGACGACCAAATCGAAGTCGTCGGTTCCATTCCCGTGCTTTTCTCCGACTTCGGAATCGAAAACCCGTCGAACCCGTTCGTCACCGTCCGAGACGAGGGGCTGGTCGAGGTCCGCCTCGTTCTGTCCAAGTCCTGACCGTCCACTCCATTCGCCGCCAGCCCGCGGGCCGGTAACCTGACGACAACACACGATTCCGACCCTGCCGTCCGTCCAAGCGACCGGCGCCGGGCTTCGAAACCGGGAGTACCTCGTGAAGATCCTGTATGCCGACTCGGTCGATGAATCTCGTCTCGGTCCTCTCGTCGATGCTGGTCACGAGGTAGCAATCGACCCCTCGTTGACGGCCGCTGATCTTCCGGCTGCCATCTCAGGCGTCGATGTCCTCGTCGTCCGAAGCACCAACGTCACGACCGACACAATCGAAGCGGCAGACCGTCTCGGCCTCATCGTTCGAGCCGGGGCCGGTACCGACAACATCGACAAAGTTGCCGCATCGGCAAAGGCGATCTCGGTAAGCAATGTGCCGGGTCGCAACGCCGTCGCTGTCGCCGAGCTGTCCATGGCGCTTCTTCTTGCCGTCGATCGTCGGATCCCTGACAACACCGCTGACCTTCGGGCCGGTATCTGGGACAAGCGACGCTACACCCAGGCCGACGGGCTGTACGGAAAGCGCATGGCCATCATCGGACTCGGCGACATCGGTATGGCGGTGGCCGAACGAGCGAAGGCCTTTGGTTTGACGGTGTCGGCTATTCGCAACGACGGGCGATCGGCCTCGGCTAAGGCTTCGATTCGAAGAATCGGTATCCGCATGGTCGATACGACCGATGACCTTCTGGCCGACGCCGATGTCGTCTCCCTCCACATCCCAGCGACGGCCGAAACCACCGGAATGGTCGACGCCCACTTCCTGGCGGCCTTGCCGGACGGGGCGATCCTCATCAACACATCCCGAGGGGACATCGTCGACAGCCCCGCCCTCCTCGCCGCTCTAGACGCAGGGACGATCCGTGCTGGGCTCGACGTCTGGCCCGATGAGCCATCATCTGCGACCGGGGCCTTCGAATCGGCACTCGCTCGCCACCCGGCAGTCGTCGGCACTCACCACATCGGGGCGTCGACCTCCCAGGCCCAGCGATCGGTGGCCGACGGAACGGTGAAGACAATCGAGGCATATATAGATGGCAAACCAATAAACTGCGTGAACCTGAGGTCGGAACCGTCTGGAAACAACTACCTCATGATCAGACACCTCGACCGAGTAGGCGTCCTGGCTCAAATTTTCGCTGCGCTGCGAGCGGGCGGTCTCAATGTGCAGCAAATGCAGAACCAGGTGTTCGACGGAGGCAAAGCGGCCGTCGCCACAATCCATGTAAGCGACGAACCGTCCCCCAGCGTCGTTGCTGCCGTCGGAGCCATCGACGAGGTTCTCAACGTCTCTTCGGTCAATGTCTGACACCGAAACCTACTCATCCCAACCAGCCCTCACATCACATCACCAATAGCGAGAGCGAGGCTCTGCCTAATGACCCAGCCCGTGACCCGAGCACACAACTTCTCCCCGGGGCCCTGCGTCCTACCGGCTTCGGTGTTAGCCGAACTGTCCGAGGAACTACCAGACTTCAACGGCCAGGGAATGTCGTTGATCGAGATGAGTCACCGCGATCCGGTCTACGACGAGATTCACTGCGAGACCATCGACCTACTTACATCGCTGTGGAAGGTCCCCAATGACTTCTCGGTGTTGCTACTCCAAGGCGGCGCCTCGCTCCAGTTCGCCATGGCTCCGCTGAACCTCCTCGGCGAAAAAGGTGACACCGCTGGATACATCGTCAGCGGTTCGTGGGCCGCCAAAGCCATCGCCGACGCCAAACTCATCGGTGACACCTATTCAGCTTGGACCGGCGCCGATCACGGTTTCACTCGGATGCCGACGGCCGACGAGGTGGAGATCCGTCCGGGGACCCGCTACCTACACGTCACCTCGAACGAGACGATCGGCGGTATCCGGCTGCCGGACTTCTTCGACCCTGGCGTCCCCATGGTGGCCGATATGTCATCGGACTACCTGACAAGACACATTCCATGGGATCGGTTCGACCTCGTCTACGGCGGGGCCCAAAAGAGCCTCGGACCGGCCGGGCTCACGGTGGTCTTCGTTCGCCAGTCAGTGCTCGACGCAACGCCCGACGGCATTCCGGCCTACCTCCGCTACGACACCCACGCATCGGCGAACAGTGTGGCCAACACTCCCCCGGTGTTCGCGGTGTGGGCCACGGGAAAGATGCTCCGCTGGGTCGGTAACAATGGCGGCGTCGACGGCATGGAAAAGCGGGCGACCGAGCGTTCCTCGATGGTCTATCGGGTAATCGATGACAGCCAGGGGTACTACCGGAGCCCGGTGGAACCGGTCGACAGATCAACAACCAATATCGTATTTCGGCTCCCGACAGAGGAGGCCGAAGCCGCCTTCTTGGCCGGCGCGGCGTCCGAACAGCTGTTGAATCTCAAGGGACACCGGTCCGTCGGCGGTATCAGAGCCAGCATCTACAACGGCCTGGCCACCGAGAGCGTCCAAGCGCTCGTCGACTTCATGGAACGGTTCGCGGCCGACGGCCGCTAGAAGACATGGCTCGGCTGACCCCACTTCCTCTCCGCTTCGTATCCCCGAAGTGGGCAGCCGACGTTCCGTCGCCTCCACACGATGCACTCGATGCGCAGGGTCGACGGGCTCACGTCCATCAACATCCTCAATCTTTCCTGGCGGTGACAAAGAGTTTGGAGGACGCCGAGCCTGGTGTCGACTCGCACCAATTGCTGGCCGATGGGCGAGCTGCCCTGGAGCGGCTGCTGGCCGATGGCGTCTTTGGTTCGATGACCTCACCGGCGTATCGCGTGTACCAGCTTGAGCACAATGGGCACCGTCAGACCGGGATCGTGGCCGGGGTATCGGTAGACGACTACGACAACGGGGTGGTCAGAGTTCATGAGCGAGTCCACCGCGATCGAGCCAGGCACCTGGCAGAACACCTCCAGGTGGTTGGCGTCCAATCGGCTCCAATCGCCATCGCGTTCTCCGACCGGGGAGAACAGGCCGATGCCGCCGCGGTGATGGCGGAGGTCACCGCTGGGCAGACCCCGTTTCTCGACATCACCGGGTCGGACGGTCTGCGTCAGCAGTTGTGGACCGTCGAGGACGACCAACATCGCATACGGGTGGAACGGGCGCTGTCAACCGCTCCCCTCTACCTCATCGACGGCCACCACCGGGCCGCTGCCGCGTCTGAACATCACAGAGGGCATCGCAGAGGACAAGGAAACGATGAACCCTCCCAGTGGGTTTTGGCCACACTGTTCCCGCTGAGCGAACTTCGGAGTCGGGCCATCCATCGCGTGCTCGTCGGCGTCGACGTGGCCCGCCTCATCGGTGCGATCGAAGATCGCTTCCCGACACGAAACACCTCTGACCCCGCCGTCGTCGTAGCCAGGGAGCCCCATGAACTGGCCCTGGCGATAGGGGGTCAAGACCGTTCGATAGCGGCCGGGCCGCGTTGGATGCTGTTCTCCGTCGCCGACCTTGCTGGCGGGACGCCAAATCCTCTTGAGTCGACCGACCCTGTTCGGCTGTCGGCTTCGGTCCTCAATCCGATACTCGGAATCGACGAGTCGGGGGGTGATCATCGGCTGCGGTACCGTCCGGGCGACGCCGACGCAGCAGGGATTGTCACCGCCTCTGGCGAGGGCGAGTTGGTGTTCGTGATGCGCCCAATCGAAAATCAGACCCTGGTCGACGTGTCCGAGCGCGGGCTTGTCATGCCTCCAAAGTCGACATACTTCGTGCCAAAGGTACGAGCCGGGTTGATGCTGCGATCCATGTGAACGTCTACCTCGGCCGCGCTCATCCGGGGCGAGGCGACCGACGACTAGAAGCGGCGCCGAAGTTGAGCCAGCATCATGCCGTCGGTGTCGGCCGGTACCAGCACGGCCATACCGTTGCGGGCCTGCCACGGCTCGGACGGCGGTTCGAGGCGATCGACTAGGAGGTCGGCTTCGGCGGCCCGATCGATCGCCTCGGCGATTACCGCCGCGCCCTCGTCGTCGCCAAAGGTGCAGACGCTGTACGTCAATATGCCCCCTGGCCGGAGCAAGTCGAGACCAGACACGACCAACTCCACTTGGAGCCGACCTAGCCGCCCCGGCGCCTCATCATCGATTCGCCACCGGGCATCAGGGCGCCGTCGGAGGCTCCCAAAGCCCGAACAAGGGGCGTCGACCAGCACCCGGTCGGCTGAGCCGGGCCGGACCGGGGGCTGCCGTCCATCGGCTACCACCGTCTGCACCGGGTGCCCGGTCCTCGAGGCGTTGGCCATAACCAGGCGGGTCCGCGATGCCCGTCGATCGCCGGCCACGACGAGGGCGCCTCTGGCCGCCAACCCCGTGGCTTTACCTCCGGGGGCGGCGCAGGTGTCGACCACGACGTGTCCCGGCTCGGCCGCCACCGCCTCGATCACCAACTGCGAGGCGGGGTCCTGTATGTAGCCGTCGTCTCGGGTGCTGGTCACCGCGGCCCGATTCATGGCGACCATGGCGTCCTCAGCATCGTCGGCACCGAGGTCGTGCGCTAGTCGCTGCACGATCCAATCTGGATAGCTCAGCCGAGTCGCATCGTCGGGGAACTCAACCGGCGCATCGGAGACTCGGCGAAGGACAGCATTCACTACCGAACGACCGGGCCCCGACAGGGCGCCAACCGTTGCCGCTACCGCTGCGTGGGGCGGCGTCTCGAGAAAAACCAGTTGGTACGCACCGATTCGAAGCGCAGCCCGAACCTTCGGATCGGCGTCGCCGAGTAGGAATCGATCGACGAGATGATCGCAGGCCCGCTTCATTCTCGTTGTGCCGTACACGACCTGGGTGACAAATCGCCGATCTCGGTCGACGAGATCGGACTCCGATAGCAATTCCGGTAGCACAAGGTTGGCATAGGCACCATCGGATTCGATGCGAGTCATCGCCTCGATAGCCAGTCGCCGACTAGCGGTCCCAGACGGCGGGTTGCGGTCCCGGCGCGACCGTCCTCGGGCCGAGGATGGCTGGCGTGTCGACATCGACTCAGGTCGCGATCGGGGCTGGCTGTTGCGTTGCCTGGTTCTGACTCGCTACGCCGAGCCGTTCGCCCGGGTCGGGCTGGGCACCGTTGTACCAATCGACGGCCGACATCGTACGTTTGCCTTCGGGCCGAACCTCTACGAGCTGAAGGCGCCCGTCCGGGGTGTCGACAAAAACCGATCCGTTCTCAAACGCCAGGGCGCCAGGATGGCCTTGGCCATCGGCGACGGCAGTCCGTTCGACTCCAATACGGCGGTGACGAAACTCGCTCCAGGCCCGACCGATCCTCACCCGCCGATGCACGTCGATCGCCGGCTGTGTGAAGTCGAGCTGCTGCTCGGCTCTGTCGAGTTTGCGGGCGTAGGTCGGCGTGCCGTCTTGCGGTGTCGCTTTCGCCAACCCACCGGCGACGGCTTCGACAAGCAGGTCGGCACCGAGGACCGCCAGCGTGGCTCGTAGCTCGGTTGCCGTCGCATCGTCGGTTATGGGCAGCGATCGCGAAGCGTAGACACCGCCCTCATCAAGACCTTCGGCTACCTCCATCAGACAGACTCCGGTCTCGGTATCGCCGGCCAAGATGGCGCGCTCCACCGGCGCCGCGCCCCGCCACCGGGGCAATAGCGAAAAGTGGATGTTGATCATCGGCAGCATTCGAAGCAGGCTGACGGGAATAATTCGTCCGTAGGCGACCACCACCGCCAGATCGAACCGGTCGGCATCCTCGGCCAACGCCGCCAGGTCATGGGCGACGGGGAGCCCGATGTCGGCCGCCGCCTCTTTGACCGGTGACGGGATGAGGGCCGAACCACGGCCACGGCGACGGTCGGGTTGGGTTACCACCAACCCGATGTCGATCCCGGCCGCAACCAGTTTCTGCAGCGCCACCACCGCCTCGACCGGGGTGCCGAGAAAGGCGATGCGCTCGACAGTCGGCGGCACGGAGGCGAGGGCGATCGGTTCACCAGGGTGGGTTTCGTTCACGGCAGGCTCAGCCCGTTGCCGCCGGTGCTGGTGCGTGATGGCGATCCGGTCGGGTCGGCATAACGTTCCCGAAGCGTCTTGAGGGCGGCTTTGCGGGTTTCGTCGTCGAGATGGTCGAGTAGGAGAACACCCTCGAGATGGTCGAGCTCGTGCTGAAACAATCGGGCCAGCAACTCGTCCGCTTCGATAGAGACCTCGTTGCCATCGAGATCCGAACCGGTCAGGTGGATCTCTTTTGGCCGTACTATCTCCCAAAAAAGACCGGGCACCGAGAGGCACCCTTCCTCGTACACCCACTCGCCGCGAGACTCGGCGATTATCGGGTTCACGATCGTCTCCGGGCCATCGCCGACGTCGTACACGAAGAGCCGCCGTTGAACCCCAACTTGAGGGGCGGCCAACCCGATGCCCGGCTCGGCGTACATCGTTTCGAGCATGTCATCGACCAGTTTCACGACTTTGCCGTCGATATCGGTGACCTCATCGGCTACCTTCCGAAGCACAGGATCACCGAACACACGGACCTCGTATGGGGCCGCATCAGCAGAACGAGCTGTGCGTCGCAAGGGGGACTTCATAGCTCTCAGGCTAGCGTCGGTGGGTGGTGACCCAGTACTTCGACGCCGAGCCAACAGCAGACTCCGAACGGTTGACGGTGAAGCTCTCGCTGCCCGATGCCAGTCTCGAACTGACAACCGACCGTGGCGTGTTCGGCCGGATGCGGGTCGACCCGGGGTCCAAGCTCTTGCTACTCGATGGACCACAGCCGACCACCGGAGACCGCGAGCTACTCGACCTCGGGTGCGGCTACGGGCCGATCGCTCTGACCCTGGCCACCCGAAACCCGAACGCTCGGGTGTGGGCCACCGACATCAATCGTCGAGCCCGTGACCTGTGTCGTCACAACGCCAGCGAGGCCGGGCTATCCAATGTCTCGGTCGTCGCCCCCGAGGACATGCCGACCGATGTCGGGTTCGACCGGATCTGGTCGAACCCGCCGATTCGTATCGGCAAGGCCTCACTCCACGAACTGTTGTCGACCTGGCTCGATCGGTTGACACCGACGGGAACCGCCCATCTCGTCGTTCAAAAACATCTCGGCTCGGACAGCCTGATGCGATGGCTCACACGATCGGGGTGGCCTACCGAACGTAGAAGTTCCAGGGCCGGATACAGACTCCTCGACGTAGCGTCAAAGAAAAACACCGACGTTGACCGACAGGACGAGACCGACCGGCTATGACAAAACCACTCTCCCCCACCGACCTCAAACGTCTTCATCGAACCTGGCGCCGAGAGACCGACCTTCGGATGGGCATGATTCTCGACGGTGTGCAGAATCCGTACAACCTCGGTGCCATTCTCCGATCAGCGGCCGCATACCAGGTCGAACGGTTGTGGACCGCTCCGCCGACGTTGCCGATCGACCACCCAAAGGTGGCAAAAACCGCGCTCGGGTGCGATCGTCTGGTCGATGTGGTGAATACCCCCTCTGGTCCGGAGGCGGTGGCCGCTGCCGGCGAAGCCGGACTGACCGTCGTGGCGGTGGAGTTAACGGCTGATGCCGTCCCGATGTTCGATCTCGAACTGGGACCCGCTGTCTGCCTCGTCGTCGGTCACGAAGAACGAGGTGTTCACACCAAGACACTGGACGCGGTCGATCGGGTCGCCTTCCTGCCGCAGCTCGGCAAAGTTGGCTCTCTCAATGTGGCCCATGCCGCCACCGCAGCCCTCTATGAGACAGCACGACAACACTGGTCGGCTCGACCGTGATGGATCGCTCACACCCTGGGCGGATCGACGCCAACTCGGACCCGACCAGCCGGTCGGGGTATCGCCGCCAACACCTGGGAAAGCTGGTCCTGACCGTCGGCTCGCAACAGGAACCGGCCATCGGACCGGGGACCGAGGATGGTCACCAGCGACGCGACCTCAGGTGGCACACTGGCCACGAACTCGGCAGCCCCAGCGCCGCCGACCTCGGCCAACGCACCGGCGGGCGGAAAGCCGAGCACGTTTCGCATCGCCAACTCGTCGGCAACGAGTCGGCTGGGGTCGGCGAGAAGCGCTGACCGCACCACCCGGTGCTCAGGAGATCGGGTTTGGATAACGATCCGGGCCTCTGGCCGACGCCCCCCAAGTAGTCGAGCAGCCCTGGTCAACAGCCACATCGCCTGCTCCGCCGCCCGGTACCGGGGGGCGTGTAACTCCTGATCGAAGTCGAGGAAGACGACGGTTTCGACCGGCGCCGCCAACCCAGCCGCGGCGTGCAACGCCGCCTCGGTTCCCAGCAGTATCGGCCTCGGGTTCAACCGGGACAGGTCACCGTCATCATCGGCCGATCGGTCCGAGGTCACTTCGATCACCGGTCGTCGGACCAGCTGGGCCATCTCCTCGGTCGCACGGGTAACACCAAGCCGCAGCCGCTTCAGGCCGGTGCCGGCACAAACAGCACAAACCAACGGTCGGCTCTCTCCTGTGGCGGGTGCGACAAGGCGATCGTCGACCTCGACCATCAGGTGCTCGCCATCCTCCGTCCTGACAAGTTCACCACACGAGTTGCAGGCCAGCATCCTGGCCCGACCTTTCCGGTTCAACACCGCAACGGCCGGACGGTCCTCTCGTAACAGCTCGACGACTCTCGGGGAGAACAACCCACCACGACCAGGTTCGGCCTCCCGCTGATCGATGACTTCCACGGCCGGCCACGACGCCCGCTCCTCGGTTCGGGAGACGCTTACGGTGCGATCTGCAGCAGCCAGGCCGGCCAGCGACGGTGCCGGGCTCACCAGGAGACACGGCACGCCGGCCCGGCGCGCCCGTTCGATTGCCACATCTCGAGCGTGCCACATGGGGACCCGCTCCTCCTGCAATGCCTCGTCGTGTTCGTCGAGCACCACGATCGAGCCGAGCGTACCGGTCGGCGCCCACACCGCAGAGCGAGGTCCTATGACTACGCCTCCGGACGGCCCGCCGGACCATCCGCCGGGTTGGAGGTGGGTTCGGTGACCGAGCCGGTGGAGGCGCCCGCTCATCCATCTCGCCCGTTCGACACTCGGAACTACGATCAGTGCGTCACCGATCGCCGCTGCACCAGCGGCAAATCGCACTTGGTCATCGGCCGGCCCGCAGCGAATGGCGGTGACTTCGGGTTTGGCCAGGGCGTCGACTACCAACTCATCGACGGAGGCGGTCGCCGCAGCACGAGAGGAGGCCGAAGCGGACCGACGTCGTGGCCAGGCCCGAACCATCCGAGGCGGGGATGCCGTCTTCACCACGGCGGCCAAACGCCCACGCCACCGGGTTGCCGCCCAACGGGCGAGATCGATCTCCTCGGCCGACGGCCCGACCGAGGACACTTTTATGATCGGTTGAAGTTGAAACGACGGGTTGACTTCCACATCGACGTCCGTAATCCACGCCGCGACTCGACGGCCCTGGAGTTCGACCCGGACCATCGTGCCGACGTCGATGTCGGCCGCCAATTCTGCCGGCACGATGTAGTCGAACTCGCGATCGAGACCGGAGACATCGGGTAGAACTCGGACTACCCGATCCCCCGGCCCAAGTTTGGTTGGTGACTCGGTTACCGATCCGCGTCGTGGCTCAGGCTCGCCGGGATCGAATAGCCGCGCCGGTTGTGACAATGGAATCTACTCGAGGGGGTCAACGTGAACGGGAGCCGAGCTTGGCGGTCGACTCTAGTCAACGGACGTCAACCGCCGAGGAGTACCGGCCGTTTACAGCCCTAGCTCGGACCGCAGTGCGTCGACCCGGTCGAGCCGTTCCCAGGTGAATGAGTCGCCGGCTTCACGACCGAAGTGGCCATAGGCCGACGTCGGTGAATAAATGGGGCGACGCAATTCGAGATCGTTTACCACCGCGCCGGGGCGCAGATCGAACACCGAACGGACCGCTGCTTCGATCTTGTCGACCGGGGCGTGTTCGGTTCCGAAGGTTTCGACCATGATCGACACCGGTTGAGCTACCCCGATGGCGTAGGCAACCTGGACTTCGCACCGGTCTACTGCACCGGCAGCAACCAGGTTCTTTGCCACCCAGCGGGTGGCGTAAGCGGCCGACCTGTCGACTTTGGACGGGTCTTTGCCGGAGAAGGCACCTCCGCCGTGGCGGGCGGCGCCTCCATAGGTATCGACGATTATTTTGCGGCCGGTAAGACCAGCGTCGCCCACCGGTCCACCGATCACGAATCGGCCGGTTGGATTGACCAACACCTCATAGTCGTTGTCTGCAAACTGCTCGGGAACGACCGGGCGGATCACGTGCTCGATCAGGTCGGGCCGGATCATTCCATCGCGATCGATCCCCTCGTCGTGCTGGGTTGAAATGAGCACGGTTTTGAGCCGCACCGGCTTGCCATCTTCGTAGTCGAAGGTGACCTGCGTCTTACCATCGGGTCGAAGGTACGGCACCGTACCGGCCCGTCGGACCTCGGCTAAGCGCTCGGCGATTCGGTGGGCAAGATGGATCGGCAGCGGCATGAACACATCGGTCTCATTGCAGGCATAGCCGAACATCATCCCTTGGTCGCCAGCCCCCTGTTCGTCGAAGGAGTCGCCTGATGCTGTCCCCGATCGAAGCTCTTCTGATTTGTCGACGCCCTGAGCGATGTCGGCCGACTGCTCATCGATGGCCACCATCACGCCACACGTGTTTCCGTCAAAGCCGTAGCGTTCGTTGTCGTATCCGATCCGAGCGATCGTCTGACGAACGACCGACGCAATGTCGACGTATGCCGAGGTCGAGATCTCGCCGGCGACAATGGCCAAGCCAGTGGTGACCATGGTCTCGCAGGCCACCCGGCTCAGCGGGTCGCGTTCGAGCATGGCGTCGAGGATGGCATCGGAGATTTGGTCGGCCATCTTGTCTGGATGGCCCTCGGTTACCGATTCCGAGGTGAAGGTATAGTTTTTGGTCACGGTTCCGGGCTTTCGTTGTCTTGTATGGGGTGTTTCGGTGCCAACCGGTCGGCGGCGGCCTCAAGCACCTTGCGGGCAATAGTCGTTTTTGGGCTACGGGCTATCTCGGCGACCGATCCGTCGGCTCCGTAGATAGTGACGGCGTTCGTGTCGTGGGCAAAGCCCACCCCGGGCGCGGAAACGTCGTTCGCGACGAGAAGATCGGCGCCCTTGCGGTGGAGCTTTTCCTGTGCATTGGAGGCGAGATTCTCGGTCTCGGCGGCGAACCCAACCAACACCTGGTGCGACGGTTTCGTTTGTCCCAGACCGGCCAAGATATCCACCGTCGGCTCAAGGACCACGGTGGGGACGCCACCGTCTTTCTTTATTTTCTGAGTCGATGCACCCACGGGGCGAAAGTCGGCAACTGCTGCAGCCATAACGATCACGTCATAGCTCCCAGAGTCAGTCTGTACGGCACTGTGCATCTCGGCGGCGGTCCCGACCTCGATTCGGCGGATGCCGGGGCTCACCGGCAGCTCGACGGTGGTTACCAGTGTGACCTCGGCGCCCATCGCCGCCGCCTGTTCGGCCAACGCGTGGCCCTGCTTGCCGCTCGATCGATTCCCCAGGAAACGAACCGGATCGAGTGGTTCTCGAGTACCGCCGGCGGTTATGAGCACCCTACGACCGCGAAGGGGACCGTCCTGGAACAATTCCTCGACCGCCTCGAAAACCACGAGCGGATCGGCCAGCCGTCCCTTTCCAATATCGCCACCGGCCAGACGACCCTCCTCGGGCCAGACGATGACGACGCCGCGCTCGACGAGAACCTCGATGTTGTGGCGCACCGCTGGATGCTCCCACATCTCGGTATGCATCGCCGGACAGACGATCACCGGTGCCGCGGTGGCGATCAAGGTGGCCGACAACAAATCTCCCGAACGACCGGTGACCAAGTCGGATATCACCCTGGCTGTCGCTGGACACACCACGATGGCGTCGGCGGTCTGCCCAAGCTTGGTGTGGGGAATTGGGTCACGGTCGTGCCAGAGACTGGTTTTAACCGGCTCCGAGGCCAACGCAGTGAATGTGGTAGGACCCACCATGTGATGGGCCTGTTCGGTGAGGACCGGAATTACGTGAACTCCGGCATCGACGAGCCTCCGACAAACTTCGATCGCCTTGTACGCCGCAATGCCCCCAGAGATGCCGAGAACGACTCTCCGGCCCTGTAGCACGGGAGACCTGGCCGAATTCAGGCGGCTGCGCCGCCACCGTTTTTCGACGTGCCTGCAGCACTCTCGGCACCGCCGGCGGGAACCGGCACGATCTTCTCTGCCGAAATCTCCTCGAAGGCGATCGACAGCGGCTTGCGAGCGATGGAGGTCACCTGAGGTGGGACCATCGAGCCGAGACCTTCGCCGAGTTGTCCAAAATAGGCGTTGATCTCGCGAGCCCTCGTAGCAGCGAGGGTGCACAGGCCGAACTTAGAGCTGGTCTTATCGAGCAAGCTCTCAACTTGTGGAGTCATCATCGTGTCATACGTATCGGCCATGGGGTCTTACCTCCGGAGGAAAGTATACGGCGGTTCAGCCCACGATCGGCGCATTCCGCGTACCGATGAGTCCACCTCATCGCAGTACGAACGACCGAATCGATCAGAGTCCGTTGCGACCCCGGCCAGCCCTGGCCTTTTCAATGGCCGACCACATGGCCTCAACGGTGTCATCTATTTGGTTGTTGGTGATGACAACCGCGCCAAGCTCTTGGCCGGCGTCGGCCTCTTCTGCCGCCTTGCGGAGCCGTTGCGCTACTTTGTGCTCAGGATCCCCACGCCGCCGGAGGCGCACCTCTTGCTCGGCCGCATCTGGCGCCTGAAGGAAGATCAACAGCGCCTCTGGATCACGATCCAGTACCTGTCGAGCGCCCTGCACGTCTATTTCGAGGATCACGTCGCGACCTGATGGCGCCTCGAGCGCTGGGGTGCCGTAATGATTGCCGAGAAACTCGGCATGTTCGAGGAACCCGTCGGCGTCGATCCGCTCGATGAACTCCTGTTCGGAGACGAAGATGTACGCTCCCTCCGATTCCGAAGGTCGTCGTTCTCGCGTCGTCCAAGATCGACTGAGCCACAATTCTGGATAGCGGTCAATCAGGACATCAACAACCGTACTTTTGCCAACGCCACCGGGACCGGAGACGACGATCAAGAGGGGTTCGTCATTCACGAGTGTGCCTCCATACATGGATAGGCGGCGCGAAACAGCAGATCAGGAGAATACCTCCAAAAGTGACTTCCGCTGTTGCGGGCCGAGGCCAGAGAGCCGGCGGGACTCAGCGATTCCGAGATCTTCCATCGTTCGGCGAGCCGTGACCTTCCCAACACCGGGAAGGGATTGGAGTACGTTTAGGACCTTGATCTTCGCCACGATCTCATCGTTATCGGCGCGTTCGATCAGTTCCTGCAGCGTGATCGTGCCCATCTTTAGTCGGTTCTTGACATCGGACCGGACCTGGCGTGCCGCAGCAGCCTTCTCCAGCGCCGCCTGACGCTGTTCCGCCGTGAGTTTTGGTGGGTTCGGCATGGCTTCACCGTACCGCGTCCCAGCCCGGGAGCTGGCGGCGCGACACCGAAACAAGACGAGATTCCGACCAAATCGGAGGGCATCGGCCCGCTGGATGTTCGAGGCGCAAGCTGCGACCTCCATTCCCGGCAACGGTCGATCAACCGATGTCGGTAAATAGCTCTTTTGCCGCCACGGCCGGGTCATCGGCCAGGGTCACGGCGCGACCGATTACCAGCAGGTCGGCACCGGCCTCAAGGGCTTGGGACGGGGAGACCGGGTTTGGCTGATCATGGCGTTCGGCGCCGTCGGCCCGAATTCCGGGAACGACCCGCAGTGTGCGAGGCGACATCTCCCGAGCATCTTTGAGGTTGATGCCAGAACAGACAATGCCGCCGCAGCCAGCCTCGACCGCCAGTCGGAGCCGGTTCGGCACAATGTGGTCCGGGGCGTCGTCATCGCTGGTCAACACGGTGATCGCCACCGCCGTGGGCTCCGTGAGGCCGGCATTCCTTGCCCCCTCATGGAATCCTTCCACTCCGGCCCTGAGCATGTCTGTGCCACCGTGGGCATGCATTGTCAGGTATGACGCCCCGAGCGCACCACACACGTTGGCCGCTTTGCGGACGGTGGTGGGAATATCGTGCAACTTCAGATCAAGAAACACATCGAAGCCGCTGTCGATCATGGCTCCGACGGCATCGGGTCCGGCAGCGGTATAAAGCTCCAACCCGATCTTGGCTACCCCGAACCAGGGCGACAGCTGTCGAGCTAGGCGAACAGCTTCGACGAGGTCGTCGACGTCGAGCGCCAGCGCCATCTTTGCCTTGAGTTCAGGGGCAAGCCCCTCGGTCGACGTTTCCGCTTTCGTAGGCATGGCGGCCTCCTTGTTTGTCAATCGGCTACGGCGCAGGCCCCAGAGGTGGTGGAGCAGCGGGGGAAGACGGTCATCACCGGTTCTAGAGCCCGGCGGTCCCGATCAGGTCGACGAATCTCGCCACCCCTTGATTAGCACACCATGGGCCCAAATCAGCAGCCAATGTGCCAACCGTTCGAGGATCGACAAACGTAGCAGTCCCAACCTGGGTTGCGCGTGCACCAACCCTGGCGAATTCAACCACGTCGTCGACCGAAGCGATTCCGCCCACGCCAACTATCGGAATATCGGGTTCGGCGGCGTGCACATCGGCGACGGCCCGCACCGCCAGCGGTCGGATCGCTGGCCCAGAAACCCCGCCACCACCGTTTCCGAGCCGAGCGGACCCGGTGACCGGGTCGACGCTGAGTCCAAAGTACGTATTTACCAAGGTAACGGCCTCGGCGCCGGCGTCTCGTGCTGCGGCGGCGATGGTGGGCAAAGTCGGTCCGGCGTTTGGGCTGAGCTTGGCCCAACGCGGCCGCTCACAACCGGCGGTGGCGGCGATGACCTCGGCGGTCATCTCCGGCGAATGGGCGAACAGGGCGTGACCGGCCTCGGTGTTCGGACATGAAATATTTACCTCGACCGCTACAACGTCGTCGGGAGCAGCGGCGAGAATGGTCGCCGCCCGTTCATACTCGGCGACCGTCCTACCCCATATCGACGCCACAACCCTGGCGCCGGCCCGTTGAAGCTGGGGAAGGTCATGGCGAAGCCAGGCGTCAAGGCCGGGGCCTTGCAAGCCAACCGCGTTGATCATGCCGGCCGGGGTCTGGTGTACCCGCAGCGGATCGTTGCCATCCCACGGGAAATGGGCCAACGACTTCACCACGACCGCACCGATAGCCGCCAAGTCGACATAGGCCGACAGCTCCGCGCCATGACCGGCCGTGCCGGCCGCAGTCATGACCGGTGACGGCAGGGTGACCGACCCGATCGTTGTCGTCAGATCCGGGACGGCAACGATCGTCACCCGCTCAGACCCCCAGCGCTGTGGATGGCCTGTAACGACCGCACGTGGATCGGCTGAGCGTTCAGCTCGACAAGGCCACGGGCGGTTGCCGCCGCGGCGGCAACAGTGGTGAGAAGCGGAATGCCGTGCTGCTCGGCGGCCATGCGAATGTACGCGCCGTCGGCCCTGGGTCCACGGCCTCTCGGGGTATTGATGACGACGGCAATGTCACCAGATTCGATCAACCCCACTGCGTTCGTGCCGCCGTGATCGAGGCGATCGACGACTCGATCGACGTCGATTCCCGCCGATCGCAACCGAGCCGCGGTGCCTTCGGTAGCCAACAACCGGTAGCCCAACTCGGACAACGACCGGGCGACCGGCACCGCTTCGTCCTTGTCCCGGTCGGCCAAAGACAGAAACACACCAGCACCTGGCGGTGGCGGCAACGTGACGCCGGCCCCGAGCTGACTTTTGACAAACGCCAAGCCCGGCGTGGTATCGATGCCCATCACTTCGCCGGTCGAGCGCATTTCCGGGCCGAGAGCGGCATCGGTTTCCGGGAACCGGTTGAACGGCAACACCGCCTCTTTCACCGCCCAATGGCTTGGCGCCCCAGGCCGATCGGGGGGAAGGATACCTTCGGACGCTAGCTCGTCCAGCGTGGCACCGGCCATTACCCGTGCCGCCGCCTTGGCCAGCAGACGCCCGGTCGCTTTCGAGACGAACGGCACCGTACGCGACGCTCTCGGATTGGCCTCGATCACGAAGATCTCATCCTCTTTCACCGCGAACTGGACGTTCAACAACCCGCAGACCTCAAGCGACTCGGCCAAACGCGTCGTGTAGTCACGCAGCGTCGCCAGGACGTCTTCCGACAATGTCGGCGGAGGTAGGACGCACGCCGAGTCACCGGAATGAACCCCAGCCTCTTCGACATGCTCCATCACTCCACCGATCAGGACAGCGCCGGTCTGGTCGCGAATGGCGTCGACATCGACCTCGATCGCCGACTCAAGGAATCGGTCGATCAGGACCGGCCGTTCGGAGGACAGACCGCCCTCCCGACCGAGTGAGCCGGTCTCCGAAAGGGCCTTCATCGCCGAGACGAGGTCCTCGTCGTTGTACACCAGTTCCATCGCTCGACCACCGAGCACATAGCTCGGACGTATCAACGTCGGGTAGCTGACCTCACGAGCGATGGTGAGGGCTTCCTCGACGGAGGTGGCGGTGCCCCCAGCCGGCTGCGGGATGTCGAGCCGGTCGCAGAGCGCCGCCCATCGATCACGATCCTCGGCCGTGTCTATCGAGGCCGGTGGCGTGCCGAGAATGAGTTCTGGCGGCAGGCGGTCGGCGAGCTTGAGCGGAGTCTGGCCGCCGAGTGACACGATGACACCGACCAACCGGCCACCGGCTTGCTCCGCTTCGATGACGTTCAGCACGTCCTCGTAGGTGACCGGCTCGAAGTACAGCCGATCTGAGGTGTCGTAGTCGGTCGAAACCGTCTCTGGATTGCAGTTGATCATGATCGTCTCGTAGCCGGCGCTGCGGAGCGCGAAGCTGGCATGAACACAGCAATAGTCGAACTCGATCCCCTGACCGATCCGATTCGGACCAGAGCCGAGAATGAGGATCTTCTCCTTGGTCCCCGGCGTGACCTCACTCTCATCCTCATAGGTCGAGTAGTGATATGGCGTGTCGGCCTCGAACTCGGCAGCGCAGCTGTCGACGGTCTTGAAGGTTGCGACCACTCCGGCTTCGAGCCGAGCCCGACGGACAGTTGTTTCGTCGCTTCCTAGCAGGTACGCGATTTGAGCGTCACTGAACCCGAGCTGCTTTGCTCGACGCCAGTCGGCCCGAACCAGGTCGGTTACTCCCCCACCGGCCGCACCGTGGGCCTCAAGCGATTGCCGCTCCTCGACGATCACCGCGATCTGGTCGAGGAACCACGGATCGATCCGAGTCAGGTCGGCGACCTCATCAAAGGGCACGCCGAGCCGGATGGCTGCTTCTACCTCGAAGAGGCGGTCGGGGGTGGCGATCGGTATGCGCTCCCTGAGATCATCGACGGTGAGCGAGGCGAATCGATTCTCCGCCTCGCTGCCGTTCAACCCGGCGTAGCCAGCTTCCAGTGATCGGCACGCTTTTTGTAGCGATTCGGGGAAGGTCCGGCCAATCGCCATCACCTCCCCTACCGACTGCATCGAGGTGCCGAGCACCCCAGACGAGCCGGGAAACTTCTCGAACGC
Organism: uncultured Acidimicrobiales bacterium; assembly: GCA_938021675.1. Classification (GTDB taxonomy): domain Bacteria; phylum Actinomycetota; class Acidimicrobiia; order Acidimicrobiales; family SZUA-35; genus JAHELU01. Next base: position 55,240 of record CALIFY010000025.1, read on the forward strand.
CCACCGAGGAATCTTGGTTACGACGTAATCGATGACCGGCTCGAACGACGATGGGGTCTTCCCGGTGATGTCGTTGGGGATCTCGTCCAAGGTGTACCCGACAGCCAACTTTGCGGCGATCTTGGCGATCGGAAAACCCGTGGCCTTCGACGCCAGCGCCGACGACCTGCTGACCCGTGGGTTCATCTCGATGATGACCTGTCGCCCGTCTTCGGGGTGTACCGCGAACTGGACGTTGGAACCGCCGGTTTCCACTCCGACCCGTCGCAGGCAGGCGAACGACGCATCCCGCATCCGTTGATACTCGACATCGCTCAAGGTCTGGATTGGCGCAACGGTGATCGAATCGCCGGTGTGCACACCCATCGGATCGATGTTTTCGATCGAGCAGATGATGACCTGGTTGTCGTTGCGATCCCGCATAACCTCCAGTTCAAACTCTTTCCAACCGGCGATGGACTCCTCGATCAGAATCTCACCGATGGGGCTTGAGGCAAGCCCATTGGCCGCTACCGCCTCGAATTCCTGAGCGCTGTGAGCGATACCGGTTCCCCGACCGCCGAGGATGTAGGCCGGTCGGATCACGACCGGCAGACCCAGATCGGTGATGACCTGGCGAGCCTCTTCCATCGAGTGGGCGATCCCGCTGCGGGGAACCTCCAAGCCGATTTCGATCATGGCCTCTTTGAATCGTTGCCGATCTTCGGCCGTGGCGATGGCCTCGGCATCGGCACCGATCAGTTCCACATTGTGGCGGTCGAGAACCCCCGCTTCGACGAGCTCCATCGCCAAATTGAGCGCCGTTTGTCCACCCAACGTGGCCAGCAACGCTTCTGGCTGTTCCGTCTCGATGATTTTCGTCAGCACGTCGAGCGTTAACGGCTCGACGTAGGTTGCATCAGCGAAATCGGGGTCGGTCATGATCGTCGCCGGGTTCGAGTTCGCAAGCACGACGCGATACCCATCTTCTCGCAATGCTCGGCACGCCTGGGTTCCGGAGTAGTCGAACTCACAGGCCTGGCCTATGACGATCGGACCCGAACCGATTACCAGGATGGTGCTGATGTCATCTCGTCTCGGCATCAGCCGACCCCCTCAACCGATGAGCGATCCGAGCCAGCAGAGTCCTCGATGAGGGCAGCAAATCGATCGAACAGGTAGGCGCTGTCGTGCGGTCCGGGGCTGGCCTCGGGGTGATGCTGTACACCGAAGGCCATCGTCTTACCGTCGGGGCCAGGAAGGCGTATGCCTTGACACACCCCATCGTTGAGGTTGATGTGAGTCAACTCAGCAACTCCCTTTAGCGAGTCAGCATCGACCGCGAAATTATGGTTTTGGCTAGTGATTTCGATATCTCCCGTCGTCTCGTCCCGTACCGGGTGGTTCGCTCCATGGTGACCAAATGGAAGTTTGATGATCCGGCAACCGGCGGCCAGCGACAAGATCTGGTGTCCGAGGCAAATACCAAATATTGGCACCTGACCGAGCAGGGACCGAACGGTTTCGATCGCATACGGCACCTCGGTTGGGTCGCCCGGCCCGTTCGAGAGAAACACCCCATCGGGCCGCCGGGCCATCACCTGGTCGGCCGTCGTCGATGCGGGCATCACCTCAACCCGACCGAGCCGCGCCAATTGGTCGACGATGCTCATCTTTATCCCGAAATCGATGGCGACGATGGTGCGCTGCCCACTCCCCGCGGTGTACGGCTCCGACGTCGTTACCTCGGCGACCAGATCGATCCCATCGGTTCCCGGCTCGTCTAGAGCGGCCTGTTTCAGGGCTGCGAGATCGACAGCGTGATCGCCCTCGATCGGACCGAATGCTCCGGGCATGGCGCCGCTGGACCGAATTATTCGGGTCAGACGCCGAGTATCGATCCCGGCGATACCGGCGAGACCGCGCGATCGGAGAAACGACTCAAGCGATTCTTCGGCCCGCCAGTTTGAGTGCCTGCGAGCAAGGTCGCGCACGATGATTCCACGGGCGAAGGTGGCCCGCGACTGGGAGTCCGCCGCTACGGTCCCGTAGTTGCCGATGTGGGGGTAGGTAAAGCTGATGATCTGCCCGGCATATGAGGGGTCGGTAACGATTTCCTGATAGCCGGACAGGGCGGTGTTGAACACGACCTCGCCCGACGCGATTCCATCCACCGGGCTGAATCCGATGTGCTCACCCTCGAACGTCGAGCCATCTGCCAGTACCAGCGCCGCGGCGAAGGGCCGAGTAGCGGAAAGACCTGAAGTAGTGCTGGTCATCACCGAGTCGCCTTTCCGTCGACGACGACGAGTTCGCCGGCGAATACCGTGTGGCGAACCATCCCGGTGACAGAGCGACCGTGGAACGGCGTATTGCTGGCCAGACTGGCCAACGCCCCTCGATCGACGGTCCACGTCCGCTCGGGGTCGATGATGGCAAGGTTGGCCGCCCTGCCGGGTTCGATTGGTCCACCTTGGCGGTCGGCCAAGCCGGCGATCCGGGCCGGTGCGGTCGAAAAGAGTTCCACCAACCGCTCCATTTCGAGGTCGAGTTCGGTGTGAGCGAGAGCGAATGCCGTTTCGAGACCGAGCATCCCCGGCGGCGCGGTATCGAACGGCAGCTCTTTGGAGTCCGGCGTATGCGGTGCGTGATCGGTAGCAACGGCGTCGATCGTGCCGTCTCGTAGCCCATCTCGAACCGCCTCGACGTCAGACGCCGGTCGCAATGGCGGGTGGACCTTGAAGACCGGATCGTACCCTGCGCACTCAGCGTCGGTAAGGGTGAAATGATGAGGTGCCGCTTCGGCGGTAACCGGGTGCCCTTCGGCCTTCGCCGCCCGAACCAGCGCCACCGAACCAGCGGTCGACAGGTGCTGAAGGTGGACCCGCATGCCGGTCAGCCGCGACAGTGCGATGTCGCGGGCGACCATGAGCTCTTCGGCTTCTGCCGGTTGACCACCAAGCCCGAGTCGTGACGACCAAGCTCCCTCGTGCATAACGCCACCCTGCGACAGTGCCGATACCTCGCAGTGCTGGGACAACACAATGGAGGTCCCGTCATCGGTCAAGAGCCCCGAGGCGTATTCGAGCGCCCGCCGCATCAACTGGGCATCTTGCAGGCCCGTTCCGTCATCGGTGAACATTCTCACCCCAGCCGCCACCAGCTCGGCCATTGGAGACAATGCCTCGCCGGACCTTCCTAGGGTGATAGCGGCCGACGGCTTAATCTCGCATAGCGCATCGGCGGCATAGTCGAGTACCTCGCTGACCACAGCGACCGAGTCCGTGCACGGATCGGTATTCGGCATCGTGACCACTGCGGTATAGCCACCGAGAGCGGCGGCCCGGCTACCGGATTCGATGGTCTCCGCCATCTCGTTTCCTGGCTGCCGTAAGTGGGAGTGAATGTCGACGAAACCGGGAACGACGTAACATCCGTCGACCTCGATGGTTCGGTCGGCTGGCGATCCCTCCTCCACGGCCACGATGGCGCCGCTCGAATCGTCAATAACGATGTCACCAGGTCGTCGACCACCCTGGTCGATCACCGTGCCACCCCGAAACGCTGTTGTCGTCACCGATTCTCCTCATGCTCGATACGGTCAAATTCGTTCCGATCCACCGCCTGTCCCGGCCCGATCAGACCAAACAGCACAGCCATACGGATCGGTACCCCAGCCGCCACCTGGTCGAGTACGACGGCTTGCTTGTCGTCGGCCACCTCAGGGTCGATCTCCACCCCCCGATTCATTGGGCCAGGATGCATAATGAGCGCACCGGGCCTCAGCCGTCTCGCCCTCTCGGTGGTCAACCCGTACTGCGCCCGGTACTCCCGAGTGGACGGGAACAGGCCTTCGTTGAGCCGTTCCTGCTGAATACGTAGCAGGTACACAACATCGAGATCGGGCAGGACGGCGTCGATGTCGGGTTCAACCTTGACCGGCCAACCATCGAAACTCGGCGGGAACAGCGTTCTAGGTCCGATAACCACGACTTCGGCTCCCAGCCGACTGAAGGCCTCGACGTTCGATCGGGCCACACGGGAATGTTTGATGTCCCCGCACACCGCTATCTTGAGCCCTTCGAGACCGTTGTCTCCCGTACCGAGTCGTTGCCAAATCGTGAAACAGTCAAGTAGCGATTGGGTGGGATGTTGGTGCCAACCATCACCGGCGTTGATAACCGATGCGTCGGTCCACTCGGCGATTCGGTTGGGCACACCGGAGCTGGCATGGCGGACCACGATGCCGTCGACGCCCATGGCTGAGATGGTTTCGACCGTGTCGCGCAGCGACTCCCCCTTCTTGGTAGCCGACGAGGACACCGAGAAGTTGACGACGTCGGCCGACAGTCGGCGGGCGGCCAGATCAAAGCTGGTCCTGGTTCTGGTCGAGTCTTCGAAGAAGGCCATGACAACGGTCTTTCCCCGCAGTGCCGGAACCTTCGGAATGTCTCGTTTTTGAACCTCAGCGAACGAACTAGCAAGATCGAGATACCGCTCGATATCGACACGATCGAGATCCGCCATCGACAGCAAGTGTTTGCCAAGGGCCACGGTCATGACCGGGTCACCTCTCCGAGTTCGATCTGGTCAAGGGTGGCATTGACCGCTTCGTTTCTACGGGTCGGCAGGTTCTTGCCGACGTAGTCAGGCCGAATGGGAAGCTCACGGTGCCCCCGATCGACCATGACAGCCAGCTGGATCGCACGAGGCCGGCCTTGATCCATGAGTGCATCGAGAGCGGCTCGAATGGTGCGCCCGGTGAACAACACGTCGTCGACGAGAACAACCACCTTGCGATTCAGGTCGAACCCGATTTCGGTTGTGGCCTCTGGCAGCACCGGTCGAAGGTTGATGTCATCGCGATAGAACGCCACATCGAGCTTGCCGACCTCGACATCGACCTCTTCGATCTCGAGAAGGGCGGCCGCTACCGACTCGGCGAATGGAACCCCACCGGTCTGAAGGCCGACGACCACCACATCGTCGAGACCTCGGTTGGCCTCGATGATCTCATGGGCCATCCGTCTGACGGCCCTGCTCACCGCAGCCGAATCGAGAACCACCGACTTCGGCACGAAATTTCCCCCAAAGGGAGGCGTGCGTCTTCGCTCGCGTTCAGCCAACCTGCGCTGTCCTTCCGTCTGGGCCTCACCGGACCCGCTTCACGGGAGTCGTCTCGAACGACTATGAGGGTATCCAGTCGGGCAGCCGTGCGCCGCAGATTTGTTGAAGTCACGTCGGTCACAATGAGCCAACCCATCCAAAAGAGCGCGCCCGAGGTGACCTTGCGACCTCGCAGCGTGACGGGAGCGGGTGACGGGAGCGGGTGACCGAAGGTACGCCGCTCTACGGGCTGTTCGCTAGACCTACCGACCCACGTCGTTACCGGTCTGTCAGTTCCCCGACCTGACCGGCGATAGCCCGTACCGCTCGATAGGCCAATACCGCCGGTTGCCCCCTGGCCAACATCGAGTCTGGCGTCTGTTCGGGCACGACCGATACGCGGTAGTCGAACCGATGGGTCTCACCGTCGGCGCGCACACCGTCAACGGTGATGTCGAACTGAACCTCGTCGTTCCCGCTCAAGTCGATCTCCGGTTCCCAGACGATGATCGGCGCCGGCACATACCCTTGGAGGCTGTGCCGGGTCACGACCTTGAGCGGTATCGGGAGCTCTTCGGCCTCCGGTCCGCCGTCGCCGGAGACCTCCGTCATCGACACCACAGCCTCATCAAAGTCAGCACCGAGCAAGCTGAACGACCAGCGGGGATACACCAACGGTTCGGGAATATACCCTCGTGGCGGCCATGCTACGAACCCTTCGCTCTCCCTGATGGGCGGCGGATCGGCGAACACATGCTCGTCGAAGACCCACAAGGCGTTCGACGGGTAGCGGTTGGCGTCGCCGGCCACGTTGCCGACCCCGATGCGCCTGGTCGGCGGGTGAAGAATGGTGTTCCGATGCCCGACGTCTACGTTGCTTGGACCCGGGTCCTCGATGTAGCCATCGATCGAAGCCGGTCCCGTTCGTCCGAGGTAGAGGTTGCTATTGGCCGCCGCTTCACGACCATCGCCTGAAAGGCAAGCAAACCCTTCAGGCGCATGGCTGAGCCTTCCTTCGGCGCTCATAGCCAAGGCCGCGTGGTGGGCCTTTCGCGAAAACTCTTCGTCTTCGACCACCCCGGTCGGTACTCCGGCCATCGCCCGATAGAAGTTGAACCGACGGATCGTCGCCTGCCGAAGCAACGATGAACTAGAACCCGGCGTACAGCCTGAATATTCGCCGGTCCACTCCATCTCCGGCGTGTCGTTTGCGTACTCGGCTGCGTACGCTACGAGGACAGCCTCACGGTTCGACGTATCGATCCAGGGTTCGGCCACCGTCCCGGCGGGACTCTGTAGAGAAGTGGCGATGGTGACCGCGCCGATAATCACGCCGAGGACACGCACGACGATCGACTGGGCGAGCGCTTTCGCGACGAGTCCGGGCACCCGCTCCCATCGGCCAAAACGCCAAGGGAATTACGTCAAACGAGAGGTCAATCCGCCCTAAGGCCACGTTTGGCCTGTAGCGAGATCGTGTTCAGGCCTCCTCGACGGCGGTCAGATCGTCGGCGATAGCAGCGAGAACACCGTTGACGAAACGACTCGACTCATCTGTCGAGTATCGACTCGCCAGCTCGACCGCTTCAGCCAGGACGACGCCCATAGGGGTCTGCCGGTGCAGCAATTCAGCGACGGCCATCCGCATCACGATCCGATCCATTACCGGCATACGGGCAAGGGTCCAGCCGGTCGCCTTGTCCTCGATACGCCGGTCGACTTCCGACCGCGTCGATTCGACGTTGCGGAGCAGTCCGACCGCGAACTCGTCAGGCTCAAGGGTGAGAGACTCCAACAACTCATCTACGGTCCAAGACCGCATCTCTGCCTCGTAGGCCAACTCGATGGCCCGTTCCCGGGCTTCGGATCGGGAACGGTCCTTTGTGGGGTCGCCGGTCATCGTTTGTCCGCCACCCCGCCTAGGCGCGCGTCTGATATTCGCTGGAGCGAGTGTCGACCTTCACCCGGTCGCCGACGTTGACGAACAGCGGGACTTGAATGACCAGACCCGTCTGCAGCGTTGCCGGTTTCCGGGCGCCCGACACCCGATCACCTTGCATTCCGGGCTCGGTCTCGGTGACCTCAAGCTCGACAGAGGCCGGGATATCGGTTCCTATCACCTCATCGCCGAACATAAGGAACGTCAGGCTGGCGCCTTCACTCACGAAGTTTCCCGCACTGCCCATGGTTGCGGCGGGAACGACGGACTGCTCGAACGTTTCGGTATCCATGACGGCGAATCCGTCACCGTCTCGATAGAGGTATTGCTTCTCACGCTTTTCGATGAAGGCTCGTTCAACCTTCTCCCCAGCCCGAAACGTGCGATCGACAACCGCACCGCTGCGCACGTTCTTCAGCGTCGTTCGAACAAACGCCCCACCCTTGCCTGGTTTCACATGCTGAAACTCTTGCACCTGGAACAGGCCATCCGACAGCTCAAGCGTCATGCCATTCTTCAGATCGTTCGTGGTTGTCGATGCCATGGTGTGCCAATCGAGTTGGTGGGGCGATACCGCCAGCGGGTATCCGAGCCTACCGACCGATCGGTCAGGACCCAGCGACCACTCCAGTGATCATTCGGTCCTTCGTCGACTGGGTGATCGGCTCGCAGCCGGTGTCGGTGACGATCACCGAATCCTCGATGCGTACGCCGCCGACACCGGGCACGTAGACCCCGGGTTCGACCGTGACGACGTAACCAGATTGAAGCGTCTCGCTGGTCCGGGCCGACAAGATTGGTTGCTCATGAATCTCAAGCCCAATCCCGTGCCCCGTGCCGTGAACGAATGCCTCAGCTAACCCATGTTGAGCGAGATGGTCGCGACACACCCGATCGACGGCGGCCGCTTCGACCCCGGACCGGACCGCAGCCACACCGGCCTTCTGTGCGTCGATTACTGCATCGAAGAGCGCGGTTTGCTCTTCGGTTGGCGGCCCGATACTGAAGCTCCGGGTCATATCGCTGCCATAGCCATCGACCGACGCCCCAAAGTCGATAACCAACAGGTCTCCGGAGACGATGCGTCGATCGGTCGGTGTGGCATGAGGACGGGCACTGTTGGGACCTGATGCCACGATGGTGGGAAAGCTGCACCCGTCGGCGCCGAGTTCACCCATCGTACGATCTAGCAGCGCGGCCACCTGGCGTTCACTGAGCTGCCGGGACAGCTCTGGCCTGATGGCGGCCAAGGCGCCATCGGCGATCGCAGCGGCGCGTCTCAGGCAATCCAGCTCGCCGTCGTCCTTTACCCGCCGCAGCGTTTCGATTAGGTCGTCGGTTGGTACGAGGCGTTCGCCGCCGAGCCAGCGGGCATACGTTCGCTGCTGGGCCCAGGTCACGTTTTCGCTTTCCAAGGCGATTCGGTCGATGCCGGCCAGCGTTGAAACCAGCGGGGCTTCGACATCGCGGTTGATCTCGACCTTCGCCTCGACGCCCGCGGCCTCGAGCTGGCCGGCCAGTTGGATGCTATAACGCCCATCGGTGATGACGGTGAGTTCCTGCGGGGTGATCACCACCATGCCACTCGACCCGGTGAATCCGGTGAGCCAACGGATATTGGCGGCCTTCGTCACGACGAGGGCGCCGCACGCCGCTTCGTCCATGGCTGCTCGGGCTGCGCAGAGCCTTGCCAGACGATCCATCACCGGCGGAACATGGTCAGACTGCTCGTTCACTCACGCCTCGTCGCCGGCCGATGGATCACTGGGAATCTCAACGGATGGAGACGGGTCGGCCAAGGCGGCAAAAGCCTCGACCAACAGTTGTCGGTGTTCGATGGCGACCGATTCGACGCCCCGTGGTCCGTCGAGGACAAACGTCACGCCGTCGACCGCCTTTTTGTCCCGCCCGAACAGCTCGATCAGCTCGTCGACATCGGCTCCTTCTGGCAGTCCTGCATCGAGGCCATACGCCGCCACGACCCGACGGTGCTCATCGACCCGGGCCGCATCGATCCGGCCGAGAAGTCGAGCCAATTCAGCTGCGTAGACGAGACCGATCCCTACCGCCTCACCGTGGCGAAGGTCGTATTGACCGGCCGTCTCAAGGGCGTGGGCCAACGTATGCCCGTAGTTGAGGATGGCTCTTCGGCCACCCTCCCGTTCATCGCCCCCGACCACGTCGGCTTTGATCCGAACCGCGCTGGCCACTCGCTTTACCAAATCGAGCCGATCGAGCTGACCGCCCCCGAGGAAATGGTATTTGGCCAGTTCACCCATGCCGCTTCGAAACTCACGGGGCGGCAGGCTGTCCAGCGTGTCGATGTCACACAACACCGCTGCCGGCTGCCAGAAGGAGCCGACGAGATTCTTTCCTTCCGGCAAGTTCACGCCACACTTGCCACCGATAGCTGCATCGATTTGGCCGAGGAGGGTGGTGGGGACATGGATGACGGGCACGCCGCGGTGGTACACCGAGGCGACAAACCCGGCCAGGTCGGACACCACTCCGCCACCGACGGACACGATTGCATCACGTCGAGTCAATCCCCATCGGGCCAATTCTGAGGTCAGATCGGCCACGACGTCGAGGCGCTTTGCCGCCTCTCCGTCCTCCACAATGAACGTCTTTTGCTCCCGTCCAGTATCGACCGCAACCCCGACCGGTTCCTGGGTGATGACGGCGACCCGGCCGGCCTCGGACGGGATGACCTGGGACAGCGCGGTGAGCACCCCCCGGCCGATATGGACCGGGTACGAACGACCATCGCCCAGTTCAACTCGTTCGCTCATCATTCGAGTCACGGCTGAACCGGGCGACGTGTGAAGGGCTTCCTCGACCTGTTCAGCCACCTGCTCCTCGGTGAGCCCGGCGGTGATGACGATGGCGTCGGCGGCCGACGAGTAGTGGCCGAGCCGTTCGGAACGCAGCGACGCCAATCGATCGCCAACCGACCCGGAGCCGTTGGCCAGCAGCGGCCGGTCTTCGGCTGGTCCGAGCCGGTCGAGGAGAACGTCGTCGGTAGCGTCGAGCCATACGGTGACAGCCCGGCGCCGAAGTAACAGACGATTGGCCGGCCGGACGACGAGACCGCCACCACCGTCGATGATCGCGGTCGGCTCGGTTGTCAGCACCCATTCCAACGCATCGGTCTCGAGTTCCCGGAAACGCTCCTCGCCATCGGTTTGGAAGACCTCAGCGATACTCATTCCGGCTCTGGATTCGATGAGTGGGTCGAGTTGGAACACCTGGCGACCGAGGCGGGCGCCGAGGTGATGAGCCGTTGCTGATTTGCCGCTGCCGGGAAGCCCGACCAACACGATCGGAGGCTGCTCTTGGGTCACCGAACTAGCCTCCGCCGCCATCGCAGGTGTCTCTTCCACATCCACATCGACAGACTAACCTAAGTGACCTACGAGACGGGCGGTCCAGCCGTGGACCGGCCGGGTGTTGATTTCGACCGATCGCTGACCCGCTCGCTCTGGCAAGGCCGCGTTACTCGGCGGTTGCGGCCGTTGAGCGGCCCATTCGGTCGGGTGGTCGTTACCCGAGGCTTGTGCCGGTGAGTCCAGCCGATGCCACGACGGTGGCCATCGTCGCAGCAGCAAGAGCCGGCCCAAACGGTATTTCGGCGCCGGACCGACGACGAATGGCATTGACAGCAAGACCGGTGAGACCACCGCCGAGCAGGGCCAAGACGATAGTGATCAACACCAGCCGGGTCGCCTCGACGAGGCTCGGTTGTAGCCAGCCGACGAAGAGTCCAAGGGTCAGAGATAGTTTCACGTCACCGAATCCCATGCCCCGGGCGTAGGCCAAATGGGCCCCACCGATAAACCCGGTGAATACCACGGCACCGAGTATCGCTGAACCTATCCCTTCGAAATAGCCGCGCTGACCCGAAACCACCAAGACGATCAGAAGCCCGAAAAAGAACGAGGGCCAAACGATGACGTTGGGGAGCAGATGAGTCTCGATATCGATCGCCGACAACACCACGAGCACTGCGCCCAGGGCCAAATAGCTTGCCAGTACCGGTCCGGCGTCGAAACGAAGCCCGAGCATGGCCCACACCAACGCGACCGACACATCGACCGCCGGGTACCGACGACCTTTGTGGTTTCGACAAGATGGACAGTGGTCCCACCATGAGCGAACCGGTATGAGGCTCACCGGGCCGAGAGCGGTCTGGCACGTGGTGCAGCGGTGTTCGGGGCGCGGTGGCAGCCGCTCTACGGCTCGGTCGACGGCAATTCCGAGCCACGGACCGACGACGAGGCCGGCCCCAGCCAACAAGACGGCGATTGCTACAGAAGAATCAACGGTAAACATGGTCGATGATCTGAGTTGGGGCGGTCCTCGACCTCGGAGAGTCGAAGGGCCGCTCCCGCAGCCTGGACAAGCCCGACCAGAACCCTCAGTCGTCACTCCTCAGGTAGCGGGAGAGTAACCCGCCGCTGCGTCCGTCGACCGAACCGCTGTCGGCGTCGTCGGCCTCTTCCGGCATTGGCGGCATCGGCGGACGATCGCCTGGTATTTCGTGATCGTAGGGCTGAGCCCCAGCCGGCGGCGGTGGCGGCATCGGCCGGGAACCATCACGGGCGGGAAGCAGCGAGCCAAGTGCGGGCGGGGCGTATTCGGTGTGGCCTTCGCCGGCGAACGACTCGGACGAAAACGGGTCGGTAGACGAACCGCTGTGCGGCTCGCCGGCATCGGACCATGGGGTGCCGGTATCGGTTGGTTCAAAGTCTGCGGTGGTCACCGCCCGCTCGAACACGTCCGACTGTTCGAATGCTGCCATATCGTCGTCGATCTCGGCGGGTGGGTCGACCCGATCTCGCCCGATACCGTCGTGTCGCGAGGGCGGCTCTCCCAAGTCGGGAGACCCGAACCCATCACCGGCGAGCGGCACCGCAGGGTCAAGCCCGATGAGCGACTCGGCCGACGCGAACGGCACCTCGGGGTCACGCCCTATCAACGACTCGGCTGACGCAAAGGGCCCAACAGCATCACGCCCAATCAACGACTCGACCGACGCGAACGGCGCACCAGGATCACGGCCATCAAACGGTTCGGCTTCGGCCGGTTCGATACCTGACGACGGTTCATCCGAATCTACGATGCGAGACCGATCACCGGGAACCGGCGTCGAAGGGTCACGCCAATCGAACGGCTCGTCACCATCGGAAGGCTCACCCAGATCTGATTCAACCGGCTCGTTCGGCACAGGTGGCACCGCAGGATCAAGCCCAACCAACGACTCGTCCGGCACAGGTGGCACCGCAGGGTCACGGCCAACCAACGACTCGTCCGACGCAAACGGCACCGCAGGATCAGGCCCAACCAACGACTCGTCGGGGGCACGCCTCTCAAAAGGTCGTGCCGAACTCTCAGCGATCTGTACCTCTTCGGTCGGCTCGGGGTTGGCAGCGGAGCCTTGAAGGGCCGGAGCAACCCCGTTCTCAACGACGGTGTCGGAACTGCTGTCAGCAGGATCGGGGGCATCCCGCGTCACAAACTTGTCGCCATCTGCGGCGTCGTCGTTGTAACGAGAAGCCGATTCGGCGACGTCTTCATCGGGCGGCGGATAAGTCGCCGCTCCAGAGGTTCTCGGTCGTGGCGGATCGCTGTGCGGCTCTGCCGTTGCCGGTGCATGACTCGGAACTAGTGAATCAACCGTTGAATCAGCCGGTACATCATTTGGGGACAGCGGTTCACCGACGTTGATCAGTTGCCGTTCGGCCAGTTCCTTTATACGACGGCTGCCCTCAACTTCGCCCAAGGCCAAATGATCGCAGACGGTCGATGCCGGACAGCCGGCGGCGATGACGACCAAGGTCGCCCAATCCGCTCTGGTGATTGTCACTTCGTCGGCAGGGAGCTCGGATACCGGGGCAACGTGATGGGCCAAGCTCGGCACGACGGCCTCGATCTCTCGCCAATCGGCAAGCCTGCGGTCGGCACCGGTCAACACCTGGTCAACATCCTCAACGTCGGTACCATCGGCCGGCGGGTCCACCTCGCCGTTTACAAAGCTGAACGTCCCGCTGGAGAAGCGGAGGAGCTCAAACATGATGTCTTCAAGCCCCGGCTCTTCGTCGACCGGCGAACTGACGGTCCCGTCGACAAGTCCCCCGTTTCTGAACGTAAGCGACCCTGTTCCTCGGTCGCCGGCGATTTCCAGCTGGCCAGATTTGGACGTGCCGGAGAGTAGTCCGAGCACCTCGTCGAGCGAGAAGTTCTCAAGTGACCCCTGGAGCATTTTTGTCCTTCCTACACGGTGACAGCCCGGTGGGGCGGTCGGCAGCCCGCGCCTGCCTCTTGACCGAATAGTCGGCCGCCGAGCCGTCGACTTGAGCAGTCGAGCGCTCTGTCCTTCAACCGGGATGAAATCGACCGGCGCAGGCCCGGTCAGCCAGGTGAGCCGGGGGTGTGCTCGGCGTCGACCACCTGCTGCATGGCCGCTATCGGTGCCGAACGTCCGGTCCACCGTTCGAAGGCCAAGGCGGCTTGATGAACCAGCATGCCAACACCATTGGCCACCGCCGCACCCCGGTCGGCGGCGGCGATCAGCAACGGGGTCATCCGGGGTTCATAGACGATATCGATGACCGACTGTCGGCCATGAAGGGCCTCGACCGGCACGGGAATTCCCATCGGGTCCGGTCCGCCACCCATACCGACCGACGTTGCGTTGACGATGACATCAGCGGCCGAGATCGCCGCCAGATCGTCAGGTGCAGCAATGTCGGCGTCGGGCGCCAGCTCGAGCAGCTGCACCGCCGCCTGTTGAGTTCGGTTGACGATGGTAAGCGACGCCGGTCTAGACCGGCTGACCGCCTCAACGATGGCCCGGGCCGCACCGCCGGCGCCGACGACGACGACCCGCGCATCAGCCAACGTCGACCCAAACGCAGACTCGTATGCCGAGACAAACCCGTCACCGTCGGTCGAGTCTGCGATGATCCGGCCATCTTTGCGATACAGGCAGTTACTCACCCCGAGGGTCCGAACAACCTCGGTCTGTTCATCAGCTGCCGCCGCCGCTGCCGCTTTGTGGGGCATCGTCACAGACAGCCCATCGAGTCCTAACAGTCGCATCGCGTCGATAGCGTCAGAACCCCCGCCAGCGGCCACCGGGAGGGCGACGAATACCCAGTCCAGCTCTAGAGCGGCAAAACCGGCGTTGTGAATAGCGGGAGACAACGAATGCCGTACCGGGTCGCCAATAAGTGCTGCCAGCCTGGTTGCACCGGTGATCATCGACGCTCCTGTATAGCCAGACCGCTAGCCGTCGAGGAACCCGCTCTCGTCTGCCTGTTGTTTGTTGATGTTGTGCTCTTCAAGGGTCTCGGCAAAGGCGTGGTTGCCTTCCTCGTCGATTCGAACGTAGTACTTCCATGGTCCCTCAACCGGATTCATGGCCGCTTCGAGCGACAAGCGGCCTGGAGCCGCAATCGGTGTCGGGGGAAGGCCGAGGCTTTCGGAGTGCCGAGTGTTGAACGGCCCGGGGGTGTCGAGCTGCTCCTGAGTGGGTGGTATCCCTCGCTCACCGGCGGCGTAGATCAGGGTGGCATCGATGTCGAGCCGCTCGCCGTCGCGGAGGCGGTTGTGAATGACCCGGGCGATCTTGGGGCGATCTTGGTCTGTTTTGGCCTCTGCTTCGACAAGCGATGCGATGATGATGACCTCGTAGGCCGACAGGTTGTGGACCCGCTCCGCCGTCCCGTATCCGAGTTCGCCGGTCACATCGGCGAACTCGTCGCTCATGATTTGGATGACTTCGGTCGGCTCGATGCCTTCCTCGAAACCGTAGGTATTCGGAAACAGGAGACCTTCCCAGCTGTCGTTGTCCGCCGGTCTATACCGGGGCTCCAATTGGTTTAGGTCCAAGACTTCTTGAAGTTGGGCTGCAGTGATTCCAGGAATCTGCTCGGAGACTTCCTCGGTGATTTCGGAGATCCACAATCCTTCTCGGATGAGGAACTCGCCGTACTCGATCTGCCTCGGCCCCTCGGTAAGGCGAGCGATTGCTTCATCGGCCGACATGTTTGCCTGCATCGTGTACTCGCCAGCCTGGAAGTTGCCCTCCTCCTTCCATTCGACGTAATACCGGAAGAACGTGCTGTTTGGGATTACCTCATTCGATTCGAGAATGCTGGCAATCTGACCGGTAGTGGAACCGGCGGGGACAAGTATCTCTATGGCCTCACCGGGCTCACCCTCGGGGTCGAGCTGACCGGCAAACCACGATCGGCCCGTACTGTAGATAACGACCCCGATCACGGTCAGGATCACGATGGCGAGCACCGCTCTCACTATTCGCATCCAGGCGGGGCGAGCGCTAACGAATTCGGACTCGTCGTCCCAATCGAGAAACTCATCCTCGGCCAACGTACCGGTACCATCTACCTGGCCCGACGGGTCGAGTTCACGCTGACCGGACTGCTGGTCGATGATCCTCACCCGGACAATGCTAGGGCGTCGGGGACCGAGTTCGGTGTCATCGCTCGAGCGAAGATCGGTCGAGCCAGGTTTGCAGGATGACCGCCGCCGCCATTTGGTCGACGATATCCCGCCGCCGTCCGCCGGAAACATCCTGGGCTTGGAGGGCCTCGGTGGCGGTGACGGTCGTTAAGCGCTCGTCGACCAATTCCACCGGAATGCCTAGTGCCCGGGCTAACGCTCGAACCTCGGACCGCACCGCCCGGGCCGCCGGCCCGTCGCTACCGTCGAGTGAAATTGGGAGCCCGGCAACCACCAATACGGCGCCGATGTCGTCGGCGACCTCGGCGATGCGGGCATGCTCGACCGGACGGTCGCCCACCCGTTTGATCGTGCACCGCGGGGTGGCCACCGTTGGCCCATCGTCGGACACGGCGACGCCGATCCGGCGCCGGCCGAGATCGAGGCCGATCACCCGGCCGGAGGGGCGGTCCTCGTCGTCGACGGTTCCGATGCCGATCAGCTGCCTATCCCGGCCGCCTGCCGGGCCAAGGCCAACGCCTCGTCGAGGCCATTCGGGTCTTTCCCCCCGGCTACGGCAAGCTCAGCACCCCGGCCGCCGCCACCCTTGATGACTTTGGCGCCATCGGCGATCAACGCTCCTGCGTCGACACCGGCGTCGGCGACGACCGCCGCTACCAGCGCGGCGCCACCACCGTCCGGTTCACCGCCGAGGACAACGGCTCGAATCCCCTCACGGTCGCGCACCGCGACAGCCAGATCCTTGAGCTGGTCGCGAGAAATCTCGTCGACCCTGGCAACGACGACGCCATCGGAGGCACTGCCGGCGAGATCGCCGGCTTGTCCGACCGCCAGACGACCCTCAAGTTCTTTCAGCTGGCTCTGAAGACCGACCATCGCCGTCATGCGCTTGCTCAAACCGTCCAACACATCGGTTCTTGGGACGTTGAGTTGGGAGGCGACCTCGTCGATCATCAACTGCTCGGCTCGAAGAATATCGATGGCACCAGTACCCACCACCGCCTCCACCCGCCGGAGATTTGATCCGATCGAACTCTCCGACACGATCTTGAGGAGCCCTATGTCGCCCAGCGCTTTGACGTGGGTGCCGCCACAAAACTCGAGTGTCGGACCGGCCCTGAGCACCCGAACCGTGTCACCGTACTTGTCGCCAAAAAACGCCACGGCACCCATTTTTTCCGCCTCGGTCTTCGAGACCTCGGGGTGCTCGGTGCCCGGGTTGGCCAACACCAACGTGTTGACGAGATCCTCGATGGCCGTGACCTGTTCCGCTGTCACGGGATCGAAGTGGGAGAAGTCGAATCGGAGTCTGTCCGGACCGACCCAGGAGCCTTGCTGCATGACATGGTCGCCAAGTACTTCCCGCAGCGCGTAGTGCAACAGGTGGGTGCCGGTGTGGTGGCGACGGATAGCATCGCGGCGTTCGACATCGATCGAGACCTGTGCGGTTTGACCAGCGAGCAACTCGCCCTCGATGACCTCGACGACATGGCGGTGGACGTCGGGAACGGCGTAGACCGTGTCGACGATTCGAGCCGACCCGGTGTCGGTGGCAATGATGCCGGTATCCCCGATCTGACCGCCCGACTCGGCGTATGCCGGCGTTCGGTCGACAAACACCGACACCGTGTCGGTCCCAAGGCCGGTCACGAGCTGGACGGTGGCGGCAACGTCAACCAACTCCGATGGGTCGTTGCTTCGACCAACAAACTCGGTAAGCCCACCGCGCTCCACCAGTTCCTGTACCTGCTCGGCGTCCGCAGCTTGAACGATGCCCTTCCTGGCATCCTTTGCCCGCTGTCGCTGCTCGGCCATTCCGGCTTCGAACCCGGTGCGATCGACGGTAAAGCCTCGTTCTCGCACCACTTCCTCGGTGACCTCAAACGGAAACCCGTAGGTGTCATGCAGCAGGAACGCCACCGATCCATCGAGTTCTCCGCCGTGGGGAAGCTCGGCCAATCGCTGATCGAGGATGGCCGACCCAGATTCGAGCGTCTTGCGGAACTGGGTTTCCTCTCGCTCAACGGCGGCGCGGATCAGCTCATGGGTCGCCACCAGCTGCGGATAGTCGCTTCCCATGATGTCGACGACAGCGTCGACGAGAGTGCCGGTCACCAGGTCGGTGACGCCGAGAACATAGGCAAAGCGAATGGCACGGCGCATGATACGACGGAGCACGAAGCCCCGGCCTTCATTCGATGGGGATACACCGTCACTGATCAGGAAGGTCATGGCCCGGGCGTGCTCGGCCAAGACCCGTAGCGCGAGGTCGGAATCCTCATCGTGACCGAGCTGGTAGCCGGTCGCCGTCTGGGCCGCCTCGATCAGGCTGGCCATTTCATCGATCTCGAACAGCGAGTCTTTTTCGTTTAGCACGGCCAGGATTCGCTCCAGGCCAGCGCCCGTATCGATCGATGGTTTTGGGAGCGGGGTCGACCGGCCGGTGTCGTCGGTCTCGAACTGCATGAACACCAAGTTCCAGATCTCGACGTAGCGCTCATCGGCTTCGGGGTTGGCTGGTCCCCCATCGGGACCATAGGCCGGGCCCTTATCCCAGAAGATCTCTGAACACGGGCCGTTAGGGCCGGTGTCGGCCATCCGCCACCAGTTGTCCTCGTCGAGACGTTGAATCCGATCGGCCGGAACCCCGACGTCATCGCGCCAGATCGCTTCCGCCTCGTCATCTGTCAGGTGGACGGTGACCCAGAGCCGGTCCGGGTCGAGATCGAGGACCTCGGTCACGAACTCCCAGGCCATGGCAACGGCTTCGGGCTTAAAGTAGTCGCCGAAGCTGAAGTTGCCCATCATCTCGAAGAACGTGAAGTGGCGGGCGGTTCGACCAACCTCCTCGAGATCGTTGTGCTTCCCACCGGCCCGAACACATTTCTGGACCGAAACGGCCCGAGGGTGCACCGGTTTCTCATCGCCAAGGAAATATGGCTTGAACGGGACCATGCCGGAGTTTACGAACAGCAGACTTTGGTCGTGAGGGATCAGGCTCGCCGAAGCGATCCGTTTGTGATCACGGTGTTCAAAGAACTCAATAAAGGCTCGACGCAACTCCTTAGCTCTCACGGTGTCAGGTTACCGTGACGCACTGCACCGAGTGCCGAATACCGGCACTCGTAATACGTGGATGGACGTCGGCCGAGACCCGTTCAACCAGCCCAGGGTGGCGTTTTGCGGCGATAGGTGCGCTGAACCCGCGACACCGGAGCAGGCACCTCACGGCTCGCTCGCCAACGGCCGCGGCGCACCGGCGGAGCGATCTCGGGCAACGGTTCGACGGCGTCTACCGGCTCCGCATCGAACTCGCCGGCGGCGCCGGACCTCCGATCGAGAAGGGCATCATCGGCCGCTGCTCGCCCTCGGGTATCGAGCAGGTAGTCCGAGGTGAGTTGGCGTCTCGTGTGTTCGGTCTCCCGAAAGACGTCGTCGGTCAATCGGTGACGGGCCGCCCGGATTCGGCGACCGGCATCGGTGACCGTCGCCGACGCACGACGGGCTGGGCTCACGACCTGGCGGTCGGCGGCCCGACCGACCTCGACACCGGCATTCGCCACCCGACGAGCGGTTCGACCGGCGACGACGGCCGAACCGCCGAGTCGTGTCACGTCAGCCGGTACGGCGTCCAATGCCTTCGCCACCGATTGAGGCAGCCGATCTTCTATCGATGCGGTCGCCTGGTCCACCGATCGAGCGGCCGATCGTCTTGCGAAAAAGCGGACGACCGACCCGATGATCAGCCACCGAAACCGTCGACTGCGAAGCAAAAGCCGTATCATCAGTGCCTGCTCCCCCGTTCGCTGCTGGCCACCTCGACCGGCCCGCTGCCATTTGTCGAAGCTTCGACGGCCCGATTCTTTTTACGACCAAACCGACCGAAGAGCCAGGAGCGAGCGACCTTCCCGGTGCCCGACGCCACCGCCAGAGTTCGAATCATCGGATCCTGCACCGCATCGTGGGTGCGCCTCGTCGTCTCGCTGATCACCGTGGTGGCGTGATCGGCCCTGTCGAGCACCAGATCGACCTTATCGAGCTCGGCGTCGGCGTCAGCAACCAGTTGCCGCAGTTCACGAAACGCGGCGATGCCCTCCTGTCGAAGCTGGGTGGCGGTGTCTTCGAGCCTGGCCATCGTGCCATTTAGATTGTTGAGGGCGGTGATCAAAAACACGACCGCAACCACGATGGCAATGGCGACAATGACCGCCGCGAACTCGACGATGGTCACGCCTGCTCCTCTGTTGAACTACTCATTCGCTCGCTGATCTGGCGCTCTTCGCCTTGGGTGGTCGGGATGAAGTATCGCCGATTCTGGACATCTGTCGGCAGGTACTCCTGGTCCACGTACGCCTCCGGATAGTCATGAGGATAGCGGTAGCCGTCGCCGTGGCCGAGGCTCTTTGCCCCCCGATACGAACCATCTCGAAGATGAAGTGGCACTTCGCCGGCCGGCAGCTCTTGGACATCGGCCATCGCCAGGTTCAACCCCCGGTATGCCGAGTTCGATTTTGGTGCGGCCGCCAGATGAGCGGTGGCGTGGGCAAGGTTGATTCTGGCCTCGGGAAGGCCAACGAACTCGACGGCCCGAGCGGCCGCGTTGGCGATCAGCAACGATGTATGGTCGGCCAGTCCAATATCTTCGGACGCCGCTATCACCAGCCGCCTGGCGATGAAACGCGGGTCTTCCCCAGCCGACAACATCCGGGCTAACCAGTACAGGGCAGCGTCGGGGTTACTCCCCCGAATGCTCTTAATGAACGCGCTCACGATGTCGTAGTGCTCATCACGCCCATAGCGGAGTGCTTTGAGATCGGTGGCCGACTCGGCGTCGGCCAACCCGACGTGTGGCGAAACATCATCGTCGCTATCGACTCGGGCCGCGGCGAGGGCGACGGCAACTTCAAGAGTGGTCAGGACCTGTCTCCCGTCGCCGGCCGCCCTGCCGGCCAGATACCGCACGGCCTCGTCATCGGCGGTGGCCGCTTCGGCTTTCAAGCCCCGCCATACCAGTTCGGCAAGGTCGTCCTCGCCTAACGGCTGAAGCCGAAATAACGTCGATCGGCTCCTCAACGGAGCATTGACCTCAAAAAACGGGTTCTCGGTTGTTGCCCCGATCAAGGTCAACACACCAGACTCCACCGCCGGGAGCAACGCATCCTGCTGAGCCTTGTTGAAACGGTGGACCTCATCGAGAAACAGGATCGTGCCTCGCCCATGAGCGCCGAGCCGCTCTTCGGCCGAGGCGATGACTTCTCGAACGTCTTTCACCGTTGCGTTCACCGCCGAAAGTTGGACGAAATTCTTCGACGACGCCGTCGCCACCAACCGGGCAAGCGTCGTCTTTCCCGTCCCGGCCGGACCCCACAAGATGACCGACGACAACCGGTCGGCGTCGACTAAACGCCGCAGCGGACCGTCGGGGCCTAACAGCGCGACCTGGCCAACGACATCATCGAGCGACTGAGGCCGAAGCCGGCTGGCCAACGGAGACCGGGCGGCCAACCGTTCGGCCGCGGCCGCACTGAACAGATTGTCTTCCGCCATGTCAGCCCCCTCGTTCCCGATTAGCGATCGCCACGTATCTTCCGGCGAAGCGGCACAAAATCGTTCGGGGCTCGATGGTACTCTCATACGCATCGTCACCGTCTCCGGTGCCCGTCGACGCTGCTCGCCCGCTCGCCGACCCGAAAGATCACCCGGTGAACAACCTGGTCAACACCCTGTCATACTTTTGGCTCGCCGCCACCGTCACGGTGGTGGCATTTTGGCTTCTCGGCCGGATCGTGCGAGGCCGACGGCAGGCCCCCGACAACCAGGAAGCCACCGACGTCAGTTCAGACGGCAGCGCCTCCGATTCGGACCCGTCAGGCGAGGACGGCGGTGAATCGACATCGTCTAGTCAGCCGATCTCATCTAAAGCGGGAGCACGACCATCTTCCGATTCCCGGTCGACGTTGAACGAACTACTCAGCGACGTGATGCTCCCCTATGACTTGGCTCCGGCACCGGGCCGGATCATCGACTCCGATCATCATGCTGTCTACCTCTCCCCTCACGACGATCCAGCCGATATCGGAACCAGCTTCGCCGATGCCCTCGTCGCCCAGGGTTTTACCATCGAGCCGGTCGGCCGAGATGCCGCCTTCGCTATGCGACATGAGGAGATCCTCTCGCTGCGGGTAACCCCCGATGCCGCCTCGATCCGTTCCGGCGGTCTCCCTCGATACCCCGAAGCCATCGACAACCAGGTGGCTCTTGAGGTCTGGACCGGACAAGGGCCACCGCCAGCACTCAGGACCGACAGCAGCTAGTTCGGGCTACCACCGGCGCCGCATCGCCCACCGGGGTGTCGGTCACCTTCTCGTGTCCGACCGCCATCGGTTGGGCCCGACTCCGACCCCTGGGCCGACAACGGAACTAGTCGGTTTGTGGCAGGACTCGAAGACCGAGCTCTCGAAGAATCTCGGCATCGATCTCGCCGGGGGCGGCCGTCATCGGGTCGAGGCCCGACTGAGGCTTCGGGAACGCGATGACCTCGCGGATGTTTTCCTCGCCGGCCAAGATGGCGGCCAAACGGTCGATCCCATAGGCGAATCCACCGTGAGGTGGCGCCCCATAGCGAAACGGGTTGAGGAAGAACCCGAAGCGGGCTTCCGCCTCGACCTCATCGATCCCCAAGATGGCGAATACTTTTTGTTGAAGCTCGGCGTCGTGGATTCGGATACTGCCGGACCCAAGCTCCCAACCGTTGAGCACCAGGTCGTAGGCCCACGCTCGAACCGACATCGGGTCGCTCGCCATCTTTTCCGGATCATCGAGGAGGCCGATGTCCTCGGGATGGGGATGGCAAAACGGGTGATGGCCCGGTCGCGGAAGCCCGGTGGCGTCATCGACCCCGACGAACAACGGGAAGTCGACCACCCACACGTAGCGGTATGGGCCCTGCGATACGGGAGGACGACCAAGCCGATTTCGCAGCTCACCGAGTACTTCGCACGTGGTCAACCAGTCGTCGGCGATCAGTAGGAGAAGGTCGCCGGATTCGGCGTCGGTGCGGTCGATCAACGCCTTCTGTTCCACATCGGACAAGAACTTTGCTACCGGCGAGTCGAGTGAAAGGTCGCCCGATTCAGGATCGGACCCCACCTTCATCCACACCATGCCTTTCGCCCCGAACGACTTCGCTGTGTCGGTGAGACCATCGAGCTTGTTCCGCCCCCAGTCGGCGGCCGCTCCCTTTGCGTTGATTCCCTTTATCGATTCGGCCGACGCAAAGGCTTTGAAATCGGTGGAAGCAAAGACACCGGTCAGTTCGACCAGTTCCATCCCGAACCGCAAGTCGGGCTTGTCGATGCCGTAAGTGTTCATGGCATCGTGCCAGGTGATGCGCTGGACCGGATCTGGACGTTCGCCGGTGACTAGCTCAGCCGCATCGAGGACGGTCTGTTCGACGGCGTTCAGCACATCGTCGACCTCGACGAAACTCATCTCCATGTCGAGCTGCATGAACTCATATTGGCGGTCAGCCCGAAGGTCCTCGTCGCGAAGGCAACGGGCGATCTGGAAGTAGCGGTCCACGCCACCGACCATCAGCAGTTGCTTGTACAACTGAGGTGACTGGGGCAACGCATAGAACGAGCCGGGTCGCTGCCGGGATGGCACGATGAATTCCCTCGCCCCTTCCGGCGTAGCCGGCATCAACATCGGGGTCTCGACCTCAACAAATTGCTGCCGGATCATAGCTGCCCGCACCGCGGTGTTGACCTGCGACCGCACCCGAAGATTGCGTTGCATCCGTTCGCGACGAAGATCGAGGTATCGGTGGCGGAGTCGCACCATCTCATCGACATCGTCGGCTCGGTCGTCGAGCGGGAACGGCGGCGGTTCGGCGGCGGAAAGCACCTCGACGGTGACATCGGTGATTTCGATCTGACCGGTGCCGAGGCTGTCGTTGGTCGTTCCTTCTGGGCGGGCGGTCACCGTGCCGGTGATCTTGACCACGTACTCGCTGCGAACATCTACCGAGTTATCGACGACACATTGCACGATGCCAGAGTGGTCACGGAGGTCGACGAACGCTAAGTGTTGGCTGTGTTCGCGCCGCTTGTTGACCCAGCCCGCAACCGTGACCGTCTGGTCGATTTGGTCGGGACGGAGTTCGCCGCAGAGATGGGTGCGCATCATGGCAGCATCACGATCCTTGGGGTGTCACCTGTCATGGCAGTTCTACTCGTCACGGTAGGAGGGACCTGACTTTCTCCAGCACGCGGGACCGGTCGATGGGCTCCTGTCCGCCGCCGTCTCGCAACATGCGAACAGCAACGGTACCGGCCGCCGCCTCGTCCTCACCCATGATGAGGGCGATTGAGGCACCAGATCGGTCCGCTACCTTCATCTGGGCTTTCATCGACCGTCCGCCGTAGGCCCGATCGGCCCGAATACCGTCGTTCCGCAACGCCTCGACCAATTCGATCCCCTCGGTTCCGGCGGTGGTTGACACCACCCAGACATCGATCGGGCGTCGCTCAGCGGGAAACGATGCTTCCGCATCGCAGGCCAGCAATGTCCGGTCTACGCCGAGAGCGAACCCGATTCCCGGCTCTGGTGGTCCGCCCAGGGCTTCGACCAACCCGTCGTAACGACCCCCTCCACCGACTGCATTCTGGGCCGCGTCGAGGCCGCTGGCGGCGAACTCGAAGGTGGTTCGGGTGTAGTAGTCGAGGCCGCGGACCAGGCGAGGAGCTACCTGAAACGGGACGCCGAGGGCTTTCAATCCGGCGGTTACGCGCTCGAACGCCACAGCTGCACTCTCGGATAGGAAATCGAGCAGGATCGGCGCTTCGGCGATCACGGCCGCGTCCTGGGGGCGTTTCGAATCGAGAACTCGGAGTGGGTTGGTAGCCATCGTGGCCCGTGATTGTTCGGACAAGGCGTCGGCGTTGGATCGAAGGTATGCGCCGAGGGCATCGAGATATGCGGGGCGATCGGCGAAATCACCCAGCGAGTTGACCGAGAGTGCGACGTCTCGGAGACCGACCTTGGCAAAGAATCGCCATGCGAGAGCGATCAGCTCGGTGTCGAGATCGGGGTCGTCGCTACCGATGACCTCAGCCCCAACTTGGTCGAATTGTCGATACCGACCCTTTTGCGGCTTGTCGTAGCGGAAGCTCGGCCCGCTATACCAAGTTTTCCACGGAAGTAGGGGGCGGGTCTGGGCGAACGATCGACACACCGACGCGGTGAACTCCGGGCGTAGGGCGAGATCACGCCCCCCCTTGTCCGTAAAGGAGTACAGCTCCTTAGCCACAACATCTGAAGACTCGCCGAGGCGAACGAATACGCCGACGTCTTCGAACATCGGCGGCACGATCTGGCCGAATCCAGCCCGCTCCGCCTCCTCAGCAAAGAGTGCCACCAACCGGCGAACGCGGCTGGAGGTCGGTTCGGTAAGATCACGGGTCCCCGGCGGGGTCTGAAAGTCTGAGCGTGCCATCGTCGCCCGATCGTACTGGTACCGGACGGCGAGCATGCCCCATTTCTACCGGTCAGCCTACGATTCGTGTCGTTCGTACCTGGAGGCAAGCGACGAAGCCCTGGCTACGGTCACAACCGTCGCACCAGGGCGAGATTCAGCGACGGCGACCAAGGTGCCAGGTACGAGGGCATCGGCCCTAGTCAACGTTCCAGGTGGGGACGTCGAGCGAGGTGGTCTGTAGGGGTTGGATAGCCGGTAGGCGCCAAAGATCAACGAGCGCGACCGGGGACAACCCGGTAGACGTCGTACACCCCATCGACGGCCCGGATGCTTCGCATCAACGACTGAAGGTGCGAGGGGTCGGCGATCTCGAAATCAAAGCTCAGCTTGGCGATCCGGTCATCGGAGGTCGTGGTGGACGAACCGATAATGTTCACGTGCTGGTCGGCAAACGACTCGGCAACGTTGGCCAGGAGGTTGGACCGGTCGTATGCCTTCATTTCGATCGAAGCGACAAAGTGGTCGGCCTCGGCCGATGCATCCCACTCGGCATCGATCAAGCGGTCGTTCTGCGATGCAGCCAACGAGACGGCGTTCGCACAGTCGCTCCGGTGGATCGAGACGCCGCGACCTCGGGTCACGAACCCCATGATTTCGTCCCCGGGAACCGGTGTGCAGCACCGTGACAACCGCACCAGCACATCATCCAAGCCTTCGATCCGAACGCCGGTCGAACCCGGTGGTTCTCGGCGAATGGGCGCCAGTTCGGCATCGAGCCGAGCCATCTCTCCGTCGGTAGACCGGTCACTGGCCGCAGTGTCGGCGTCCGTGGCCAACTGTTGCATCAGGCGGTTGGCCACCAACTGGGCCCCGATGTGGTGCTCACCGATCGCGGCGTAGAGGGAGTCGGCATCGGGGTGATGCATTTCCATAGCGATCTCGATCATGAGCTTGCCAGGGTTCTGGCCGAGATCGGTCCAGGCGACGCCCTCCCGTTTCAACGCCCGCTTCAGCTCCGCCTCGCCAGTGGCTATCGCATCCTCGCGACGCTCCCGAGAGAACCATTGCCGGATCTTCGAACCGGCCCGGTTCGAAGACACGAAATTCAGCCAATCCCTCGATGGTCCGGCACCGACCACCTTCGAGGTAAAGATCTCCACGGTCTCACCGGATTTGAGCGGCTCGGAGAGTGATACCAAGCGACCGTCGACCTTTGCCCCAACGCAGCGATGTCCAACGTCGGTGTGAATGGCATAGGCAAAGTCGATCGGCGTCGAGCTGGCCGGCAGGGTCGTCACTTGGCCTTGCGGGGTGAAAACGAAGACCTCTTCGTCTTCGAGGTCGACCTTCAGATTGTTCATGAACTCCGACGGGTCGGAGGTCTCTTTTTCCCAGTCGATGATTCGGGTCAGCCATGGAAGGTCAACGTTTGTCGAATCGCTGGACTTGTCTTTGTACAGGTAGTGGGCCGCTACCCCAGACTCGGCCCGCTCGTGCATTTCTCTGGTCCGGATTTGAACCTCGATCGATTTGCCAAGCGGGCCGATCACCGTCGTGTGGAGCGACTGGTACAGGTTGAACTTTGGCATCGCTACGTAGTCTTTGAAGCGACCCTGCACCGGCTTCCAGGTGGCATGTATCGACCCGAGGGCGGCGTAACAGTCCCGAACCGAATCGACGATCACCCGGATCCCAACGAGATCGTTGATCTCGTTGAACTCCTTGTTTTTGAGCTGCATTTTCTCGTAGATCGAGTACAGGTGTTTTTCTCGGCCGATCACTTCAGCGCCGATGCCGAGTTCGTCAACCCTCGATCGCACGTCTTCGAGCACTTGCGTGAGGTAGAAATCGCGCTCGGGAGCCTGTTGAGCGACCATCAGCTCAATTTCGGCGTACCGCTTGGGGTGCAACGCGGCGAAGCTGAGATCTTCCAACTGCATCTTCGTGTCCTGCATGCCGAGCCGGTGGGCAAGCGGGGCGTAGATATGTAGCGTTTCGAGCGCTTGACGCTCTTGTTTCCAGGCCGGAAGGGCGGCGACGGTACGCAGGTTGTGAAGACGATCGCACAACTTGATAATCAGGACTCGCAAGTCTTTCGACATTGCGATCAGCATCTTGCGCACGGTCGCCGCTTGCTGGGCTTCTTTGGAGTCGAATCGAATCCGGTCGAGCTTGGTTACACCATCGACGATGTCGGTGACCTCGGACCCGAACGCCCGCCTGATGTCATCGAGCTCGATGCGGGTGTCCTCAACCGCATCATGGAGTAGCGCTGCGGCGATCGCTACCTCGTCAAGGCCGAGATCGGCAACGATGCGGGCAACCGCCAGCGGGTGCACGATGTATGGTTCGCCCGACCGACGGCGTTGCGGAGCGTGAGCGCGAGCCGCCATCTGATAGGCCCGAGTGACGGTATCGATTTGTTGCTCAGCGTTTGGTCCGGAGAACTTGGCAACCAGCGGCTCGAGCTGGGCTTCTATGGTGCGGCGCCTTCTCCGCCAGGGTAGGACGCGTTCGACAGTGACCACAGTTCAGCGACACTCCAAATCGGAAGGGTGACCCGGATCACAAGATCCGAACGCCCAGTATACCGATCCGCTGTGATAGGCCGGAGACCGCTACCGCCGCCGACCCTTCTTGCGGGGTCTCGGAGCAGCGCCACCCGGTGTCAGCAGCGACGCATCTCGATCCTCGATGAACTGCGTGTCTGGCCGATCTCCCTTCGCTCGCCCTTGACGACGGGCCTCGATCGAGGCTGCTCGACGCGCATCGGGAGCCAGCTGACGCATGTACAGCAAGATCGGAGCGGCCACGAATATCGACGAGAAGGTACCGAGAATCAGGCCGACGAAGAGCGCAAGGGCGAACTCCCGAAGGGACGCACCCCCCAGGAACACCCCTCCGATAATCAACATCGAAAGCACGGGAAGCACCGTGGTGATCGTCGTGTTGATCGACCGCATCAACACCTGGTTCATCGATTGGTTGACCAGATCGGGGTAGTCCAGAGCTTCCCCTAACGGACCCTCTTCGTTTTCTAGCACCTTGTCGAAGACGACCACGGTGTCGTACAGCGAATAGCCCAAGATCGTCAACAGAGCGATCAACGTCGCCGGACTAACCTCGAAACCGAACAGTGCGTACACCCCAGCGGTGATAAGGAGATCGTGAACGACCGCGGCGAGAGCGCCGACCGCCATTCGCCACTCCAAACGCCAGGCCAGATAGGCAGCGACGGCGACAAAGAACCAACCGAGGGCGGCGACCGCCTTCGAGGTGATCTGATCCCCCCAGGTCGGGCCGATGGTCGAGGTATTGACATCATCGGTCGTACCGCCGGCCAACTCGGCCAAGGCCGCCGAAATCTCGGCTTCGTCATCGAGCGCAGCTGTGCCGGCCTGCACCCGGATCACCGAGCCCGAATCTGCGCCACCGAGCAATTGGATCTTGACATCGGGAACGAAGCCCAACACGTCGCGAGCGTCGGCGACCGTTACCCCTTCGGGGACCGGCGCCTCCCAAACCCCTCCACCCTCAAAATCGATACTGAGGTTCAGGCCCCGGGTAAGCAGGAGTGTGAGGGAGCCGACGAGCAATAGCCCGGACACGGTCAAGGTTCGGGGCCACTTCGACCGAAAGTCGATAGCTGCGTCGCCAGCAAAGATCTGACGGAGCTTCTGCATCATTCTGGACCTCCAGCGCCGAGACCGATCAGTCTCGGATTCTCCTTAACCGCCTTACGCCGGGACAACCAATTCAACGCTGGCCGCATGAACATCCACGAAATGACCAGGTCGAGAATTGTGGCAAGCCCAAGGTAGAAGGCGAAGCCCCGCACGGCGCCGACGGTGAGAAAGAACAGCAGGCCAGCGGCGATAAGGCTGACAACGTCGGCCTTTACGATGGTCGAGATCGCCGACTCGTATGCCCGTTCAATGGCGGTGGGGACCCGACGACCGGATCGCCACGAGTCCTTTACGTTCTCGAAGTACACGATGTTCGAATCGGTCGACACACCAATCGAGACGATAAGGCCGACGACGCCAGCGAGGCTAAGCGCCAGACCAAACGTTTCACCGAACCAGGCGACGATCGTCCACAACAGCAACGCCGAGAGCACAAGCCCTCCGATGGCGACGAGACCAGCAAGCCGGTAGTACACCAGGAGGTACACGGCAACGAGCATCAGACCGATCAGGCCAGCGATTACCCCGGAGCTGAGGACGTCCTGGCCAATCGTCGCAGACACCGTGCGGGTTTCCTGAGCGACCAATTCGAGCGGAAGGGAACCAAAGCGCAGGGCCTCAGCCAATTCGCGGGCTTCCTCCTCGGTGAAAGAACCGGTGATCTGAACCTGGTCGCGTCCAAAGTTTCCGGAGTTGATCGACGGCGCAGAGATGACCGCGTGGTCGAGCACTACCGCCAACTGACCTGGCTGGCCTTGTTGGGGGGACGGGCAAACGTCGGGAGTTCCGAGGAAGCAGACCACCGCCACCTGATTGAACCTATCGATCCCATCCGGGCCGGCGTTGAAGGTAGGTGTGACGAACCAGCCCCCATCGCTGCCACCAAGGCCAACGTCGGCTGTTTCGATCATGTCGCCGGTTAACCGTTCACCGTCGAGGATGGCCGGACCTAGGCAGTATCGGATGCCGGCCTGGTCGGCCAGAATGACGATCTCGTCGATGACGTCGTCGGCGTCCTCGGTCAGCCCGGGGGCCAAACATTCGGGCGGAATGGTTGGCGTAGCGCCGGGGAGGCCGAAATCGCCAGGCACGACGTCTTGGTCGGAATCAGCCTCGTCGGTGTCATCGGCCTCGCCGGTGTCATCAGCCTCGCCGGTGTCATCAGCCTCGTCGGCAGTCTCCGGCCCGTCCTCTTCGGCACCGGTTGTCGCCGTGTCCTGATCTTCCGAAGCGGTCGTTTCCGGGCTGTCGGTCGCCGGTTCCGGGTCCGCTTCCTGGTCAGCGTCGGTTGCCTCGTCGAGCGCCGTGGTGTCGACCGTGCCATCTTCGGTCGAAAACACGACCGGCCCAAACCGACCGGTCGCTACACCAAGCGATTCTTCGGATTCGGATTCGTTCCCGACACCGGTATCAGCATCTTCGCCATCCGTATCGGCATCTTCGTCTTCGGTGTCGGTATCAGCGCCTTCGCCTTCACCGTCGGCATCTTCGCCTTCGTCTTCGGTGTCAGCACCTTCGCCTTCGTCTTCGGTGTCAGCGCCTTCGCCTTCACCGTCGGTGTCGGTGTCGGTGTCGGTGTCATCGGCTGGAGGCTCCTCGCCGTCACCGTTTACCTCGACGGAGCCGAGATCGGGCCCCAACGTAAGCAACACCGGCCGGAACCGCAGTTCAGCGGTCTGACGCAGCCGTTCGAGGGCCTCCTCCTGCTCCTCGACCAACCCGGGAAGACCGACCACGATGTTGTCGCCCTGCCGAGAAATTTCCGGCTCGGCGACCCCGATCTGGTCGATACGAGACCGCAGCAATTCCACCGTCAGATCGAGGGCTTCGTCGGTCACCTCACGACCGCCGCCTTCGGCCGAGCCAGTCGGTTCCAGAACAACCGATACGCCTCCCTGAAGATCGAGACCCAGCAACGGCTCGTTGCCTGCAACAACGGTGTACAAGCCCCCAAGGAACGCCAACGCGATCACGACGATGGCCGACACCTTTTGATTCTTCGGCATAATCAATCGTCCTCGGGGCTGTCGGCGACGACGACCTTGCTGGCGACCGAAGAACGGCTCACCTTTAGCTCAACGCCGTCAGCCACCTCGACCCACAACACCTCGCCGTCCACGGCGTTGATAAATCCATACACGCCAGAACTCATGAGGATCTCGTCTCCCTCGTCAAGCGAAGCGAGTAACGCCTTGTGCTCCTTGTTCCTGCGCTGTTGCGGCAAGATCAGCACGGCGTACATCAGCACGCCGACAACTATGAGCGGTATGAACTCCATGGTGGTGTACCTCCGGCTACGGGGCTGCGCCGAACGGCGCTGCGATCCGGTCTATTGCCCAGAAACCAAGCCTCGAAGAGCCTGAACGACAGCGCGGGCGACGTGAATCCACGCCGCCTTCTGACTAGAACCCATTGGACGCTAGCGGTCAATCCCCGTGAAATGGCGGCCGGCGAGGCGAAACCTCAGCTCTCGGGCCGAAACTCCCCTGGTTTCCAGATCGACCAGATCTCCTCCCGGAACCGCTCGAATCGGCCGTCGATGATCGAGGAGCGAATCCGCCTCGTCAGATCGCCGAGCCAGGCCAGATTGTGCAATGTGATGATCCGCCCCGCCGTCGGTTCACCGGTGGCGATCAGGTGCCGGACATAGGCTCGCGAGTAGCGGCCGGACAGAGGGTGAACAAAGTCTGGGTCGATCGGGCGGTCGTCATCGGCGAACCGACGGTTGCCGAGGTTCAACCGGCCGCCGGTCGTCAGGGCCGTGCCGTGCCGGGCCAGCCTGGTCGGCAGCACGCAATCGAACATGTCGATGCCGGCGTGGACGGCCTCGACGAGGCCGATCGGGTCGCCCAAGCCCATGAAGTACCGTGGCCGGTCGGCCGGCAACATCGCCGTGGCCGCGGTTAACGCCGGAACCATCACTTCCCGCCCTTCGCCTACCGAGAGGCCACCGACGGCATATCCATCGAACCCGATCGCCACGGTCCGCTCGGCCGACTCGGCTCGTAGGTCCGGCTCGACACCACCTTGAACTATGCCAAACTGAGCCTGATCGCTATGGTCGTGGGCGGCCTTGGACCGCTCGGCCCATCGCAACGTGAGCTCCAACGCCTCCCGCAGCTGCTCTCTCCCGGCCGGCAGCGCCGTGCAGACATCGAGGACCATGGCGATATCGGCACCGAGCAGCTGCTGAACTGCTACCGACCGCTCGGGGGTCAACTCCACGTACGACCCGTCGTACACCGATCGAAAGGTTGCCCCTCGCTCGGTGATCTTGGGTTCAAGGGAAAAAATCTGGTAGCCGCCCGAGTCGGTCAGCAGGTGGCCGGACCAGGACATGAATCGGTGAAGCCCGCCACGGTCGGCAATCAACTCGGCACCGGGCCGTTCCATCAAGTGATAGGTGTTCCCCAGCACGATCGGCGGATCGAGCTGTTCGAGGTCTGCGGTATCGAGGGTTTTTACTGCCGCCCGGGTGCCGACCGGCATGAACACCGGGGTCGGAATCGCTCCCCGGCCGGTGGTTATCGTCCCAGCCCTCGCCGAGCCATCTCTCGCCTCGACAGTCATCGACAGTTTTGTCACCGGTCAGTTCTACCGGCTACCAGGGCGTACTCATGCCGAGTCACGCTCCAAAAGCATCGCGTCGCCGAACGAGAGGAACCGGTACCCGTCGTCGAGGGCCTCTGTGTAGATGTCCCGCCATCGATCGCCGACGAACGCATCGACCAGTACCAGCAACGACGATCGCGGAACATGAAAGTTGGTGAGCAAGACGTCGACGACCTGCCAGTCGAACCCCCGACGGATAAAGAGCTCGGTTCGATCGGCCAACCTTCCAGAGGCGGCAACCGATTCCAGCGTTCGAACCACCGTCGTCCCGACCGCCACCACACGTTCCGCGCCCTCGATCGCCGCCCACGTATCGGGCTCAACCGCATATGCCTCGCCGTGCATTTGGTGGTCAGCAATCCGATCGACGGTGATCGGCCGGAAGGTGCCAAGCCCGACCCGCAGCTCGATCCGAGCGACTCCGATTCCTCGATCGCCAAGCGCGGTGAGGACCTCGTCGGTCAGGTGAAGTCCGGCGGTGGGAGCCGCCACCGAACCATCTCGACGGGCGAACACCGTCTGATAGCGATCCGGGTCGCCCAACGGCTCGTCGATGTACGGGGGTAGCGGTATCTCACCAGCCGCCTCGACCGCTTCGACCGCAACCTCAACCGAGCGACGCCCCCCATCGAGTACCTCCCCGACGGTGACCAGCGGTCGCCCATCGAGTTCGAGCGTCGTACCCGGCGCCACTCGCTTCCCGGGGCGTACCAGGGCTTCCCATCGCCCCGGCACCGCCGACTGCTCAAGTAGCAGCACCTCTACCGCTCCACCAGTTGGTTTTCTGAGGTTGAGCCTGGCGGCGAACACTTTGGTGTCGTTTACCACCAGTAGGTCTCCGCTCCGGAGCAGGTCGGGCAACTCCGCCACGCGACGATGGGAGGAGGCGGCTCCCTTGGGAGCCACCAACAACCGAGCCGCATCCCGAGGCTCGATCGGGGTTTGGGCGATCGCCGTCGACGGCAGCTCGTAGTCGAAGGCGTCCGTCATACCACCGCGGTGTTCGGTCATGATCCGCTCAATCGAACAACGTGGTGACGTCCGGTGCCCCCACCGACGGGTCTGGCGGCGTCAGGCCAAGGTGCTGCCAGGCCGAAGCGGTCGCTACCCGACCCCTCGGCGTCCGCATCAGAAGGCCCTGCTGAATAAGAAACGGTTCGATGACCTCTTCGACCGTTTCGGTGGGCTCGCCAACACTGATGGCCAACGTCGAAAGACCGACCGGGCCACCGGAGAAACGTTCACATAGGTTCGACAAAAGAATCCTGTCGACCTTGTCGAGGCCTCGCTCATCGACACCGAACATGGCGAGCCCGTCGGCGGCCGTCGTCTGATCAACCCGACCGTTGCCCTTTACGTCGGCAAAGTCGCGAACCCGCCGAAGCAGCCGATTCGCTATGCGGGGAGTGCCCCGGCTCCGGCCGGCGATCTCCGCCGCGCCCAGCCGGTCGATTTCGACGTCGAGCACGGTGCCAGCCCGCAACACGATCTGCTCAAGATCGGCGCGGTCATAGTAGTCCAGGCGAAACGCAAACCCGAACCGGTCACGCAGCGGGCCGGTAATCAAGCCGGTACGAGTGGTGGCCCCAACCAACGTGAACGGCTCAAGATCGAACCGGATCGAACGAGCAGCCGGCCCCTTGCCAAGCATCACATCGAGCTGGAGGTCTTCCATCGCCGGATACAACACCTCTTCAACCACCCGGGGCAATCGATGTATCTCATCGATGAACAACACGTCGCCCCGATCGAGCTTGGTCAAGATCGAGGCCAAATCGCCGGCACGCTCGATGGCAGGCCCCGACGTAATCTGAAGGTGAGCATCCATCTCGTTGGCCACGATCCCGGCCAATGTCGTCTTGCCAAGGCCGGGGGGTCCGGCAAACATCAAATGGTCAGCGGCTTGTTCACGCCCGGCGGCCGCGTCGAGGATGATGCCCAGACGTTCCTTTAGTTCCTTTTGACCAACGAAATCATCGAGCGAACGAGGACGGAGGCCGCCCTCTTCAACCACATCTTCTCTGGTCTCCTCCTCCGGTGTCGGTGTCGGGTCGAGCAGCTCGTCGCGAGGCATCGGTTCAGCTTCCCGCCAGCTTCAGCAGCGCCAGCTTCAAGAGCTGACCGGAATCTGCCGGCTCGTCGGGGTGTTCGGCACGATCGGGCAGACTTGCGACGGCGCGACGGATCTCCTCCGACGAGTAACCAAGGCTCACCAGCGCTTCCCGCACATCGACGAGCGGATTGGCCGATGGGTCGCCGGCCACAAGATCGATGGATGACCCAAGCCCAACGTCACCGTCGAGCACCGGAAGAACGAGAGACGACTGCAGTTCGACCAGCAGGCGTTGGGCCGTCTTCTTCCCGACACCCGGCACTTCACAGAGGGCGGCCAAATCATCGTCGGCCAGGATTCGAGCCAGCTGATCGACCGGGTGGGTGGCCAACACCGCCAAGGCCAACGCCGGTCCAACACCGTGGGCCGACAACAGCCCCTCAAAGGCCTTCCGGTCCTGCTTTGTAGTGAAGCCAAACAGCTTCTGATCGGCTTCCCGTATGTGGTGATGGACGTACAAAAGCACCGGCTCGTCGGCCGGCAACCTGGCCAGGGTGCCGGCGGTGGCGGTCACCCGATAGCCGACGCCGGCGACCTCGATGGTCAGCTCGGAAGCCGATGCCCGATCGAGGGCCGGTTCGCGATCGATCACGACGCCCCGCAGTGTTCCGATCATCGAGTCACTGCCCGGGCCGCGGCGGCTTGCCGCAAGCCAGGATCGTGGGCCAGGTGACAAAGGGCGAGCGCCGCAGCATCGGCGGCGTCGGCCGGTTTCGGCCGCTCGGCCAACCCGAGCAGCACCCGAACCATCTCTTGGACTTGCCCTTTGTCGGCAGCGCCATCGCCGGTCACCACCGATTTGACCTCCGAGGGAGAATACTCGGCCACGGTCAGGCCACGAGCGGCCGCTCGTGCCAGCGCCAGACCGGACACCTGGGCGACACCGACCGCAGTTCGAATGTTGTTCTGAAAAAAGATTCGTTCCACCGAAACAACCGCCGGGCCATAGTCATCGAGTAAAGACACCAACTCCTGATCCAATTCCGCCAAACGCCGGGGTACCTCTAGCTCGGTCGACGTACGGATTACGCCGAGGGCCACAGCCCGCCCCCGGCCTCTGGACCCCGGCTCGACGACGGCATAACCACACCGAGAAAGACCCGGATCGATACCGAGAACGAACATGCGTACGACCGTAGCGGGCAAATGATCGCTTGAGGAGGACCCTCGACCTTCCGATACCTCGGTGTGCCCCAGACCCAAGTCCCCACTTCCGTCACAGAAGATGGCACCACAACGGTTGCCGAACTTCGATCGGTCTCGAAGCGGTTCGGCGACGTCCCGGCGCTCGAAAAGTTCGATCTCGTCATTCCGAAGGCCAGAATCACCGTGTTGCTCGGGCCAAACGGTGCCGGTAAGACGACGGCGATCCGCCTGGTAACCGGTGCGCTCTCTCCCACGGAGGGAACGATTTCGGTGTTTGGCACAACCCCCGATGGCCCCGACGGCGAGAACGTGCGGCGGCGGTGTGGGGTCGTGTCGGCGAAACCGTCGCTGTATGACCGGCTCAGCGGATACGACAACCTCCGGTACGCCGCTGAGCTGTACGGCCTGGGCCCCAAAACGGCCGCCGACCTGCGTATCCGGGAGGCCGCCGCCCAGTTTGGCATCGACGATGCCCTGGGCCAAGAGGTCGGTGGGTACTCGACCGGTATGAAAACCCGGTTGGCGCTGGCCAGAGCGGTACTTCACGAGCCTGAGTTGCTTCTACTCGACGAACCCACTTCGGGCCTCGACCCCGAATCTGCCCTCGCGGTGTTGGCCATGGTCCGTGAGATGACGGCGACCGGCCGGACCGTGTTGATGTGTACTCACCTGCTCGCTGAGGCCGAGGGCCTTGCCGACGAGGTCGTTGTCATCCAAAGGGGTACGACGCTTGTGTCTGGAAACCCGACCGATCTGGCTCACTACTACTGGCCACAGCCGGAGGTAACGATTACCACCTCCGAACCGGGCCGTCTCGCCGACGTGGCTGCGTTGCCCGGCGTCCGGAGGGTTGATTCGGTGGACGGCGGCGTTCGTTTGGAACTCGATGCCGTCTCGAGAACACCGGAGATCGTCCGAGCCTTGGCGTCGAGCGGGGTCCCGATCGATTCGGTGGTGCCGTACCGTCCAAGCCTCGAAGACCTGTACCTGGCCGTCCGGCGCGACCTCGGTTCTCAACAAGACGAAGATGGCGTGCGGCCGATGCCGACCGGTGGTCAACTCACAACCTCTCCGCCAACACTCGTCGACGCTACGGTCGGCCGATGACGGCAACGACGAGGCGACACTCATCGCTCGACTGGGGCCGGGTGTGGACCGTGGCCAGGACCGACCTCCAACAGTTGGCCCAGGCCCGAGACTTCTGGCTGCCGATGACGCTGCTCGGATCGTTCTTCTTTGTCTTCATCCCCGCCATCCTGCTGCTGACCATCACCAGGATCGGCGACGTCCAGGTCGTCGATCAGGTGGCTGACACTTTGGCGGTGCTCCCGGCCTCGGCTCAGGAGCAGATCCGAGGTGACTCCCCCGAGGGTCGCACCGGCTACGCGTTAGCTGTATTCCTCTTTGCTCCGGTCGCGGTGATCGTGCCCCTCACCATCTCGACCGCGGTCGGAGCGGCAACCATCGTCGGAGAACGCGAACGCGGCACCGGCGAATTCCTAGCTCACTCACCGGCGGCGGCCCGGGAGATCTACCTCGGCAAACTGCTGGCCAGCCTGCTGCCTGGCTACGGAACCGTAGTCGTCGGATTCGGCCTGTACTCGATATTGGTCAATCTCACCGTCGGGCCAGAGGTCGGCGGCTGGTTCTTTCCCACCCAGCAATGGTGGGTCATGATCCTTTGGGTCCTTCCGCCGTTCCTCGCGATCTGCCTCTCGCTGGTCCTGCGGCTATCGGCCCGGGTCAGCTCGACGGCCGCCGCTCAACAAGCCTCGGGGCTTATCTCTTTGCCGTTGATCATGGTGGCGTACAGCCAGTCGACCGGTGCGCTTTTTGGCGCCGGGATCCTCCCGGTCGTTATCGGCGGGGTTGCCTGGGTTCTGGCCGCCTTCAGCTTGACCAGGGGTGTGAGGAGCGTCACCCGCTCCCGGCTCCTCGGTGTTGGCCGAAACATGTAGCTCTCAACTGAGAGACTCGATGACCTCGTCTGGAACGTCGATATTGGAATGAATCGCCTGGACGTCTTCGTGGTCGTCCAGCAGCTCGACGAGGGCGAAGATGGACTTGGCCGTCGATACGTCGGCCATCGGCACGGTGTTGGTCGGCAACATGGTGGTATCGGACTCGACGACGTCTATCCCGGCTTCCTCCAGCGCGGCCCGCAGACCGAGCACGTCGCCGGCCCCGGAAGACACCTGCCAGACCTCACCATGGTCTTCGAGGTCCTCAGCCCCATTGTCGAGACCGACCATCAATATTTCTTCCTCGTCGGCGGTCCGAACCACTTTCACGATGCCTTTTCGCTCGAACTGCCACGCCACCGCACCCGGCTCGGCCAGCGAGCCGCCGTTCTTAGAAAGTAACGATCGAATCTCAGACCCGGTCCGGTTGCGGTTGTCGGTGAGCGCTTCGATCAACAGCGCCACCCCACCGGGGGCATACCCCTCGTAGGTGATCGGTTCGTAGTTCACCCCATCGAGTTCGCCAGTCCCCCGCTTGACCGCTCGTTCGATGGTGTCGAGAGGAACCGAGTTATCCCGCGCCTTCTGAAACATCGTTCTCAGGGTCGGGTTCGCGTCGGGGTCGCCGCCACCCTGTCGGGCCGCCACTTCCACCTGCTTGATCAGCTTGGCGAACAGCTTGCCGCGCTTGGCATCGGCAGCGCCCTTCTTGTGCTTAATGGTTGCCCATTTTGAGTGGCCCGACATGGCATAGGAGGATAGGCCGGGTTCGGCCTCATCGGTCGACCCAATGGTCTGTCGGTCGTTTCAACTGGAGCCCACGAGCGTCTGAAGAAAGAGCCGGTGGAGGCGGTCGTCGGCGGTCAGCTCGGGGTGAAACGATGAGACGAGCACGTTGCCTTGGCGACACAAGACCGGCGCATCACCGTGGTGAGCCAATACCTCGACCTTTTCGCCCACCCTCTCGACCAGAGGCGCCCGGATGAAAACCGCGGTGAACCGGTCGTCGGCCAAAGATGGAACGTGGAGGTCAGCCTCAAACGAGTCGATCTGGCGACCGTAGCCATTGCGGCGAACATCGATGTCTATGGCCTCGAACGACCGCTGATCGGCGCGACCATCGGCGACATTGCTAGCTAGGAGAATCATGCCGGCACAAGTGCCGAACGTTGGCATCCCACCGGCGAGGCGATCGGCGATCGGCGAAAACAAACCGAAGGATTCGAGCAGCTTACTCATCGTTGTCGACTCGCCGCCCGGCATGATCAAGGCATCACAGCGGGCAAGCTCGTCTACCGTACGAACTTCACACGCTCCTATCCCACAACCCTTCAGGATCGCTAGGTGGCGGGCGAAGGCACCCTGAAGCGCGAGGACACCAACGGTGATCACCAACCTCGTTCGGCGAGGCGAACGTCGATATCATCCATGCCGATTCCCGTCATCGGGGTGCCGAGACCACTGCTGACCTTGGCCAAGATCTCCGGGTCTCGATAGTTGGTGGTCGCCTCCACCATGGCTTTGGCCCGCGGTGCTGGATCAGCGCTTTTGAATATGCCTGAGCCAACGAACACCGATTCGGCTCCCAACTGCATGGCCAGGGCGGCATCTGCTGGAGTGGCGAGCCCACCAGCACAGAACAGTGGCACCGGCAACGTACCGGTCTTGGCGATCTCCTGGATGAGCGGGAGCGGCGCTTGAAGTTGCTTTGCCCAGTCGAAGAGTTCGGCTTCGTCGGCCTGCGTGATTTTGCGTATATCCCCGATGATCGACCGGAGGTGGCGGACCGCCTCGATGACGTTGCCGGTGCCGGCCTCGCCCTTCGAACGAATCATGCACGCACCCTCGCTGATTCGGCGAAGCGCCTCACCAAGATTGGTGGCGCCGCATACAAAAGGAACGGTGAAGGCGAATTTGTCTATGTGATGTGCCTCGTCCGCCGGGCTGAGGACCTCGGACTCGTCGACGTAGTCAACCCCGAGGGCCTGGAGAATCTGAGCTTCGACGAAGTGACCGATTCTGGCCTTGGCCATTACCGGGATGGTGGTCACATCCTTGATTCCCTCGATCATCTCCGGATCGCTCATCCGAGCCACGCCACCGTCGACGCGGATGTCGGCCGGTACCCGCTCGAGAGCCATCACGGCGACCGCTCCGGCGTCCTCAGCTATTTTGGCTTGTTCCGGGTTGACGACATCCATGATGACGCCTCCCTTCAGCATCTCGGCCAAGCCCCGCTTGACCCGCACCGTGCCGTCGGCCTTGGCGGCCACCGACTCGGCGGAAGGAGGGTGTGAGGCGTCGTTCGTCGTCATGAGGCCAGTCTACGACGGCCCCGATGGGCCAATGCCAATCAATTTCGTCACTGCGGTCCCCAAATCGGCCGCCGCTACCATCCGCCGAGCGTCAGCCATCGCCCACTTCGACCTGGCCATCCTCGGGAAACAACACCCACGTTCGTCCCGGGGTCAACAAGATCGGCTCGCCATCGTCGTCGGTCAACGTCGGCTTGTCTGCCGCCGCTGGTCGTTCCCATGTACCGGTTATCACCTGCCCGGCGGTCAAGACATACAACTCGCCATCACCGGTGGAGCGGACCTCGGGTGAAGTGGCATCAGCCGGGCTCGTCGAGTAGTCGGTGACCATGATCACAACGTTCTCCGGGGCCAACTGATCGCCGTCATGGGTTGTATGAGGGGCTCCGTCTTGGGTTCGGGCCCAACCCTCGACGGCGTCGTCCCACCGGTGCGTAACCAACGGCGAATCCCGGAATCGGATCGACACCGGACCGGTGACCGAACGTGCCGACGGCGGCAAGTCATCGCCCGCTGTCCGATAGTCAAACCACGGCGTCGGCGATCCGGCATCCTCAGGGGCCAGCGCCAGCAAGTCGGAACCATCGACGAACAGGTTGTGCGGCGCCGGCCGGGTCCGGTCACGGAAATACTCGGTCCGAGTCAGATTGGTGACTTCGATGATGGGCAGTTCCCGCAAGCCGGATGCGACATAATTGTTACCACCGGACGACCCGTAGAGCGGAGTATCAAAACCTCGGAGGAGATCGAAATCCGACGTCCGACTCGAACGCACAGGCCCAACCGGATCGGGCACGATCGAGTGGAACACGGCGGCAAAACGGGTGACACCTTCGGCCCGCATGTCGAAAACGATATCGGCGAGGTCTAACCCGGTTTGGGGGCGGGCGTTCGGGTGATTGTCGACCTTTATCACCAAGGCCGGAACCTCGAGATCGGTCTCGCCGGTCGCCGGAAGCCCGGTCAGCGGAGCGGTAGGACCTCGGGGTTCTGATGGTTCCGAGTCGGACTCCGACCCAGCCGACGTCGTCGGAACTGGAGCGTCTTCGGTCCTCGCCAGATCACCATCGGGTGCGTCGCTTGGCCCGGTCGAGCGACCGGCGAGCCCATCGATGACGGTGGTTTCTTCATTGTCGGCAAGGAGGCGGTCAGAACCATACGCAACGACAATCAATATTGGGGCGAGCGTCACCACGAGCCAACGAGAGGCTCGTGGTGGCGCCACTCAGAACTCCGCCAGGATGTCGATGCGAAGATCGAGATCGGATCGGGACGGATCTGGCGCCGCGGCGGTGGACGACATCGGACGGGGGTCGACCAACCACATGTGGTCGAGACCGGCCGACGATGCCTTTGGAGCTAACTCTTTGCCTCC
Source organism: uncultured Acidimicrobiales bacterium (assembly GCA_938021675.1). Classification (GTDB taxonomy): domain Bacteria; phylum Actinomycetota; class Acidimicrobiia; order Acidimicrobiales; family SZUA-35; genus JAHELU01. The sequence continues at coordinate 96,437 of CALIFY010000025.1, forward strand.
AAGCACTCGAAGGGCGGCAAGCAACCCGGGTGGATAGCGGGTGAGCGCAACGGCATCGCGATCGGCGGACAGATCACGATCGGAGGGAAACAACCGACCGAAGCCGGCGCCAGCGATGGGATGCAGCAGCCCGGACAACGGACCTTCCAACATCGGGAACCCGACGAGCGCGGCGCCGACGGTCGCCGATTCGGCGTCTCCGTTGGAGAGACGCACCAGTAGCTCGGCTACCACGCCTTCGAGTTCAACCACTTCAAGCGCGTCGACCAACCCGGTGGTCGCAACCACGCTAGTACGGCCGGACCGGCAGATCGCCATAGCGTTCCCGGCGGAGTCATCGACCAATACAACCTCGGGATACTCCACTCCGGCGGCCAACGAGAGGCCCTGGACCAGGTTCTCCAAGCGTTCCGCACCCGGTGTGCCGGACACGGTGGGTCGAAGACGGTCGAGTACAAGCCGATCGGCATGTCGCAGTCTCAGCCAGACGGCACCGGCGGCGAGAGCTGGGCCGAGGAGTACCGCCAGCCACCACGGGCCGGGTAAAACCAGCAGGACAAGGGCCAAGAACACGATGAGCGGCACGGCGATGAGAGCGGCGGCGGCGACGCTCACCAGCCGAAGGCCGGTGGCCGGTACGCCACGGTCGACCTCGTCATTGGCCGGTGCCCCTCGACTGGGCCCGTTCGGTGAAGAATCCTCTGTCGGCACGAGCTATCAGCCTACTGGTCTGCGGCCCCGCTGAGGTGGGACCCTTCCCGAGAGATCAGGCCAGCAATCGCTGGTAGCGGGCGATATAGGCGTCGGCCAGTGTGGCCATTGAGAATTCTTCGGCTCGGTCGGCCCCCCGCCTGACGCACTCGTCGACCCCCTGCCCGCCATCGAGCACGTCGAGCACCGTCTTGGCCAATGCCTGGCTATCGCCGGTGGGGAACAACGTGGCGCAAGCACCATCTTCGGCCACGACCCGATATGCCGGCAGGTCGCTCGCGACGACGGGGGTGCCCGATGCCATGCCTTCGAGTAACACCACGCCAAAGCTCTCTCCGCCGAGGGACGGCACGCAGAACACGTCAGCAGCCCGCAGTCGACGTCGCTTTTCCTCTTCGGATAGGGGGCCAAGCCATTCGATCCGGTCGTCCGAGGCGTATGCGGCCCGCAATGCTTCGGTCTCCGGACCATGTCCGCCGATCCACAATCGGACGTCTTTCGGTAACAGCCGAGATGCCTCGAGCAGTACCGAGAGGCCTTTTCGTGGCTCGTGACGCCCCAAGAATAAGACGGTCGGTCCTTCGGTCGGCCACCGGTCGGCGGTGGCGAATCTATTGGTCTCGATCCCGTTGAACAGGATGTCGTACGTGCCGTGCAGGTAGTGGCGGGCCATACCTGCGGCCTCCGGCGAGACCGCTACCCGGAGATCGAGGCGGGATGCCAGTCGTCGCACCCCGGGCCTCGCCCAGCGGTAGGCACCGATCCGCCCGCTGGCGTGAAACGTGCCCAGTAGAGGAACCGGCTTTACCAACACTGCGGTCAGGGTCGGGCCGGGGGCGAGCGGTTCGTGAAGATGGAGCAGGTCGAACCGCTCATCCCAAATCGCGCCGAGGACTCGCAGCTGGGCCGGTGGGTCCGGGGCGAGCGGGGCGAACGACCCGTTCTGGGCATAGGGGATTGAGTTACCGAGTGGGGTGACCCACGGCTCGGGAGGTGGTCCGTCGCACGGCGCGAGCACCTGGGTGGCCACACCCTTTGCCCGCAGGGTCCGCGACAGGCTGAGGACCTGCGACTGTACCCCTCCCCACACCGCCAAGCTGTAGGGACATACCATCCCGATTCGCACCGCCAACACCGTATCGGACCGTGGCTTCAGAGATCGTTCACCCGGTCAGATGGCCAATTGGGGGCCAGAAGATGCCACTGCTCCGGAGCCCTGGCGATCAAGGTGGCCAGGCTGTCGGTGACCGCTTGGGTCAGACGCTGGTTTTGTCCCCGGTCGCGGCCACCGTGCTCGGGCCAGATCGGATCGCCGACGATCGCTATTCGCTGCCGACCGCGGTAAAACACCGCAGTAGGTAACAACGGCGCCCCCGTTCTTCTCGCCAAAAGGGCAGGACCGACGGGCAACGCGGTGGTTTCTCCGAAAAAGTCGACCTCTACCCCAGTGCCTCCGACATCTCGGTCGGCGAGGAGGCATACGACATGGCGTTGGCGGACTGCGGCGGTGAGCCCGATCATGGCCCGAGGACCGATCGGCACCACATTGACCCCATACGACGAGCGAAGCTGGCCGAACCACTGAAAGACCTCTTCGGGTTCGAGCCGTTCAACGACGGCCGTGACCGGCACATCCATGACACGACCGAGCCATGCTGCGGCCCATTCCCAGCTTCCGAGGTGGGGCAAAACGATGATCGGGCCGATGCCCGTCGCCCGAACCTCGACGATCTTGTGGAAACCGTGGTACGAAAAGAGTCGATCGACGTTAACGGTTGCCAGGTGGGGCAGTCGGAAGGTGTCTACCCAGTACCGACCGTAGGATCCGAAACCCCGCCGCGCCGCAGCTCGAAGTTCGCCATCGGTCCGATCCGGGTCAACTCGGGCGATGTGTCGTCGTAGCTGGGCCGCCTTGGCCTCGCTGATTCGGGGACCGATCACCGCCGCGGCCCGCTCCCCAAACGCCCCCAGCCACGAAAGGGGCACGAGACGGGCACCCCCGGAAGCGAGGCGGAGCGTCGTCAACGCACGTCCGACCATTGCGGAACGCTACCTCCAGGATCGTCGATCTCGGTTCATCGGATCGCCTGTGTTATCGAGTGGTGGTTTGGCGTCTCGGCAGGACGACTACGGCCGCGGGCGACGACGGGCCTCGGCTCGAGACTTGGCCCGCTGACGAATATCGGCCACTGGACGGGCGCTGCGGCGCCTAGCCGAGCGGCTCCGAAGGCGCCGGGGCTGGACCACTTTGCCACTGGCTTGTCGCCACACCTTGACAAATCGGAACACCACGGTGGCCGTCGTCAATGCGAACATGACCCAGAGCGTGGCAATGAAGAGCCCAGAGAACAGCAGACCGAATCCAAGGGCGATAAACCGCTCTGCCCGCTCCATCAGACCGCCCTTGGCATCGAATCCAAGGGACTCGGCCTTCGCTCGTTGATAGGAGACGAGTGAAGCAGCGATGTAGAGGCCAAAGGGCAACATGGCCATACGGGGGTTGTCGCTATCAGCCAGGAACCAACCGGCGCCAGCAAACAACAAGCCATCGCTGAGGCGGTCCGACACCGAGTCGAGAAAAGACCCTCGTGGCCCTGCTTTCCCGGCCGCTTTCGCTACCGCACCATCGAGAGCGTCTGGCAACCCGGTCAGGGCGAGGAGTAGAACGGCGAGGGGAAACTGGCCAAGAGCGATCGCCGCACCGCAGCTTGCGGCCATGACGACACCGAATCCGGTGACGAGATCGGGAGAGACGCCGGCCCGATGCAAGCTCTTCCCGATCGGTGCCATTCCTCGCTCGAACGAGGTACGGAAATTTCCATCAAACATATGGAGGGAAGTCGCTTTCTGCCGGCTGAGGTCAGTCTACCTGGTTGGCGACGGTCGATCCCTACGGCTCGGTAACCGCTCTATCCCACGGGGTATTCGACCCCATGAGGGCGGCCTCAGGCCAGATCCGACCAATCCTCTGGGTTGGCCTCGACGAACGCGTCGATGACCGCGCCATCGATCCCGTCGACCAGCACGAAACCCCGCTGAGCAGGTGGTTCGTCCGCTGAGTACAACAAGACCCGCCAGGTTGGGCGACTCAGGAACCCGCGCCAACCCATCTGCGCCGACGCATGGCCGACGGGAAAGCCGACCTCGGTGACCGCTGCTACCAAGGCATCGCGCTCGTCGATCCGAAGATCCCGTCCCGAGACGATCGAGTAGATCCCCACGACGACAAGAATTCCCGCCGCCCCGAGGAAGCCGGTGTTGACGAATACCGCATCGCCGCGCCACAGGACAACCAAGATCAATAGCACACCGATGGCGATGTACAGGTAGCCGGGTACCCGACGGCGGTTATTGTTCGGGAATACGTAATCTTCCTGATCGGCCATCGCCGGTTGCAGATCCTCTGGCAACTCGTCGACAGGTGCGCCACTCACGACAGGATCGCTCTCGCTCGCGCCACCCACGACAGGATCGCTCTCGCTCGCTCTATCAAGGGTGGGATCGCTCTCGCTCACCGTGTAGACGCTAGCGGCTCTGGCCAGGCCGCCCGCACCCGTAGCCAGGCGTCACGCAACGTCATCGGCAATACCCGAACGTCGGCGGTCGATGTCATGAAGCTCGTGTCCGCTGCCCATCGCGGCACGATGTGGACGTGGAGGTGGTCGGGTTGGGAGGCGCCACCGGCGATCCCATCGTTGATCCCGAGATTCATTCCTTCTGGTTCGAACGCTGCGTTGACCGCGGCGTACGTCTGACGGACCAACGACCACAGGTCGTCATGTTCTTCGCTGGTCAGACCGAGCATGCTCGGTACCGCTCGCCGAGGTAACACCATGACGTGGCCCGCGGAGTATGGGTACACGTTCAACACCACGAACGACCGCTCGGTTCGGTGCACGATGAATGTCGTCTCGTCGGGCAACGAAGACTGCTCGATCGTCTCGAACAAACTCTTTCCAGGTTCGGGCTGAATGGTGGGTTTCGGGACGCCGTCGGACCCGAACCCGTCGGGTGTCGCCAGCCGCCAACCGGCCGTCAGCCATTGCACCGTCGTCGCTCCGCTGTCAGCCTGCTGGGAGCAGGGCTTCTAGAGACGCCATCGGCTCACTGGTGAGCACCTGACGCGACGACGGCGGGTCGGGCGGACCGCTCCGAGAACCAGCCGGTGCTGAAACCGCCGACGGGGTCTCGGACGCCTTGCCGGCATAGGTGTGTTCGTACTCCAAACCCGTGAGTTGTTTGATCTCGAACATCACTTCATCGATCAACTCTCGGTACACGGCGCGGTCGCCAACACGGTGGCGGTACCGCTCTACGTCGATGGGCTCACCAAACTTGATGGTGACCGTACGGAACAATTTAGGCAGGGTCGACCCGACCGGCTGAACTTCGGCCGAGCCGGCAATACCGACCGGCACGATTGGCGAACCGGTGTCGATGGCCAACCTGGCCGCTCCGGTATGGCCCTTGTGCAGCTTGCCACTTCGGCTACGCGTCCCTTCGGGGTAAATACCGAAGAGTTCGCCTCGCTGAAGGATCCCACGTGCGGTGTCGAGGGCCGCCTTGGCATGGTCACCGCCACGACGGTCGATGGGGATCATCCCGAGTGCTGGGAACAACCAGCTGGTCTTCCAGTCGTCGAGGTATTCAGCTTTGCCGACATAGATCAAATTCCGGGTAAGTACCGATGGGATGAAGAACGAGTCGATGGCGGCGACGTGATTGGGGCAGAGAACGGCGGGCCCCGATGTGGGGATATTGCCCAATCCGTGGACGTCGAAGTCCCACATGCGACTGAATAGCGGATTGAGTAGCCGGCGAACGATCGACTGGTAACGGCCGATCCCTTCGGGAATCATGTAGGCAGCGTACCTCCCGTCGGGGGGTCGAGGTCAACGCCACCAGCGGCAAGATCGACCCCGAGAAGCATGGCAGCGTCGATGACCGCTTCTCCACGTTCGGCCGCCGCATCGATGGCGGCCACCGCCGTCGGCGTATCGAGGTCATCATCGAGTGCAGTCCGGACTTCGTCGACCGCTACCGTTTCGCCACTGGACTCACCCATCGCGGCGGCGATCCATCGCTCTAGGCGATCGGCGGCCCTGATCATGATGTGTTCGTCCCACTCCCATTCGATTCGGTAGTGGTTGGCGACGATCGCTAGCCGAATGGCACGGGGGTCGTACTCTTTGCGGAGGTCGCTGACGAACACAAGATTGCCGAGCGACTTCGACATCTTCTCGCCATCCATGCGAACCATCGCTTGGTGCATCCAATGACGTACCAACGGTTCTTCGGTCGCGGCGTACGACTGAGCCGCCTCACATTCATGGTGGGGAAAGATCAGGTCTGCCCCTCCGCCGTGAAGGTCGATGGTCGTACCGAGCTCTCGGAGTACCAGGGCCGAACACTCGATGTGCCACCCTGGCCGACCAGGCCCCCACTTCGATTCCCAAGACGGTTCACCATCGGCCGACGGCTGCCACAGCACAAAGTCGAGCGGATTGCGCTTGTTTGGATCTTCGGGGTTGCCCCCTCGCTCGGCAGCCAATGCCAGCATGGTGTCATGGTCGTAACCGGAAAGCTGACCAAAGGCCGGCCAGGTAGCGACATCGAAGTACACCGCGCCCCCGGACCGGTACGCGCAGCCGTTGTCGAGCACCATTTCGATCAGGCCGCGGATGTCGGGAATGGCCGAGGTTGCCCTCGGTTCGCTCCAGCTGGGGATCATGCCGAGAGCCAGCATGTCGTCATCGAATCGGGCTGTCTCAGCAGCCGCCAAATCGAGATAGTGAACGTCGAGTTCCCGAGCTTTGCGGAGGATGTCATCGTCGACGTCTGTCACGTTCCGCACGCATCTCGTTTGGTGCCCGAGGTCCCGTAGCCGGCGTTGCAGCACGTCATAGCCCATGTACGCCGCGGCATGGCCAAGGTGGGTGGCGTCATAGGGCGTTATGCCACAGGTGTACATGGTCACGATCGGACCAGGTTCGAATGGGACGACCGTTCGGCGGGCTGTATCGAAAAGCTTGATCACCAAGCACGCAGCGTACCTTCTCGATACCACCGGAGAACAAACGCCGGGTTGTAACCGGAACCCCGGGTTCGAGGTCGGAGAGACCATGGCCATCCTCACCGGCAAAAAACTGCTCATCACCGGCGTCCTAACCGACCAGTCACTCGCGTTTGGCGTAGCCAAGCTGGCTCAGGAACAAGGCGCCGAGATCGCCCTTACCGGTTTCGACCGAGCGCTTCGCCTCACCCAGCGGACGGCCAAGAAGCTCGACCCGGTGCCCGAGGTGTACGAGCTCGACGCCACCGACGTCGAGCACGGCAACGCCCTTCGGGCGGAGCTCTCGGACCGGTGGGGCACGGTGGACGGAGCACTCCATTCTGTTGGCTTTGCACCGCCGTCCTGTCTCGGTGACGACTTCTGGGCTCCGGGTTGGGACGATGTCTCGACCGCGCTGCACGTCTCGGCCTATTCACTTCGGTCGCTGGCCGACATCGTGACACCGTTGATGACCAACGGTGGCTCGCTCGTCGGTCTCACCTTTGATGCGACCGTCTCGTGGCCGGCGTACAACTGGATGGGGGTGGCAAAGGCGGCGATGGAATCGCTCAATCGATACCTGGCCCGTGAACTCGGTTCACAACAGATTCGCTCTAATCTCGTCGCCGCCGGTCCGATGCGAACCATGGCCGCTAAGTCGATTCCCGGCTTCGCCGCCTTTGAGGACGAGTGGGTGAAGCGAGCACCGCTCGGTTGGGACGTGAGCGATGCCGAGGGCGTGTCAAAGGCGTGCGTCGCTCTCCTCTCCGACTGGTTCCCGCAGACCACCGGTTCGATCGTCCACGTCGACGGCGGCTACCACTCGATCGGGGCCTAGTCCTAGCTTCCTGGTGGGGCTGGTGGACGCCAGACCAACCGGGCGAGCACGCTTCGCGAGCTCCGAGTTAGTACTGGGCGCCGTCGCAGACGGCCGCCGTGTCCTGAAACGGATTTAGCGGATTGCCCCGACCACCGGGGTGGATCTCGAAGTGCAGGTGTGGAATTCCTGCTGCGTTTCCGTCCTCACCGACGTAGCCGATGATCTGGCCGGCTCGGACCCGCCCCTCACTGTCGCCATAGGCGGATAGGTGGGTTCCATAGAAGTAGTTCCCGTTGTCGGCGGTCAGGTGGAACGAGCGACCGCCGACCTGATTTGACCGAAACTCAACTTGGCCGTCGACGGGAGACACGATCGGAGTCCCAACGTCGGCCAACATGTCGACGCCTTTGTGTTGGCGGCCGCCGGAACGAGGGAACCCCCACGAGTCGATGAACTCATGCTCGCCGTCGACCGGGCAGGTCAGCAGATAGAACCCTTGTTTGTTTCCCCTCGCCTGCGCCCACCGCGACTCGGTGGCGGAATACTGCTGGGCCGCCCGTTGCAGTTCGCGTTCTTCGATTTCGGCCAACCACGACTGCTCCTGTTCCAGTTGTTCCTGGAGGGCGGCGACCCGCGCCGAAAGTTCGTCGTTTTCGTCGACCTCGGCCGACAGGTTGACTTCGGCCAGTTGCAGATCTTTCGCCTTGTCTCGGTAGTCGTCGAACGCTCGGGTGTCTGCGACGATCGCCGCATCACCAAGGGTGTTGGCTCGCAAGCCATCGTTGAGATCCTCGCTTACGAACAGCCCGCCGTCGAGGTCGGTCTGACGATAGTTGGCGATGGCACTCTTGACCGTATTGTCGGCGATGACCAGGGTCTCGTCGCGGAGTTCGCTTACCGCCCGCTTCGCTCCGGCCAGTGCACGGTCGTCGTTCTGTTTTTGAAGGACGATGACCCGCAGCGCCACCTCGGTTTCCGCCACCTGCTGCCGCGTCTCTTCCAAGGAGAGCCCAACGATTGGTGTGGGGGCAGCAAACTCCGGATCGGCGGCGACGATAGCGTCGGCTGTCGATACGCCGGCCGACGCTGACGGGACCGCACCACCGTCGGTGGGGATCACAGCAGTGAGGGCCAGTGCGAGGCTGAGCGACGAGACGCCCAAGGGATACCTTCTCCGCACGACCAGAACGATATCCCACCGTTGCGAAGACTAAACGAAACGTTGACGGTCGAATGACGAGCGGGGCGGATTGAGCCTGTAATTCAGCCGCACTTCCAGGCTTTGGGCAAATTTACCTAACACTGCTGTTTTTCCTTGACGGCGCCGCTCAAGACGCCGGTTGAATGAGCTCCTGAACCACTTCTTCGAGCGACACCACCCCAATCGGGCCGTCGCCATGCTCGACGACGGCAAGCTGCCGTCGGAACCGTCGAAGCAATCGAAGCACCTCGATGAGGGACTGGTCGGCCTGAACGACGGCCATATTTCGGACGTATTCCGGTGGGACCGGCGCCGCTCTACCGGTCGGGTCGACTTTGAGGAGATCCCGGGCATGGATGTAGCCAATCGGCGACGGTCCACCAGCCGGGTCGAGGACCAAAATTCGCTCCCGACCGGTCGACGAAACCACGCGCTCGAGTTGGACCGCGGTCACGCCAAGCTCGACCGACGCCGAATCGGCCAACGGTGTCGCCACTTCGCTGACCGGGCGTTGGGCAAAGCCGAGAGCGCCCTGCAACAGTTCGGCGTCGTCGACGTCGATCGCGCCCCCCTCGGTGGAATGGGTGACGATCGCCGCCAACTCCGATGCGGTATGCACCGCCTGCAGATCATCGCGCGGTTCAATTCCAACCAGCCGACTGGCGAGGTTGGCAATCCCGTTCAGGGCCTGAACGACCGGACCGAAGAGGAAGAGATACAGCCGATACGGAATGACGAGCCACCGAAGGGTGGCGTCCGGTGCGACGAGGGCGATGTTCTTTGGCACCATTTCGCCGAAGATGAGGTGGAGAAACGTAAAGACTCCGAGCGACAACGAAATTCCGATGACCCGGGAAACCTCAGGGGACAGTCGCTCGCCGATGGCGAGTTCAATAAGCGACTCGAGCGCCGGTTCGCTGATGCGACCGAGGGCCAGAGAGGCGATGGTGATTCCAAGCTGGGCACCGGCCAGCTGCATCGAGACGTCGGACAACGCTGACCGAGCGGCGATCGAGCTCGGTCGATTGCGGATCGAATCTTCTTCGAACGACGAACGCCGAGCCGCCAGTACGGCGAACTCGTATGCCACATAGAACCCGTTGAGGATGATGAGGGCAACCGCGGCAACCAGGGCGATGGTTATCGCCACCGGATCTACTTCCGAGGAGGCGAGTACGGTCACGAGCTGGCCTCGGCACCGTTGTCAGCTGGGGCTACGACTCGGAGCGAGGCGATTCTCAGTCGGTCCATTTCGACCACCTGAACGAGCCACCCCGACTCGGTCGTTACCACATCTCCGGTGGCGGGGATCCGACCCAGTTCAGCCAGCACATATCCGGCGATGGTCTCATACTCGCCGTCGGGCATAGCGAATCCACATGCCTCCTCGACCTCATCAGGATGGAGTGTGCCGGCCAGCAAGAAGACGCCGGGCTCGACACCGACGGTGAGCACGCTGCCAACGTCGTATTCATCGTCAACCTCTCCGACGATCTCCTCCAGTAGGTCTTCCAATGTCAACAAGCCCGCCATTCCTCCATGCTCATCGAGAACGATCACCATCTGAGCGCCAGAAGATCGAAAGTCGCCGACGATGTCCACCAGGTCTCGGGTCTCTGGCACGACGACCGGCTCCCGCATAACCTCCACCACTCCCCTCGTCTCCCGTTCGGCGAGGGGAAGCCCGAACACCGAACTCACATCGACGACGCCTCGTACGTCGTCAAGGTCTTGGCCAAATACCGGAAAGCGACTAAACCGCGCCTGACGGGCATGCTCGACGAGGTCGGCCACCGTGGCGTCGCTCGGTAACGCAGAAACGTGCACCCGTGGAGTCAACGCGTCGGCAGCACGCTTGTCACCGAAGCGAATCGTTCGGGTCAACAGCGTTTCGGCATCAGGGCCGATGGCTCCGAATTCGCCAGAAGCTTGGATCAGGTACGCCAATTCCTCAAGCGACCGGAGATCGGCGAGTTCCTCGCTCGGCTCCATGCCCAGTCGTCGAACGGTGGCGTTGGCGGCGCCATTGAAGAGGCGAATCAACGGGCTGAGCACCCCGTGAACGACCAGGGCCAGCGGCGAGAGGAGCAACGCCGTCGTCTCGGGCTTTGCCACCGCGATGGTTTTAGGGATCAGCTCGCCGGCCACCATCTGAAATACGGTTGCGATCGCCAGCGCCACGATCACAGACGAAGTCCGAGCCGACAAGAACGGAACGTCTCCGAGAAGCGGTTCGACGAGCCGGCCAGCGAGTGGTTCGCTCAAGAAGCCAATTATGAGGCTGGTTACCGTAATCCCCAACTGTGCACCAGAAAGGTGGAACGAGAGACGGCTGCGGGCCGATACCGCCGCCTTGGCTCGCCAACGTCCACCTTCGGCTAACGCATCCAGCTTGGAGCGATCGGATGCGACCAACGCAAACTCGACGGCGACGAAGAAACCGTTGGTCGCCACCAGTAGGACGATGACGACCAGGCTGATGATCAACGACATCGAATTAACGTACCGGGATTACCTCAGCTCGCTTGTTCATTGAGCTACCCAGCAACGTAGTCTTGTGTTTCGTGATCCAATCGGAGAACCGAGCGCTGATAGAACTCCGTTCGGTTACCGTCGTCGTCGACGGGGCCACAACCCTCGGGCCCCTGTCGTGGCAGATCGAGCCGGACCAGCGCTGGGTGGTCCTGGGACCAAACGGAAGTGGGAAAAGTACGCTGCTCCGCCTCTGCAGCCTGGCACAACACCCGACCGCGGGATCGGTTCATGTGTTCGGGAAACAGCTCGGTCGGGTCGATATCCGAGCTCTCAAGTCGCGGATTGGCATCTCCTCTTCCGGGTTGGCCGACCAGTTGCGGCCTCGACTCACCGCCGAGGAAATCGTCCGCTGCGGCAAGTTCGCCGCCCTTGAGCCGTGGTGGCACTCCTACGACGAAGCCGACAGCGAGCGAGCGAGGCGGCTGCTCGCCGATGTCGGCTTGGCCGAGTTCGGGCCTCGATCCTTTGCCACGCTCTCGAGCGGCGAACGGCAGCGGACCCTGCTGGCCCGAAGCCTCATGGCAGAACCCGACGTCGTGGTGCTCGACGAACCGACCGCCGGCCTCGATTTCAGTGGCCGGGAAACGCTGCTCGCCGCCTTGGACTCAGTAGCGGCCGCCGGAGGCCCGCCGGTCCTTCTCGTGACCCACCATGTCGAAGACATCCCAGCGTCTACCACCCATCTATTGGCTCTCGACGCCGGAAAGGTACGGGCCGCCGGCCCAATCGGAGAGGTACTTACCTCTGCGCTGCTCGGCGAGCTGTTCAGGATGGACGTTACGTTGAAACAACACGGTTCCCGGTGGTCGGCCCGGGCCGGCCACGCCTAATACAACGGCACATCACCCCGTGCTGTCTGAACCAGGGTCGGTCGTTTCCGAACCATCAGCAAGCCCAGCACCCTCGGCGGTCCCAGCACCATCAGCAAGCCCAGCACCATCGGCGGTCCCAGCACCATCGGCGGTCCCAGCACCATCGGCGCTGCCGGTGGCCGCTGGTGAGGCCGCTGTTCCGCCCGCCACGTACGGCGCGTAGGCGTATCCAGGGTGTGATCCTGCCTCCATAGCTGCTTGGTCGAGGTCGGATACGACCCTCAGAAGGGGGAATGGGTTTATCGGTTCGCCGCCATCGGGGTGAAGCTGCATATGGAGGTGGGGCGGGGTGCTGACCGCGTTTCCGGTATTTCCGACATAGCCCAACAACTGACCGGCCTCGACAACGACGCCATCGCTCATGCCGGGGGCAAACGAGTCGAGGTGGGCGTAATACCACTCGGCCCCGCTTTGCCCTTTCAACCACAGCTTGAGCCCACCGAGCCGACCGACCCCCAACCGAGCGATCACGCCACGTTCGGTAGCCACGAGAGGCGTTCCCCTCGCAGCGAACAAGTCGATTCCTTCATGCCAGTGCTCGTCGCTGGTGCCCGTCATACGGGGGGCTCCGAAGCTGTCTACGACCTTCCCATGGGGACCGCCGATGGGGAACACCACCCCTTCGATAAAGATCTCACTACCGGCCTTGAACGCTTCATATTCGATTTTGGCCTGATCAAACTCTGATGCGAGGTCGACCGCTGCCAGTTCGGCATCGGCCAGCGTCTTATCTATGACCTCGATCCGATCGACGACCTCGGTGGCTCCGGCGTCGAGACTGGCTCGCAGCGCGGTCAGCTCCGACAGGTCATCCTGGTCGACGTCGATCGCCGCGTCGACGAGCTTGGCCCGTCGTTGCGACTCGACGATCCGATCCGAACGTAGATCTGTCACGGCCGAGCCGAGCGAGACTCCGGTCCCGTACCAGCGAAAATTGGCTACCGAACGCTCGATCAACCGGTCGTTCGCCGCGCTGAGACGAACGATCGTCTCTTGGGCCTTAACCCCTAGGTTCCCCTGCTCGACCTGCAACTCTTTACGGCGAAGCCGCAGCGCCCGAACCTCGTCGACCGACTGGATCCTGGCTGTCCGAAGCTCATTCATCCGGCGCTCCGCCTCGGCGACGTCGCTCCACAGGATGTCGGGCGGCTGGTAGAACTCCTGTTCGCCATAATCGGCCTTGGTTGGGATCGTCGCCTCGACCGCCGGCGCCTCCTCCCCCGGTAGCTCATCGACCAATGGGTCGACGGTGGCGGCGGGGTCATCTGCCGGTATTTGACCGACGGTGGTCGAAGTTTCAGGCACCGGGACGTCCGCTGTCGGCGCCGGGTCTGGCGAGCCCGATACCGGTGGCGGCCCTTCGTTTTGGCCAGGGTCCTCGTCGGGCGGTGTCAGTTCCTCCCCGGACGGGGTTGCCGACGCCGGTGGCGCCGTTGTCGACACCTCTTCGTGCACAGTGGTGGTTGTGGTGTCTTGGGCCGCGACCGGGGCGGCACCGGACCAGATCACCAGCGAACACAGAGCGGTTACGGCGAGAGTACGCAGGGCCATATGACCCATCTGTCGGTCGTTCGGCCCACGTCATGAGTTTCTGACCGTCGGATCGGCCGAGGAGCGACCTGTTAGCCCGGAACGTGATGAGCATCTCCGGCCGACAACTCGATCCATTCGCCACCGGCCAGTTCCAGAATCAGCATGCCCGAAGGGGAGATATCGATGGCGGTACCAACATATTCGGCTCCTGGAGTTTCAAACCGAACGTGCCGTCCCAGGGTCAGGCATCGTTTCTTGTAGGCCTCGAGAACCGAGACCGGCCCATCGTTCTCGAGAACCGAAAGCCATCGATCCACGTGACGAAGGTAGGGGTCGAGAATTTCCTGACGATCGACCTCCCGGTCGAGGACTTCGGTCAACGTCGTCGCCCTGGCCGCGATCGCAGGAGGTGGCGGCGACCCCCACCGGAGGTTCATTCCGGTACCGACCACAACGACGGTGTGTTCCCCACTCCCATCACCGGCCGTTGTCGATTCGGCCAGAATGCCGGCCAGTTTGCGTTCACCAAGCGTTGGCGCCAGTACATCGTTCGGCCACTTGAGGCCGACGACCGACACATCGGCCGGAATGGCCAGCAGCGATTCGACGGCCTCGACGGCTGCAACACCAGCTATGAGCGGCAACAACCCGGCGGTAGGACGCCGAGGACGAACCAAGAACGACATGAGCATGGAGTTTCCTGGGTCATCGTGCCAGGCGCGGTCCTGCCGGCCACGGCCGGCATTCTGATGGTCCGCTACCAACACCGCTCCCTCGGCTTCCCCATTCCGAGCAGCGTTCAAGAGGTCAGCATTCGTCGACCCGGTTTCGCCAACGTAACGAACGCTGGTGAAACGCGAGCCTTTCGGTCCAAGGTTCTCTGGCATATCGATCATTCCTGCATAGATTAGGCAGTGTGTCTCACAGTCTCTCGCCACTCGAAAATCCGGCTTCAAAGATTTCCTTCGAAAAGGTCCTCATCGCCAACCGCGGTGAGATCGCCGTCCGAGTAATTCGGGCTTGTCAGGAACTCGGCATCGCAACGGTCGCCGTCTACTCCGACCTCGATCGCAACGCCCTCCATGTCCGTTCAGCCGACGAAGCGTACGCTCTCGGTGGAGAGACCGCTGCCGACAGCTACCTCAACGTGGACGCAATACTCGGAGCTATCGAGCGCTCCGGCGCCGACGCGGTGCACCCCGGATACGGATTCTTCTCCGAAAACGCCGACTTTGCCAGGGCCATCACCGAACGGGGCGTCACCTTTGTCGGTCCGCCCCCCGAAGCGATCGAAATCATGGGTGACAAGATCAGCGCCCGAGCGGCGGCCGAAAAAGTCGGGGTGGCTGGTGTACCAGGCAACACCGAATTCCTTTCAAGCCCGGACGAGGTAGAAACCTTCGGTGAGGAACACGGCTGGCCGGTAGCCATCAAGGCGGCATTCGGCGGCGGTGGCCGAGGGATGAAGGTTGTCGAGTCGGCGCAAGAGGCCGCCGAGGCCTTTGAATCGGCCAAGAGGGAGGCGCTGGCTTCGTTCGGCCGTGACGAATGCTACTTGGAGCGCTATCTGACGAAGCCTCGCCATGTCGAGATCCAGGTTCTGTGCGACGAACATGGCAATGCCGTCCACCTCGGCACCCGCGACTGCTCAGCACAGCGTCGGCACCAAAAGCTGATCGAGGAAGCCCCGGCTCCCGACATCTCGCCAGAGACAACCGCCGCCATGGGACAGGCCGCCATCGCCGTGGCCAAAGGTTGTGACTACACCGGCGCCGGCACCGTCGAGTTCCTTTACGAGGACGGGGACTTCCACTACCTCGAAATGAACACCAGGCTTCAGGTCGAACATCCGGTCACCGAGTCCATAACCGGTATCGATCTTGTCGCAGAACAGCTCCGTGTGGCCGACGGCCAACCCCTCGGCTACGACCAAGAAGACATCGAGTTCCGAGGCCACGCCATCGAGGTTCGAATCAACGCCGAGGATCCTGCCCAGGGCCGATTCCTCCCGTCACCGGGCCAAATCACCGCCCTGCGACCACCATCGGGGTTCGGGGTTCGGTGGGACGGCGGTTACGAGTCCGGCGATGAGATAAGCCAGTTCTACGACAACTTGGCAGGCAAGCTGGTCTGTTGGGGCCGGGATCGGCCAACCGCCATAGCCCGAACGATTCGCGCCCTGCGCGAACTCCAGGTCGAGGGTATCGCCACCACTATCCCGGCCGATCTGGCGATCCTCGAACACGCAGATTTTCAGGCTGTGCAACACTCGACAAAATGGGTTGAATCTGAACTGGACCTGAGCAACATCGGATCGCCAGCGACGCCGACCGACACCGATCAAGTTGAACGGCCGCGACGGCAGGACGTTTCGGTCGAGGTCAACGGCAAACGGTTCGATGTAGCGGTTTGGCTTCCTGAGTCGGCGTTTGCCGGCGGCAGCGCAGGGTCCGGACGGAAACCGAAACGCCGCGGCTCATCTGCAGGGGCATCCGCCGGTTCGGGTTCCGGCGAGGTGACGGTCCCGATGCAGGGCACGGTGGTGAAGGTCGTAGTCGAAGTAGGACAGGTCGTAGCGGTCGGCGAAACCGTCATCGTGCTCGAGGCGATGAAGATGGAGAACAACGTCGCGGCCGAGAAAGCAGGCACGGTGACCGAGGTCCGGGTCTCCTCCGGCGACAGTGTCGCTGGCGGAGATGTGGTCGTCGTCATCGAGTAGCGACCCGCAGACCGGCCGACCGGCTGGGTGGTCGGCCGGGTCGAAAGGCGCAACTACGACAGATCCGACGATTGCCACGCCCGGTCAGGATTCGATGAGCGATACCGGCAAATCGACCCGCTGGCCGAGAAGCTCCACGAGATCGGCGATCGAGTCGTGTCCCGACACCGGTACTGGTGCACCGATCAACACTTCGGCCCCCGACGATCGATCGGCACCCATCGCTTGGGCTACCTCGGCGATGGCGTCAGCGACGTCGCCGGAGCGAACGATGACCCGTACATCGACCCCTTCAAGGTCGGTCTGGGCCTTGATGAGGTCGAGCTGGGTCTCCAGCAACCACGTCAGTTCGTTGACGGCGAGATCTAACAGGCGGTCGTCAACATCGGCAAAGGTCGAATCGTCGAGCACGGCGAGGTAGGTCAGACCTCGATCATTCTCAGCGGCCCGGGCCAACGCAACTCGCAACGAAGCGGCACGACCGGTACCACCCCATGAAACGTAGACCAAGTCAGCGACCATCGGGCTCGCCCCGATCGAACGTGGGAACCGGGTCGGATTCCCATCGGTCCCCTAACAGGTCGAGCACCGCCATCCGATCATCGAGTTCGACCGAAAGCTCCTCGGCGACCGAAATCTCGATCAGTCCCGATCGCACGATGTCGGCCAATGAGGTGCGTTCGGCGGTCAACGCCTCCCGGCGGGCCTGGAGCAACATCGCCACCTCCAATTCGGGGAATCGACCGAGGTGTCCCCGAAGCTCTGACGACCGGCGGCCGACATCGCGCTGGTACGTCCGAGTCAGTGCGTCGGCCAGGTCGCCGGCCAACACACCGTCGGCACCGAGTCGTGCGATCTCCGACTGCCCCGCTCGGGCCATGTGGATCCGCGCCTGATGCTGTTGCTGCAGCAACTCGCTGTCGGCCTTGTGGGACAGCCCCAATCGCCGCATGAGGCCAGTAATGGTCGTCCCTTGAATCAACAGGGTGAACAAGACGACACCGAAGGTCATGAAGGTGACGGTGTCAATCGTCTCCTGGTCAAAGGTGTCGGAGGTCATCGTCAACACCAGAGCCAGAGAGATTGCACCCCGAAGCCCGCCCCACAGCATCACATGTCGGTACGCCGATGGGATACGCCTCGTCGGTTGCAGACGGCCGGCCAGTGCCGTCAGGCCATACACCAGCACCGCTCGAAGCACTACGACGCCGACGATGGCGATCGCTACCTCTCCGAGGTGACCGAGTAACTCGTCGAGCCTCACACTCAATCCGATGACGAGGAAGACCATCGAGTTGACCAGAAACGTGAGCAACTCCCAGAACCGCTCCAGGGTCAGTCGGGTCGACGGCGAGGTGTTATCGAGTCCGACGTTGCCGACCATCAACCCCGCCGCCACCACAGCCAGGATGCCCGAGAAGTGGCGGTCTGGTTCCCCGATCAACTGGCCGAACTCCTCGGCCAGCAGGAATGACCCATAGGCCAACGCCAGTGTGGTCGACGTTTCGATGAGCGGGTCGTCCACCCGGGCCAGGAACACCGCACTGACCAAATACCCAAGACCCAGCCCGACGGCCAAGCCACCGGCCGACACGATCACAAACTCGGCGAGAGCATCGCCGAGGCTGAACCCATCACCGCCCGCCGCCAGCAACGCCAAACCGAAGGCGACGACGGCCACCGCATCGTTAAACAGCGACTCGCCTTCCACCAACACAGCGAGGCGCTTCGGGGCACCGAGGGCCTTGAAAAAGGCGATCACCGCCACCGGATCGGTGGCCGATATCAAGGCCCCGAAGGCAAAGGCGGCGGCCCACGGAACCCCGAGAGTTATGTTGACAAGCGCCCCGAGCCCGAGCGTTCCGACCAACGTGCCGATCAGAGCCAAAAGCAAAATCGGTACAAGGTCGGCTCGCAACTTGAACCATGGCAGATGCAACGTGGCCTCGAACAGCAGCGGCGGCACCAAGAGAAACAGGATCAGGTCCGGCGAGATCGACACCTGGACGACTTCGCCTAGCCCGGTGGCGAACAGACCGGTGATGACCAGCGCAACGGTGTATGGAAACCGCACCCGGGCCGCGAAGACCGCCACCACCGCGGCGATTCCGAGCAAGACGACAACCGCGATCTCCTGATCAACGAGCGCGCTACCCTCCCCTGCCGCAAGCACGTTCACGAGCCTATTCAGCTGCCTCGCCCAATACTTCGGCCAACGCCGGATGGACAAACAGCGACTCGACCAGGTCCTTCACGGTGAGGTTGGCACTGATCGCCAACGCCAACACCGATATCAACTCGGCGGCGTGACGACCGACTATCGACCCCCCCATGACGACCCCGGTGGCCGGGTCGGACACGATTTTGACAAAGCCGCGCGAATCGTTGTTGATCAACGCTTTCGCCGACATGGAAAACGGCACCTTGGTGACGCGGATCTTTCGACCCTCGGCGAAGGCGTCGGCCTCAGCTACTCCGACGTCGGCGATCTCGGGGTTGGTGAAGATCGCTGATGCTGCTTTGTCGTAGTCGATGTGGCGATGTGGGCTGTTGGCGTGAAGTCCCATGGCGTGCTCAGCGATTTTCCGCCCCTGCATGGTGGCCACCGACGACAGCGGCAACTTGCCCGACACGTCACCGGCGGCATACAGATGCGGCACGGTTGAACGGCAATTGTGATCGATCTGCACGTACCCGCTCGACATCTCAACCCCGATCTCCTCTAGACCCAGTCCTTGGGAATTTGGGATGGAGCCGATGGCCAACAGGACATGGGAGCCCCGAGCCACCCGCCCGTCATCACAGCGAACCTCGACGCCGGTGTCGGTCTGTTCGATCGACTCGGCCCGCGCCCCCATGAAGAGATCGACGCCGCGATCGAGAAACGTCTGCTCCAGGACCGCGGCCACCTCGGGGTCCTTCTCCGGAAGGACCTGCTGGCGCGACACGATCAACGTCACGTTCGAACCGAACGAGTTGAACATGTGAACAAACTCGACGCCGGTCACCCCTGAGCCGACGACGATGAGATGGTCGGGGAGCCGCGGCGGCGGGTAGGCGTGCCGGGTGGACAACACCCGGTCGCCGTCGACGTTGGCCCAATCGGGAATGCGAGGTCGGCTCCCGGTACTGACGACTATGACGTCGCCGGTGATCAACTCGGTCGACTGAGAGCCGTCCTCGGCCGACGTCGTTACTTCTACCTCGTGGGTGCCGACCATCCGACCCACACCCTCGATAATACGAACCCCCTGGCTTACCAGCAGTTCGGTCAACGTGGTCTCTAGGCGGTTCTCAATATCCTCGACTCGACGACCGAGCGCCTCGAAATCGAGGACGACATCGACCTTGGCTAAGCCCATCTCGGTCGCGTCGTTCATCATCGACATCGCGCTACCGGTGGCGATCATGGCCTTGGATGGAATGCAGTCGAGCAGGTGGGCGGCACCACCGACGATGTCCTTCTCGATGAGGGTGACCTTGGCGCCGAGGCGAGCCGCATGGGTGGCACAGGCGGTACCACCGGGCCCACCGCCGATTATCACAAAGTGTCTCGACGCAGTACTGGCCGCCATTTCGTTTACTACCAACTTGCTCGCACCTCTTGGCGCCGGTGGTCGACATCGGCCGGCACTCTCGGAACCCTATCGCCGATCGGCGAGCAGTCTCGACGCTCTACTACCCTCTCGAAGGCTCCGCTCGTCGGCCAAACGCCGGTAGAGCTCGGAGAGAGTCTGGACCGCGGCGTCCCAACTGAACCTCCCGACTTGACGTCGGCCAGCTGTGGCGAGGTCGTCCCGGAGAGCGTCATCCTCGATAACGGTCAATAGGGCACCGGCAAGGGCGTTGACATCCCGGGGTTCGACCAGAACAGCGGCACGACCGGCGGTCTCGGGAACGGCACCAGCCACGGTGGACACCACCGGCACCCCGGCGTCCATAGCCTCCAGGATGGGAAATCCGAAACCCTCGTACACCGAGGGGTAGGCCAGCAGCCGGGCTCCGGCGAGAAGGTTGGCTTTTACCCGTTCCGAGGTATAGCCAAACTGAACGATCCGGTCGGTCACCCCTCGAGCGTCCACCCGTCTATCGAGACGGTCGGCATCCCAGCCCCGGCCACCGACGATCGCCAACTTGAGGTCGGGGTGCACTTCCCAAACCGCCATCATCGCATCGACCAGCGTCGGATAGTCCTTTCGGGGCTCTATCGTGCCGATCGCCAGGACATACGGTGCGCCGACCAACGTTCGACCGGCGGTCGAGTCGCCGGTCGGTCCCGGCGTAAACCCGTTCTGAATCGGATGAACTCGGTCCTCATCGATCCCCAGTTCACC
Source organism: uncultured Acidimicrobiales bacterium (assembly GCA_938021675.1). Taxonomy (GTDB): domain Bacteria; phylum Actinomycetota; class Acidimicrobiia; order Acidimicrobiales; family SZUA-35; genus JAHELU01. The sequence continues at coordinate 117,214 of CALIFY010000025.1, forward strand.
GATGATCTCACCAGCGACATGACGAGACACGGTGTGGACATGAGCCCCACCGGCCACCGCCCGTCGCAGCTGGTCGGGATAGTGCCGACTGTGATGGTCGACCAAATCGGGGAACCGCCAAGCGGTAAGGTCGTGGACCGTCACCAGCCGAGCGGCCGAACCGGCCGGTGGCACCACATAGTTCGGCCCATGGACCACATCGAACCCGGCCAACCTCGGCCGATCGAATCGACGCCACAACGCGTGAGACAACCGCGCCGGCAGCGGGAAGGTCTGACCGGAACAGCCGGCGGGCAATACATCTTCTGCTCGACCGCCGCGCCAGCTGACCGAGACGCCGGTCAGCTCGATATCGGACCGCACGGCCAGCCTGGACACCATGGCATCGACCATGGCGGCCACACCGGTGCGCGGTCCGAAGAGTGAGGTGACCTCCATGGCAACGCTGGTCGGTGCCCCGTCGGCGATGATCACGTGGCGGACATTACTCATTGGGCGGCGAGGCACGGCGGATGAAGATGTAGATCTATCGGCCACCAATGACCGACCCGGATCGACAAGCCACGGGCTACAGCTGTTCGCCGAATGACCGCTCCATCCGGGCGAAGAGACGCAATCCGACGAACAACATGATGACGGCAAACGTGGCCGAGATTGCAAGATTTGTGGCGTACCAGGTCCACGGCCGAAGTAGCAGGGTGAACTTAGCCTGATCTTCGGTCGAGAAGTTCGTCGGATTGTAGAGGACCCGTTGAAACGTGATGACTATGGGGGTGATCGGATTCAACATGGCCAGCCGCTCATACCCCACGCCAAACCGATCGCGAACAGCCTCCCCCACGAAGTCATAGGCGTAAACGATGGGGGTAAACCAGAACAACGCCAGCAGCGCCAGCTCAAGGAAGTGTTGGATGTCTCGATACAGCACGTTCAAGGCGGCGAGAATCATACCGATCCCGGTAGCCATGATCAGGGTGATGAGCAATGCGGGGACGAGCAGCCACAACATCGTCCACTCCGGCGATTGACGAAATACCGCTAACCCAACCAGCAAGATGATGGTCTTTGAAAAGAACGTCATCAGCTCGGCACCGACTTTCGACAACGGCAGAATTTCCCTGGGGAACCAGATCTTGGTCACCAACGGAGCATTCCCGGTTATCGACAGGGTTGCCCCGGTTATAGCGCCGGAGAAGAGTTGAAAGACCAATAACCCAGAAAGAAGGTTGAGGGCATACAGCGGCAAACCATTCTTCAGAATTAGGCCGAACACAAAGCTGAAGATGGTGAGGTGAAGCAGCGGGTTCATGAGATTCCAGGCGAACCCGAGCATGCTGTTTTTGTGCTGGACTTTTAGCTCGCGCCTGGTCAAGTTGATGAGCAGCTCACGGGTCTGGAAGACTTCGACGAGCCGAGGAATGATTCGAGGTGGCCGATATCCGGCTTCGACGAGTTCGGCCGAATCGGCGAAACTCGCCGCGACGGAGGCGGTGCGTGCGGCGGTACGCATGAGCGGAAGGCTAGCAACTCGGGACGGCTAGAGCCGGGGACCGGGAATGATTGCCGGGGCCATCGAGCCGTGGTCTACCCTGGCCGCTATGGCCGAGCCAGCTGACGAGTCCCAAGAATCGTCAGACTTCAATGCCGATGTCACTATCAATCCCGCAGTGGCCCGGTGGCGTCGACGAGCGGAAACCGAGCTTAGAGGCCGCCCCCTCGATGACCTCACCGTTGAAACGCCAGAACGGATTCCCATCAAGCCGCTGTACACCGCGGCCGATCTCGCCGAACTAGACCACCTCGGCACCATGCCGGGCGAAGCGCCCTTTGTCCGTGGCCCACGATCGACGATGTACACCAACCGACCGTGGACAATCCGCCAATACGCAGGATTCTCCACAGCCGAAGAGTCAAACCGTTTCTATCGGGCCAACCTGGCCGCAGGCCAGAAAGGCCTCTCCGTCGCCTTCGACCTGGCGACTCACCGGGGGTATGACTCCGATCACGAACGGGTGGTCGGCGACGTCGGCAAGGCCGGCGTGGCGATCGACTCTGTCGAGGACATGAAGATCCTCTTCGATGAGATCCCGCTCGATCGCATGACCGTATCTATGACCATGAACGGCGCGGTGTTGCCGGTTTTGGCCTGCTACATCGTGGCTGGAGAGGAGCAAGGGGTCACGCCAGACCAATTGGCAGGGACGATCCAAAACGACATCCTCAAAGAGTTCATGGTCCGCAACACCTACATTTACCCACCGGAACCGAGTATGAGGATCGTGGCCGACATCATCGGCTTCACCGCCGATCAGATGCCAAAGTTCAACTCGATATCCATTTCGGGTTACCACATGCTTGAGGCCGGCGCATCGGCCGATCTCGAACTGGCCTACACCTTGGCCGATGGCATCGAGTACGTCCGAGCTGCTCTGGCCCGCGGGCTCGACATCGACGCCTTCGCCCCCCGTCTGAGCTTCTTTTTCGGCATCGGCATGGACTTTTTCATGGAGGTAGCAAAACTGCGGGCGGCCCGACTGTTGTGGGCCGAGCTGATGTCCCAGTTCTCTCCACAGAATCCGCAGTCGTCGATGCTACGCACCCACTGCCAGACCTCGGGTGTCTCACTAACCGAGCAAGACCCATATAACAATGTGGTGCGAACCACCGTCGAGGCCATGTCGGCGGTTTTGGGCGGCACCCAGAGCCTCCACACCAACGCGTTCGACGAGGCGCTCGGCCTCCCGACCGACACCAGCGCTCGGGTCGCCCGCAACACCCAGCTCATCTTGGCTGAAGAGTCCGGTATCACCCGCACCGTCGACCCGCTGGCCGGCAGCTACTACGTCGAGCATCTCACCTCCGAGCTGGCCAATCGAGCGAGGACGATCATGGCCGAGGTAGAGGAAGCGGGCGGCATGACCCAGGCCATCAACCAAGGGTTACCGAAGCTCCGGATCGAGGAGGCGGCGGCCCGCCGTCAGGCCAGAGCCGACCGCGGCCTCGATGTCATCGTCGGCGTCAACAAGTACGTGGCCGATGAGTCGACACCGATCGACGTGCTCGATATCGACAACACCGAAGTACGACGGAACCAGATCCAGCGGCTGGCCGACGTTCGGTCGACCAGAAACACCGCGGCATGCGAGGCCAGCCTGCATGCGATCACCACCATCGCCCGATCGGGCGATGCCGGCGAGGGGAACCTGCTCGCCGCCTGCATCGACGCCGCTCGAGCCAGGGCTACCGTCGGTGAAATGTCCGATGCGCTAGAAAAGGTCTTCGGCCGCCACCGGGCCGAAACTCGGTTGGTGTCCGGAGTCTATGCTTCGTCGTCCGAAGGTTCGGACGAGTTTGAGGCCATCGGGGTCGAGGTCGATCGGTTCGCCACGCTCCATGGTCGGCGGCCGCGGATGTTGGTGGCCAAGATGGGCCAGGACGGCCACGACCGGGGGGCCAAAGTCATCGCAACCTCGTTTGCCGACCTCGGCTTTGACGTCGATGTCGGCCCTCTCTTCCAAACCCCATCCGAGGTAGCACACGACGCGGTCGACAACGACGTGCACATCGTCGGCGTCTCATCACAAGCGGCGGGACACAAGACCCTCGTTCCACAGTTGATCTCCGAGCTGCGCCGACTCGGTGCCGGTCATATAGCGGTTGTCTGCGGCGGGGTTATTCCACCTCAAGATCACCAGTTTCTCACCGATGCCGGCGTCGCAGCTATCTTCGGCCCGGGCACCAGCGTGATCGAGGCGGCCGCCGCGGTGCTGGCGGTCGCCGGTGACGGCCCCTGACCACTCTCGTCACCATCTACGCTATTCCGGCAATGACCGCAAGATCGACACCGCTGAGAGCACGATGATGGACATGGCTGCCGCGCTGGTAGACGGCGACCGCCGTGCTCTGTCGCGGGCTATCACCTTGGTCGAGTCGACACGAGACGACCACAGGACCACCGCTCAGGCACTTCTCGAAGAAGTGTTGCCCCACACCGGCAAGGCGACCCGAATCGGAGTGACCGGCGCCCCGGGGGTTGGTAAGAGCACGTTCATCGATGCCTTCGGCTCGATGCTCGTCGCAAAAGGACGTCGGGTGGCGGTGCTCGCCGTCGACCCTTCCAGCACCGAGACCGGCGGTTCGATCCTTGGCGACAAGACCAGGATGACGACTTTGGCTACCAACCCTGCGGTCTACATACGTCCATCGCCAACGGCCGGCCACCTCGGCGGGATCGGTCGCCGGACCCGCGATGCCGTGCTGTTCTGCGAGGCAGCTGGGTACGACCCGGTGATCGTCGAGACGGTCGGCGTCGGCCAGTCGGAAACGACGGTCGACAAGGTCACCGACCTGTTCCTCTTACTCGTCGCTCCCGGTGGTGGGGATGATCTGCAAGGCATCAAACGGGGCATCATGGAACTTGCCGACCTTGTGGTCGTCAACAAAGCGGACGGCCCGACTCGTGACCTGGCCGCCTCGACGGCGGCCGACTACCGGCGGGCGGTCCATCTCCTGCGGCCGAAGCATCCAGGAGTGGAAACACCTGTCCTCACCTGTTCGAGTACTGAACCGCAAGGCATCGACACGGTCTGGCACGAACTGTCGTCGCTTCGCGAAACATTGTTGACCTCCGGAGCGATCCGAATGCAACGACGGAGCCAGGCCGTCGACCAGTTTGAACAGGAATTCAGAGACTCCCTCTACCAGAGGGCAGCCGAGCGTGATGGCTTTGCAGCCATACACGCCGACTTGGTCGAACAAGTAACCGAGGACCGTCTATCGGTCACCGCGGCGTCACGCCAGCTGATCGACCGTCTTTGGCCGTCCAATTCCTAGGGTGACGGGCGCAGACCGGGCCCGGTCGTTAGCACGAGAAGTACACTATGCCGCTCTCTCGGGGGTCTTCGCCGTTTGTCATTTTCTGGGCGAACCGGTCGAGTTGCTCTGTCCAGTCGGGATCGTCATCGAGGAAGGTTTCTGACATTCGACGGGACCATTCTGATACTGCTGTCTCGGCTTGGGTGGTTTGCTCGTTGTCGTTGACGGCCTTACTGTTGGCCCATCGGTCGGCCCACCCGCAGACCACCTGGTCGGTTACCTGTTGAGCTACAAATATTTTGGTGCCCGGAGCGACATCGGTGCTCAGCGATTCGATGGTCGTCCCTTCTGGTAACGGACTGTCGTCCACTACCGCAGTGACCTCCAACAGAATGTCGCCGATACCTACGAACGTCTCGGGTAGCAGGTCGTCCCAGGCGTCGGGATCGGCGACGGTGATACGTTCGAGCGTGGCTTCCAATCGTTCGGGTGTGGCCTCATTGAGTCGGAACTCGACGATGAAACCATCGGCCCACCACACCGCAACCTCTGAGGGCACGAGCGTCCCGGCGTCGGTTTCGGGAACCTCGGTCGATGAATCGACCAACGTTGTGGAATCGCTGTAGAGGAGCGCGGAGTGCCCAGCGACGGTGCCGCTTCTCTGCGTTGACCCGATCGAGTGTTCGTAGATGATTGACTGGAACTGGTCAACGGTGCCCGAGACAACCGAGACGGAACCGTCGAGATCGTCAAGTACGAATTCGTACTCGCTTCCGACAAGCTCCCCGTCCGACACATCGCCCGTACGGTCGATCGATTCGACCCCGGCGGGCAGGTTCGGCCGACCACCGGACACCAGGCCTTCGACTGCGGCCTGAAGCTGGTCAACGGTTACGTTGAGCCCAACGAGCAGGTGCCGGACACCTTCAATCGTTACTTGAACGGCCGCAACTCCGTCTCGTTCAACGACAAGCGCCGGCAAGCCAGCGATAGATATGGCCCGGACACCTTCGGCCCCCTCTTCGAGACCCTGTCGTTCGCTGTCTCGGGCAAGGAAAAGGTACGGCCCATCGAGCAGAAGGTCCGGGTCGTAGAACACCTCGTCGAATTCCTGATCCACGACGATACGTGCATCTCTGAGGCTGCTCGTCACGTTGAAACTCGGATCGTCGACGACGACTAGCGGCACCTGGGGATCAACCCCACCGCGAACGTCATCGGCCATCGGTTCTTCGTTGTCCGCCGGTGCCGATTCGACGACGCCGGAATTGCCTGGATCGAACGCTCGAACGGCAGCTACACCACCACCAGCGACGAGAGCGACGGCTGCCACGGCAGCCAGCCACCGTTTCGAATCTCGAGGGCTGTCCGGTTCGGAAAGGTGAAGCGGGCGAGGTGTCCCACGCCGGGCGTCGGCCAACACCTGGTCTGCCCCTCGGGGTGTCCCCCGTTCGGCACGCTCAGCCAGCACATCTTCGATGGTCATCAATCCGTCTCCTTAAGAAGTTTCCGAAGGTGCTTACGGGCACGCGATGCCCGGAGTCTGGCTGCACCGGCAGAACAGCCAGACACCTCAGCCGCCTCGGCAAAGCTTCGGCCTTCCACATCAACCATGTACAAAATCGAGCGATCGATGGGAGAGAGCTCGTCGAGCACTCGCAAATCGGACGGATACTCGTCACGTACCTCGCCCTCGACCGCCACCAAATGCCGCTTTCCGGCCCGTACACCCCGGCGACGACTGCCGTCGATCACAAGATTGGTGATAGCCCGCCGAAGATAGGCCGCTCGATTCGATAGCTCCAACAACGACTGACGCTGCAACACACGGCACAACGCTTCATGCACAAGATCATCGGGGTCATCCCAGATCGACCCCACCACCGCAGCATGACGCCGCAAGACCGGGTACAGCTCTCGAAACACCTCCGCTTCAAGATCTCGACCGGGTTGAGAAGGACACATCTGCTCGCCATTTGCCACCATTACCCCTTAAGACGCAGCACACACCAACGTAGTGTCACGCCACCCGAAGAATCCGGGCTCGATCTCCAACGTCCGAGCCGAGCCTTTATCGCAACTATCGACCAGCGACCGACTGATACGGCGAGCAACGCGGCCGCTGATCGACCTGGCCGGCCCGGATTCTTTGCTCGCTCTCGATGATGTCCGGTGGTGGGAACTCCTCCGACCTCGGACCCCGATGGTGGGGATTATCGAATGGGTCGGCGTTCAACACCGAACGCCAACGGTCGTGGAGACTGGCCAGCTCGCGTTCCGATGACCGTGGGTCGCGGCTTGCCGACTCATAGTGCAGCAACACCGTATGGGGATCGGCCACGGTTCGCCAGCCGCGTTCGACCAGCTTTAGACACAGGTCGACGTCGTTGTAGCTAGACGGAAAAATCGGGGAGAACCCGCCAACCGAGTCGAACTTGCCGGCTTCGACCGCCAGGCACGCTCCGGTCACGGCAAGACAATTCTGCGGTCCACTCAGGGCGCCCTGATATCCGTGGTGGTCGGAGGCAAACCGCTCGTAACGGTGAGCGGGATGACCACCCCGAGTCCACAGTCCGGCATGCTGAATTCGACCATCCTCGTACAACAACCTGGCCCCGACGGCGCCGATGTCGGGCCGGGTCGCATACATCACCAGCCGTTCAAGCCAGTTCTCGGTCCGAACCTCGGTGTCGTCGTTGAGGAACACCAGCACGTCACCATCGGCTTCTACCGCTCCCCGATTGCACGCATTGGAGAAGTTGAACGGCCGGCCATCGTGATACACCCGGACTCGCCGATGCGATTGAAGCCGCTCGGGTACCGCTCGATCGGTACCCGGTGTGGTGACCACAATCACTTCGTAGTTTTGATAGGTCGAGCGACGAAGCACGCTGTCGACGGCCTGGTACGCCAGGGTCACCTGCCGGTTCGATCCGGCGGATCCAATCTGGCGGACGGTTCCGTTGGTCGGTATCACGATCGATACCAGCGGACGAGAAGCGAGGTGGGGTTCGAGCCGGATCACCGGTGGCACGTCAGCGGTGACCGCAGTTCCCGGACTCCGTGATGACGGCACCGCTCGGCCCGGAAACCCCTCGAGAGAAAAGGATCGATTGAGTTGTCGAAGGGCATCGCCGTCGACAACCTCAGATTGATGGCCCGATCGTTCGTACAACACCCGAGGCAGGTGCACTACCGCTCGGCACCTCGCCAGCAACGACAACGCCCGCCCATGCTGCAGCGGCGATGAAAGCTGATCGCCGGCCGGATCCTCCGCCACGGCAACCGATCGGCGTACGGCTACCAACTCGCCGAGGTACATCTGGGCCCGCAACCGTTCTGGCGAATACCCGGGTCGATGAATCGGCCGAGCTCTTCGGCTCCCCCCAGAATGAATCGAATCGATGTCGTCAACGTACAGGAGATCGGCGTTGGGATATTCGGCCAGACCATCGGCGATGGCCGTTAGCCCATCGGGGGTCAGCATGCCACCGGCCCGGACGAATACCAGAACATCCGATGTCGCCGACATCCAAGATGGCGCAACGGTCGCCTGTTGGCCAGAACCGAAACTCTCACGACCAGCGGCTTCCCTGACGATTATGGTTTCCGGAGGGGCCACAGGCGCCGCCCGGCGTATCGAGTTCAGCGTGCGTTCGATGTCTTGAACCGAAGCGGAATCGGCGGCGACGATCACGGTCAGTGCGAGTGACCGGTCGGCCTCGGAACTCATTCGTAGTGGCCTCGTTCAGACGTCGCCTTCCTCGTCGGTTCCCTCGCGGTGGAACGCAACCTCCGGACCGGGGTGAGGAGACGGCAAGAGACCCCGACCTTGACCGCAGTGACCAGGGCGGCTGCCGCCGCCCGTACCGACAGCGTGGGTTCTTCGGAGACGACCGTCGGTTCGGCGAGCTGAGCGGCAACCCTGGCGAGCTCTGTCTCCCGCACATGCAATCGGTAGAAAAGGTCGTCGTTGTCGGCTTTTGCTTGGGTGAGTTCCGCCTGCGCACCGACCAGTGCGTCGACAGCATTTAATCGCTGTTCACGTTCCCGTCGATACAGTTGCTCGAGCCGATCGAGGGCGTCCTGTCGACGCTCGACACCAGTCGACGGGCCGCTCCCAGCGGTACCTGTTCTGCTGTCGTTGCCCGCCGGCCCCAGATCGATACTGAGGTCGGTGGTGGTATCACCGGTGCGAGCGTCGTACGGGTCGTTCATCGTCCCCGCTCGTCGCTACCGTCGCTCGACGGGTCGGTCTCGATACCGGCAACCGCCTCCTGCGTTGCCCGCTGCAACTCGCGAACCTGGCGGGCGACCGGCTCGATCCGCCAATCGATCAAACGCTCGACAAGGCGCTTAACCGGAGCAACGCCGGGCCGGGCCGAGGTCGGGGTCGGGGTATGAAGGTCCGAGAGCTGGCGCAACGTGTCCGATGAGGACCGATCGAGCGCTGAACGGCCGGCCGGCACGGTGCTGGCCCGCTGACCGAGCCGAGCCCGGGCCACGACCTGCTGTTCGACAGCACGCTGATCGATCTCACCATCGAGATCCCAACCATCGTCGGTGGGATCTCCGGCCGACCCCTCATCGATTGAATGGCCGACAGGGCGCGGATGGTACCCGGAGGAGGCGCAGGCCTTCTCCATGGCCCGGGTGAGTTCGGCGGTATCGCCAAAGAATAGCGTCCCTGGAGGGGCCTGATCATGGAGCTGCGGCAGGTCCGAAGCCAGGATCGGGATTCCGAAGAGGCGTGCTCGCTCCAGCACTCCCGACGACCAAATCTCCCGGTATGGCAGCACGACGGCGTCGGCTGCCTGGAGCCAGAGATCAAACTCTTCGTCGCTTACAAAACGCCGGTGAAGCGAGGCCGACGGAACGGCTCCGGCCCGTCGCTCCAACCGACCGACATACTCGAGGATCTCGGGATGATCGACGCGAGCCGATCCGACGACGTGCAACTCGGCGTCGGGAACCCCGAGATCGGCGATGGCATCGATGGCCCGATCAAACCCCTTGTGTTGCTGAAGGAATCCGATCGATACGAAAAGGAAACGCTCGACCGGCAACCCGAGGGCAGCCCGTGCCTCAGCCGCAGGCCGCAGGACAACGGGGACGAAGTGTTGGCCATGATCGATCATCTCGACGCGATCACCGATCGCCAGCAGCTCTTCGAGCCGAGCCCGCTCCGCTTCGGTGTGCACGGTCAGTCTGGCCGCACGGCTAAGAGCCAGCGACGCAGCTCGCCGCTCGACCGGGTTGCGTTCAAGTGGACCGTACTCGACCTCGTGAAAACGCACATCGAGTTCGGTTGTTGCCGCCACCGCAGCGAGCGAACCCCACACGGCCACCCGTTCCGCCGGGTGACGGCATCGGCCGAACAACAGCTCGGGTCCGAACTGAATTACCGTCTTGTCGTACTTTGATGCCAGTTTGGCCAACGAGAGCATGCCCCGCGGTCCGCCGAGCGGCAAGTGCCATCGCGCCGCCGATGGAAGGGGGGAGACGACGTCGACATGTTCGCCATCTCGGCGAAGGCTCTGAAGCTCTTGGGCGGCGTATGTGGCGATGCCGTCACGGTACGGAGCAAACGGCGACACAAGTAGCGTGCGCCGGCTCCGCTTGTCGTCGACGGAGGGCTCGACCCCGAACGGTGCAACACCGGAGGATTCGTCACCCGTTTCGGCATCGGTTTTGGAGTGACCTTTGTGACCGTGCACATCAATCTTGGGAAACCACGAATCGAGGGAGTCTTCCATCCTGTCGATGACCTGGTCTATTCGATACGTCCCGTCTACGTAGGCTGGCCCACCAGCGGCGAGCTCTCTGGCCGCTTCCGGCCGATCGGTCACGAAGTTAAGGCATTCAACCAGCTCAGCAGCACCCCGATACCGCAACCCACCGCCGGACCTATCGAGGTGCCAGCTCACCACCTCACCTAGACCATTGGCGATCACCGGTGTTCCCGCCGCCATCGCTTCGAGCACGGTCTTAGAGAACGACTCCATGGCACTCGGTTGGATGTACGCGGCCGCTCCGGCCATCGCATCGTCGCGCTGGCGAGCGCTTACTAACCCGACGTCGATCACGTGCCCGGTTAGCGCCGGTCCTGGTTCGACCGGGCCTACCCCAGATGTCACCAGGGTGAGGGGCACCCCGGTCCGGCGTTGTTGGACATACCGCTCGAAGCCAGAAAGTAGATCGTCCCACCCTTTGCCCCACTCACGTCGTCCAGCAAAGTAGACATAGGGGCCATCGATCCCATGTTCGGATCGGAAGCGGGACGGATCATAGTCTTCCGGCACATCGACCGACGCCCCGACGGTGGCTCGTCGAGCCGGAGGGTTGTAGAGCCGGCGGGCAAGATCCCGTTCGGGATCGGTGAGAAACCATACACCTCCGGCCCCCTCGATCATCGACTGGAATACCTCGAGTTTGGCCGGTGGTTCGTCGTGAAGGCAAGGCATGACGATCGACCGACCGGGATGAATCTGGCTTACCGCATAGGTTGTCCAGAACATGTACGGCGCAAAGATGAGCGTTCGGTATCGGTCGCCGTGATCGAATACGTGGTTCCACAGTCCACTGCATCGCAGGCTGTCGTTTAGCCAACGCTGTTGCTGCTCGATAGGAATTCGATCCCCGGCCAGTATCTGGTCTCCGACCCGGCTACGGGTCCGGCCATCGGTATCGGTCTCGGTAGCGAACCGGCGGACGATCAAGCCGTCGTCGTCCTCGACACCGGCCGGAAACTCGTTGGCCCACGTCACGTGATCGCGGGCACAGGTGGTCAACACTTCGACCGGGTGGCCTCGCTCGGCCAGGCCGCGAGCCGCCTCGGCGAGCACCGCTTCCGCCCCGCCAACCACCCCCGGCCCATACCGGGGAGGTACTACCGCTATCGTTCCCGCCGCTACCGGTCGATCCGCCTCGGTCATCAGTGGTCGACTCCTTCTGTCGCAACAAGCCGGGGCGTCCGTTTCGACCTTCTCGGCCTCGCACGCTCGATGGCGCGACGAATTGTCACCGTCTCGGTATTCATGTCGTACCCCTTGTCGTAACAGCCTCTATGGTTCCTGCCAGATCTTCTGCGATGGCGCCCGTGGCTCCCCGCTCGGCGTACGCCGAGCGATACCAGTCGTACGTTTTGGTCAGCCCGTCGGCCAGTTCCGTCGTGGCTCGCCACCCCAGTCGGGTGAGCGCCGTCACGTCGAGGACACGACGGGGCATACCGTCAGGCTTCGACCGGTCGAAGACCAGCTCGGCGTTGGGGTGCACGATGGACCTGATCATCTCCGCCAGTTCCCCGATCGAATGGTCGATTCCGGTCCCAACGTTGATGTGTCGCTCGCCTTCGTATCGATCCATGAGGAACACACAGCAGTCGGCTAGATCATCAACGTGGAGAAACTCCCGTCGAGCCGAGCCCGTCCCCCAGATCGTGACCGTCGATTCGTTCCGTTGTTTCGCTTCGTGGAACTTGCGCATGAGGGCCGGGAGAACGTGGCTGGATGCCAGGTCGAAGTTGTCGTTTTGACCATACAGATTGGTCGGCATGGCCGTAATGAAGTTGCACCCGTACTGTTCTCGGTAGAACTCACACAATCGCATTCCGGCAATTTTGGCCAGGCTGTATCCCTCGTTTGTCGGTTCCAGCGGCCCGGTGAGTAACGCGCTTTCGGGCATTGGCTGCGGGCTCAGGCGGGGATACACGCAGGCGCTGCCGAGATACAACAGCTTCTCTACCTCGAACCGTCTGGCCGCTTCGATCACCGATGCGTGAATCATCATGTTGTCGTAGAGAAACTCGGCCTGCCGGGTGGCGTTGGCCATGATCCCGCCAACGGTGCCCGCCACCAGGTAGACGTATGTCGGTCGTTGCTCATCGAACCACGACATGACCGCCGACTGGTCCCGGAGGTCGAGTTCCTGGCGGGTGGCGGTCAGAATTCGGGTGAAGCCGCCCGCCTTCAAGCGCCGCACGATCGCTGAACCCACGAGCCCGCGGTGGCCGGCGACGAAGACCGATGCCGACGGATCGATCGGTGCTCCGACGTCGGGTTCTACAGACTGGGCGACCGTTTCTCGGTCGGTCGATCGACGCCCAGGGTTCGGGGCATCAAGATCGACCTCGGTCACAGGACTCTGCTCCATGGGGCCTCCAAAGTGCGGGGACTACAGGGGTGGTTCGTTCAAGACTGAGCCAATTCGAGGCCCAGCTGTAGATCATCTATTTGGGTCAGTCGGTCGGCGGCCGCATCAATCTCAGATTTCGTTGGTGCCTTCCGTCCGGCGAGCACGAGCAGTGCCCTCGATCGGGCACGGCGCGACTCGACCGAACGGAAGAACGCATTGGCGACGTCAGCTGACGATACCCGGCCGGTGGCGAGCTGCCCGAGCCAGTAGCCTCGACCGGCCGGGTCGGGGGTCCGGCCGAGTAGGTCGCGGTAGAGCGCGGTTACAAATCGATCGTTCGATCCCCCCGATCGACGAACGTACTCCGGTGAACCATAGAACAAGGTACCGACGTGCTCGAACTTGACCCCGTCGGCCATCCGGCTCTCCCAGTAGCGCCGACCGGCCTCATCGGGGTTGCGACCAAGGGCAGTTTTGTAGAGGTCGGTCACCAACTTTTTTGCCAATGCATCGTGTTCGGGGCTTGTCGGGCCACCGCGTCGTACGGGTCCGACGGTAAACCATTCGGACCGCAGCCCGAGCTGACGTCTCGCTTCGGTAGCGGTAACCACCACCGAGCCGCGTTCGAACCGGTATTCGACCTCCTGGGCCCGACCGCCGTCGGCACCGTGGCCATTGCGGGACCGTACACGCACTTCTTGGATGGCACCCAGGTTGTAGCGCTCCTCGATGCTGGTTAGGTCGACACTGGCCGACCAACGATGGTTCGGGTTCGCCGCCACCGCGTCTCCGAGGTCGACGACGGCCGGGAACGTTCCTCCTGCCGTGTGGCCACCGGTGCTTGAAGAGAATTCCGTCCTGGCAACCTGGCCGGCGCCGTTGAGCCTGACGACACCTGCGGTGTTGGCGATAGCGGCATCGGTTCGGGGGTCGGTAGCTCGCTCCGGATTGGCCCGGTCGCCGATAAATCGGCCGCGATATACCTGACAGCTGATGTCATCACAGGTGTCGGCGAAACTCGAACGTCGACTGTCGCCAGACAGCGAATACGACCGTGCGGCAACCGCCTGAGCGCCGAGAACTTCGCTCGGCCACGACGCTGGCACCTCGTTTGGTACGACGCCCCGAAGGTAGTGGTCGGTTGGCAACACATTGAGGGACCGTTGACTGCCATTGGCTACGGTTGCCCAAATCTGACCGTCATACCAGGTACTCCTATTCGGGCCGCATACTTCCAACAGCCCCGCGGTCGAGTCGGCGTCCGCTCGTACCCCTCCGGCGAGCTCGGGAATCAACTTGACCAACGAGCCATCGACCCGGCCGGTCACCGTCCACGGTCCGCGGCACGTCGACCCGGTCGAAATCACCATGCCCGACCCGTCGGACATCAGCCGCACCGCGCCGGTGACATGTGTTACCACTCGGCCATCGGCGGCTTGTACCCTGATCCGACCGCCGGCCAGTCCAACAGTTGTCGATCGGCCGGCCATCGACCGGAGCTCGACACGGATCTGCCCTGGGTTGACTATCCCCGAAGCCGGCGCCTGGCCTCCCGTCGTTCCACCGTAGTAGTGGTCGAGAATCTGGTTTGTGTTCCACCCGTGGTCTTGGGCGTACCCGAGGGCACCATATTGCCCCATTCCTCGCCCATGACCCCAGCCCCGGCCGCGAAATTCAGCGGTCGGCTTGCCGTCTTCGGCGGCCACCGCGGTATCGCTCATCGCCGTGCCGAGCGCGGCGCCAATCAGTATCAGGGCGGCCACCAGGGCCATCATCGACCGTCGATCGTGTCGCATCTATTCTCCGTTCACTGCTGACCGCCGGTACTCTGATGACGCCGCCAGCTGGGCCGCCAGCCCCACGTCGTCGATGTCGGGTAGGCGAGCTGCCCACCGCTCACGCTCGGTGGCCGAGGGAGCCCGGCCCAGAATCCGCTGATGGAGTTCGGTAACCCGTTCACGTCTCGACTCGACCGACGCGTAAAAACCTGCAGCAACATCGACGGTGGTAGCCCGACCGGAATCGAGCTCGGCCACCCAGTAGTTCAGGCCTCCGCTGTCCGGCTGGCGTCCGAGGATGGCCTGATAGAGAGCGGTCACATACCCGCGGCCGGAGCCACGAGATCGGGCGTACTCGGTCGAACCGTAAAAGTACGTTCCCAAATCCGCCACCTTGAGCCCGTTGGCCACCTCGCCGACCCAATACGATCGCCCGCTGGGGTCGGCCGGTCGGCCGAGCACGTTTCGGTACAGGCGATCGATGGTGTCACCGGTCCAGTGATCGGAAACGGCCAGCTGTTTGGTCAGGGTGAGCCGGTCTCCTCGTTGCTCGATAAGGGTGGCCGCTGCCGACAGTTGACGAGGGTTCGCCGGACGGCCGGCAAACAACCGGTATACGGCCGATAGGTACCGGCCGTCGTCGCCGGCTAGGAACTCGTTGTGGTATGCCTCGCCGCCGTAGTCGAGATCGACGGCCGATCGGGTTGCGGCGTCGGTGGTGGCCGGCAGGACGTAGCGAGCACCGCCGAAGGGCCAAAGCTGACCGTCGGCGTCGAGTACCCAGCCACCAGGGCCGGCATCGGCGGCGGCTACCGCCCGCACCCCGCCCCGTTCAGCAGCGCCGGAAACCTCGGCCGAGGTTGCACTGCCGAAGCCATGGACACGACCGGCGCTATCGAGTACCCAGCCGCGACTTCCGCCGCTTCCCGCCGTCACGTCAACGTCGACCATGGTGGCACCGGCCGGTGGGTTGATGCGAGCCGCGGGGGCTCCGCCAACCGGGTGCAGAACACCTGCCGCGTCGAGGATCTGTCCGCTTCCGTTTCCGCTGAGGGCGGCGGCGACCGCCGGGGTATTTCGTAGGCCGGCACCCGCTGGCACGAGGTTGCGTTCGCCCCCGAAACCAACGAGACGACCGGAGGTTTCGAGCACCCAACCCGACCGACCGTTGCCGTTAACCACGAGATCGACCGGTGATGATGCCGGTGGCCGAGCGGCGACCCCCGGGGCGGAACCGTACGCGACCAATGCCCCGTCGGCCTTTAGCAGGTAGCCGGCGGCGGGGGTGCCGCCAACGGCGATGATGGCGGAACCGCTACCGGCTGCGCCACCGGGTGCGGCCGGCGGCGGGTTTGGTGGGCCGGTCGAGCCGGCGGGCCGAAGTCCGCCCCGGTGGTCGGCGATGACGAATCCCGGCCCATGGTCGTGGCGCCGCCAGTTGCTCAGCTCAAATGGCGGTTGTTGGGTTACCGCCGGCGCCACCCGCTCGGGGAGGGATCGGGTCAGGCTAAGCCCGTGAGTGCCGGGACAGCTCGTGACGCCGAGGTCGCGATGGGCGAGCACCGTTGGGACGTTGTGCCATGTTCCGGGGGCGAGCCGGTGCGGAGGCGAACTCGAACGGTTTTGGAGCCACGTCCGGCCGAGCGGGTCGACGTGGTGTTGCCGTAGCTTCCACGCCGCCAGGTCGGCAAGCGCCTTTGCCGCCTCGTTGCTTGGGGCTTCGCTCGCCGGTTGCGCCCCGACCTGGTGCTGGCCGAGTAGCGCCACGCCAACGGTCGAGGTGTTGAACCCTTTGGTATGACCACCGATGATGGCCTGTTCAATGCTGCCGGTCCTCGCTTCCCAGATGGTGCCGAAACGGTCGACCACGAAGTTGTAGCCGATGTCGCACCAACCGTTTACCACCGTGTGGCCGCGGTGGATGGCCCGAAGTAAATCATCGACGTCTTCGCGGCCGTATCGATTGGTGGTGACGGTGTGATGGACAACGACCGCCTGCACCCGGTCGGCGACCGAGGGTCCAGCTCCGCAACCACTCGCTCCCCCGTTCCAACCGGGCGAAGCCCAGCTTTCGAGCGGAACGATCGGAGGGGCACCGTCGGCGACGACGACCGCACTCGGTCCGGCCGGTTCAGCGGTTGGGTCACCGTCGACCGACGACAGAGGGATGAAGGTCAGTTCGAGCGAATCGGACGTACCAGCCACGACGACGACTTCTATCGTTTCCGAATCGGCATCGAGCCAAATCGGACCGGTTGCCGTCGTCGGCCGGTCAACTCCTTCGCCCCCAGGTGCCGCATCCGGAGCTTCGTCAACTTCGGCGACGACCGTTTGCCAACCGTCGTCCGATGGAAGCACGCGGTATGCGAGGCGGAGCCCGGGCGTGCCCTCGATTACGAGAGCGACCGAGTCGGTGTCGACTGCGACCGTCGCTCCGGTGGTCGACCGACCGGGCTCAAGCGGGCCCTCCGATCCTTCAGCGTCGTGCTCGTGGTGGTCGGTGGCGACCCGGGGGACTCGCCAGCCAGCTTCGAGCGCCACGGTGATCGTCCGCAGTGGGCTTGCTGCCGATTCGCCAGGCGCCACCCCGCTGGGGTCACCCCGCGGAGTATCGTCTGATTCCCGCCCGCCACCGGCCAAGAAGTCGCCAAACATGATGGCCGACCCGGCGCCAAACATGGCGAAGAGAACTGCTGCGACCAGCAGCAACCGAAGCCGTGAACGACGTTGAGATGGGGCGGCGGAGCCCACCGGAGTATCGATCCTGACAAGCTACCGCGACCACCGTACGTAGCGATGGCAGCTGAATCGTGACGCTACGTGGCGATGGTTGTGGGGTCACCGCGCTGCATGCCGAGCAAACATGCAGCGCGTCGACGCGATCTACTGCCCGGTAGAAGTTGAGAGCTGCGGCTGGCAAAGCCCATCGAGGTCGGCGACCTTGATCAGATCTCGGTTGGCGAACGTTACCTCGTTAGCCGGATCGATGTTCAGCTTGTACTCCCGGAAGCTCATCTCCAACGCATCGAAGGCCAGGAGCCTGCCCCGAAGGGAGTCGCCTAGATCGAGAAGCACTTTGATCGCTTCCAAGGCCTGGATCGAACCGACGATGCCCGGCAGCACACCGAGCACCCCGGCCTCGGAACAGCTGGGAGCGAGCTCCGGTGGCGGCGGCTCCGGCAAAAGATCTCGATACGTCGGCCCGTTCATTGGATCAAACACCGTGACCTGGCCCTCGAATCGGAAAATCGAACCATGGACGACCGGTATCCCCAGCTTGACCGAGGCGTCATTGAGCAGATACCGGCTGGGGAAATTGTCGGCACCGTCGACCACGATGTCAAAGCCGGGGAGGATATCGAGGATATTCTCGGCACTTAGCCGCGCATCGAATGTTCTCACCTCGATGTCCGGGTTCATGGAGGTCAACGCCGTCTTTGCCGAATCCACCTTGCGTTGGCCAACACGATCGAGATTGTGGATGATCTGTCGCTGCAGGTTCGACTCATCGACAACGTCCATGTCGACGATCCCCAGCGTGCCGACCCCTGCCGCCGCGAGGTACAGGGCCGCCGGTGAGCCGAGCCCACCAGCGCCAAGCAACAGCACTCTCGATTTCAAGAGCTTCAGTTGCCCCTCCTCCCCCACCTCGGGCAGAAGCAAATGCCGGCTGTAACGGTTGCGTTGGTCACCATCCAACACCTTGGGGACGTCGAACGGACGCCCCTCATCTTTCCATCGGTTGAATCCACCGACCATCGACGTGACGTCTCCGTAGCCAAGTTCGATCAGCGTCTTTGCCGCAAACGCCGAACGGACTCCGCCGGCACACATGACGACAACCTCGGACGACTTGTCGGGGAGGCGACTCTCGATCTGAGCCTCGAGATTGCCACGAACAATAAGTACCGAACCGGGCACCACCCCCTGGGCGGTCTCATCCGGCTCCCGGACGTCGAGCAGGATCGCTCCACCATCGAGGCGCTGTTCAGCCTCGACCGGATCGATTTCCCGAATCGCGGACTTTGTGGACGCCAGAAGTTCACGGAATGTCGGCATACGTTTCAACCTACCCTGGTATTCCCTAGTCAGTTGGTCAACAATTGCTGAAACCACTCCGATGAGCTCGACATTCCACAATCGGACACATTGACGGTGACCAATCGACAATCAACCGAGAATCCGGGGCAAGACCTCGGAGATCGAGCCGGAGACCACCACATCAGCCAGGTCGTCCATCTCGGTCGGGCCCCCATTCACAATAATGATTCCAGCGCCCGACATCTTGGCGATCGGCACCACTCGCGCCACGGGGAACACGGCCAGGGTGGACCCGACGGCCAACAGCAGATCGCAGGTCGTAGCCGCCTCGTTGGCCCGGGCGATATCGGCGGCGACGAGGTTCTGCCCAAAACTGATTGTGGCCGACTTGAGAATCCCGCCGCAACGTGAACAGTCTGGATCGGTCTCGCCAGCCCGGACACGATCGAGCGCATCTCTCATTGGAGCCGAGTAGTCACACGAAAGACAGGCCACCCGGCGCACCGTGCCGTGGACCTCCACTATCCGTTCGGGGTCCGACCCCGCATCGTGATGAAGGCCATCGACGTTCTGGGTGATCAACAGGTGGAGTTTGCGACGTGATTCGAGCCGAAGCAGCGAACGATGCCCAGGATTGGGCTCGGCAGCCCACACCGGACTGTCGAGGCGGGTCATCCATGCCCGCTTCCTGACCTCGGGGTCGGACACGTAACGCTGTATCGAAGCTTGCCTCTCGGCTTCCGGGTTCTTCGTCCAGACGCCGTCCGGTCCGCGATAGTCGGGTATCCGGGAGTCGGTTGAGATTCCGGCTCCGGTCAATACGGTGACGCGATCGGCCAAGTCGAGTAACGCCGAAGCTCGGGAGACCGCGTCGTCCAACTCCCCCGCCCTCCGATCGGCAGTGCCTTCTTTACGATCAGTGCCTTCTTTACGATCGGTGCCTTCTTGACGATCAGTGCCTTCACGGCCAGCGGGGCCTTGAGTTCCGTCGTGGCGTTCGGGGCGGTTGCTCACTCGGACAACTCCCTACTCGAGTTTGTGTCCGCAACGGTAGCGGGAGACGGTAACAGGAGACAGGGGACCAGGACCCATTGCCGTGCCAACGCCT
The DNA here is from genome assembly GCA_938021675.1 of uncultured Acidimicrobiales bacterium. Taxonomy (GTDB): domain Bacteria; phylum Actinomycetota; class Acidimicrobiia; order Acidimicrobiales; family SZUA-35; genus JAHELU01. Next base: position 137,089 of record CALIFY010000025.1, read on the forward strand.
CAACCTATACTCCAAACCACATTGACTTCCCCCAAGCCGAGCGCCGTGCCTATCACAAAAGGTGCGGCCAGTCCCGGATGAACAACCCGGACGACCATGGAGCGAAGTCATGTCCCACTCAGAGCACGAACTCGTATTTCCCGAGCAAACACTCAACGTCGTCAGCTGGCCCGACCCGGTCCTCGACCAACTGGGGCACGACCCGAGGTCGCTCTACGTCGAACGGTATTGGCTTCCGATTCTCGGCCCATCTTGCCTGATGTTGGTACGCCGGTTTGGAATCGAACTCGTCGAGCACCCTGACGGCTTCGAGCTCGACACGGTGGCTTGGGCCAGAGCCTTAGGGGTCGGGGTCAGGGGCGGAAAGAACGGACCGTTCTGGCGGGCCGTCCTCCGGGCCTGCCGGTTCGGTTCGGCCCAGCGAAACGGCCAGCTCCTCGCCGTTCGCCGCCGGTTGCCACCGCTCACCTCACGCCAGGTCGAGCGGCTACCTCAGCAGCTGCAGGTAACTCACCAGGATTGGCTCGCCCAGGCGGCCCGGCCACCGCAACGGACGATCACCAAGTGGTCGCCCCGTCGAACGCCACCCCCGATCGATCCCAACGCTCCGACCTCGGATGCAGCATGATCCTCGGGCGATTCAGGCCCTTCGAAGACCGCGTAGACAACCGTCAATACGCACCATCGCTCCTCAGCACGGCGGGTACGGTGCGAGCCAGAATGGCAAGATCGACGAGCAGCGACCAATTGTGGACGTAGTAAAGATCCAGGCGCATGTATTCGTCGAACGACAACTCACTCCTACCCGACACTTGCCACATACCGGTGATGCCGGGTTTGACCATGAGTCGGCCGTGGAGGGCGGCTTCCCATTCGGCCATCTCGGAAAGAAGCGCCGGTCGTGGCCCGATCAGGCTCATCTCGTTTCGCAACACGTTGATCAACTGAGGCAGCTCATCGATCGACGTCTTGCGAAGGAACCGCCCGACTCGGGTCACCCTGGGATCGCACCGAACCTTGAACAGCGGCCCCGCCCCCTCATTGTGACCGTCGAGTTCGTGACGGAGCGCCTCGGCGCCGACCACCATGGAGCGAAACTTCAACAACCCGAACGACTCGCCCCAACGGCCGACCCGTTCCTGTTCGAAGAACACCGGCCCATCCGATGTTGCCTTGATCACCACCGCAACCACGGCAAAGAGCGGCGCCAAGACGACAAGCGAACTCACGGCGATCGCCAAGTCGAAGGCCCGCTTCGACCGACCGCGCCAACCGCCGCGGGGCCGAGGAGCGATACGGGTGGCGATGCTCGGCCCAAAACTCCGTGCCGCCAGCCGCTCGATCGAGATGTCGGACAGCGTCGACGTCAGGTCGACGTGAAGATCGTTGTCGAGTAACCCTCTGACGAGAACGTTCGCCGACTCGCCATCGAGCGAACCCTCGGCGATGAGCACACCCTGGGCCGCCCGCTCCTCGGCCAACGCCAAAACGGTGGACAACAACCCGTCTGCATCGACAGCCGAGGATGGATCGATCTGATCGACGACGACATACGGGGCGGTCTTGTCGGCCTCGATCGACGACCGGATTCTGGCACCGTCAACCTCGGAAGCGACCAGAATTGATGCCCAGAGCCCATGCCCAACCCGTCGGCGACTGGCGAACCATCGGCGAAGCACCTCCCGTTCCCCGGCCACCGCACCGACCGAGGCGGCGAGCATTGCAAGCCCCGCCCGAAGGTCGATAGCCGTGTTCGATACCGCAGCGAGCAGGCCAACCGCCAACAAGGACAGCACCGCGGCCCGGGCGATCCGCGACCTCTCTTCACGACGGTCAGTTGCCAACCGGGCGTGGTATAGCCGGAACACCGACATGAGTACCAGTAGAACTGCCCCGTAGAGCACCGAGATAGACGCCGGTGGCGCCAGCGATCCGGTGAGGACCCTGGCCGCCGACACCCCAAGACCGACGGCAGCGAAATCGCTGGCGACGACCAGCAATCGACGCCGGTCACCGACTCGGGTACGTGACGAAGCATCAGCTGGGGAACGATCTGCGGGAGAGAAAGTGATCGACATCATGAATCATGCGGCACACTGCCGGCACATTGATGATCGGGCACCGCCTACCGCAACTTGATGGGCGGAAATCTACCCGCAGGCCATCCGTACCGGCCATGTCGGTGTGGGTGATGCAACTCCCGCCCGACCGACCAGTCGATCCAAACCCAGCGCTACCAGTTGGCCAACGTGTCGATCAACACCCGCACGCCAAACCCGGTGCCGCCCTTTACCACCAGACCGCGGTCGCTGTCGGAAAACGCTGCCATACCCATGTCGATGTGGGCCCACGGCCGCTTGTCGGTGAACTCCTTGAGAAACAAACCGGCGACCAACGTACCGCCATAAGGTCCGGACCCAATATTCTTCAGGTCGGCAATGGTCGAGTCGATCTGTGATCGATACTCCGAGGGCAATGGCAGGCGCCAGAGTTTTTCACCGGAACGGCCCGACGCCTGTTCCAACCGAGTTGCCAGCTTGTCGTCGGTCGACATCAAGGCGGCGATTCCAGCCCCCAAAGCCACCGAAGCCGAACCGGTAAGCGTGGCGATGTCGATGATGGCGTCCGGTTCGCCCTCAGCGGCCACGGCCAAGGCGTCGGCAAGGATCAAACGACCCTCGGCATCGGTGTTCAACACCTCGACGGTCTTTCCGTTCCTCGCCGTGAACACGTCGCCAGGACGTTGGGCTGCGCCCCCTGTCATGTTGTCGCTGAGAGGAATGAAACCAGTGACCGCGACCGGAGCGTCCACTGCCGGGAGTGCGCTCATCGCCGCCAACACCGCAGCCCCTCCGGCCATGTCAACCTTCATGGTCACCATGCCATTCGGATTCTTGAGTGACAAGCCGCCCGAGTCGAAGGTGATTCCCTTGCCAACAAGTGCGAGGTTGGCCTTTGGCTTCCGGCCGGTCGGCACGTACCTGACCGTCAAGAACCGCGGCGGATTCTCCGAACCCTGGTTTACCGCCAGGAGACCACCGAGCCGTTCGCGGCGGATCCGAGCCTCGTCCCACACGGTGACCTTGATACCGGTCTTGGTCGCTAGCCGCTTTGCCCGGGTAGCGAACACCTGAGGGGTAAGCGAACCACCCGGTTCGTTCCCGAGGTCACGAGCCAAGGTCACCGCGTCGACGATCGCGTTGGCGGTAGACAATGACGCCCGGAGTCCACGTCCAGAGGCAATCAACGTGATCTTCTTAAGTTTCACCGGCGAGTCCGCCTTATACGTGGTGAAACGATAGGTGGCTAACCGCATCCCTTCGGTTACGGCCGGGATGGCCGCGGTGGCCTCTACTCCCCCGATTCCAGCGGCCAATGTGCAGGCGACGTGCTCGTGTTTTGATACCGCCCTGGCGTACGCCGCCGCCGCTTGCCGAATCCGATCGATCGTAATCTCGCTCGGCTTCCCGAGCCCGACCAACACCTCGACGGGACCGGACCCGTTTCCGGCCAACACCAACGCCTGGCCGGGCTTGCCCTCGAAGCCTTGCAATTTTGCTGCCCGTTTCTTGTCAGCAGGCAGCTTCGAGACGGCCGTGCTCGGGGTAGGGATATCGATGGCGGACGCGCCGCGAGGCGGAGTAGCAGCGAGGGTCACAGTAGGCATGGCCGCTAAGCCTATTGGCGCTACGGGCCAACCTTCCAACTCATTCGGTCAACAACGGATCAGAACCACTATCGGGTCGGGTTCGGGAGGACCTGTACGACCTCGGCAGCGTCGGCGAACAAGTCGCCACGACGAGCGACGCGGTCGATAACCGCGTCGGCGTCGAACCGGAGCGACGTGCCATCAGCACCGTCGCTCACCTCATCCCAGTCGATCGGCGTCGAGACCATCGGGTGGGACCGAGCCCGAAGCGAATACGGGGCGATGGTCGTCTTGTGTCGCGAGTTCTGCGACCAATCGATGAACACTTTTCCCTTCCGCAACGACTTTCGCATCTCGACCAGCACCTTGTCGGGATGGAGCCGAACCATCATGTGGCCGACGGCTAAGGCAAAGCTCGATGCGTGCTGATGGGTGTGCGGGGAATTCAGCGGCACGTACACCTGCATGCCCTTCGAGCCAGACGTTTTGGCCACCGCCGTCAGGCCGACGGCGTCGAGTATTCCCCGCAGGTCGAGGGCGACCTGACAACACTCGACCAAGGTTGCCGGCTCGCCCGGATCGAGGTCGAACACCACCATCGACGGTGACTCGAGGTCATCGCACCGTGCCATCGGGCTATGAAGTTCGAGCGCCGCCATGTTGGCTGTCCACACCAACGCCGCCGCTTCATCTAGGCGGCAGTAGTCGATATACCCGTTCCGATCACCAGGGCCGGGGGCGGTGCCGAGCCATTCCGGCCGATGGCCAGGACAACGCTTTTCGAAGAACGACTGCTCGTCGACGCCATCTGGCCATCGACGCAAGGTGATACATCGGTGGGAGACGTGAGGCAGCATGACCGGCGCCACTCTGGCGTAATAGTCGATGACCTGAGACTTGGTGAACCCGACGTCGGGGTACAACACCTTGTCGAGGTTCGAGAGGCGTAGCGTGCGTTCACCGACCGAAACAACGACGGGTGCCTCTTTATGAGCCATTCCGTGCCCCTTCCCGCTCAACGCGAAGCGACAGCACCGATCGGCTCGAACGGAACGATCACGCCGATTTCGCCTCCGGCTCCTGAGACGATGAAGCCTCAGGCGCGTTCGGCTCTTTCGATGTCTTCCGAGCTTCCTTCGCTGCGGTGACGCTGGCTTCGAGTGCGGCGAGGAGATCGACGACCTGGGCATCATCGGCGGCGGCCGGCGCCTCAACGGTTTGCATCTCTCCCGCGGCCTTCGCTTCGAGAAGATCGAGCACCTTCTGGCGATAGGTGTCGCCGTAGCGGTCGGGCTCGAACTCGCCGGTGAGCGAATCGATGAGTTGACCGGCCATCGTCATCTCGGCATCTGTCACCTCGATCTCATCGAGTGCTTCCAGCCCGGGGATGTCGAGTTGCTCGACCAGCTCGTCGGCGTAGACCATGGTCGACATCATCAACGTGCCATTGGTGGGACGGATCGCCACCAGGTATTGCTTTGACCGCATCACAAAGCTGGCGATTGCAACACGACCACTCTGTTCGAGCGCCTTGGTCAACAACGTGTAGGACTTCCGGGCCAACTCATCGGGGACCAGGTAGTACGCCGAGTCGTAGAAGACCGGATCGATCTCAGCTTCGCTCACGAAATCGGTGATGTCGATCATCCGAGAGGCCTTGGGGGCGACGGACGCCAACTCGTCATCGGTCACGATGACGTAGGAGTCCTTTGTCACCTCGTACCCCTTGACGATCTGTTCGTATGGGACTTCTTCACCGTCGGCGTTGACCCGTTTTTGTTTGACCCGGCTGTTGGTCTTCGAATCGATCTGGTTGAACCTGACCGCTTTGCGACTCACTGCGCTAAAAAGCTTGACCGGCACCGAGACCAGACCGAAACTGATGGCGCCGCTCCAGATGGCTCGTGGCATATCGGTCCTTTCGGTCTTCCCGTCCAAGTTCTGAACGCTTGTGGCCCAGGATAATCAGTTGAATTCACGGTCTGCGTCACCGTCTATTCGCAGAGCCTAGACTCTTCTCCGTGACCAGTCTCGAAAAGGCGACCAGCGAACTTCATGAGGCGTACGAGAAGGTCCGAGAAGATCTCGGCCACATTTTCGTCGCCTTCGAGGATCTAAAGAACGCCGGGCCGACAGACGATGTCTCCGGTCTTCTCGACAACCTTGAAAAAGTCATCAAGGACGTACGGACCGGCGGCCTGATCGGGTCGGGGGCTCACAGCCACCGCCGGGCCAGACAGCGGTGGCTCGATGCCAGCGGTAAAGCCGACGACTCATAGCCTTCACGTTCAGCCGGTCGGCACCATCATCGCCGATCTAACACTCGCCGCTATGTGAGCAGTGCTCGTGCCACCAAGTCGGTGCCAAACGCCGTCAGGATGGCCAGGTACAGAAGACCGGTGGCCGCCATCACGGCGGAATAGGCTTGTTCCCGCAACGCGGCCACCGTGACGAAGACCAGCACGATCGTCGTCACGGCCGACGCGGCCCAGAACCAGCCGAGCATGCCGCCCCACCCGTCGTCTATCGTTCCCGTCCAGACCGAGATCATCCCGGTCGGGACCATCAGCAGCGCCACTTCCGGGAACCAACTCATTCCGGTCCATCGCACCAGTTCGGAGATCGGTTCGCGGCTCAGCCCCGGTTGAACGAGATACCAGTGACCGAGCAACATGGCATCGCTCACCGCTCCGAGGAACACGGTGCCGGCCACCAGGCGGGCGATAGCGAGGAGCGACACGGCGACACCTGAGCCGCCGGCGTCGACCGCGGCCGCCACCACGCCGACGAACCCGATCACCGGAGCGATCAGGTCCAATCGGGGGTCGAATTCGGAACCACCGACAACCTTGGCTTTCGCCGATCTATCGATGCCACTCTGGGCGGCAACACGAGCGGACCGCGCCTCGGCCAAGGCCCGTTGGTGTCGGACGCCTGCCTCTTTCCGTCGCACGGACTGGGCCAGTGCCACCCCTGAAGCGATGACGACGCCGACCGCCGCCAGATCCCGAACGAGTAACGGACCGAAACGACGTCCGACGAGTAGGGCTCCGAGCGCCATCAGCCCATACGTCGCCCGTAGCAGCCAGCCATACCCAAGCCCGACCATACGTCGTCGGGTTGTTACCCAGAGAAACAGCAGGCCACCAGTGGCCCACTGCAACAGCACAGATGCAGCATCAAGCTCGATCACGACGAGAGACGATCAGGTTCGGGGCGGTCGAATCAAGCTTCGACGATGGCGAGGTCGTGACTGACATTATTAAGTGGTCGTGGTCCATCGTCGGTGCTGATGACGATGTCCTCGATACGAGCACCCCAACGGTCGGCGACATAGAACCCAGGCTCAATCGAGAAGGCGTTTCCGGCGACGAGCGGATCGGCGTTGCCGGCGACAAGGTACGGATCCTCATGGGCCTCTACCCCAATCCCATGCCCCAACCGGTGAAGGAACCACTGGTCGAGATCAGACTGGGCCAAACGATCGCGTGCCACCTTGTCGACCGAGCCCGCGGGCGCCCCGACGACGGCAGCGGCAACCGCCTTGCTCTGAGCGTCCTGCAACGCGTCGTAGGCTTCGCGGAACTCGGCTGGCGGCTCGCCGGTGTAGACACAGCGGGTGATGTCGGAACAGTAGCCGGGCTCTCCTTCTGGCTCGGCCGTTGTTCCACCGAAGTCGCAGAGCACCACCTCGCCTGGCCCGATAACCCGGTCGCCAGGGTGATGGTGGGGGCTGGAGGCGTTCTCACCGGCGGCGACGATGGCAAAGTTCACGATGGCATGGCCCTCGGCCCGGATCCGTTTCCCAAGCTCGGCTGACACGTCGGCCTCGGTCCGACCGATCAGGGGGATGTCGCCGGCTTGCAACGCCGCCGCGATTCGATCGACGCCAGATGCCGCAGCCTGGAGACGGTCTATCTCGTGGGGTTCTTTCATGGCCCGAAGCTTGCCGGTAACCGAACGCCCACCGACCCACGATGTTCGGGGCATCGACTGCTGTAACTCGACGAGGAACCGACTCCAGGTGTGGTCGCCGATCGCAACGGTCTCCGCCCCTTTTACCAGCCCGGCGACGAGAGCGATCGGATCTTCGGTTTCGCCCCAACCGACGAGTGAGAAGACCTCCGGCCGTTCGACCACACGAGGCACCTCGAATGCCGGGATGATGAGCTTCGCCGGTCCGTCTGCGGTCACCACCAGCATCGTGAGCCGCTCGAGCGGCATCGCTTGGTAACCGATCAGCCACGGCAGATCCGGCCCGACCGACAGCAGTAGGGCATCGACACCGGTCTCGGTCATTTCGGCTTGCACCCGGTTGAGTCGTTGCTCGAACATAGAAGTGATGGTATCCGCCCGCCGACCTAGGTCACCGGGCCAGGCCCGGGCCGCGAACCAACCACCCCTCATCGAACACGGCCCGGAGAATTCCGATTTGACGACCTGCGGCATGCAACAGCGGCCGTTCCACCTCCTCGACCGGAAGGACGCCGATAGTGGCCAGCAGAGCCGATATCGCTATCTCGGCCGCTCGTGACGCCCCATCGGCGACCTTGAGCGCGACGCCGATAGACCGATGAGGAAGCGCGGCCACAAAGACTCCTTCGGCTCCCCCCTTCACGACGAGTGGCTCGTCGACCAGGCGGCCGAGTCGCTCTTCGTGCCGGTCCGTACCCGAAACCCAAAACTGTCGACCGTCGACAGCGGCCGCCATCCGCGCTGCGGCCGAAAGAAGACCGGGCGGGGGCCCGATAGCCGCTAGCTCGGCTGGATCGACGAGGCGGCGCATGGCCAGCGCCAAGCGATCGAGAGGAACGGTAAAGACCGGAATGCCGCAACCGTCGACTCCGGGAATCTGGTCATCGAGCGCCAGGCCGGTCATCGTGGCAATGGACTCGGTGACCAAGCGCTGAACCGGGTGTTCCGGTTCGAGGTACCCGCTCGAATCAACCCCGAGCTGACGGGCCACGGTAAGAAAGCCGGCGTGTTTGCCTGAGCAGCAGTTGTGAATCGATGACGGCGACTCGCCTCGACCGATCAAGTCCCTGGCTGCAACGATGCCGATCGGCGTGGCCGGCCCGCACTCCAGCGCCGACTCATCGAGCCCGATACGAGCGAGCCATTTCCTAACCGCGTCGACGTGCGCTGCCTCACCGCTGTGACTGGCGGCCGCCAGCGCCAGCTCGACCTCGGTGACGGCAAACTGGTCGGCAGCGCCGGTGGTTATCAGAGGTAGCGCTTGAATGAACTTGATCGCCGATCGCGGGATGATCGATGCGGTGCCGTCGCCCCAGCTGTCGAACCGTCCATTCGGTCCGACGATGACCGCGTCGACCCGATGGCGACTCTCCACCACCGCCCCCCTCGTCGCCTCGACGACCAGGGACGTCACCAACCGGCCTCGTAGCAGGCCCGCAGCGCCCGGTGGCACACTGTGGTGTGCATCCAATCTCGACGGCGCTGTTTTTGCTCGGCTACGGGCTTGCGTTGCCTATCGCCGCCAAGATGCCGGCCATAATCGCCGGTCAGCAGCGCCTCGCTTTTTGGGCCCATCAATTCGGCCTCATCATCGCTATCGGCGGTTGGCTGTTCCGCGGGCAGTTCCTGGTGATTGCCGGCCATGTCATCTGGTTTGTCATCGTCAACCTCTGGTACCGGTTCGGTGGACGACGCCAGCGAAATCCTAACACCCGTCCGGCGTCGACCTGACGGTTTCGACAGGTCGCGCTACTCAGGCGATGGGTCGACACGGGCGGCTATCGAGCCGGCATGATGGCTCGATCGAGTGAGCGGACTGGCGGCCACCTGGCCGATTCCCAACTCGTCCTCTCCGATGCGGCGAAGTTCGTCGAACTCGGTCGGCGTCCACCAACGGTGTATCGGAAGGTGGTGCGAGGTCGGCCTGAGGTACTGCCCAATGGTGACGATATCTATGTCTATCGCCGCCAGGTCGGCCAAGGTAGCGACAACCTCGTCGAGGGTCTCCCCCATCCCGACGATTATTCCAGACTTCGTCGTCATGCCCCGCTGCTTGGCCCTGGCCAACAGGGCAAGACTTCTTGCGTAACCGGCCGACGGCCGAACAGCCCGTTGGAGCCGGGCGACGGTCTCAATGTTGTGATTGAGGACGGTCGGCCCGGCGTCGCAGATCGTGTCGAGGCTGGTGCGTCGGCCCTGAAGGTCGGAGATGAGAACCTCCACTCCGACGTCGGGAGCGACCGCTCGAACCGCTCGGATGGAATCGGCGACGATGCTGGCGCCCCCGTCGTCCAAGTCGTCGCGGGCCACCATGGTCAGCACGACGAAGCGAAGGCCGAGCTCGGCGACCGCTTCGGCGATGCGGGCCGGCTCGCCGTCGTCTACAGCTTCCGGCTTTTGGGTATCGACAAGACAAAACCCGCAGGCACGGGTGCAGCGTTCTCCGAGCAACATGAACGTTGCGGTGCCTTCATTCCAACAATCGAAAATATTCGGGCAGCCCGCCTCCTCGCACACTGTGGTGAGGTCGAGCGATCGCGCCGTCGCCTTCAAATTCCGGAAGTTCTCATCAGTCCGCAATGAGACCCGCATCCAAGATGGTTTTCGCGCCCCGATTTCGAGACCACCGTGAACGCCAGCCTGAGCCAGACGGCCACGGAGGCGCACCGCAACACCATCTCCCGATGTCGAGGTGGAAGCCGGCTTCGGGGGCGATGGCTTGACCACTTCGCCTGGTCCCATTCCTTTGGAAAACGGAGCCAGGTCGGATTGGCGATGACGGCGGACAACGTCGCTGCGCTCGATCGGTCGCCCCGGCACGAGGTGACGTCCGGCGGCATCGACCAACAGGTCCAGAATCTCGTCGAGCTCAGCTTCGATGCCCTCGGCTCGCAGCGACGTGACCGCCTTGTCCGGGATCCCGCAGGGCACGATCGAGTCGAACCGTCCGAGGTCCGGGTCATGGTTCAGGGCGAAGCCATGCATCGATCGACCGCGAGACAGTCGAACTCCGATCGCCGCCACCTTGCGGGGTTCGGCGCCGCCCGGGTCGATCCAAACACCGGGATGGCCGGCGAGCCGTCCGGCGTCAAGACCGAAATGGGATACCACGTCGACCAACATCTCCTCGACCGCGGCGACGTAGGCCCGGGTGTCAGCCATGCCCCCACCTCGTTTACCCGGCAGGGTGAAGATCGGATAGCCAACGATCTGCCCTGGCCCATGGAAGGTGATGTCACCTCCTCGGTCCACCCGCGTAACCTCGACACCGATCTGTTCGGCATCGACCAGTAGATGTTCGAACTTGCCAGACCGACCAAGGGTGTAGATCGGCGAGTGTTCGAGTAGTAACAGGTGGTCTGACCGTCCGGCGTAGAGCTGGCGTTGAAGATCCCATGCCTCGTCGTATTCAACCCGACCAAGCCAACGAACGCGAAACGGAACCGGTTCTTGGCGCGACAACCTGGCCGGCGTAGTGACCGTTGCGTCCGAAATAGCAGCCGTCATCTACGCCTCCAGTTTGTTATCAGGCACCGATTCGAGCTCGGCCAGGCCGAGCGTTCGAGACAGATCCGATCAGGCTAGTTCGCCTTCCCAGTCACGTGTCTCGATGATTTCTTTCACCCTGGCCAGGAACGCGGCAGCGTATGCGCCGTCGATGGCTCGGTGGTCCCATGCCATCGCCAACACCCCGACGGAGTGAATGGCGATCGACTCGTTGCCATACTCGTCTGTGACAACTACCGGCTTACGGTTGACGGCGTCGGTCGACAGAATGGCGACCTGCGGCTGGTTGATGATCGGGAACTGCATCATCGTTCCGTACGAGCCGGCGTTGGTCAGGGTGAAGGTTCCGCCCGACAGTTCGTCCGGCGACAGCTGCTTTTCCCGGGCCCGGCGAGCGACATCGACGATATCTCGGGCGATGGCCCGCATCCGTTTGCCATCAGCGTCTCGGACGACGGGGGCAAGAAGGCCCTGGAAGTCGAGGTCGACCGCAACAGCCAGGTTGACGTAATTGTGAACTATCAGCTCGCGGTCGCCTACCGACGCATTGAGATGCGGGTATTCGCGGAGGGCGTCGATGGTGGCCCGGGAGATGAACGGCAGGTACGTGAGGCTGAAGCCCTCCTGGGCTTTGAACTCGGCACCGTGGGTACGACGTACCTGCTCCACACCCTCGTAATCGATTTCGATTGCGGTGAGCGTATGAGGAGCAACCGCCTTCGACATCACCATGTGTTCGCCGGTGCGGAGCCTGATATTGGAGAGGGGGACGACCGCGTCGCGCACCCCGGCTTGGGTCGGAGGCATCGGAATCGGGCTGGCGGGGGCGGCGTTTTCAACCGCGGCCGGTGCCGCCGAAACAGCGACGGATCCCTCCACAGCCTCGGGCGCCGGAGGCGTCGCCGGTGCGCTATCCGGGTCTTGAGACGCCAGCCTGTTGGCCTCAATATAGCGTTGAACGTCATCTCGACTAATTCGACCACCGAGGCCGGTGCCTTCGATCTGGTCAGCGTCGATGCCGTACTCAGCGATCAGGCGCCGGACGACAGGAGAAAGAACCTTGCCCCTGGTGTCGCCGGTCGTCTCCGTGGACGCCCGAGCCGGTTCAGCGGTCGCCGGCGGTGCGGTCGCCGCCGGGGCGGGAGCCGGAGCAGGTTCAGCCACCGGGGCAGGAGCCGGAGCAGGTTCAGCCGCCGGGGCAGGAGCCGGTTCGGCGGTCTGCGTCGGAGTTGACTCGGTGGGCGGGGCGACGGTTTCCGGTGGAGCGGCGTCAGCTGGGGACCCAGCACCGTCGCTTAATACGGCGAGGACAGTACCGACCTCAACCGTGTCACCTTCGGGAACCCTGATTTCGGCCAGCGTTCCGGCTGCCGACGAAGGCACCTCGGTATCGACCTTGTCGGTCGATACCTCAAATAGCACCTCATCCAAAGAAATAGTGTCACCGACGTTCTTGAACCAACGGGTGATCGTTCCCTCGGTGACGGTTTCGCCTAGCTGGGGCATCTCGATTTCGGCCACAGTACGGTTAACTCCTCGTAGTATGCGTTTTCTTCCGGCCCGCCCCGGTTACCCGTGAAGCGACCGGCCGGTAAGCGCAAGAACGCTCTCTCCGAACAGTTCGCTCATCGTCGGGTGCGGTTGGATGAATTGAGCCACCTCGTCGACGGTAGCTTCCCAGTTAACGGCCAGGTAACCCTGACCGAGTTGTTCTGTAACCCACGGACCCACCATGTGGACGCCGAGGATTCGTCCACCGGTACCGTCGGCGTTAGCCTCGGCGATTATTTTGACCAGTCCGTCCGTTTGACCGACGATCATGGCTCTTCCGTTGCCGGTGAATCGATGCTTCGAAACCACGACGTCGTATCCAGCGGCTCTTGCCGACTCTTCAGAGTGACCGGCGAACGCTACCTCGGGGTGGCAGTAGATACACCACGGAACCTTGTCGTAGTCGACAGGCATGGTCCGTTCGCCGAGGATGTCGGTGATAACCAAGATGCCTTCGGCAAAACCGATGTGGGCCAATTGGGCGGTCGGTATCAAATCGCCAACAGCCCAGACACCCGGCACCGAAGTACGACAATTCTGATCGACGGTGACAAAGCCGCGCTCGTCGACCGCCACCTGGGTGGCATCGAGGCCGAGCGTCTCGGAGGCGGGACGCCGCCCGATCGACATCACCACGGTCTCGGCCGTTACGGTCTCCCCGTCGCCGAAGGTTACGGTGACATCGTTGGCGGTACTTGTCTGCGATTGAACTGCGACACCTGTGCGAATGGTTATGCCACGCTTCTTGAACGAACGTTCCACGACTTTGGTCACATCGACATCGCAGCCGGGCAGGATTTTCGGGAGGTATTCGAGAATCGTGACCTCGGTGCCCAGGTCCGACATCATCGAGGCGAACTCGCAACCGATCGCACCGCCGCCGATGACGACCGCCGACGATGGGAGTTCAGGTATCGACAACAGCTCATCGGACGTAACGATCCGTCGTTGATCGATGGGAAATCCGTCCATCGTGCGGGGAACCGATCCGGCGGCCAACACGATGTGGTCGGAGGAAATTTCAACGTCACCAGACTGGCCGCCGCTGATGGCAACGGTCCGATGATCTGAGCGAAGCACACCGGTGCCGTCGAAGACGGTCACTTTCCGGCCCTTCAATAAGCCGGTCAACCCACCGACCAGCTGATCGACGATTCCCTGTTTCCGGGTCATGGTCTGTGACCAGTCGAGACCGAGAGCATCGGCCTTGACGCCGAACTCGCCGGCATGGGCGACCGTTCGCCACACCGCAGCGGTTTCGAGAAGCTCCTTGGCCGGAATACATCCGACGTTAAGACACGTACCGCCAAGCTTGCTTTTCTCGATGATGGCAATGTTCAACCCGGCCGACGCGCCATAGAGGGCAGCGGCGTAGCCACCGGGACCTCCGCCGATCACGATGACGTCAAACTGCTCGCTGCTCAGTGGTACCACCTCCGTTGAACTTCTGGGCCGATCCTATAGGCACACCGGAACCGTTTGATGGTCTCGGCAAGGTTGTGTCCGACGTCGCATCGTCAACACCCGGCGTCGACAAGCGGGGCCAACTAGCGGGCAAGCGCCACCTGCGCAGCAAACGCAGCCAAGATGGCGAGGCCACACAGTAACGACAGGACCAGCAGCATGCGGGTGCTCACACGTCGAGGCTAGCCGGATCAAAAGCGGGCCATTCGCCTCTCCGACCTCCCACCGTGGACACCACAACCTCTACCCTGTCGTCGACAACCGTCTAACGAGCGAGCGTGCAACATGGACATAGCGATATCCGGTGCAAGCGGCCTGATCGGCTCTGCGCTGTCGAACGCGCTAACCGACGATGGGCATCGCTCCATCGCCCTCGTGAGGCGAGCACCGGTCGGTGGTGCCGATGAAATTCGGTGGGATCCCGCTGGTGGTGAGATCGACGAGGCCGCGCTGGAAGGAATCGATGCCGTCGTCAATCTTTCCGGCGCCGGCATCGGTGATCGCCGCTGGACGCCGGAGTACCGCGAGGTCTTGGTTGCGAGCCGTACAAGAAGCACCGCGTTGCTGGCCGCCACCGTTGCCGGGCTCAACCGCGCACCGTCGGTCTTCCTTTCGGCATCGGCGATCGGCTTCTACGGCTCCCGGGGGTCCGAGGAACTGATCGAAACCTCCCCACCGGGAACCGGCTTCTTGCCTCAGCTTTGCATCGACTGGGAAGCTTCCAGTCAAGCCGCCGTCGACGCCGGAATTCGTACCGTACAGATGAGGACCGGGATCGTGCTTAGCCCGGCGGGTGGCGCGCTCGGCAAACTCCTCCCCCTTTTCAAGTTCGGACTTGGAGGCAAGTTCGGGGACGGCGGCCAGTACATGTCGTGGATCTCGATCGACGACATGGTCGGCGCCATGTCCCATCTACTCACCGCAGACGTTCATGGCCCGGTAAACATGACCGCCCCAGAACCGAGCACGAACGCCCGTTTCGTGGCCACGCTGGGCGACGTGCTTGGAAGACCGGCAATGCTCCCGGTCCCGAAATTCGGACCAGCGATGATCTTGGGTCGTGACCGAGCTGACGCATTGCTGTTCGACAGTGCCCGCGTGATCCCCACCGTGCTGGCCAGTTCCGGATACACGTTCGCCCATCCCGACCTGCAGACAGGCTTGCGGGCTGTTCTTCAGAAGTAACGCTCACCCTCGACTACTACTCTTGGCTCGGCCGACGGGGTCCAACCAAGGCCGTTGGGCGGCACTTGAGCGCGTCGATTTCTACCACCACTGGAGAACATCAAACAATGAGCGAACGAAAGCTCGTGTCGAGCGAGCGGATAATCAACGCAAAGGCCGACATCATCTTCGACCTTCTCGCCGACCCGGCCAAACATCACATCTTCGACGGTTCCGACACGGTCCAGGCGGCGAACCTTGACGCACCGGACCGACTATCCCTCGGGGCCAAGTTCGGTATGAAGATGCGATTCGGTGTGCCGTATACGATCACCAACGAGGTGATCGAATTCGAGGAGGGCCGGTCGATCGCCTGGAGGCACTTCGGCCACCATGTGTGGCGGTACGAACTTGAGCCAACCGATGGCGGCGAAACCCGGGTGACCGAGTCGTTCGAATGGGGCGACGCCCGGTTCCCCCCGTTGTATGAATGGGCCCGATACCCAGCGAAGCACCAAAGAAACATCGAGGCCACCCTGGAAAAGCTCGCCACCGTCGTGGAGTCCGGGTAGCCGACCTTCTCAAACGGTGGCCCCTAGCGGCTCGCGCTATGACTCCACGGTGACCTGCGGATAGAAGGCGACATGGTCTTTGATGTTCTCGGCCGCGTCTTTTGGCTCGTGGTACGTCCACGCCACGTCGGCGATCGTGTCATCTCCTACGGCGACCGAGTAGTAGCTCGCACTACCTTTCCACGGGCACGCCGATGTCAGCTCGGTCTCGGAGAAGTACTCCCAGTTGATCGAGTCCGGTGGAAAGTAGTGATTACCTTCGACCACTACCGTCGTGTCGGACTCGGCTAGCACGGTTCCATCTACAACTGCTCTTGCCATACCGATTCGAACACTGACGGCCGAGCGGGCATTCCCGAAGCCACGACCCAAACGACGGGTCACGAACATGACAATTCAGCGACCACCGACCGGGATCCGGCCCGAATCGAGCCGGTCGGACCGCTTATTCTCGAGTCGCTAGTAAATCGACCTGTACACCGCCGAGCGTTCAGCATCCATACTCGTCGACAGGCGTACGCGGGATGGGTCCATGCTCCTTTTTGATCGACAGCACAGGGATAGAGACGATGGGGCACAAGAGGCGTTGCCCCGCGCCACCGATAGAGAGACCGGGGGCGAAACCGAACAGCTTCTCTCGATGCTCGGACTCAGCCCCGGGGCAACCTGGGCCGAGATAGCAGACGCCCACCAGCGGCTGGTGTCCGATCTGACCCCGGGCGAGAACGCAACCCACCGCAACGTTGAACGGGCCAAGGCATTTCTGCGGGAAGTCGACGACGCGTTCGCTGCGCTCCAGCGCCGTGAACTTGGCGCCTAGCGATCCCCGGTCCGATCTGGGACGGGCCCCTCGAATCTCTACCGGTCAAGGGATCTCGATAACGCCGAGGCCCTGTTCATCAAGGTTGTTCGCCGCGGCCTGATCGCCGACGACGATGACACCAACGACCGATGTCCACATCCAGGCGTCGCGGCGTTTTACCGAAACCGACGGCGTCCCAGGATCCCCCTCAAGGGTCACGGTCCACTTGGCAGCCGAGGTGCATCCCTGGAAACGAGCCAGGGTCTGCCGGGGCCATCGGGAGGCAGGATCCGGGTATGGGAGGACAACCGCCAAGGGCACCCCGTGGGTGACCGCAAGCTCGGCTCCATCTAGTTCCGTACCCCGTCGAAGGCCGGACACCAGAATGTCGTAACCGGGGTCGAGACCGGCGATGGCTTCGGTCAGCGCCTCTCGCTGTTCGTCGTCCATTTCACGGACGCCGGTGACGGCGATCGCCCGATCTATCGGCCACGGCGCCACCGGACCGACAGGGCTCGATCCTGTCTCAGCCGACGGGCTCGATCCTGTCTCAGCCGACGGGCTCGATCCTGTCTCAGCCGACGGGCTGGGTTTGAACTTCGCCGCCTCTTCGACCGCCATCGCATCGACCAAATCGTTCATCTCGTCGCCGGAGTGACCCTTGACCCATTGGAACTCGATCTCGTGCTGGCGCGACAGGTACAGGTCGATAAGCGGTTCCCAAAGATCGCGATTCGCCACCGGCTTCCGTTGAGAGTTACGCCAGTCACGTCGGAGCCATCCCTCGTACCACTTGTCGACAAAGCAGTTCACCACATAGGTGGAATCCGAGTGGACGGTAACCTCACCCTCTAGGGCCCGCAGGGCTTCGAGAGCTGCCTGTAGCTCCATCCGCTGGTTGGTCGTCGTTTCCTCGCCGCCGCTGCCACGTGGTCCGTTGGCCACGGCCCAGGCCCATCCCCCCGGTCCCGGATTGCCAGAGCATGCTCCGTCGGTAAATACGTCGACCCGTTCCTCAGCCACCGCTCCAGCTTGCCAAGATTCGGCCGGACTACCGTCGACAACTCAGGAGTTCTCTACAGGCGGCGTTTTTGACCGACCACCGATGCAGAATGGTGTTAATGAGTGCTTACCGACGACGCTGGCCCCAGCCGGGACCGGCTGTAAACGATTTACGCTACGGCAAGACGTTTGTCGCACCAGGCTCATCTTCCGTAGAAAGTTCCTTCGACAGAGAGATAGGCGATGAGTGACGACGGGTTTCTGAGCCAGCTCCCCGACATCGATCCCGAGGAGACGTCTGAGTGGCTTGAGTCACTCGAGATCGTCAACAACGCAAAAGGGAAGACGAGGGCCAGGTATCTCCTGGGCCGACTCAACCAATACGCCCGCGAACTTCAGCTGGGCAACGCCGTTTCGATCTCCACCGATTACGTCAACACGATTCCGACCGAGGAACAGCCGTTCTTTCCCGGCGACGAGGAGCTGGAGCGACGTATCCGCCGCTACGTTCGGTGGAACGCCGCGGCCATGGTCATCAGGGCCAACAAGCGGTCCGACGGCATCGGCGGCCACCTGTCGACGTTCGCTTCCTCCGCTGCGCTGTACGAAGTCGGGTTCAACTGGTTCTTCCGAGGCAAGGAAGACGGCAACCCGGGCGATGCCGTCTACTTCCAAGGCCACGCCGCCCCCGGCATCTACGCCAGGGCGTTCCTCGAGGGTCGTCTCGACGACGCCAAACTGAACAACTTCCGTTTCGAGGTCGGCGGCGGCGGGCTATCGAGCTACCCGCATCCACGGTTGATGCCCGACTTCTGGGAGTACCCGACCGTCTCGATGGGTCTCGGGCCGATCAACTCGATCTACCACGCCCGGTTCCTTCGGTACCTACAGCACCGCAAGATCGACCAGACGGCCGATTCCCGGGTCTGGGCCTTTTTAGGTGATGGCGAATGTGATGAGCCGGAGACGCTCGGTTCAATTTCGTTGGCCGGCCGGGCGGGACTGGACAACCTCACCTGGGTTATCAACTGCAACCTGCAACGGCTCGACGGCCCGGTGCGGGGCAACGGAAAGATCATCCAGGAACTGGAAGGTGTGTTCCGGGGGGCCGGCTGGAACGTCATAAAGGTGGTGTGGGGGTCCCGGTGGGACGAGCTCCTGCAACGAGACGTCGATGGCGTGCTGTTGAACAAGATGAACACCACGGTCGACGGCGAGTTCCAGCGCTACGCCGTAGAGTCCGGCGCATACATTCGTGAAAAGTTCTTCGGTCCGGATCCACGGCTGCGGAAAATGGTCGAGCACCTGAGCGACGACGACCTCCGTGCCCTTCCCCGGGGAGGGCACGACTACCAAAAGGTCTTTGCGGCATACAAGGCGGCCAGCGAACACGTCGGTCAACCAACCGTCATCCTGGCCAAGACGGTCAAGGGATGGACGCTCGGGCAAGGCTTCGAGGCTCGAAACGCCACCCATCAGATCAAGAAGATGACGACCAACCAGCTTCTGGAGTTGCGGGATCGTCTGAAGCTGCATGAGGAGATTCCGGAATCGTCGCTAAGCGATGGGATGCCCCCGTACTACCGTCCCGCCCCAGAGTCCCCTGAGTATCAATACATGATGGGCCGACGCAAAGCCCTCGACGGGCCGCTCCCCCAGCGGATCGTGCGCGACCGCCGACCGCTCCCGATGCCCACCGATGCGCCGTTCAAACCGACCGAGGAAGGTTCGGGCGGTCGAGCGGTGTCAACCACGATGGTCTTCACCAACCTCCTTCGCGACCTGATGCGGGAGGAGGGCTTTGGCGAACGGGTCGTGCCCATAGTTCCGGACGAGGCTCGAACGTTCGGAATGGACTCCATGTTCCGAGAGTTCGAGATCTACGCCCCGTTCGGGCAGCTCTACGAGCCGGTCGATCACGAGCTGTTGCTGTCGTACACCGAAGATTCAGACGGCCAGATTTTGGAAGAAGGCATCACCGAGGCCGGCTCGATGGCATCGTGGATAGCCGCCGCCACCAGCTACGCCCACCGCGGCGTCACCATGGTGCCGTTCTACACGTTCTATTCGATGTTCGGGTTTCAACGGGTCGGTGACCTGATTTGGTCGGCAGCGGATTCCCGGGCCCGCGGATTCCTGATGGGGGCGACCGCCGGTCGGACCACGCTGGAAGGCGAAGGGCTTCAGCATCAGGACGGGACCAGCTTGCTTTCGGCCTCGACCGTGCCGGCCTGTCAGGCCTACGACCCTGCGTTTGCCTATGAGCTAGCCACCATCATCCAGGATGGCTTGCAACGCATGTACGTCGACGGCGAGGACATCTTCTACTACCTGACGATCTATAACGACAACTATGAGCAGCCGGCAAAGCCCGAAGGGGTCACCGGGGGAATCCTCGAAGGGTTGTACCGGTGGGCCGTCGCGCCGGAAGGCCCTGAAGCCAAGGCCACGATCCTGTTTTCCGGGCCGGCCCAACGGGCGGCGCGAGAGGCCCAGGCCGAACTCGCCGAACGGTGGCGGGTAGGCGTCGATCTGTGGAGCGCGACCAACTACAAACGGCTTCGAGAAGAGGCGTTGGAGGTTGAACGTTGGAATCGACTTCACCCGACCGACGAGCCTCGGCTGCCGAGGGTCACCTCGTTGCTGGCCGAAGTCCCGGGCCCGGTTATCGCCGTCAGCGACTATGTCCGTGCGGTCCCTGAGCAGATCTCGGCGTTCGTACCGTCACGATTCCTGGCCCTCGGGACGGACGGCTACGGCCGTTCCGACGATCGACCGTCGCTTCGGTCGTTCTTCGAAGTGGACACCGCACACGTGGTGATCGCTGTGTTGAGCGAACTGGCCATCGACGGTTCGGTCGACCGGTCGGTCTTGGCCGATGCGGTAGCGCATTACGGCATCGACACCGATACCACACCACCCTGGACGCGTTGACCGCCGGGGGTGCCGTTACGTCTCAGCCAGTGACGTCGCCTGGCGATCGAGCCACCCCAGGAGGATGGCCGTCGCCCGGGGGTCGTGGCGGAGTTGGTGACCGCCGCCTTGGATCATCCGTAGATCGGCGGAGCCGTGAGCATCGGCAACCAAACGCGCATCGAAATGGGGCACGGCCTCGTCTTCTAGTCCGTGGAGCACCAACAGTGTCCGGGGTGCCAGGTACTCGGCCGCCTCGACGGCCCGAACCTCTTTCAATTCGGCATTCCATCGATCGATATCGTTCGGGAAGTTGGGGTCCCGTATGACCCCCACCTCTCGGGCGTGAGCTAACAGACGGTCGGGGGCGGCGGCCCAGTCGTCGAAATCGGCCGGCGAACCGACGACCGCAACCCCGGTAACTTGAGGGTTGTGACGGGCGGCGACGAGACCGACAGCCCCGCCGGTTCCGAAACCGCAGACCCATAATCCGTCGGCCTGGGTTTCCTCTTGGAGGAATCGAATAGCGGTTCCTGCGTCGTCGACCCATCGGGCCAAGCTGAAGTCTCCCGTGGAATCGCCGCATCCTCGGAAGCGGATGGTAAGCACGTTCCAACGGAGTTCGTTTACTACCCGATCTGACAACTCGAGTAGATCGGCGCCGATCTTGTCGGACCACACATCGCCCGAAGGAAATCCATGAAGAAAGACGGCGGCCACCGTCTTGCGGCGGTCGGCGGTCAGCGCTCGGCCGAAGTGACCGTCGAGCTCGACCCCGTCGGTCGACGGAATCGTGACGTTCCGGAGCGAAGCAGGTGAATCCTCAGCCATCGCGTCGTCGGTCCGACCCGGTGCCGTTGAACGGCTGGTAGCCGCGGTTTCGGGCTTCGGCCAGCGTGTCGGGCCCGAACGATGCGTAGGTCTTGGCCTCTAACAGCTCATCGATGATCGAGCTGTCGGTCATGTTGTCGACGTCGTAGACGATCAGCGTGCGCTTGTCGCCGACCCATCGAACGTGCTCGAATTTTCCCGGTCGTTCCACCCATCACACCGTAGCGCCGACGGTTCGGGCAACCGGATTCTTGACGCGAATCCGGGAGAGGATCGCTCCCCTCCCGGAACCGTGAGTACTGCGTGACCTAAACGATCGCGGCCTCGTCGAGCGGGACCTACTCGAGCGATCGAAAAGGGGTGGCTTGGTGCTGATTCGCCAACGATGCAGCGGTACAACTACCCATGCCGGCCCGCGGTTCCACCGAAGCGGAACCGAACGGAACCCAATGGGTTCCCGTTAGCGGCCAGCCACCTCCAAGGTCCCAAAAATCATGTCGTACAGTTGGACCACCTCCTCTCTCTTGGTACTGCAACTATGGCACACCGATCACCGGTCCGTGTCGTAATTTCGCGGCGCTCGACCGAGAACAACGATCGGCGAGAAGCAGGCCAGCGGCAGGCACTACCTCGACGGCCGTCGTCGGGGCCTACTCAGGCGACCTGGAGCGAACCGGTCCGATCGACACCTAACCGGCCGGGCTCCGAACGTGGAATCCAAGGTCGGCGACGGCGGGGATCTGCCGGCGGTCGAGGGTACAGAAATCGACCCGTCCGGGGAGACGGTCGGCCGCCGCCAAGTGCACCGAGTTGGCGACCGACAACCCGTATTTGGCACCGATCTCGGTGGCTCGAGCCATGCAGCGACCGTCCATCGGCACCTCCCAAAACGTGTCCCAGTCCCGGCCGACCCGACCCCACAGGCTTCGATGCCGGTGCAGGTCTCCGGCCGATTGATGTAGCGCAAGAAGGACTTCGCTGCGGGCCAAGGCGGAGACGACGACGGCGTCGCCGTCGGCCACCGCCTCCGTCACTACCCGAGCCACGTAGGCTCGTCGGGCGTCCGGCAGGTAGCGACACAACAACGCTGAGCTGTCGAGTACAAGCACGCCGGCCTCAGCGACCATGAATGCACGGAACACTCGTTGCCATGCTGACCAGCACGGCCTCGGGCCCCAAGTCCGGTATCACGAAACCACAGCCCCTGGACCTGCGATCACCGTCACCGACCCCGGATCTGGTCGACAAGTTGGTCGAGGGAGATGTCGGCAGCGACCGACAGCGGATCAGGAAAACTTGGGGAACCGTGGCGTGACGGTGGCTCGATAAGGCCCGCCGCCGCCAGGTCTTGAAGCGTGACGCCGGATGTGTCCGGTACCAGCGGACCGAGTTGGGCCACCGGCGCCCCGTCGACGGCGATGATGATTCGTTCCCCTCGACCGGCACGGCGAACCAGACTTGACACCGAATTCCGTAGCTCCCGGATTCCGACCTGCTCACCGTCATGGGGTCGGATTCGGGCTTCGTCGTCCTCGGCCACCAAGAAATTCTAGCCGTCCGTAGCACGCGTGTACACAGATCGGTTTGGCTGTTGGACCCGGCCCATCTATTCTCACCGAACATGAACTTCGCCTTTACCGAGGAGCAGGAGCAGCTCCGCCAGTTCGTTCGATCGTTCCTCGAAGAAAAGTCACCAGAGTCCGCGGTCCGCGACCTGATGGAGACCGATCAGGGATACGACAAAGCCGTTTGGTCCCAGATGGCAGACCAACTCGGACTTCAGAGCTTGGTCATTCCGGAAGAATATGGTGGCCAGGGGTTTAGCTTCGTCGAACTCGGCGTGGTCCTGGAGGAGATGGGTCGAGCGCTGCTTTGTGCTCCGTTCCTTTCTGGGGTTCTCGCCGGTTCAGCCGTGCTCCACGCTGGTGATGAGGAGTCGAGCAAGGCACATCTTCCAGGCATCGCCTCGGGCGAGACCATTGCCGCGCTGGCGTTCACCGAGGAAAACGGACGGTGGGACGAATCCGGTATCACCATGGAGGCCACGGCCACCGATGATGGTTTCACGCTGTCTGGTGTGAAGTCGTTCGTCATCGACGGGCATATCGCCGACCTACTCATCGTGGCGGCCCGAACCACCGCAGGAATCAGCCTGTTCACCGTCGACGGTGGTGGAGACGATAACGCCAGCGGTCTGAGTCGCCAGTCGTTGGCCACCATGGATCAAACACGCAAGCAGGCGAAGATCACCTTCGAGAACACTCCGGCGACGCTGCTCGGCACCGAAGGCACCGGATGGGACACACTGTCGACGGTGCTCGATCTCGGAGCGGTGGCCCTGGCGGCCGAGCAGGTCGGAGGCGCTCAGATCGTATTGGACATGGCGGTTCAGTACGCCAAGGATCGGGTCCAATTCGGACGACCGATCGGTTCATTCCAAGCCATCAAGCACAAGTGTGCGGACATGCTCCTCGAAGTCGAATCGGCCAAGTCTGCCGCGTACTACGGATTGTGGTGCGCGGCCGAGATGAACGACGAGCTACCCTCGGTGGCCTCGCTAGCCAAGGCCTACTGCTCGGAAGCGTACTTCCACGCCGCGGCCGAAAACATCCAGATACACGGGGGAATCGGTTTCACCTGGGAACACCCCGCCCACCTGTACTTCAAGCGAGCCAAGAGCTCCGAGCTGATGTTCGGCGACCCGACGTATCACCGTGAGCAGCTAGCTCAACGGATAGGCCTCTGACCGCCAGGGGGTGAAGCCCGTACACTTGAGGTGTGGCCATTGCACTCATCATTGTCGCCGCCGTCCTCATCATCGTCATCGCGTTCTACGCGGTGGGCCACGCCGTCGCGACAACCGATGCCATGCCAGACCAGATCGTGGTCGATATGCACGAGGCCATCGAATTCTGTGCCGAGGCGCTACCAGTCGACGCCACCGCAGTACTGAGCTACGACGAGCTCCGACGGCTCCTGCGGCTACATACCGAGTGGATTCAGGCGTACCATTGGGCGCCGGATACCCCCGAGCAAAGCGATGCTGGTCCGATTGTGTTCGAGCAGTTCGACGCCCTCCCCTATGTTTTGGAGCGGGCCGAGATCACCGGGCTCGACGTACCCGAGCACCTCGCAGCCGCTGCCATCGAGGCCCACTCCACATATCTTCAGGTCGCTGGGGCCATTCATCTGGAGAATCCCGCCGACGTCGAACAAGACCTGGCCCAGCTCCCGTTGCTGGAGGCGGCGACGGATGAACCGGCGCACATCGAAGGCGCAGCCGACAACGGTGGGGATCACGCCAACACAGACCAAGGTTGACGAATAGGTCGATTCGCGACACCGGACGACGACGTGTATGCTCTTTCGACACACGACTCGGGGGAGACGGATGGGACGCGGTATACATCGGGGAATTCGAGTTGCCTGACGATTACGCGGTGGCGGACGGCGAGACCCTTGATGACGGTTCGGTCACCGACGAAAAGAACGCGCCCTCCGACACATCGGATCGGGCAAACCCCAACCCGTCGAGCCCCGACCGGTGGGAAGCACGGTTTCAGCGACTTCATCCATTCGGTTGGGTAGCCGCCGGGTTTGCTGTGTTGGGAGTGGTGGCATCGGTCCTCGACTGGGATCTTCTGCTGGCCAGGATGCCGTGGTGGTTGTGGCTCCTGACCATCGCCACCGTGGCCCTGTGCGCCGCACCATCGCTGTTGCACCGCATTCGCCTCATGATCGAATGGGTGTCAGAACTCGGCGGCACCTTAGCTATCTGGCTAGCGTGGGTCATCTTTTTCATCCAGTTGTTCAATGTCGTAACTCGCTACACAAATAACTGGTTCGACGCAGACATTCTATTTGGCGAGACGTTCAGCCTTGGTTGGATGAGTTTCGGCATGCTGTTCTTACTCGGGGTCGCCTACGGCATGCGAAACGGTATCAATCCTCGCATCGACTTCTGGTGGGCCGAGTTCTCCGAGAAGCGGAAGGCCTGGCTCGACTTCTTGCTCCATACCTTCTTACTACTCCCCTTCCTGGTGCTCGGACTACGAGTTCTTAAACCGTTCGCCGCGAGTTCGCTCGGTTACAACCGTTTCGCAAACGGCGGCGAAGGCCGATGGCCGTCAGGTTGGCGAGTTTGGGAGACCTGGGAACAAGCAACCGATGCCGGGCAGCTTCCGGTCGGGCCGATACAGGCGTTTATCTTCGTCGGCTTCGTCATGTGGACGGCCCAGGTGTTCGCCGAAATTATCAAGACCGGATTCATAATCGCCGGAAGAACCGACCTTGGAAACATCGAGGAGTCAGATGTACCTCTGCGGATCGAATAATCCTCGTCGAGGTCTTGCTCGGACCATCGGGTTGGGTCGACCGAGAAACAGCGTCTGATGGCCGCCCAGCTCGTTCAGATCCTCGGCCTCGATTTTGGCGTCTTCCTCGCCATCCTCATGTTCGTAGTGTTCATGTTGCTCATCCTGACCGGATACAACGTTGCGTACTGTTTCGCCGGCACGGCATTGATATTCGCCTTTGTCGGCGACTTGGCGAACGTGTTCAGTGTCAACACCTTCGACCCCGAGACATTGTCTGGCCAGCTCCCCTCCAACTGGACTCGATCTCTCGAATCCGCCGAGCTTCTCGCCGTGCCGTTGTTCGTTTTGATGGGTGCGATCCTGGAACGATCCGGTCTAGCCGAGCGCCTACTCAACGCCTTTGGCCTGCTCATGGGATCGCTTCGGGGTGGGGTCGCCGCCGCGGTCATCGTCGTCGGCACCCTCCTCGCCGCGGCGACCGGCGTAGTGGCGGCCACCGTCATCGTTATGGGCTTGCTTTCTCTGCCGGCCATGCTCAAACTCAACTACGACCACCGGCTGGCAACCGGGGCCATTACCGCCTCCGGCACGCTGGCCCAGCTTCTACCGCCGAGCATCGTTCTGATTCTCCTTTCCCAGGAACTCGGTGTCGGAATCATCGGCCTCTTTGCCGGTGCCCTTCTGCCCGGCCTCCTACTAAGCGGGCTCTACATCGCCTACACCCTCGGTGTATCGTTGCTGCGCCCCGAGGTCGGTCCGGCGATGCCGGCCGAGCAACGCGAACTCCATGGTCAGCCGAGCATTCAGACGGCGTTCGTGGTGGCCGCCGCCCTCGCTACTGCGGTATTTCTGGTCGCCCTGCTCGTCGGGTTGAATCTCGCCTTGATCGCCACCGTCGCAACGTTCTTCGTCTCGCTCGTCATCATCTTGCCCTTCGAGTTATCCGCACAGATACGGCGACTTCTCCCTC
Source organism: uncultured Acidimicrobiales bacterium (assembly GCA_938021675.1). Lineage (GTDB taxonomy): Bacteria > Actinomycetota > Acidimicrobiia > Acidimicrobiales > SZUA-35 > JAHELU01. The sequence goes on from CALIFY010000025.1 coordinate 163,805, forward strand.
CCGTACTGACCTTGGCAACCGGCGTGGCGATCGCCATCGCGTTCGACTGGCGAACCGGCGTATTCGCAGCCACCCTCATGCTGGCCGTTTCTCAGGGGGCGGTGTCGACTTCCAAAATGTTGATGGCCGAGCTATTGGTGTCGATCGTCCCCATCATCGTGCTGATCCTCGGCGTACTCGTATCTATCTTCCAAGGCGTTGCTACACCATCGGAGTCCGGAGCGGTTGGAGTGTTCGGCGCGTTGGCCTTGGCCTGGCTCAACCACACGTTCGACAAACGTTTGGCCGGCGATGGTGCGTCGCACATCCAACCCGGTTGGAAACTGACTCCTTCGGCCTTGAAAGACGCCGGCCGATCGACCGCCAACATCACGATCTTGGTGATGACGCTCCTGTTTGCTTCCCTGTTCTTCCGTCTCATGTTCCAAGAACTCGGCGGCGCCGATCAAGTTGCCGGTTGGCTGTCGAGCATCCCCGGCGGCAAGTTTGGGTTCGTTGTGGTGGCGATGATCGCCGTGTTCTTGCTGGGCATCAACCTGGAATTCTTGGAGATAACGTTCATCGTCGTCCCGATCTTCGTTCCCGCCATGGCAGCCCTGGAGTTCACCGACCAAGAAATCGTTTGGTTCGCTGTGTTGATGGCCGTTAACCTCAATATGGCCTTTATCTCGCCGCCGGTCGGTTTCTCGCTTTTCTATCTACAATCGGTCGCTCCCGATGAAGTAAAGACCGTCGATATCCATAAAGGAGCGCTACCATTCATGGGCTTGCAAATAATCGCGCTCGCCATTCTGGCTGTCGTACCTGGAATCACGAACTTCTCGTACTGTTTTTTCAATCCCGGCGCGTCGGAACAGTTTTGTGACCCAAACTCGACGACAAGCGGCACGTTGTACACCATTCTGGCCGTTGCCACGCTCGCACTACTGGCTGGGACGATGGTCGCAACGTTACGTCAGCAACAGGGAAAAGGAACAGGAAAGGGAACGGGCCAACAGGTCCAAGTCAAGGCAACATAGCAAGCATCAGGCCACCGAGTACCACGGCCGGCAAAAGAACTTATTCGCAACAATTGGGAGGCGCGTACTCATGACAGTGGAATCGACGGAAGAGGAGACCAATCTCGGTCGCCGATCGTTCCTTGGCAAAGCTGGACTCGGGGTAGCCGGGTTCGCGGCAAGCGCAGCGGTCCTTTCGGCCTGCAGCACGACGCAGGTCGATGACACCACCGCCGACGGCGGAAGTGACGCCGATACCGACAACACGGAGGCGGAATCGTCAGGCGATACCGAGACCGTCACCGAGGTGACGTCCGACGGCCCTGAGATCGAATGGAACATGGCCACCAGTTGGCCGACGTCGCTGGTAACCCTATTCGGAGCGGCCGAAGTATTCGCCACCGAAGTCGGCCGTCTCACCGGTGGGAAGTTCAAGATCAATCCCCAACCGGCAGGGGAAATCGTTGGCGGGCTCGATGTTCTGCCTGCGGTCCGCGACGGAGCGGCCGAGGTCGGTCACACCGCTTCCTACTATTACGTTGGATTGTCTCCAGTTCAACAGTTCGGGACCGCGGTACCGTTCGGGCTCAACCAACGACAGCAGAACGCCTGGCTCTACGAGGGCGGTGGGCTCGACATTTTGAACGAGTTCTATGCTGAGGAGCATGGCATCATCGCCTTCCCGGCCGGCGGCACCGGATGCCAGATGGGCGGCTGGTTCACCAAAGAGATCAACACCGTTGCCGATCTCCAGGGCCTGAAAATGCGAATTCCCGGTCTAGCTGGGCAGGTACTCAACAATTTGGGCGGCGAGCAAGTCACCGTCGCTGGCGGCGAAATCCTGACCTCCATCGAAACAGGAGCTATCGACGCAGCCGAGTTCGTCGGCCCAACCGACGACCTCATCCTCGGTCTCGATGAACTCGGCTCAGAATTGTTCTACTACCACCCAGGGTGGTGGGAACCGGGCACCGCTCTCGAAGTCCAAATTCCGCTTGAGTTGTGGAATGACCTGCCAGACACCTATCAAGCAGCGGTTGAGAACGCGGCAGCCGCCAGCAACGTTCGCACTATGGCCAAGTACGACACGCTCAACGCTCTCGACCTGCAAAAAGTGAAGGAATTTGCCGAAGTCCGCGAGTTCTCGCCCGAACTCATGGCCGCGTTCAAGGAAGAGACCGAGAACGTGCTCGACGGCGTCGCCGCCGAAGATGCAAAGTTCGGCGAGATCCTCACCGAGTGGCGCTCGTTCCGCGATGGCATCGTGGAGTGGCACGGCCTGGCGGAGCTGTCGTATCTGACCCAACAAACCCAGATCTGATCCGGGTTACGCCGCCTGCTGGCGGGGTGATTGCTCTTATGAAGGCCGCCACCTTCTCGACGGTGGCGGCCTTCGTCGTTTGTGTCGGGACCATGGCCTGCGGCACCGACGACGGCGGCTCGCTCCCGTCTGACGATGAACTACCGCTGGTGTCTCCTGCCGACCGAGCGGTAGCGGTGTCGACGACGGGCTGCGGTGACGCCAACGACGGCGAAGGGTCCGGGGTGGTGATCGAAACTGGCCAAGTAGCGACCGCCGCCCACGTCGTGGCCGGGTCGGCCGAAGTCACGGTCGCCGATGGGGGCCGGGAACAGCAAGCTTGGATAGTGGCCTTCGACCCAAAACGCGATTTGGCGTTGCTGGAGGTAGCGCCAGCCGAGGGCGACGCAGCGATACCAAGGCTGAAATTGCGGGAGGCTTCGGCAGGCGAGGAAGGACTCATCGTTGGCGCCACCCGCTCAGGCACCATGGATTTTGTCATCGCTTCGAAAACGCGGATCGAGATCGAAGAGGTGAGGGGAACGGCACGAACTCGACGGTCGGGATACCAACTCGAGGCGATGACCGAACCGGGAGACAGCGGCGCCGGCCTCTACGATGATGCCGGCCATCTGGTCGGCGTGCTGTTCGCAGTCTCGACCAACGACCACGGACGTTCCTGGGCGGTCTCGGCCAACGAGGTCGAAGCCTTCCTCGACGATGAATCGGTTCGGGGCCCGGTCGTTTGCGACCCGCAACAGTCGAAAGTCGTGCCGTCCACTCGATGAGGTCAGCGCAGCAACGGTCCTGCGAGTCGATCGGCTACTCGACTAGGGTCGCTCCCTGGCGATCGACGTCGAGCGGGAGCACCTGACCGGTTGCGGGAAGTGACGAGGCAATCTGGTCGACCATCTCGTCGGCTGCGACCACTGCGATGCTCGGCCCGGACCCACTGAGCCAGGCCGCCGCAGCACCGGCCTCGATGGCGGCGTGAAAGGCAGCCGCCGCCGGTTCACACTCGGCCAACCGCTGCCGCTGGTGGAGCCGGTCGGCCGTCGCCTCGCCCAGCAGATCGAGCCGTTGTTCGTAGATGGCCGAGATCAGAAGTGCGGTTCGCCCGAGGTTGAACACGCAATCGGCCCGAGCGACCAGGCCCGGAAGGTATCCCCGGGACTCATCGGTCTCGGTAGCCAAATCGGGTACCCAGAACAGGAGCCTCCCTGGCAGCTCGGCCCCGATCCGATGGTTCTCTTCGCCAACGATTATGTGGAGCCCGCCGTAGACGCTCGGGGCGGCGTTATCACCATGCCCCTCGATCTTGGCAACAACCCGGTAGGCATGACGGCGGGCATCGTCGTCGACCATCCCCTGCTGCAGCGCGGCCAGCATCGAGCCGCCCGCTCGGGCAGCAGCCGAGAATCCAAGGCCGCGGCCCGGTTCCAACTCGAACTCAAACCAGATCGGGCCGGTACCACCGGCCTCTTCGTACGCAATCCGTGCGATGTGGTCCACATCGCACGGCGGCCCATCACCATCATCGGCCACCCAGACATACCGAGCGATGGCCAACCCAAGAACATCAAATCCAGGTCCGAGGTTGGCCGAAGATCCTGGGGCACGGACGCGCATAGGCCGATCGTAGACGAGCTGGCTCCGCTCGGGCGGTTCCTATCGCCCTCGGTCAATCTTGCCTGTTGAGCCACCCGACCGCGTTCAACAAAAAGGCTTCGTTGAATTCTGTTTGATGCATACCAGTCTTTTTGGAACTGCCGGCAGGGACCGGATCGATGATCGGGGAACCTGAATCGTCGCCACTTTCTGACTGCGACATCGCGGTGAACATCCGTGCTTCGGAGAAGACTAGTGCCCGGCCAGCGCCATACTCGATCTGAACCCCTTGCATATACCCTTCAAGCGAAACCGTTTCTTCGACGCCCGACCCGTACCCTTGTGCTCCGGAACCGAATGTCATTATCGGCGTGTATTCGGCGCCGGGAAGCGATTCAGCGAAGTCCATTGTCGATCCATAAAACGATGTGACCTGGTCAACCGGCCGGCTCCCCGCTGGGCCTTGGGTGAGAAACGAGTCGATCAAGGTCTCATCGGTTTGAGAAAATTCGTGATTCGGCTCACTTCCTACACCTTCGGGTTTGACTTCGAGGCCCAGTGCCAGCAGCAAGCTTCCGATCTGGTCCATCGGGTAGTGATCAGCGATCACAAGCAACGAGCCTCCCTCGTGCACCCACTGCACGATTCCCTCAGCCTCTTCCTCCTCGACGGCATCGCCCGACTCTCCACCAGCAGGTCGAGCGTTGGCAAGTACCAGAACGTCGGGTTGCTGACCGGGCCTCAATTCAAGAAGCGGCACGGTGGAATCCTGAACTCGATACCCGTCGGCGAACAGCAGCGAGGCGAACCCCCAGTACCGTCCCGGTTCACTTTCGGAGCGGGGGGTGATCTGGTGAAAGTTGTTGTGCATCGTGTCCACCCAGACGGTTGGCCCCATACCAGCCTTGTAGCTCGGCTCGGTCAACGTCGGGTTGTAATCACAATCGGGACCGGCGGATCCATCGGTTATCGGCACGCAGGCCGGTAGTTCGGCCGGGAGTGGCCCCAGGTAGACACACCCTACAAGGTGGCGAACCTCGTAGGCGGCTGGGCCGACCTCGCCCGTCGGCTCGACGCATGGAGCGTCAGGCCCCAGGTCGTTTTCGGTCAAGCGTGTGATCGCCACATTCTTGAGGTTTGCCACCGTGGAGTCGGCGACGTTACCGTACCGACCAACGCTGAGGAAGGATTCCCCACCATAGGTGAATTGAGCGCAGAGTCCGCCTCCGTTTTGATTGACGTAGTCATCCCCATATCTTTCGGCTATCACTATGAAGGCGGAGGCAGCCCCTCCGGCGTGACAGACATAGTCCCCCGCTGCCGGATCTTCCCCGGCAGCCAGGTTTCCGCCGTCTCCCAGCACCTCTCGATGCATGCACCCCACGGTGTTCTGAACTTCATACTCCCCGACCGCCATCGCATCTGTCCAAGAATTCGACGAGATCACACAGGGCCCACCTTCGGTGAGGTCTGCTTCGGTGATGCTAGTGATCGCAACATTCTTTAGGTTGCCAACTCTGGAATCGGCCAGCTGCCCATAGCCGCCAATATAAGAGAACGACTCGCCCGCATAAGAGAACTGGGCGCAGAATCCTCCACCATTTTCATCAAAAAAGGCTTCGACGTATTCCCCGTCCAAAACGATAAACGAAGAGGTTGACCCGCCTGCGTAGCACACACGATCACCATCATTTGGCTCGGCAGCCTGGGCGATCGATGCTCCACCAACAACGGCGAGCGAGATCAGCAGAGAGGCACCGATCGCCCCTCGATACGCAGGTCGCTTCTTCTCGTGTGACGTCACCGGTCAATCCCCTTGGGCAGCGGGCGTCGGGGTCTGTATAGCGACCGGAAACGCCTCGATTCGTTTGTGGCTTCATTCAATGACCGGCGAGGACCGAGTTTCACACTGAGGTGTAGCGCAAGTCACACCGGCGACGGCCGATACGACGAACAGCCCCTACCCCAGTGGTGCCAGCTCTCCAGTTGTGCGTTCGTGACGAAAAGCAGCCAACAGTTCGTCGAGATTCAGCAACGGCGTTCCCAACCGCTCGGCGGTGGCTACTGCGCTCACCGAGGTGTCGAATGGGATCCGCTGGCCGGCGAATGCCTCGGCCGGCGCCGGACCGAATCGCAACAATGATGGGTCGAGGCCAAATGCGTTAACCGCGGCGGCTGCAAGTTCACGCCGCGTCGCTGAGGACGCGCCACAGCAGTGAAATATTCCGCGATGCCCTCCGGCAACGACCGCCCGCATCACCTCACCACACATGGCGCCCAGCGACGGCGACGCGATCCCATTGATGTCGTCGCCCTCCCAAACCGTGAAGGGCTGCCCGCCCTCCAGCGCATCGACCAAGGAGGCCACGAAATACCCGAAGCCGGGGTCCTGTGCCCGCGGTGCGGCCGGGCGCGCCCAATGGGTTCCGTTCACCCCCATCACTCGGGCTACCGCGCCGCCTCGATCCAACGCGATGATCTCTGAGGCAGCCTTTAGAAACCCGTAGAGGTTGATGGGATTTGGCGGCGTGTCTTCGGTGGCGCCCGATTGAGTGCCATCAAAGACCCAGTCCGTCGAGACGAGACAAAACGGAACGTCGGCCGTTGCCGCAGCGTCGGCGTAGTTGCGGGTAGCTTCGACATAGGAATTCCAGGCCGCCGGCCGGTCGGCGTGCATACGATCCCAGTCGTTCAAAATGGCGCAATGGATGACCGCGTCCGGCTCTGCGCTGGCGACATAGCTGGCAACAGCCTGACGGTCGGTCATATCGACTCGCTCACCGATGACCTCATCGTCGTGGCGATCGGTCAGAACCTTGCCAATGTTTGAACCGACGAACCCGGTGGCTCCGGTCAGAACTATGCGCATCCGCTCTTTCTAGCAGTGCGACCTGACCGCCACCGGTCTTTCAGTCGTCTTTTACCCCAAGCCCACGGACGACCCAATCGACGATAGCCACCACTTCAGCCTGTTCGATTGGTTTGCTCGACCGGATCATGCGAGCGATGAATGGCCCCTCGACAACGTTGATGGCGGCGTCCACATCGATCGCCGGTATCTCGCCCCTCTCGATAGCGCGGGTGATGATGTCGCGCATCGGTTCGGCCCGCTGTTGAATCATGGTCTCTTCGATCGCTGCCAGCTCTGGATCGCAGGCCGCGGCCCCGATCAGGTCGAGAACCATCTCCCGGAGCCCGGGCCCGCTGATCATCTCCACGAACGTCATCGACACCTCAAGCACATCGGCCCGCAGGGATCCGTTGTCGGGGATCGGAAAATCGTGAAACAGTTCATCGATGGCATCGACCAACAGCTGGTTGCCCGAACTCCAATGGCGATACAGCGTGGTCTTGGCTACGCCAGATTCCCGGACGACGGCATCGATGGAAAAACCGGCCGTGCCGTGGGTGGCCACGATCGTCTGAGTGGCAGCGATCGCTTTTTTTCGGGCTTCGGCGCTGAGCGGGCGTGGCATGGCCGAATTCAGGGTAGCGAGTCGCCGCCCTCGGTTCTTCCAGAGAACGCCGCCCTTGGTTCTTCCAGAGAACGAGGTGTGACGTTGACCTTCGGTCGTTGCCATAGCGAGGAAAATGGATTATAACGCTACGGGCACGTATCGCTACGGCTAGTACGACGTCGCCTATCCGCTAGCTCAACATCGTCTACAAGTAAGGACAACCTCATGTATCGGGCCCTCGGAATGTGGTGCTTCCAACAATGGAAGATTGTGGTGGCGGCGTGGATCGCCATCTTCATCGCCGTATTCGGCGCCTCGCTGACGGTTGGCGGCGGCTTCGACAGCTCGTTCGAGATCCCGGAATCGGAAAGCCGCGATGGCTTCGACGCACTCGATGAATACTTCGGTGGCCAAGGAAACGGCAATCCCGGGTCGATCGTATTCCGCACCGAGCGAGGCGTCGACGACCCCGAGGTCCAGGCCGCCATCACGGAGTTGCTCGACTACACCGCATCGCTCGACGGGGTACTTGTCGTCAGTCCCTACGGTGAGACAAGACAGCCGCAGATCGCGTTTACCGGCCCCCAAGCCGGGCTCATAGCGTTCGCCGACATCACGATCGATTTGGAGATCGACGAGTTCGAGGCGGCGGCTTACGGAGAGCAGATTCGGGAACGTTCCGACGAAATTCTCGAGGAAGCCGGGCTTGCCGATGAGCTACAGGTCGAGATTGGCGGTGCGGTCCTCGGAGGATTCGAACCGCCGGAGACCGAACTCATCGGACTGGCCTTCGCCGTTGTCGTTCTCATTCTGGCCTTTGGATCGGTCTTGGCAATGGGATTGCCGATCGGAACTGCCGTGGCCGGCGTAGCCACCGGGATCGGACTGATCGGACTGTTGAGCAATGTGATCGCCATTCCCGACTTCGCCGTCCAAGTCGGCGCCATGATCGGCCTCGGTGTCGGCATCGACTATGCGTTATTCATTGTGACCCGCTACCGCAACGCCCTGTCCGACGGCCACGACAAACTCGATGCCATCGGGACCGCCATCGACACCGCCGGCCGATCGGTTATCTTCGCCGGTCTTACCGTCGTGCTGTCGCTGCTCGGCATGGTGCTCATCGGGTTGGCCTTCATCAGCGGACTAGGAATCGGCGCCGCCAGCACGGTGGCCATCACCATGATCGCTTCGGTAACGCTGCTTCCGGCGTTACTGGGCATGATCGGCGACCGGGTGGAACTCACCCGAGTACGAGGACTGGTCGCCGCCGGGTTTGTCTCCCTCGGTCTGCTCTCGCTCGGTCTCGGGTCCTGGCAGCTGAGCGCCCTGGCGGTCATCGCAGCCGGTGTCGTCTTGGTGATCGGGATGTTCGCTCCTGCTCTCCAGCGGGTTGTACCACCCCGTCGGGAGAAACCGCTGCGGGAAACGGCCGCCTACCGGTGGAGTCGAATGATCCAGGCTCATCCCTGGATCGCCGCCCTGGCCGGAACGGCCATCCTGCTGTTGCTCGCATCCCCAATCCTCGGGCTCAGGCTTGGGTTCTCCGACGAAGGTAACTTCCCAGCCGAAACGACCACGAGGAAGGCATACGACCTGGTTGCCGAGGGATTCGGACCCGGTTTCAATGGCCAGCTGTTGATCACCGCCGAGCTCGAGTCAGCGGCCGGAATCGGCCAGCTGGAGATACTTCAGGAAGCGGTTGCCGGCACAGATGGTGTCGCCGCCGCATCGCCGCCAATCCCCAACAATCCAGAAAACCCGGCGGCCGCCATCATCCAGGTCGTGCCGACAACCTCACCCCAGGACGCAGCGACCGAAGAACTCGTCAGGACGTTGCGAGACGACGTCATCCCCACGGTCGATGATGGACTTGAAGTGTCGGTAACCGGCGCCGTTCCGGCCAACATCGACTTCACCTCGTTCCTCGGGTCACGGATTCTAGTCTTCTTCGGCGTCGTGCTCGCCGTGAGCTTTCTGCTCCTCACCGCGGTGTTTCGATCGCTCGTCGTTCCACTGAAGGCCGTGATCATGAACGTGCTGTCGATCGCATCGGCCTACGGCATCGTGGTGGCCATTTTTCAGTGGGGCTGGTTCGGTAGCGTCTTCGGCGTTGCCGGAGCCCCAATCGAGCCGTTCATTCCCATGATGTTGTTCGCCATCGTTTTTGGGTTGTCCATGGACTACGAAGTCTTTCTGTTGTCCCGGGTTAAAGAAGAGTATGTCCGCACCGGTGACCCTCAGGCATCGGTTGCCGATGGACTTGCCGCAACCGCCAGGGTCATCACCGCCGCTGCGGCCATCATGATCGTGGTCTTTGGCTCATTCATGTTCGAAGACAACCGCATCATCAAGCTGTTCGGGCTCGGTCTCGGCATGGCGGTGTTCCTGGACGCCAGCCTGGTTCGACTTCTGCTCGTACCGGCGACCATGGAGCTACTTGGAGCCCGAAACTGGTGGCTACCGGACTGGCTCGACCGGATCATCCCCAACCTCAACATCGAGGGGACGGAACTGCCGAGCCCGTCGTCGGCGCAACACCGGTTGAGCGATGACCCAGAACCGGTTGTGGCCACGCCGGAACGAGAGCCGGCCCTCGACTGAACATGCGAAATCCCGGTGAGATGCGTCGAAATGGAGGCGCAGCTTCGTATGGTCGTGTAGTAACCGGGGCGTGCGATCGTTTCGGTGAGAGCGGGCTTCGCTATCGGTGGAGTCCTTGAAGGGAGATGGACATGGCAACCAAGGCCATTATCACCGGCGGCATTCTGATCATTCTCGGCATCGTGGTATCGATCGCATCAAGCTCGGAAAGCGTCACATCATGGATACCGGCGTTCATCGGCGCCTTGTTCGTCGCCCTTGGCGTAGCCGCTCGGTTACAGCCCAACCTCAACCATCACATCATGCACGGGGCAGCTGCCCTTTCGCTGCTCGCCATCTTAGGTAGCCTCGGCTCCCTCATCGGCCGCGGCAGCACCGGCTGGGCGTTACTTTCGCAACTGGTCACCATCATCGTCGTCGGTGGATTCTTGTTCCAAGCCATCGGGTCGTTCAAAGAGGCACGCCGAGCGCGGCTCGCCCAAGCCAACTAGACAGACAAAAAGGATCGTTCATGTCCACCCACCGGATCGAAAAGGACACCCTCGGCGAGGTTGAGGTTCCAGACGAGAAGTACTGGGGCGCCCAGACACAGCGAAGCATCCAGAATTTCGAGATCGGTACGCAGACCATGCCGATCGAGATCATCAGAGCGTTCGCCCACCTCAAGAAAGCGGCGGCGCTTGTCAATACTGAGCTCACCGACTTTCCGGCCGAGAAGTCGACAGCGATAGCCTCTGCCTGCGACGAGATCCTCGGCGGCAAGCACGACGATCAGTTCCCACTCGTCGTGTGGCAAACCGGGTCCGGAACGCAAAGCAACATGAACGTCAATGAGGTCGTGGCCAACCGGGCCACCGAGTTGCTCGGTGGCGACTTTCGGGCCGAGAAGCTCGTAAGCGCCAACGACGACGTCAACAAGAGTCAGAGTTCGAACGACACCTTTCCGACCGCGATGCACATCGCGTCCTACGACAAGATCGTTTCTGAAATGTTGCCGAAGGTGCGACTCCTTCATGAGACGCTCGCCGCCAAATCTGTCGAGTTCGCTGACATTACCAAGACCGGCCGCACTCATCTCATGGACGCCACACCGGTCACCTTGGGCCAAGAGTTCAGCGGCTACGCCATGCAACTCCAGCGAGGAATGGAATCGATCAACGACAGCCTCGTCCGGCTCCGAGAGTTGGCGCTCGGCGGCACCGCCGTCGGCACCGGGTTGAATACCCCGACCGGATACGACGTCGCCGTCGCGGCCAAGATTGCCGAACTAACCGGGCATCCGTTCGTCACTGCCGAAAACAAGTTCGAGAGTCTTAGCGCTCACGACGCAATGGTGGAAATCAGCGGGGCGCTCAAGCGGATGGCGGTGAGCCTCATGCACATCGCAAACAACGTTCGGATGCTGGCCAGCGGTCCCCGTACGTCCATCGGTGAGATCGTGCTTCCGGCGAACGAGCCGGGGAGCTCCATCATGCCTGGCAAGGTCAACCCAACCCAGTGTGAGGCGTTGACCATGGTTTGTGCTCAGGTCATCGGCAACGACACCGCCGTTGCGGTGTCCGGCACCCACGGTCACTATCAGCTCAACGTGTTCAAGCCGATCATGGCCTACAACGTACTTCTCAGCGCTCAGTTGCTCGGCGACGCCTGCCTGAGCTTCAACGACAACTGCGCCATCGGCATCGAGCCGAACCGGGCCCGCATCGATGAGCTTCTCGGAAAAAGCCTGATGCTCGTGACCGCACTGAACACGAAGATCGGCTACTACAAAGCGGCTGAGATCGCACAAGCAGCCCACGCCAACGGCACAACCCTTCGGCAAGAAGCCGTGGCGTTGGGTCACCTCAGCGCCGCGGAATTCGACGAAATCGTCGTTCCCGAACACATGGTGTAGAGCCAACCGTCCCACGCCTCGGTGGTTCGCGAGACCCACGCCGCGACCAGCATCGACTCCCACCGATCGGCTCGGGTGAACCAGTCACCGAAGCAGTTCCTCTCCTGGTCGCAGTGTTGCAGGTGAACCTACTGTGGAACTCGTGGTGGAGCGTGGTGGAAACGTTGCACCGTTACTGGCAGGCCTCGGACTGCTGGTAGCGGTGCTACTTGGATCGTGGTGGACCGGAAACGCGGTGGCCGAAGGCCGGGTCGCGGTGATGCTTCTGCGCTTCACCTTGTCGGTGTTCGGTGGCTTGTACTACGTCATCATGCTTCGGATCGCCACCGGGCGAGGCCTGTTCCCCCGCTAGATTATGCTTGTGGGAGCAGAACTCCGAGAAACGGCGTTAGCTCGCGGCGACCGACGTTCATCGCTAGCGATATATCGAGTCGCTCGCGGCATCCTTCGACGAGCCATCAATCCTTGGCTCCGCCTTCGTTCAGAAAATACTGCGGTGCTCGATCTTCCCGGCCCAACGGTGCTGGCGCCAGTTCATCGCTCCAATCTCGATAGTGCCCTGGTCGCCGCCCTCAGCAACCGCCGGATCCGGGCGCTCGGCAAAGAGTCGCTATTCACAACGCCGGGGGTGTCCTACATTTGCGCTGCGCTCGGCGCGATCCCCGTTCGTCGAGGCCAAGCCGATCGCGATGCCCTGAAGGCGGCAAAGGCACTACTCGATGCCGGCGAGTCGATGATCGTTTTTCCCGAAGGCTCACGTCAAGCTGGACCGGTGGTCGGCGAACTCTTCGACGGTGCCGCATGGCTGGCAGCCAGGACCGGGGCGCGGGTCATCCCGATAGGGATCGCCGGCACCGAAGCGGCCATGCCCGAAGGCACTAAGTTCATCCACCGGTCGACGGTGGCCATCGTCCCTGGCGACCCGTTGTCGGCGCCTACCGGCGCTGACGGGGCCAGGGTCAGCCGTAGCCAACTACAGGCCTTCACCTCCGAACTACAGGCCGGCCTTCAGACAGCTCAAGACCGGGCCGAACGCCTGGCCCGCGAATAGACCCGCCGGAGATCGCCACGGCCCGGGACCTGGGCGTCAATTACACGCCGGTGGGTCGGTGATCTAGTGTGATCCCATTCGCAGGTGAATCGAAAAGGACTCGTCTATGGCTGACCTCAGCATGACCGTAGGCTCGACCGACGTCCCGTTGCTCGACGAGACCATCGGAGCCAATCTGGCCGCCACCGTGGCCGTCTACCCGGATCATGAGGCATTGATCGCAACCCACCAGGACATCAGATGGACATGGTCTGAGCTTGGGCGACGGATCGATGAAACAGCCCGCGCTTTTTTGGCCAGTGGTTTCGAGCCCGGTGACCGGCTCGGTATTTGGGCCCCGAACTGTGCCGAGTGGGTTCTGGTCCAGTTCGCCTCGGCCCAGATCGGCGTCATTTTGGTCAACATCAACCCGGCGTACCGAAGCCATGAGGTCCGCTACGCCCTCCAACAATCCGGATGTCGAGGCCTCGTCGCGGCAGAGACCTTCAAGACCAGCGACTATCGAGCGATGGTGGACGAAGTCCGACACGACCTTCCGGATCTTGAGCATGTGTACTACCTCGGAACCGACGGCTGGACCGAGCTCCTGGCAACTGCAACACAAGTCACCACGGCCGAAGTCGACGAAGTCGGAGCCACCCTCAACCCAGACGACCCGATCAACATTCAGTACACGTCGGGCACGACCGGTTACCCAAAAGGAGCGACGCTCAGCCACCGCAACATAGTGAACAACGCCTTTTTCGTCGGCCAAGGATGCGGTTACACGCCCGAGGATCGAGTGTGTATTCCAGTCCCCTTGTACCACTGCTTTGGCATGGTGATGGGCGTGCTCGGGTGTTCAACCCACGGATCGACCATCGTGCTTCCTGGCGATGCATTCGACTCGGCGACGACGCTGAAGACGGTGACCGACGAGCGATGCACCAGTCTGTACGGTGTCCCAACCATGTTCATCGCCATGTTGGCCGATCCAAACTTCGAGGCATACGACTTCAGCACGCTCCGCACCGGGATCATGGCCGGGTCACCCTGCCCGATCGAAATCATGAAGCAGTGCATCGAACGGATGAATATGGACGAAGTGACCATCTGCTATGGCATGACGGAAACATCCCCGGTTTCCACCCAGACCGCTGGCGACGATCCGATCGACAAACGGGTCGGGTCCGTCGGGCAAGTCCACCCTCACGTCGAGATCAAGATCGTCGATCCCGAGACTGGCCAGGTGGTGCCAAGAGGCCGGTCCGGCGAGTTCTGTACCCGCGGTTACTCGGTAATGCTCGGCTACTGGAACGATGAGGCTCGGACGACCGACGCCATCGACACCGACGGTTGGATGCATACCGCAGACCTGGCCGCAATGGACGCCGATGGGTACGTCAATATCGTTGGGCGCACCAAGGACATGATCATTCGTGGCGGGGAAAACGTGTACCCCCGAGAGATTGAAGAATTTCTTTATGGACACCCCAAGATCCGCGATGTGCAGGTCGTCGGGGTCCCCGATGATCGATACGGCGAGGAAGTCATGGCGTGGATTCAGACCGATGGCGGCGTTGAGCTAGGGGTCGACGAGGTGCGGGAGTATTGCCGGGACAAGATCGCCCACTTCAAGATCCCGCGGTATGTGGCCATGACCGACGAGTTCCCCATGACGGTCACCGGCAAGATACAAAAGTTCAAACTCCGCGACGATGCCATCGACCAACTGGGTCTCCGGGCCGCAACCAGCAGTGAAACGGCGTAACGGGCCCGATCACCGAGGAGCTGATGATCATGAAGGTCGAAGTCTGGTCAGACGTCGTCTGCCCTTGGTGCTACATCGGGAAACGACGGTTTGAGTCAGCTGTCGAAGCGTTCGAGGCCGAAACTGGCGATGCGGTAGAGGTACGGTTTCGACCGTTTATGCTCGACCCATCGGCGCCGTCGACGGCACGGCCGGTCTTGGAGGTTTACGAGCGCAAGTTCGGTGGACCGGATGCGGCCCGGCAACTGGTCGACCGAGTGACAGCGGAAGCATCGGGCGTAGGACTCGACTTCAGGATGAACGACGCCAAGCGGGCAAACACACTCCCCGCTCACCGCCTTCTCGTACTTGCCGAACGACACGGGTCGCAGGCCGAGCTGAAGGAGCGGCTCCTTCATGCGTACTTCGCCGAAGGGGCCGACATTGGGGATCGGGACGTTCTGGTCGGTCAGGCGGAATCGGTCGGCATCGACTCCGAGGTCGCTCGCTCCTGGCTAGCTGGCGACGGCGGCCGAGTTGAGGTGGCGACAAGTCTGGAGTTCGCCGCGGCAAACGGCATCACCAGCGTGCCGACATACGTATTCGACCGGCGGGTTTCCGTCCCTGGGGCACAGCCACCCGAGGTATTCGTCCGCGTTCTTCAACAGGTTCACGCCAGCGATGGACCGGAGCAGCTCATCGAACCGGACTAGCTTCCCGTTAACGACGGACGGTGTGGGCGTGGCCTACCGACCGAGATCTTTGGACCGGTCCGTGCCGCTCTCAAGCTCGGTTCCACGCGACGACCATCGATGACCTATCGTCGAGAGCGATGGATCTCAAGCGTATCGAGGCTGCCGTCCGTGAGATTCTCGAGTCGGTAGGAGAAGATCCCGATCGCGATGGTCTGCAAGACACACCGGCTCGGGTTGCTCGCTCCTACACCGAGTTACTTCGCGGCTACCAAGAAGACCCGGGCCGTCACCTGGAACGACAGTTCGAAGTCGATCACGACGAGATGGTGATAGTCAGGGACATCCCGTTCAGCTCGCTCTGCGAGCATCACATGTTGCCATTCATCGGTCGAACACACGTCGCATACCTTCCAGGGCCAGACGGAACGGTGTGCGGCCTATCAAAACTGGCCAGGGTGGTAGATGGATTCGCGACCCGACTCCAAGTTCAGGAGCGGCTCACGGCACAGGTCGCCGACGCAATCCGCGACCGCCTCAGCGCCGCCGGCGTACTCGTCGTCGTCGAGGCCGAACACCTCTGCATGTCGATGCGGGGAGTGAAAAAACCGGGAGCGATGACGTCGACGTCCGCCGTACGGGGATTGCTCAAAGAGAGCGCCGCGACACGGGCCGAAGCGCTCGAGCTCATCCGAAACTGACGCCTCGGAGCCGTCGTTCGTCCAATATCGCCGCCCGCGGTCAGACGGCCAGCGGAAGTTGGCCGGCGACGAAGCGCTCGGCCATGACGAGCATCACCGCCCAATATCCATCGATCGGTTGAATCAGGTCGTCGGTCAGTATCTCGATCTTTTCGACCGGTTGGCCGGGCCGCCACTGGAGCCCCGGCACCGTCGCACGGAGACCGGCCAGTACCGAGAGCAACTCGTCGGCCCGCACCTCGACGAGTCCTTCAACCTCGTTTGGGTCCGGAGCAAAGCGATCGATCGGCCGGTCGTCGCTGAGAAGAAACACGTGGACCCGCTCCCGGTTCTGTCCCTCGCCGTTGTCATCGGCCAGAAGGCGAACGCCGAGCGGAACGAGTTCGTCGCGATCTACCTCGATTCCGAGTTCCTCATCGATTTCTCGAACACCGTCGGTCGGGCTCTCACCAGACAAGAGGTGGCCGGTGGCCGACAGATCGAGCAATCCGGGAAAGGCGGTAGCGGCCCGATGACGGCGTTGAAGAACGACGGTCGCCGGTGACGAAGATCGAACGACGAGACAGTGAAACGTCTGGTGCCAGCGGCCTTCGGCATGGACCTCACGTCGCGACGCACGACCCAGCGGTTTCCCCGAGGCCGTCAGCACATCGATCACCTCATCAGCACTCATTTCATTCTCCTGTTGCCAACGTTGGCGGCGCGTTGGTTCCGCATACGACCCCCGATGGATCGATCGGTCCACGGTAACGGCGCCGTCGATGGCCCCAATCCCCCGGATGGCTGCCGCCTGCCACACTCACGCCATGGCCCGATCGATCGATCGGAACAATGGACGGCCGAGAACCAGGAGCGACCCAACCACGATGCCCGAAAGTAGGAACACCCACTGCGGGCCCCACCGCTCAGCGATTGCGCCACCGAGAAGGGCGCCGAGCGGTTGAAAGCTCCAGGCCACAAAGAGATAGGCGGTCATCATCCGACCGAACACCTCATCGGGAACCAACCGCTGACGGATAGTGGCGCTGACCACGTTCCAAGACGGGTCGGACATCCCAGTGACCACCGCGCCCAGTACGGCAACCGCTACTACCGTGCCAAGGCCAAACAACAGGGCGGCGATCATGTAGGTCACGACGGCAACGCGCAAGCTGGTGGAGTGACTGGTCCGGCGAACGATCACTGCCACAAAGAAGGACATAATGACCGATGCGACCCCATCGATGCCCAGCAAGATGCCGAATCCGATATCGGTTAGCCCGAATCGTTCCTTGGCCAGAACGACGAATACGGCGTTCCCCGCCTCGCCAACGAACGAAAACAGGCCGACGGCCAAGGCCAATGGTCGTAGGACGTCATGACCCCACACGTAGCGAAGACCGACGACGATTTGCTGACGAAAGGGAGCAGCCGAGTCGCCGCCATTTGGTCGCCGCCCGGCCGGCACCCGATGCAACGCCATCACCGTGGCAACGGCCAACCCGACCGATACGACAAACGGTGCGGCGTGGTCCAGCTGAAACAAAATAGCCCCAAGGGGTG
Source organism: uncultured Acidimicrobiales bacterium (assembly GCA_938021675.1). Taxonomy (GTDB): domain Bacteria; phylum Actinomycetota; class Acidimicrobiia; order Acidimicrobiales; family SZUA-35; genus JAHELU01. Next base: position 181,382 of record CALIFY010000025.1, read on the forward strand.
GACCAACAAACAAGTTGGTCACAGTCTGGGCTGCCGAGATCCGGGAGTTCGCCACCTCCAACACGTCGGCGGCGACCACCTGGCGGACCATAGCCGGCAGCCCGCTATCGGTGAGCACTTCGCTGACACCGACCGTGAACGCCGCGACGGCCAACAACTCGATCGACGCCATGTCGGCGGTGATGAGCATGGCCAGACCGGCCAACGCTGCACCGCGCCCCAGTTGAGCGCCGATGGCAACGAGCCGTCGGTCCGATCGGTCGAGGAGCACCCCGGCCGGCAACGCCACGACGAGGAACGGCAAGACCCTCGCCGCCGAGACGAACGCAACAAGCCGTGCATCGTCGGTCAAGGTGAATGCCATCAGCGGAATGGCGACAAGACCTAACCCATCACCCAGATTGGTGGACGCGAAGGCAGCCCACAAACGCCAGAACGCTGTGCCAAGTCTCGGGCCGCTCACCCCGAGAGATTAACGGTGAATCACTGAGCGCCGTCGTCGGTTTCGACGAGTACCGCGCCAGCCTCCACCGTGTCACCGGCCGAAACCGACACCGCGCTCACGACCCCCGATGCCGTAGATTTTATGGCCAGTTCCATCTTCATCGCTTCCATGACGACCAGTAAGTCTCCAGGCGTTACTTCATCGCCAACGGCTACCGCCACCGCGACGATCGTGCCCGGCATAGATGCCACCGTCGCTCCAGGGGCAACCGTCACTCCGGGCGGAGAGAACCGGGGCAGAATCTCGAACACCGCACTTCCGGCAGGCCCGCTCACCGCCACCGACTGGCGGCGGATCTTGGTTCCAAATCGCCGTCGAACGTTCCCGATCGACAGGTCGGCAACGTCACGATCGAGGAGGAAGAGATGGGCCTTGTCAAGGGTCACGCCATCGACGGCGAGATGCACCAGCCGACCTCGCTCAAACCGGTAGTCAACATCGATCACCACGCCACCGAGACTGAGCGAGACCCGCTGCGGTGCCGTCACCACGTTGCGGAATCCGCTCGACACGGCTGCGGTATGGCGATCGAAGCCGCGGTGGTCGAATTGGACTGCCAGTGCAGCAGCGGCGGCGGCCGCAGCGAGTTCTGGCCCATCGAGCAACGGACGACCAAGCTCTTTTGGATCGTTGCGGACCAAGAAGTTGCTGTCGCCCTGATCGCCGATGAATTCGGGATGGCGGAGTGTGCGGACCAACAGCTCGCGGTTGGTGGCAATGCCATCGACCACGGTCCCAGCGAGGGTCGCGGCCAGTCGGCGAGCGGCTACCGTTCGGTTCGGTCCGTGGGTCACCACCTTGGCCACCATCGGATCGTAAAACTGCGTCACGATGCCACCGTCAACGCCAAAGGCTGCGTCGACCCTCACCTCGCCATCGGAATGGCCGGGTACCACGAACGCCCGAACCTCACCGGTCGACGGCCGGTAGTCGTCTGTCGGATCCTCGGCGTACAGCCTGGCCTCCATCGCATGCCCGCGGGGCGAGCCGATCTCGGACTGCTGAGGAACCGGGCCGCCGGCGGCCACTTCCAATTGGAGCTCGACCAAATCGACTCCGTACACCGCCTCGGTCACCGGATGCTCCACCTGAAGACGGGTGTTTACCTCAAGGAAGTAGAAATCCCCTGCGGGGCCGAGCAGAAACTCGACGGTCCCCGCTCCGGTGTACCCAATCGATTGGCCGGCCAACACCGCGGCGCTGTGGAGGGCGGAACGGCCGGCATCATCGAGCGACGCACTCGGCGACTCCTCGATGATTTTTTGGTGTCGACGCTGAATCGAGCATTCGCGCTCCCCGAAGTGAACTACCCGACCGTCCATATCGCCGAAGATCTGGACCTCGACGTGGCGTGACGGCGCAACGTAACGTTCGGCGTAGATCGTTCCGTCACCAAACGCCGACTCGGCCTCGCGGGCTGCGCCGTCCACCGCCGAGGTCAACCCCGACGGTTCTTCGACGATCCGCATTCCCCGGCCGCCACCTCCAGCCGACGCCTTGATAAGTAGTGGATATCCAACGTCGCCGACCGCGGCCGACAGTTCACCGCCGGTCAATCCGGTCACCTCGGTTGAGGGCAGCAAGGGAACGCCGGCCTCGGCCATCAACCGCTTCGATTCCAGTTTGGAACCCATAGCGGCGATGACCCTGGGAGTCGGACCGACGAAGATCAGCCCGGCGTCGGTAACGGCGCTGGCGAATTCTTCGTTCTCAGCCAAGAACCCGTACCCGGGATGGACCGCGTCGGCTCCGGTCGATCGGGCAGCCGCGACCACCGCATCGACTCGCAAATACGACTCAGCCGGGGTGTTGGCTCCCGGAGCGGCGCTGATGCCGACCGACCAGTCGGCCTCGGCCACAAACGCCGCATCGGCGTCGGCATCAGAAAATACCGCAGCCGTCTCAACGCCCAGACGGCGGCAGGTTCGAATAATCCGGCGAGCGATCTCGCCCCGGTTGGCGATCAGTAGTCGTTCGATCACCGGCGTTGCTCCTTCATGTGCGGCCTCCGCTCACATCCGAAATACGCCGTAGCCACGCTGGCCCCGACATTCGTTGGTCAGCACCGCCGACAAGGCGATGGCGAGCACATCGCGGGTGTCCCGGGGATCGATCAGCCCGTCGTCGTAGAGCTGGCCAGACATCACCGTCGCCTGCTCCTCGTGGGTGATCTGGTCCTCTATGGCCTTGGTCCTGGCCCGGTCGGCCTCTTCGTCGAACGGGATACCTCGGTCGGCGGCTGACGCCTTGGCCACGATCGACAACGTTCCAGCCAGCTGCTCCGCGCCCATCACCGCCGTCTTGGCGTTTGGCCAAACGAAGAGGAACCGAGGGTCATACGAGCGCCCCGCCATGCCATAGTTCCCGGCCCCGTACGAGCCGCCAATCTGTACCGTCAGGTGCGGCACGGTCGAGTTGGTTACGGCGTTGATTTGGTGCGAGCCATGCTTGACCATCCCTCGCTGCTCGTACTCGGTGCCGACCATGTATCCGGTCACGTTCTGGACGAACAGCAGCGGGGTGTCGACCTGGTTGGCTAGCTGAATGAACTGGGCCGCCTTGTTGGCATCTTCGTTGAGAAGAACGCCACGGTCATTGGCCAAGACACCGATCGAATACCCGTTGAGATGAGTAAAGCCGGTTACCAGGTTGGGTCCATACCCCGGCTTGAATTCATCGAGTTCGGAGTCGTCGACGATCCGGGCCAGAACCTCCCGAATTGGAAAGGGGATCTTGAGATCGGCCGACACGATCCCGAGGAGTTCCTCAGGGTCGTAGCGGGGCGCCAGGGCGGCTCTAGCCGGCTTTGGTCCCAGCTTGCGGTGGTTGAGGCCGGCCACGATCTGGCGACCGAGACGGATGGCATCGCGCTCGTCGGTTGCGTAGTAGTCCGATACGCCCGACATCGTCGAGTGCATTTTGGCGCCCCCGAGTTCCTGTTCATCGGCGTCCTCGCCGGTCGCCATCTTCACCAGCGGTGTACCACCGAGGAAGATTTTGGCCTGGTCTTCGACCATGACGACGTAGTCGCTGGTGCCTGGCAGATAGGCACCGCCGGCCGTCGAATTACCAAAGACCAATGACACGGTGGGTATGGCAGCCGCCGAGAGCGCGGTGATGTCTCGAAAAATCTCGCCGGCGGACAAGTACAGCTCAAGCTGATGCGGGAGATCAGCACCTCCCGATTCGACCAGAAACACCATCGGCAGGCGGTTCTCCCGGCATATGGCCAACGCTCGAAGGATCTTACGAACGGTGATCGGATTCATCGACCCGCCACGCACGGTTGGGTCATTGCCCAAAATCACACACTCGGTACCGGCGATCTGCCCGATCCCGGTCACCACGGCAGCACCTACGGCAAACTCGGTTTCGGCGGCCGCGGTTACCGACAGTTCGAGGAACGGGGCATCAGGGTCGACGAGGAGCTCGATCCGTTCTCTGACGAGCAGCCGGCCCCGTGCATGGTGCCTCTCGACGTATTTGTCGCCTCCACCAGCAACCGCCTGATCCACCAGGGATTGAAAATGAGCCAGGTGACCTTCCATCGCCGCCCGGTTGACCCGGTAGCTGTCGGATGCGGTGTCCAGAGAAGAATTCAGTGTGACCATGATCTCGTTCGAAACTATCGCCTGGTGATCGTCTAGCGGGGCTCGACGAATCGGGCCCAGCGTTCAAGCGGCATCCGCTCGCTCACGAGCGTGTTAACCGGCGCATCTGGATCGGCGTACCCGATAGCAACTCCACAGAACAACAGCTCCTCCTCGGCGGCGCCGACGTACTCGCCCACCGCCTCGGACCACATCGTCCACGACTCTTGCGGGCACGTGCTGAGCCCAGCCTCGGTGGCCAACAACATGAACGTCTGCAGGAACATCCCAAGGTCTGACCATTGAGGTGGACCCATGTTGACATCTATGAAACAGAAGATGGCTGCTGGGGCGCCGAAGAACCGATAGTTTTCAGCCATTCGGGCCAGCCGGGCCGCTTTGTCCTCACGTTCGATCCCAAGCAAGGCGTACATCTGCTCACCGATGGTGAATCGGTTGGTGCGGTACGGCTCCCAAAGGCTCGGCGGGTAAATGTCGTAGCCCGGTTGTTCGATCTCCCGGCTGCCGAGATAACCCTGGAAGTCGGCCATTGCACCGGATCCGACGACGTAGACCCGCCACGGCTGGAGGTTCCCGCCCGACGGGGCCCGACTCGCCTTGCGGAGCAATTCCGCTACCACCTCATCATCGACTGGCGTATCGAGGAAGGCACGAATGGATCGTCGGGTCGAGACCGCTTCGGAGACGGTCAGTGCGTCCGGCCTACCCGGGTCGCTGGCATCGATCATGATGGGACACTCTGCCACGGCTAACGTGGCCTGTCATGGTCGGAGCTCCACAAACCCTTCATTGGGACGACAACGACATCGAGGTCCACAAGGTCGTCGTTGGCCCGGTCGACAACAACGTCTTTGTCGTCCGGTGCCGCCACACCGGCGAGGCCGTTCTTCTCGACGCTGCAAACGAGCATGAACGGCTGCTCGACCTCTGCGAAACGCTAGGCGTGCGCACCGTGTTGGAGACCCATGGCCACTGGGACCACATTCAAGCCATTCCGCAGATCCGGGATGCCGGCTACGAGGTTGGGGTGACGGCGGCCGACGCCGCGATGTTGCCCAGCTACGACTACGTGTTGGAGGACGACACGATGATCGAGGTGGGACGGGCCAAACTCCACACCATCACCACACCGGGGCATACCCCCGGCTCGATCTGCTTCAAGCTGGTTGACAAACCTCTGCTCTTCAGCGGCGACACACTGTTTCCTGGCGGCCCGGGGGCGACCGGGTACGACGGCGGCGACTTCTCAACCATCATCGAGTCGATCGACCGGAGGTTGTTCACCCTCCCAGCCAACACGGTTGTCTTGCCGGGCCATGGCGACGACACCACCATCGAGGCGGAACGTCCACACCTCCAAGAGTGGGTCGATCGAGGGTGGTGACCGGCGGCTAACCGCTCTTCTTCAGACCTACTCACCTCGATCAGACGCCCCCATCGGACAACGATCCAGCCAGTTCGTCGATCAATGGATTGGTGGCCGTACGACGGCGGGCCGTCACCAGCCGGCGAGAGAGCAACCGCCCATCCATCGCTCGCCGCAATGGCCGTTCACCGGACTCGGCTTGGACCTCCGGCAGCACGGTCCACCCGATCGAGAGGTTCACCATTTCGCGGATCACGTCGGGTTGGTGAGATTCAGCTACGACCTCGAACGGTGCACCCCGCTCTCGAAGCGCTCGGCCTATCAACCGTCTGGTCAGTGAATCGGGCGGGAAGGTAATCCACGGCCCCCAGGTTCCTGGTTCACCGATCCGTCGGCCGTCTGGGGCATAGACCGACAACGGCTCGTCGAAAAGGTCGACGATGACCAGCTCCTCTCCGCCGTCGTTTGGGGCGACACAGACGACGAGATCGAGGTCTCCGGCCTGGACACGATCGAGGAGCATGGCGGACGGGGCAACTACGAGCCGCAACTCAACTTCCGGTCTGGTCTGGCGAAAGGTTGCGAGACGGTCGGGAAAGTGATGAACGGCGCAGACGTCGATCATCCCGACGCGGAGAACGCCAACCTGCCCTGATTGTCGACGGTCGATCCACTCGGCAAGGTCACGGGCCTCGGCCAGCATGCGGCGCCCGGCTTCCAATACGAACCGTCCGTCATCGGAAAGTACTTTCCGCCTCCCCCCAGCCTCAAAAAGAGCTAGCCCGACTCGTCGCTCAAGCTCGGCCAGCCCTTGGGACAGTGCCGAGGGACTCACCCCCACCTGCTCGGCCGCCTCTGCCCAGGTGGCGGCGGCCGCCACCGCATCTAGGTACTCCAGCTGCTGAACGGTCACCTTCGGCAACTGGTTCATAGTGCTTTCAAACACACCGCAGGCGAGCGGGTCGCCGGTCGCTGGCAATTCTTGTGACTCATTGCACCTGCTTCATTACACCTACTTCATTTGAGTTCAGTCTTTCTGAACTCTCTATCATTCTAGTTTAGCTTTCCTTATGTTAGGAAGATGACTACAAACGACTCCGCCGCTTCCCCGTCCGGCCGGCTCGGCGTGCTCATGCCCGGCATGGGTGCCGTCTCTTCCACATTGATCGCCGGAGTGCTGGCCGCACGATCCGGCGGGCCGGCCCCGATCGGTTCAATCAGCCAACTCGAATTCCTTCCCGACCCCGACAACCCCGATGAAGCCGGTCGGCCCGTCGCAGACGCCTGCGACCTTCCAGGATTGGACGATCTCGTGTTCGGTGGCTGGGATCCGATCTCGGCCAACGCGCTGGAAGCAGCAGAGACGGCCGGCGTGCTCGAATCTCGGGACCTGGCGCCGGTATCTGGCGAACTCGAAGGCGTGGTGACCATGCCGGCCGTGTTCGATCAGGATTGGGTCCGCAACCTCGATCCGATTCGGGTAAAGGAGTCGACCAGCAAATGGGACTCGGCCCTCGCCTTGATCGATGACATCGAACGGTTTCGGGTTGAACAACGCTGCGACCGCCTGGTCATGGTGTGGTGCGGGTCGACCGAGGTCTACCGACCTCCAAGCGCGGTCCACGCCTCCCTCGAAGCGTTCGAAGCCGGCCTGAAGTCGGATGACCCGGACATCGCACCAAGCCAGATCTATGCCTACGCCGCCCTCATGACCGACACACCATTCGCCAACGGCTCACCAAATATCTCCTGTGACACTGGATTCGCCGAGGAACTGGCGGCCGACCGGGGTGTCCCAATCGCCGGTAAAGATTTCAAGACCGGCCAAACCTTGATCAAGACCACGATCGCCCCAGCCATCCGAGCCAGGATGCTCGGGATGCGGGGCTGGTTCAGCACCAACATCCTCGGGAATCGGGACGGGCTGGTCCTCGACGACCCCGACGCCTTCCGGTCCAAAGAGGTATCGAAGCTCGGTGTACTCCACGACATCCTCGAACCAGAGAAACACCCGGAATTGTATGGAGAGCTCGATCACGAGGTTCGCATCAACTACTTCCCGCCCCGCGGCGACCAAAAAGAGGGTTGGGATGCCATCGACATCTTCGGCTGGATGGGATACCCCATGCAGCTCAAGGTCAACTTCCTCTGCCGAGACAGCATTCTCGCCGCCCCTATCGTCCTCGATCTCGCCCTCTTCCTCGACCGGGCGGCCCGAGCCGGAGAGTCCGGCGTCCAAGAATGGCTCAGCTTCTATTTCAAAGCCCCTCAGGTACCCGATGAGGATGGCCGACCAGAGCACGACCTCTTTGTCCAACGGGACGTACTGCTTTCGAAGCTGAACGGCTGGGCTTCGTAAGGATCGGGTGTGGGGGTTGCGGCCGCGGCGGCAGCAGCTCCCGCACCGCCTCGGCCCCGCGGTCATGGCAATTTCCACTACGTGGATTGTGTGACTCGTGGGGTGCCGTAGACTGATCTGATGGAACCGCTGTTCGTCATCGAAGACCTCCACGTTGCCACCCCCGCCACCGAACTCGAACCAGGCGTCGAGATTCTGAAAGGGGTTTCTCTCACAGTGGAGCCAGGCGAAGTGCACGCGTTGATGGGCCCGAACGGATCGGGCAAATCGACGTTGGCCACGGTCCTGCTCGGTTCCCCAGAATATGAGGTGACAGCGGGCCGAATTCTGTTCCGAGGCGATGACATCACCGATTGGGACACCGACGTCCGGGGCAAGGCCGGCTTGTTCTTGGCGTTTCAGTATCCGCAGGAGATTGCCGGCGTCTCGATCCTCAACTTCCTTCGTCAGGCCCTCAGCGCTCGCAAGGGCATTGAGATGAGCGTGTTGGAGCTTCGTCTATCGCTGATGGAGTGGATGGACCGGCTCGGTATCGACCCTTCATTCATGGAGCGCTACGTCAACGAAGGGTTCTCCGGTGGAGAGAAAAAGCGGAACGAGGTGCTGCAGATGGCCGTACTTGAGCCCGAGATGGCCGTTCTCGATGAGACCGACTCCGGCTTAGACATCGACGCCCTTCGGACCGTGGCCACCGGGGTTCAGGCCGTCCGGTCCGAACGACCGACGCTAGGCACGCTCGCCATCACCCACTACCAGCGCCTTCTCGAACACTTGCAACCCGACCACGTTCACGTTCTCATCGACGGCCGCATCGTGGCCTCCGGGGGAATGGAGTTGGCGGAACGGCTCAACTCAGATGGCTACGAGAGCTTCAAATGAGCGACGACACAGTCCACGGGCTCGACGTCACAGCGATCCGCAAAGACTTCCCAATTCTCGATCAGCTCCAGGATGGAAAGCGGCTTGTCTTCCTCGACTCGGCCGCATCGTCGCAGCGGCCCAATCAGGTGATCGCCGCCATGGACGACCTCTATCACCACAGTTACGCCAACGTCCATCGCGGTGTCTACCAGATGGCCGAGCGAGCCACCAACGCCTATGAAAGCGCCCGGCGGCGGGTAGCTCGGTTCATCCAAGCGCCATCCGAGTCCGAGGTCGTGTTCACCAAAAACGGGACCGAGGCCATCAATCTGGTTTCCAACAGCTGGGGTCGGGCCAACCTCAAGCCGGGTGACGCCATCGTGCTGACGATGCTCGAACACCACGCAAACATCGTGCCGTGGCAGATGCTGGCCGCTGAACTCGACCTGGAGGTCCGCTGGATCCCGGTAACCGACGACGGCCGTCTCGACCTCACCGAGCTCGACCGACGTATGGATGGGGCAAAGCTCCTTGCCTTTACCGCCATGTCGAACGTGACCGGAGCCCTCTCCCCCGGCGACCAACTGGTGGCTGCAGCCCGTAGCGCCGGTGCGGTGACGGTGGTCGACGCATGCCAGTGGGTTCCACACCTCCCGATCGACGTTTCTGCACTGGGCGCTGACTTCGTCGCGTTCACCGGTCACAAGATGCTTGGCCCGACCGGTATCGGCGTGCTTTGGGGGCGCGAGGCACTGCTTGACGCAATGCCTCCCTTCCTCGGCGGCGGTGGCATGATCCTCAACGTCACCACCGAAGGTTTCGTGACCGACGGGCTGCCTGGCAAGTTCGAAGCCGGCACACCCCCCATCGCTGAAGCGGTCGGACTTGGCGCCGCCGTCGACTACCTCGAAACGCTCGGCATGGAAGCGGTCCGTCGACATGAGGTCGAGCTGACGGCCTACGCCCTGCGAAAGCTCACAGAAGACTTGGGCGATGTCATCACCATCCATGGTCCAGCCGAGCCGGCGACGAGAGGGGGCGTCCTCTCCATCGAACTCGAAGGTGTCCACGCCCACGATGTAAGTCAGGTACTCGACACCGATGCGATCTGCATCCGACCCGGCCACCACTGTGCCAAACCATTGATGCGCCACCTCGGGGTGGCGGCCACCGCCCGAGCCAGCTTCTATGTCTACAACGACACCTCCGACGTCGATGCTCTCGCCGCGGCATTGATCAAAGCCCGCGACTTCTTCGCCATCTAGCCCTCCAACCGTTCCTCTCAGCCCCAAGGAGTACGCCCTGTGTCCGGTCTGGAAGACCTGTACCGCGAGATCATCCTCGACCATTACCGGAGTCCCAGGAATCGGGGGCAACTCGACACTCCCCCAGCGCACCGGACCGAGGGATTCAACCCGCTTTGCGGTGACGAGGTGGTGTTGTACGTCGAAGTTGAGTCTGATTCCGACGGCGTCGAGCGGGTCACCGACATAAAGGTCGACGGCCAAGGTTGTTCTATCTCACAATCGTCAGCATCGATGATGTCGGCGGCGGTTAAGGGCAAGACGATCGAAGAGGCCAACGCCTTGTCTTCAACCTTCAAGTCGATGATGTCAATCCACGAACACGACATCGGCGGCGACGGCTCAGAAGCGGGGCCGGCCAACGAATCGCCAACTGCCGAGCTCCCGCTCGGCGACCTGGAAGCCCTTCGGGGGGTCGTCAAGTTCCCGGTACGGATCAAATGCGCAACCCTCAGCTGGAACACTTTGGCTCAAGTCTTCGATGAGCTGGCATCGAGCTGATGGCCGACGAGAACGTCGGTACCGAACGGCAACAGAGTGCGCCATCGCCGTTCGATAGGGCGTTTCTCACCAGAGACAGCGATGCGGGGACATTACTCCTCGTCCGCCACGGTCAACAACAGTGGCCCGACCAACAGACATCGACAGTCGGTGAGTGGGTCGACCCGCCGCTAAGCGAACTCGGCGAACGTCAGGCCGAAGCGGTAGGCCACTATCTGGCAGAAGAGCCCATTACCGCCGTGTATAGCTCAACGCTAAAGCGGGCGTACGCCACCGGCAAGGCCATCGCCGACCAGCGAGACTGTGCGATCGAGACGATCGAACAGCTGGAAGAGATTCGCCTCTATGGCAAGCTCTCCCCCGATGTCCGGGCCGTCGACGCCCTCGGTGAGCGAACCGTTGCCGGTGCTCGCGAACGGTTCGTTCGTTCCAGGCGTTGGGACAGCTTCCCTGAAAGCGAGCCATCGGTCGACTTCCGGCGCCGGGTCGGCATCGCAATCGAGGGAATCGTGGCATCCCACCCTGGCGAAACCGTTGCCGTTGCCTGCCATGGCGGTGTAATCAATGCCTACCTGGCGGACGTCCTCGGCGTCGAGTCCGATATGTTCTTTCGGCCGTCCCACGCTTCGATACAGCGGCTCCGATACCGAGACAGTGTGCGGGTGATCGAAACGCTCAATGAACGCGTCTTCCTCCAGTCGGTTGGTCTGCTCTCTTGTTGACGGCGACCGCTGCCGCCGCTCGGTCCCGTCCGGTCAAAGCCGAGAACATCGAGCTGAGCATGGCCGACCCGACCCGATCCGTGGCGGGGGCGTCGGTAGGCGACAACAAAGGTGTAGCCGAAAAAGATTAGGCCTGACCCGAACACGGCCATTGCCCACGAATCGGTGGCCGGGCCGGTGAACGCTAACTCACTCTGGATCTCAGAATCGGCGGCCGCGGTAAGCGAACGCTCGGCGGTCGCTGCCGGAGCCGGGAGATCTGCGGGCTTCGCATCTCGTTTCGGCACGTCGACAGCCTTCGGTTGCACGTCGACCGACTGGGTGGTTGCTCCGGCGGCTGCAGCCAAGGCTGCCGTGTCGGCTCGCTCCTTGGTCGCCGCCTGGTCGACCCCCGAGGCCACCTCATTCGTCGGCCGACCAGCGGTTGACGGATTCGGCGATACCGCGGTGACTTCGAGTTCGCCCGTCGTAGACACTCCCGCCGCTGGAGCGTCGGCAGCCGCCGGTGCACTCGCCGTCGGAGAGGTATCCACCGGTTCGTCGACGGCCGGCTTTTCGGCCGCAGGTTCCTTGACAGCTACTTCGGATGCCGGAGCGGGTGCGATAGGGCCAGGAGCGGTCTCCACCGTAGCAACAGCCAACCCGGCAATCGGCGCACCATTGGCATCGATCGGCCGGGCCGTTACCACCGTGGCATCAGCCTTGGTTCGCGCCACCGCATCGGCTGCATGGAACAGCATCAGGTGAGCTCCCGGCTCGACCACGGCGTCAGCACCAACCGAAGGAACAGGAGCATCGGCCAGACTCAACGCCGCATCGGTGAGCCGGATCCGGTCAACCCGAGCAGAGCCGAGGTTGCTCACCAGGAAACAATAGGTAACCGGCTCACCGGCGACGACCGATGCCGCGGCGGGAACGCTCGGGTTACCAGTACGATCCGCCGTCCCACAGGCCGCTCCGTCAGATGACTTTCCAGCCACGATGAACGACCGGGCGCTGACCGCAGCGTAAACCGGCTCCGATTCGTCTCCGCTCTCAGTACTCCCAGGGGTAAGCCCACCGGTTGGGGTCAACGCACCGTCGCCGTCCGATACCGGGCCAAACCGGTAGGCGGCGCTGGCCGATGACGGCCAGAGGGCGTACCCGACAACGATGATGGCTAGCGCGATGACGGCCCCGAAGGCCTGGCGCCAGTTGGGCGATGTACGAACTCGCTTCGATCCGATAGTGATGGGGCTCATGGGCCGATGTCCTCACGGGTGGATGGGCTCCCGTTGCGACCTTCGACCCGATCCAAACGATCAAGCCTTGTGGGCCGAACGGACTACTCACCCCCATCGGCCGACCTACGCCCTTCTCAAGCGGTCGGACAAGAAATCCGTTCCTGCTAGGACGATCGATGCCGTTCGGCGGCCGAGTTCATCGCTTGGGCCAACTCGAAATCAAGGCTGGTGAGACCCCCGGCATCATGGGTGGTGAGGCCGACGGTCACCCGGTTGTAGACGTTCGACCATTCCGGATGATGGTTGAGCCGTTCAGCCTCTTCGCCTACCTCGACCATAAAGGCCAACGCTGCTTTGAAATTGGGGAACACGAACTCAGCCCGCAGATGGTCTCCTTGGCGAGACCAGCCAGCAAGTCCGGGCAACACGGCCTCGATATCGGAGTCGGTCAACGGTGAAAGAGCCATCCGCCCATCATAGTTTTGTTTGCCAGTGGCCGGTTCAGCTCGTGGAGACCACTTGGTTTCGACCGGCTCGTTTAGCCTGATACAGGCGGTCGTCGACGACTCTTAGGAGATCTTGAAGCGTCGCTGTGTCTTGGGTTGCGCTACTGATTGTGCCAATGCTGACCGTGTACCGGATCACGGCATCACCATAGGGAACCGCAGAGTCGGCGGCGGCCAACCGGATCCGTTCGGCGATGTCGGCCAGGTAGTGACGATCAGCCCCGGCCAGCAATACCACGAACTCCTCACCACCTATCCGACCGATGAGATCGTCTGGTCTGAGTAACGCTTTGGCCTTCGCCGCAAAGTCGACGAGCACCGCGTCGCCACCATCGTGTCCGTAGGTGTCGTTGATCGACTTGAAGCGATCAAGGTCGATTGACAACACTCCTAGTAGCCGATCATCGGGAACCGCTTCGACCTTCTCGAACAGGGCACGACGGTTAAGCACTTCGGTCAGCGGATCGGTCGAGGCAAGGACCTCAAGCCGGGCCGATTGCTCGACGAGCACCCGACCTATCTCAGCCAGCTGGCGGTTCTTTTCAACCACTTCGGTGATGTCGTGCATAACCCCGACGAGGTAATACTGACCCTCGACAACGAGGCGACTCTTACGGGTTATCGTCTCTCTCTCGCCCAGGACCGGGTCGATGACCGTCTCCACGGCCTCATCGGTGTCGCCACTCGATAGCACTCGAACATCGCCACCGTTGCACTGCGCGGCCTGACGACCGGGAAAGACCTCAGTGTCCAGGCGGCTCACCAAATCCTCACGCGACACCGAGAACAAACGCTCGAACGCTTCATTGACCCAGACGTATCGCGTCTCGGCGTCCTTAACAAGAACCGGGTTAGGTATTGCGTCAAGCACCGATAACGGAAGTACATTACCAACACTCAGGTCCATCAGTCTTGCCTCTCCTTCTCTGGATAAGGCATCGACAGAATGATCAATGAGCTTGAAACGAGTTCCGCGGCGAACTCCCGCTACCGCAACCGCGGGAACCAGCGTCAAGCGACTTCGGAGTGTCTCGTTTGGACATACCAACGAAGCCGGTCCTTCGGGTTTGGACTAGCTGTTGGCTGGGTACCTATTCGATATCGGCGCTCGCCCGTCTGGGTGGAACGTCGGTAACTGCCCTACCCAGGTCAGGTCTCACCGGGCGAGCGAGCAACGGGCGGCACATCGCCCTTTGCCAGAGTGAGGCCTGACCTGGGCTCTCCCAATCACCTACACCCCCAATCACCTACACCTCGGACGACCAACCAACGTTGGCCAAAGGCTGCTGGGCTACAAGTCGTACGAAGAAGCGGGCCGATCAAGCCAACGGATCGGCAAAGGGGTCACCGGCAACGGTCGCCGCCGGTTCGGTTTCGGGCCCCTCATCCACATAGGCCCCGTAGCCCGAGACTTCTAGCTCATCAGCGAGTTCTGGCCCCCCGGAGGCCACGAAACGACCTTGGGCCAAGACGTGGACTCGATCGGGCTTCAATTCGCTCAGAAGGCGACTGTAGTGGGTGATGACGAGCACACCCAGGCCGCTCTCCTCAGTTGCCGCTTCGACCCTGCGGGCAACAAGGCGAAGAGCATCGACGTCTAGGCCTGAGTCAAGCTCGTCGAGAACAGCGAACTTCGGCTCGAGTATCCCAAGCTGCACCGTCTCGTTTCGTTTCTTCTCACCGCCGCTGAGATCTACGTTGAGAGGGCGGCTTAGGAACTGATGATCGAATCCGATCCGATCCGCTTCATCCCTCAGCCGCCGAGCGAGATCATCGCCATCGCCCTCGACGGCAGCGAGCGAACTCGACAAGACATCGATGAGCGACACACCAGGAACCTCGGTCGGGTATTGCATAGCGAGGAACAGCCCGGCCTGCGACCGCTCCCAGGTCGGCAGATCGAGCAGCTCGGTGCCGTCGAGGGTCACAGAACCTCCGAGCACCTCATAACCAGGCTTGCCCATCACTACGTGGGACAGGGTCGACTTACCAGCGCCGTTCGGGCCCATGACCGCATGGACTTCACCAGCCTTGATCTCGACATCGATCCCTTTGAGAATCTCTTTGCCGGACACCGCGGCTCGAAGGCCAGAGATCTTCAACGTGCTCATCGGATTACCTCTCGGCTGCTGCCGGTCGTTTTGGGGTCAGTCGTCTTGGCGTTGGTCACTGTGTTCAGATAACTCATGGCATCACTCACGTTCATCCACTCACGTAGATCACGGCGCCACCACGGTCACGATGCCATCTGCAACCTGTACCTCGTACACCGGAACCGGCTTGATTGCCGGCATGCAGGTCGGTTCACCGGTTTCTAGCGAAAAGGCCGACCCATGCTTCCAACACTCGAGGGTCCGGTCGCCGCTATCGACTTCCCCTTCGGACAACGAGAAGTCGGCGTGAGAGCAGCGATCACCTATCACATAGACGTCGTCGCCGAGACGAACCACCGCGAGACGGTGTCCATCGATGTCGAACCGAGCGGCCGACTCCGGTACCAGCTCATCCATTCGGCAGACTTCGATCGGTGTTGCGGTCACCGATGCTCATTTCGACGGTCGAGCTTCTCGTCGACGAGTCGTTGCACCTCGGCTCTAGCGGCTACTACCGGAAGTCGTTGAATAGCTTCGTCGAAGAAACCGGCGACGATAAGGCGATCGGCGACCGATGGCGGTACGCCGCGGGCGTGAAGGTAGAACCGCTGGTCTCCATCAACCGGGCTAACCGTGGAGGCGTGACTGCAGTGCACGTCGTTGTTCTCGATTTCGAGATTCGGTACTGACCAGGCCCAGGCGTCCTCGCTCAACTTGACGTTTCTGTTGGTTTGGAAGGCGTTGGTGTTCGCCCCCTCAGGATGGATGTGGATCAGACCGGTGTATATCGAGCCCGATCGATCATCCTGACTGCCCTTGAAGAGCAGATCGCTTCTCGTGTCGCGCGCTTCGTGATGTTGAAACGTTCGGAAATCATGCACCTGATCGTTGTCGCCGTAGTAGGCGGCGACCAGGTTTGCCGTAGCCCCCCTGCCGAGGATGCGGGAATCGGTTCGAGTTCTGGCATAACGGCTACCGAATACCGCCATGCCACTACTCAGCGTGCTCTGGGCCCCGATCGTCGAAAGCTGTCGACCGATCTGCCAATGGGAGGTCCCGTTCTCCTGGATGACCACGTACCGCAACTGCGATGCAGCGCCGGTCGTCAGTTCGGTCACCGGGATACTGAGCGCCGCCGCGGTGGTTGACGTTTGTCGCTCGACAACCGATATGTCGGAACCCTCGCCAGACTCGATGATGAGATGAGGAAACGACACCGACTCACTCGCCGCGGCGTGGGTTACCACGACGACGGGTTCTTCGACCACCAGGCCGGCCGGGGTGGCAATTCGAATCGCAGCCGGCGAGAAGGCCCGATGCAGATGATCGAATACCGTCGGCTCGGCCAGATCGAGTTCAAGCGGAGCTACGTCGGCGACTATCTCGACCACAAGCCCCTTCGCGGCGTATCCCGGGTCAACGTCGACCGAGGTCACGAATCCATCGATCACGGTGACCGTTGCCGATCGGTGCTCGATAATGTCATCGAACAGATCGATTTCGACGTCATCAGGTGGGGCCGAAACGGGGCGCCAACCAGACGATTCGAGGTCGCCGATTGGGCTGTAGCGCCAATCCTCAGATTCCGCCGTCGGCAACGAAGCCAAAGAGGCTGCCTCTACTGCCGCGGCCCGATCACGACCACCGGGCAGACCAGAGGTGGCCTCTACAGAAAAGCTCTCGTTCACCCGAACATTCTACCGGCGGGGAGACGGTGTCAGAGGTAGAACAATCGACCTCACGAACCGAACGGCCACCATTTCGGACGCTTGCGGCCAGCCTTTCGCCGAATCTCGGCTTGCTCGGCGTCGACCTCGGCCCGAACGTCGGGTACCGCGGCGTTGATGATGTCCTCCGCCTCGTCGAGCAAGGAGGCGATTGAGGGATCATCGCCGATGCTTTCCGGCGCGTCTGGGGTGGGGGGCGTGATGAGGCTTCCATGCCGCCAGTTGACGTCGGCCATGCGAACCTCAAATCGGCCGCAGTCGGCGGGACACCGCCACGGTGCCTCCGGCGCCAAATCGAGCGCACACTTGCGCATCGTGTCGCCGCTAGGGTAAGTCCGGCTTTGAAAATGCTTGCAGTCCTGGCGCATTGCCATCCACCCAGTGTGCCACTGTCAACCCCATCCTCGACCAATCCCGATCGAAACATGTCGACACCACACCTCGATGCGAAACCTGGCGACTACGCCGCCACCGTGCTCATGCCCGGCGACCCGCTCCGGGCCAGATTCATCGCCGAGCGATATCTGGACGACGTCGTCCTGGTCACCGAAGTCCGCAACATGCTCGGATTCACCGGCACCTTCCGCGGCACTCGCCTCTCGGTCCAGGGTTCAGGTATGGGTGTGCCGTCGATGCAGATTTACGCCACCGAGTTAATCGATCAGTTCGATGTGGAGCGAATCGTTCGCGTTGGCTCGTGCGGCGCCATCCGAGACGACATCGACCTCGGCGACATCGTGGTAGCCCTGGCCGCCGGGACCGACTCTTCGGTCAACCGGCGCCGACTGGGTGAGCGAGACTTCCCTGCGGTCGCCGACTACGAACTTCTCAAAGCCGTAGTCGACGAGGCGGAGCGCAAGAACCTGGCTACCAGGGTCGGGTCGGTGTTCACATCCGACTTCTTCTACGAGCCGGCCGGGTCGACAACGTTCGATCTGCTGGAACGGTATGGCTTCTTGGCGGTGGAGATGGAAGCGGCGGGCCTGTACGGGGTCGCCGCAGAATACGGAGCGGCTGCGCTAACGGTCGCCACGGTCAGCGACCAAATCAAGCGAGACGAAAAGATGACCGCCGAACAACGACAAACCTCGTTCGACGACATGATCGGCTTGGTTCTCGACGCCTTGGTCGATTCCGCCTAACCCCACGCCAGCCCATCCCAGCGAATCGGGCCCGAAGCCCCTGACCGACCGTGACAAACGAGGCTGGCCGACGGGGTCTCTCCCAACCCCCGCCGGCCGATCTGGATGCAGCGTTACCTGACGACCACACCTGATAGCCGCACCGGATAGTGACACACCAGGATGGCCTAGCCCAGCCGTTCTGTCTGCCGGATGAGATCGGCTAGGTCTTGTATCGGACCGGATCCCGACGACAACGACTCGGCCTCCTCGGCAACATTGGCCAACGACACCGACCCTACGTGGGGGCTTTGCCGGAGCAGTTCGGCAAATGCGCCAACAGTGACGGCAAGCCGGAAGTCCTCCGCGGTATCGGCCCAACGGTCGTCGACGAGCGATGAGGTCAAGGCCAACCTGGTCTCTCGGACCGAACGCTCCTCGGGGTCCTCCCACCGGAGCTGCGCCGTCCCGAGCTGATCGTCACCATCGATACCCGACCGCAACTGCAGCTCGTAGAGCGCCGTGACCTGATGGCCTGCGCCGAGCTCACCGGCATCTACCGCATCGTTTCTGAAATCGTCGTCGAGCACCGCTCGATTCTCGAAGCCGATCAATCGGTACGCACTTACCGTGTCAGGGTCGAACTCAACCTGGATCTTGCCGTCTATGGCGACGGTTAGGAGGGTCGAGACCAGATCATCGCTGAACAGTCGCTCCGCCTCACGCTCGTCGTTGACGTATGCGTAGAACCCATCGCCCTGGTCGGCCAACTGCTCCATGACCACGTCGTTGAAGTTGCCCATCCCAACACCGACCGTGACCAATTGGATACCCCGATCGGCGTCACCCCGGATCTGAGCGGCCAGCCCATCGGCGTCGGTCAGCCCGACGTTGGCAACACCGTCGGAGGCCAACACCACCCGGTTGATTCCACCGGAACGGAACGACTCTGCAGCTAGGTCGTATCCTCGGGCGAGGCCTGCCTCGAGGTTGGTTGACCCATCGGTACGCAAGTCCTCGATGGCACCGAGGATGATGTCCCGCTCGGCAGCCGGAGTCGGCGGCAAGATCACCACCGCGTCATCGCTGTAGGTCACGATGGCTACGGTGTCATCTCGGTCGAGCTCGTTGGTAAGCCGTGACAACGACGTCTTGACCAAGCCGAGACGATTTGCACGGTCCATCGAACCAGAGGTGTCAACGACGAAGGTCAGTGCGGCGTCGGGGCGCTCATCATTTGCGACCTCTTCGGCCTGAACCCCTATCCGGACTATCACGTTGTCATCGTCAAACGGAGACGGACCACCATCGGCCTGGATATTCAAACCTTCCGATGGTGCGTCGTAGTCGTAGTCGAAGCTGTTCACAAACTCCTCGACCCTCACCGAGTCTGGTGGCGGAATGGAGCCAGACCCAAGCCACTGCTGGGCGATCGAATAGCTCGCCGTATCGACATCGAGCGCAAATGTCGAGAGCGGATCTTGGTCAGTCGAGACGAATCCTCGGATCCCGTAGTCCTCAAAGGTGTTGTTGTCAGTGGCCGAATCATCGGCGATGACCTGCTCGTCTTCGAATAACCCACCGTCGGGGGCGGGTTCGACGCCGTCGGCTTTCACCGCCCGAGACGAGGTTGCGCCCTCGGCCACCTGCGGCGGAGCGCCAGCGTCATCATCGGCCATGGCATCGGCTTCCATCGCCTCACCGGCCGACTC
Organism: uncultured Acidimicrobiales bacterium; assembly: GCA_938021675.1. Classification (GTDB taxonomy): domain Bacteria; phylum Actinomycetota; class Acidimicrobiia; order Acidimicrobiales; family SZUA-35; genus JAHELU01. Next base: position 200,993 of record CALIFY010000025.1, read on the forward strand.
TTCGGCGCTTTCCTCTTCGAAGTCCTGAGCCGAGTCATCGGCGGCGCTCAAATCGGATTCGGCATCACCTTGGTTCGTCGATGGCTCGGCGGCGTCGGTGGTCTCAGCGGCCGATTCTTGGGTGCTCGCAGCGTCGCTATCGTCCGCGCCACCGCACGCTGCGGCAAGGAAAACGATGGCGAGTACTGCCACTAGGAACTTGTTCGTGGATGTGCTCGTCATGGCTTCTTGGGCGTTCCGACCGACGTTTCTGGTTCCCGTCGTAACAAATTTGTTATCAGCGCCGACCTTATTAACAACGAATACGCGACAGTAGGGGTTCGTGGTGCGTCACTGTTACGGCGCTACACGCCCCAAACCCCCTGAGAAAGGAACCTTCATGGGACTTATGGACGATGCTAAGGGTATGGCCGACAAGGCCAAGGACGCTGCTGACCAGGCAAAGGACCTGACCACGGAGCACGCTGACAAACTCCCCGGTGATCTGGGAGACAAGGCTCAAGGTCTGGCCGACAAGGCCGACGACCTGACCAACAAGATCCCTGGCCAAGGAGCCGAAGAGGCAGCGGAAGCGGAATAGGTATCAGAGGGACAACCGGCCACGGTCGGTAACCCCTGCATGACTGGAGCCAGGTCGCCCGCCGCGGCCTGGCTCCGTTTGTTGTCCGAGAGAAAACGGCTACCGACACCACAGAAGTGGACAAACTCATCGACCCAGGGGGTGATTGGCTGGCCGAACATCCTTCCTGTCAGCGAGCGGAGGCCGGCCGCGTACAACCGGAGATCAGATGCCGGGACCTACGGCCTGAGCCTCCTACGGGGTCAGCCGACCGAACCCTCCATCTGCAGTTCGATGAGACGGCTCCACTCGACGGCGTACTCCATCGGCAACGTCCTGGTAACCGGCTCGATGAAGCCGTTGACGACCATGCCGATGGCCTGTTCCTCGGAAAGACCCCGACTCATCAGGTAAAACAGCTGCTCGTCGGCGACCTTAGATACCGTCGCTTCATGACCGATCTGAGCGTCGAGCGCACCGATCTCCATGTACGGGTAGGTGTCTGATACCGATTCGTCGTCGAGGATCAACGCGTCGCACTGGACGTGGCTCTTGCAACCGTAGGCGTCATCCTCCACCCGAACGAGACCTCGATAACTCGACCGGCCGCCGTCTTTAGAGATCGACTTCGACACGATTTTCGATGTCGTCTCCGGGGCGGCGTGAACCATCTTGGCCCCCGTGTCTTGATGCTGACCGGGACCGGCGTACGCCACCGACAGAACCTCACCGCTGGCCTTCGGCCCCACGAGCCATACCGCCGGATACTTCATCGTCAGGCGCGAACCGATGTTGCCATCGATCCACTCCATGTGACCTTCGGCCTCGACCATGGCCCGCTTGGTGACGAGGTTGAACACGTTGGATGACCAATTCTGGATGGTCGTGTACGTGACATGAGCGGACGGCTTGACCACGATCTCGACCACGGCGGAATGCAAGGAGTCCGAGGTGTACACCGGAGCCGAGCAGCCCTCGATGTAGTGAACCTTCGAGCCTTCGTCTGCGATGATCAGCGTGCGCTCGAACTGACCCATGTTCTCGGCATTGATTCGGAAGTACGCCTGGAGCGGCATCTCGACCTCGACGCCGGGTGGAACATAAATGAACGAGCCGCCGGACCACACCGAGGTGTTCAACGCCGAGAACTTGTTGTCGTTCATCGGAATGACCTTGCCGAAGTACGGCTTCACCAGATCCGGATACTCCCTGAGGGCGGTATCCATATCGCAGAACACGACGCCTTGGCGCTCAAGATCATCTCGATTGCGATGGAATACCACCTCGGACTCGTACTGGGCGGTCACCCCGGCCAGGTACTTCCGCTCCGCCTCGGGAATGCCGAGCTTCTCGTAGGTGTCCTTGATGGCATCGGGCAGGTCTTCCCAATCGTTGACCTGACCCTCCGTCGGCTTGATGTAGTAGAAGATGTCGTCGAAGTAGATCTCCGACATGTCGCCGCCCCACTTGGGCATCGGACGCTTCTCGAAGTGCCGATACGACTTGATGCGCTTGTCGAGCATCCAGTCCGGCTCACCCTTCATCCACGACATCTCGCGGATAATCTCTTCGTTCAAGCCCTTCTTTGGCTTGAAGACATAATCCTCGGCATCGCTCCAACCAAGCTTGTAGCGATCGAGGTCGAGACTGTCAGGCGTAACCGTCATCGTTGGCTCTCTTCTCCTTCATCCGAGTCCATCCGAGTCCATCGGAAATCATGGATCGGTGACCAGCGGGCGAATTAACACTACACACATAGTAACAAACCAGACGTATCGATCCAGCCTCGGGGTTCCGGCCAAACGTCACCGGACCGATAATCACACCAGATACCGACGCCGATGTCCACAGATGACCTCGCAACACCGGTTATCGAAGCGGACGTTCGGAACCGATCGCCACCACGCCTAGTCGAGGCGGCGCATCTGGGCCCGGTAACGGGTTGCCTTGGCCACGTAGGCCTCGACGCCCTCCTGAATAACAGCGGGATCTACCTTGTCGGGGACAATCTTGGCCGGAACCCCAATGGCCAAGGCTCCGGAAGGAATCTCGGTGCGATTGGTAACGACGGCGTTCGATCCGATCAGCGAACCCGAGCGAGCAACAGCCTCGTGAAGTACCACCGCGCCGTTGCCGACCAACACCCCGGACTCGATGGTACATCCCTCGAGATGGGCGAGATGTCCGACCACGCTATCTCGTCCGACAACCGTCTCGAACTCGGGGCTGGTATGGATGACCGTTCCGTCCTGGACCGAGGTGCGGTCACCGATGCGGATGGCGTTGTTGTCGCCCCGGAGCACCGCTTGAGGCCAAATCGACGCCTCGGCCCCGATCTCGACCCGGCCGATGATCGTCGCCTGGGGGTGAACGAACGCGGTCGGATGTATTCGCGGCTCGTCACCGCCCAAGGCATAGATGGCCATGGGACAACGGTAGTCGACCGCAGCGTCGAGCCAACCATTACCCAAAGGCCAACGCCCGGACCAGCGAGTTGGCCAACCATCTTGCTAACTTCTCCATCATGACTCACCGAAACGTCTACATGACCGATGAGCTTCAGGCGATCTACGACCAAACCGTTGACTTCGTCCGCGCCGAAGTCATGCCAAAGGGCGATCGGTGGGAAGACGAAGGCAAGGTGCCTCGGGAGATTCTGCGCCAGATGGGCTCGCTCGGCATGCTCGGCCTCCGAGTTCCCGAAGAACAAGGTGGACTCGGCCTCGGGCCGTTGGCGTCGGCGGCGTTCGCTGAAGCGCTCGGCTCGTCGACCTACGCCGGATTCGACGTGACCGTGTTGGTTCACACCGACATGGCGGCCCCCCACCTGTTGAATTCCGGGACTCCGGAGCAGTTGGAACACTGGATGCCGAACGTGCTCAGCGGCGAGACGATCCTGTCGATAGCGGTGTCGGAGCCCGATGCCGGATCCGATGTTGCCGGCATGCGCACCAAAGCGGTAAAGGACGGCGACGGTTGGCGAATCAACGGCACGAAGACGTTCATTACCAACGCCGTGTACGGCGACATGACGATCTTGGCGGCCAAGACCGATCTCGACAATCGCTACGGGATCTCGATGTTCCTCATACCGGCGGGAACGGAGGGCTTCACCGTTTCCACCAAGCTCGACAAACACGGCTGGCGCTGTTCAGACACCGCCGAGCTGGCCCTCGACGACGTATGGGTATCAGACGATCAGCTGCTCGGTACCGTCCATCGCGGGTTCTACGAGACGATGCGGAACTTTCAAAACGAGCGGATGGTGTTGGTCGGGATGGGCGTTGGGGCGGCCCAGGCCGCCATCGATCTAACCAACTCCTATACCCAAGATCGTCCGGCGTTCGGAGGAAAGCTGTTCGACCTGGGAGCGATACGCCAACGGATGGCCATGAACCAGGCCAAAGTCGACGCGGTTCGAGCGTCGATGTACCACGCGGCATGGATCGGCGAGCAAGGTACCGACAACGTCAAAGAGATGTCAGGCGTCAAGGCCTGGGGCTGCGAGGTCGTCAACCAGGTCATGTACGACTGCGTGCAGTTTCACGGTGGTATTGGTTACATGCGAGAGTCGGCCATCGAGCGAATGGCCCGGGACGCCCGGATCCTCCCCATCGGTGGCGGCGCCACCGAAGTCATGCTCGAAGAGGTGGCGAAACGCTCGATCATGGCGTGACCCTCATGCGAGGTCGCGTAAATCGAGAACCAGTGCGCTGAGCGACAGCGCCACCAATACTCCAATCGTGAGGTAGGCCAGCGGCAAAAGACGAGTCACGTCGAAACGCAGGGCAGGATCTCGGCGGGCCCATTGGGCTACCCGCTCCGAGACGGCGACCACGGCATGGGAGCCATCCAGCGGCGGTAGCGGGAGCAGGTTGATGGCCCCCACCGCGGTGGCCAGAATCCCTAGCCACTGAAGACTCGACCCGAGACCCAGGGTCACCGCCTGCCCGCTCACCCTGGCCTGACCGATAGGAGAGAGAAATCGAACGGGCGCTTCGGTGGTGCCAGACCCATCGAGCACCGCCTCGGTGTATGCACCGATGCTGACCGCCCAGGTGACCAGGGCGTCCACCGTCGCCGATACGACGAACCACAAGTCGCCGACAGCCATAGCCCCGGCGGCCAACAGCCCGCTCCCACCGAGGACCCCAGCGACGGTGAACGCCACAAGCGCGGTCGTGAGGTTGACGACGGGACCGGCCAGGATGGTGGCCAGTCGTCCCCAATGAGATGCCGCCCGGTACGTACCAGACTCCGGAAATCCGTCGGGGACCGTCGATCGCGGCGTCATTCCTTCAAGCTTGACGTACCCGCCGAGCCATAACGCCTTGAGTCCATAGCGACAATCACCGATACGGACCGCGGCCACCTCGGGACCAAAACCCCAAAAAAACTCGGTGGGACGCATTCCGGCCCGCCGAGCTACAAAGAAGTGTCCGGCCTCATGGCTAATGATGATAATGCCGAGAAAACCCAGCAAGGCCAGTCCTCCGGGGGCGGCGACAGCCAAGGCCAAGACCGAGACCGTCGAGATCGCCAACCAGAGCGGTTTGAACTCCACCGCATCACGTCGCTCCACACGGCCATACAACCACAGGCGTACGCTCGGCGGTCGAGCGCTCCTACCCGGTGAGTGCTGATGCCGCCGACCTCAGCTGCTAGGTGAGGGCACCCGCTCCGGCCGATGGAAACCGAAGATTCTCGCCCGGGTACGGTCGACCTGTGGTCTCGTTTGGCCTGGCGAACGTCTAGGTCTGATCGAATGTGCCGTACTGTCCCTTGTAGAACACCATGGGCGGAGCGTCCCGCCGCGACTCCAGGCTCAACACCCGACCGATAATGAGGTTGTGATCGCCGGCCGGTACCACTTGATGGATGCGGCAATCGATGACGGCGTGTACGTCTGGCAAGATCGGGGCGCCGCTTCCCGGCGCCGCCTCGGTTTCGACGCCATCGAACTTATCGTCGGCCTTCGATGCCATCAGGCCGCAAAGCTCAAGCTGGTCCTGACACAACACGTTGACGCAAAAGTACCCCGACGCTTCCATCGGGGGCCAACTCCCCGACCGGGTGCCGAGGAAAAATCCCACGAGCGGCGGGTCGAGCGAAATCGAAGCGAACGACCCGATTGCCACCCCGATCGGCCGATCGGTACCAGCCGAAGTGACGACCGTTACCCCGGTAGGAAAATGACCGAGGACGGTCCGAAAGTCGCCAGCATCGATAGGAGGATCTTCGCTCACTTCGTACCCTTTCAACGCAGGCGTTCAAACGTGCTCACCACCGGTGGCCAAGGCAAGCGGTCAAGGCCCGTTCACCTGGCGCCCGACTGTAGTGCTAGCCCTTCTCTTGCCGCCAGCACATCGAACGCAGTCCCTGCCAATCCGGCCGCCATATCACGAGCATCATCGATCCAACGATCGTCGTGGGCCGGGTCGTGGTGGTAGAGAACCAACCGACGGGCCCCGGTTCGGCGGGCGACCTCGACCGCATACTCGACCGTGCAATGCCCCCAGTCAGACTTCACTGCGAATTCGGCCGGACTGTACTGAGCATCGTGAATCAACACGTCGACGTCTCGGCAGGCCTCGATGACCCGATCGGAGACGTCGAGCGAACCGTCGGGTGGCTGTTGGTAGTCGCTGATGTACGCCACCGACGCCTCACCACAGTCGATTCGATACCCATTGGTCGGACCCACATGGGTGACCGGAAACACCGTGACGGTGGCCGATTCGAGCTCGAACCGGTCATCGGAGGTTTCGTGGAACCGGAACGTGCCCGGTAAATCGTCCAGCACAACGGGAAACACCGGCGGCGAAAATCCAGCCCGAAACTCTTCGGCCAGCGATTGGCTCCCCTGCTCTGGACCGACGATCATCAGCTCGGCTCCGGGCTTGAGGATCGGCCCGAAGAATGGCAGCCCCTGGATGTGGTCCCAGTGAAGATGGCTTACCAGCGCCGTTCCTCGAAACGGATCGGGAAGGTCGGATCGATCGTCCAGGTACCGCAGTCCGGTGCCGAGATCACACATGATCGGTAGATCGCCAGGTGCTCGGACCAGTACGCATGACGTATTGCCGCCATAACCCTCGGTCGCTGACCCACTGCATGGAGTCGAACCCCGCACGCCGTAGAACATGATGTCAAGCATGAAGTGCCTCGGGAGGCTACTGCATGAATGGGGGCAAACATAGGGTCCTGTGAACAAGGTCTCATCTGGCGGTCGTGTCGAGATAGCAATAGCGTTGCTCTGGTGACCCCCTCGCCGACCTCTCCGCCCAGCTCCACAGCGTCGGATCCCGCCGGCCTCGAACTTCCGAATGGTCTCGTGGCAGTGGTCAAGCGCGACTGTCCGACCTGCGAGCTGGTGGTGCCGGTCCTCGATGAGCTCGTTGGCGCCGGAGCGACCCTCACCGTCTACACCCAAGACGATCCAGACTTTCCTCGCTGCGCCGCCCCGGTAATCGACGACACCGCGCTCGATCTGTCCTGGCACCACGACATCGAAACCGTGCCAACGTTGCTCCAGGTCAGAAACGGCGCCGAGGTGACTCGGATCGTCGGCTGGTCGCAACAGGAGTGGAGAGCGCTCACCGGGATCCCAACCCTGGGCTCAACGTTGCCTCCTCAGCGGCCGGGGTGTGGCTCCCTTTCGGTGGACCCATCGATGACCGACATCTTGCAAGCCCGATTCGGTCGTTCGGGCCTCGCCGGCCGCCGTGTTACCTTTGCCTCGCTGGAGGACGAGTTCGAGGCCGCTTTTGACCGCGGTTGGACGGACGGGCTGCCGGTCGTACCGCCGACCGAAGCGCGGGTGCTACGGATGCTCGAGGGGACGACCCGAAACGCTGGCGACATCGTGGCCTCGGTCCCGCCGGACCTGGCCGACGTCACCGTCGAGCAAGTGGCCATCAACTCGGTGCTTGCCGGCTGTTCACCGGAGCATTTCCCGGTAGTTCTCGCCGCCGTCGAGGCAGCGTGTAGCGACACGTTCAACATGCACGGCCTGCTCGCTACCACCTACTTCTCCGGGCCGGTCATCGTCGTCAACGGCCCCATCGCCAACCGAATCGGCCTCAACAGCGGACACAACGTGCTCGGTCAAGGAACGCGGGCCAATATGACGATCGGCCGGGCCTTGCAGCTCGTCATCCGAAACCTTGGCGGCGGCCGACCGGGCGAGATCGATATGGCAGCCTTCGGTTCGCCGTCCAAACTCGGGCTCTGTTTCGCCGAACGGGAATACGATTCGCCCTTTGAGCCCCTGGCCACGTCCCGAGGGCTGGCGGCCGAAACCGATGCGCTGACGGTGTTCGCCGGACACGGCCCGACCGCCATCGTCGATCAGCTGTCTCGAAACCCCGAGTCGCTGGCCCGATCGATCGCAGCCGTCCTCCGGGTGAACGCTCACCCAAAGCTGGTCATCGGGTTTGACGCGTTGCTCATCGTCGGGCCAGAGCATGGTCGAATTTTCTCCGAGGCGAGATGGGATAGGGCTCGCCTCACCGCTGAAATCGACCAGCTATTGACCCTCGACGGCGACGAGCTGATCCGCGGCGCGGACGGGATCGACGAAGGACTTCCCGAGTCGTTCGCCGGCCAGCCGCTACCAAAGTTCCGACCCGGCGGCCTCCAGATCGTCCACGCCGGAGGGGACGCTGGCCTGTTTTCGGCGGTGCTCGGCGGTTGGGTTGGCGGCCCGAAAGGCAGCGAACCGGTGACGAGGGTCATCGCCTGACAGTAGCCATGCACCCAAAAAATATGCACCCAAGAGATATGCACCCAACATGAATCGACTATGTACCGAACATCTAGAAAGCGAACCGACCAGGTTCAAGGAGCGCGAATGACCACGCCACCGGATCAACAGCCACCGTTCGTGGTGCTCGACCCGACAGCGGGAAAAGCGGCGGCCACGCTGACGCCAGCAGAGCGGATCAAATCGTTGCAGGGCACGACCATCGGCCTCCTCGACATCTCGAAGCCTCGGGGCGACGTGTTCCTCGACCGCTTGGCCCAGCTTCTCACCGATCGAGGTGCCGCCACTATCCGGTATTCAAAGCCGACCTTTTCCAAACCAGCTCCGGTCGATCTCCGCCAGGAGATCGCTGTCAGCTGCGATGCGGTGATCGAGGCGCTCGCCGATTGAGGCAGCTGCACGTCGTGCAGTGTGCACGACATCGTTGATATCGAGCGCCGAGGAACCCCAGGGGTGTTCGTGGCCAGCGACGTCTTCGTCGATGCGGCGACCAGCCAAGGCGATGCCCTCGGATTCCAACCGTCGAGAGTTTTCGTCGAACATCCAATCCAGGACCGAACCGACGCTGAAATTCAGGCGATCGCCGAGGCGGCCGTCGACGCTCTCGTGGAGAAGCTCACCGGTAGCGGGCCCGTCGACGACTAAGGCGTCGGGGCAAGGTACCGCTATCCCGTGGGAAGCCGGTAGCCCCCATCCCGGTGTTCGACCATGCCTTCGGCGACCAATCCGGCCGCCACCCGATGGGCCCGGGCCTGATCGTTGGGCCAACCCATCGCCGCCGCCAACCCGGCATCGGATATCGGACTTCGCCTGAGGGCATCGATCAGCCGACCCCGCCCCTGGCGGTCACTCCCGCGAAACGTCGACTGCCGACCCGATACGCCAGCCGAACCGATCGCCGGATCGGGCTCGGCGCAGCCGGTGGCATACCAGTGGCATGTTCCACGGAACGGGCAAGTACCGCAATCAGGATTACGAGCCGTGCACCAACCAGCGCCGACGTCGAGCATGGCCTGATTCCACTTCCAGGGGTCGGAGCCGAGGGCGGCGTCGGCCGCGGCTTGTGCCCCGGCCGGCTTCAGCGGAGCTCCGCCGGTTCGGGCCAAGATGCGAGCGACGTTCGTGTCGACGACGGCGTCGGGCTTGTGAAAAGCAAAGACCCGGATGGCCCTCGCCGTATATGGACCGATACCGGGCAGTGCAAGCAGCTCAGCCCGGCCGGTGGGAAAGATGCCACCGTGATCGACCTCGATCGAGGTCGCCATCCGATGCAAGAACAGGGCCCGCCGGTTGTAGCCCAACCCTGACCATTCGTCTATCACATCGGCGACCGGCGCGTCGGCACACACGGCGTGGGTCGGGAACCGGTCGAGGAACCGGTGCCACCGTTCGACCACCCGAGCCACCTGTGTCTGTTGCAACATAAGCTCGGCGACGACAATGGCCCACGGATCACGGGTCCGTCGCCACGGAAGGTCGCGTCCGTGGGCCTCGAACCACCCATCGAGATCGATGTCGGACAACGCTTCGGCAACACGGTTCTGGTTGTCATCGGCCACAGCGCTCATCTCGCGGGCGAATCATAGCCACCCCGTTCGATGGGCAGCACACCAACACGACGTGAGCTGCATCGCGGCCGACTGGACTATGGTCTTGCCGATGTCTCGACCACCGGCACCAACCATTCCGCTACACGGCGACGAACCGATCCAGTTGAACGCCTTCCTCGACTACTACCGTGCCGAGCTTCTCGACCGGGCCTGGGGCCTCGATGACGAGCAACTACAACTCGCCCTACCTCCGTCAACCTTAACGATGGCTCGACTTATCGGCCATCTCGCCTTTGTCGAAGACATATGGTTCCGGTTCCGATTCGACGGCGAACAACCATCAGAACCGTGGGCGTCGCTGGATTGGGACGACGACCCGGACGCCGAGATGGCCCTGGCCCAACAGTGGTCGGGCGATGAGCTTCGAGCCCAGTTCGCGGCGTCATGCGCGGCATCCCGCCGCACCGTCGACGAAGCGACCTCGCTCGACCAACGATCGGAACGGTCGAATGCCGACGGCGAACACTGGGACCTCCGATGGATACTCATCCACATGATCGAGGAGTACGCCCGCCATTGTGGCCACGCCGACTTGATTCGGCAGTCGATCGACGGCGACCGGGCAAGGTAGCCAAGAGGTAACAGACCGCTGACCTAAATGGCCTGAAAAGCGTCGAGCGTTCGCCGCCAAGCATCCGCCGAGTGTGCGGCATGGTACACCTCGGGACGAGTGTCATTGAAGAAGGCGTGTTCCGCTTCTTCATATACGTGAAACGTAGCATCTTTCCCAAGACCATCAAGTTTCGTCTGCAGTTTGGCTGCCGCATCAGGACCAAAGAAGTCATCGTTCTCAGCAATGTGGCCAACAATACTCGCCTCGACAGCGGCCCAATCGGGTTGGGCGTTTTCCCACGGAATCACCCCGTAAAAAGGAACGGCAACCGCCACTGCATCCGGCCGCTGGGCGGCCAAGGTCAACGTGAGACCGCCCCCCATACAAAACCCCGTCACGCCCACCTTTTCTCGCCCGGAGCGCTCTCGGACCAAGTCGATAGCACCCGACAGGTCTCGAGCCGCCGTCCCGAGGTTCAACGCCATCATCTCCTTCCCGGCTTCATCCGGCTCTTCGGTCACCGTCCCGTGGTACAGGTCGGGGGCGAGAGCGACAAACCCTTCAGCCGCGAAACGATCAGCAACGTCTTTGATGTGTTCGTTAAGACCCCACCATTCCTGGATAACGACAAGGCCGGGACCACTCCCCGACTCCGGCTCCGCCAGATATCCCGGCGCCATACTGCCATTACTTGCAAACTCGACCATGTTTCCCATGGCCACAGCCTAATGTTCAGCAGACAAAAATGCCGTCCTCAACACAACCGATCACCACATGCACCCCCAACAAAGAGCGCGGCGAACATGTGGCCATAGGAGCTCCCCAACCATGTAACTCGATAGGCAAAGGCCACATTGGCTCCTAGCGAGCCCGGGCGGCGCACCGAACGGTCGGACGGGCCGAGCCGTCGATTCTGGAGATCCTCGACGTCACCCCTACCGCTCCAAATGTCTTTCCCGGCTGGGAAGTTGTAGCTTCGCACCACGGTTACTCAACCGTTGACCAAACAGGAGGGAGTATCTCATGGACATTTTGGCGTGGATTGTCGGGATTCTGTTGGCGGCGATGTTTTCACTGTCTGGCGGAATGAAGCTGGCTGACGTGGGCATGGTCAAACAGGCTCGCGAGCATTTGGGATTCGCTAAAACCCAGTATCAAGCGATCGGAGGTGCCGAGATCGCTGGTGTGATCGGGGTACTCATCGGCCTGATCAGCAGGAATCTGGAATGGCTCGGCGTGCTCGCGTCGCTCGGGTTGGCGGCCACGATGGCCGGCGCCGTCTATTTCCACCGAAAAGCGGGGGACGAGCCGAAGGAGATCGCCCCGGCGATCTTGTCCGGAGTTCTCGCCGTGGCGATGATCGTCTTGTTTTTCGCCCGCCCCGAGTAACCGCTGGCAAGACTGGCGGAGCGAACGAGGACGACTCAGAAATTCGGAATGCCGGACATGACAAGGTCAGAACGGTGGTTCGTCCAGCGCTCGCCGTCCCAAAACCGATAGATGGCTTGGTCGTCAGGGTCGAAATACCAACCGGGACCGGCGCCGATCATGCTGTCGACCGGCACCACGGCAGGCACTGTGAAGTTTGCGCCCACCGTTCTGGCCGAAGTTGCGTTACCCATGTCCAAGAGACTAACCCCTCGTGGACCCACCAGTGCGCATTGTTGCGGAACGACGACGGCCTTGTTGCTACCTCAATTCAACAAGTAATTCCGGAGCCAAAGCGATGTCGGGCGAGGGGCAATCGGCGACCGACACAAGACCGTCGACCGTGGCAAGCTGATCGACCAACCCGAGCGACAAAACCTCGAACGGTGCGGCGAATGCCGGTCGACCGGGTTCGGCAACCCGGTCCTCCACGGCCCGCCAATACGGCTCAATCAGCATTCTTCCTCGGCCGACGACAAGCCATACCGGACGGCCAAGCGCTCGCGCTGTGGCCGCCAAACCAACCGAGCCGACGTCGACTAGAGCTGCCGCCTCCCCCGCTGCGGCCGCCTCGACCACCACCAGATCGCTCTCGGTCACCGCACCTGCGACCTTTGCCGCGTCGACCTCCAAGACATCGACGTCGCGACACGCAAGCCGATGGGCGACCGACGGCCCGTGGCCGTCGACATCCAAAACAAGTACTCGGACATCGCCTCGCCGAGGCAAGGCGTCGATGGTCAGTTCCGGCCAGCCGGCAACGGCTACCGTCGCGCCGTCTGGCAAGGCATGAGCCATCTCACGACCGGTCCGATCGCCCCGAAGGTCAGCCAGTATTGCCCGGGCCTCATCGCGACCGTCGGCGGCGGTGACCATTCGAGCACACATCCACCACAGTGGACCGACCGCTGGTTGGCGGGTCAGCAATCTGCGACAGGCGGTCAACATGGCCGGCGGGTCCTCGGAAAAGACCGACAAGGCCGATACCGCTTCCTCGACGAGCAGACCAGCGTCGGCGCTACCGGCTCTAGCCACATACCTGAGCTGCTCAATCGGATGCATCACCCTCTTCTACACCAACCGAGCAAACGGTGTGGGACCGTAGCCCCATGCGGTTTTAGGCTACCAACAGGCACATTCTTGGTGACGCATGGCACCACCAAGGTCAAAATACTGCGTCGGTTCGTCAACCGAGTTCCGAGTTGGGGTGGAATTGCGCTAGCCTCGCCCGCCGTGGCCGTTGCTCCAGCCGACCTTGTCCTCGACTCTCTACGAGGTGACGGATACCCTCTTCGAGACTGGCTTACCTCGTATCCGCTTTGCCTCGTAGCCATCGACCCCTACACACACGAAAGCGCATGGATTCTTGACACTGCCGGTCGGATCCTCGATCACTACGCGCCGGCTGACGTTCGAGTCGGGTGGATCGCCACCACCGACGACGACGGATGTCGGGAGTTTCTCGGACCATGGGCCGAACGGTTCCTGACATTCCCAGATCCGGAACGCCAAGCGGTTACTTCGTTGGGCCTCGAACGGCTTCCCGGCCTGATATTCGTTCGTTCGGATGGCTACCTTGAAGTCGTTAACGGCTGGGACCCATCGGCTTGGCGGACGGTAGCGGAGATGTTGTCCAAGATTCTGGCCTGGACTAGGCCGACCATCCCTCAACCGGGCGATCCCACCCCGTACCTCGGCACCAGCGTCAAAGGCGAGTAGACCCCTGAGGGTCTGCCGAGGAGCGCACTCAAGCCGCTGGCGAATCCGGCGGGTCCCGGTCTGGCCCATCAGAAACAGCAGGACCGCCGAGCGGAGACCGGGCGGTCGGAGGCACCGACGGTGTCGCCTTGGTCCACTCCTTGCTCTGTAGCCGGGTCACCGCCGCCCCTCGCTCATCGTCGAATGATCTGCCGGTCTCGGCGTGATCCTCGGCCAACGGCGCCGAACAGGGCCCGCCGGTAAGTTCAGGAACGACGTGCCGGGCGACGAGATCCCAACTTCGCTGGGTGTCCGCAACATTTGCCCAGTCGTGAACAACCCCGAGGACAATTCCGAACCCACCGGTCGATTCCTCCAACTTTCGAATATGGGCAACGAGATCGTCTGGCGTGCCAACGATCCCTATCCCATCATCGGCCAACCCCATCGAGCGATCCGCCTCGCCGAGGCACCCGTGCTCGGCACACCACCGAAGAAATCCAGCTTTGGACTGCCTGCGGGCGTCGTCGACGGTCTCAGCCAAATGGAACGGTAGGACCATCCGCCAGTGACGCCGGTCGACTCGATTGCCACTCATACCAGAGGCCGCCTCAGCCACACTCCATCTGAGGGTCCAATCGAGTGGAGTGCCCGACGTCAAGGCAACCGATAGCACGCCGATGCCGTGCGTACCGGCTAGGTTCATCCCCGCCGGGGACGCCATCGATGTGGTGACTATCGGGAGTTCGCCCTGTGGCAGGTTTGGCAACTCGGCGTCCTGCAGCTCGAACCACTCAGCGCGGTGGGTGACGCGTTCCTCGCCGGCCAACAGCCGCTTGATGACGCCGATCGCCTCATCCTCGCGGGCCCGTTCAGTCGTCGGATCGCTCGCCGTCTCCGGTGGGTGGGAGGCGAATGACACGGGACCGGTGGCCAGCATGGCCCGACCGGCCGTCATGTGATCGAGCTGCACTGCCCGTTTGGCGACGAGAAGTGGGTGGTCGAAGGCGTGCGCCGGCACACCTGCTCCGAGCCGTATCCTGGACGTCCGCTGACCGGCGGCGGCCAGGAACATCTCGGGGGACGAGACCGCGGCCCAACCGCCAAAACCGTGCTCGCCACACCAGACCTCTTCGAAACCGAGATCGTCCAGGTGCTCGACGAGTTCGAGGCTTCGTCGGAATTGGCGCGCCGGGTGGTCTCCAGCCAGATGGTGCGGCGCGAGAAACGCTCCGAAACGAAGCTTGGTCACCATCCAGACACTACGAGACCAACCGACGGTGACGCACGTCGCACCCCCGAAACAGGCAAAACAACGACGACCACCGGCTTCCCGGTGGTCGTCGTGTGCTTCGTACCAATCTTGGGTGCGCTCCTCTACAAGGCCCGCACGTTCTTTGCTTCTTCGCCTTTGCGGCCGGGGGCAACGTCGAACTCGACGTGTTGGCCCTCGTCGAGGGTTTTGTAACCCTCACCAGCGATGTTCGAGAAGTGCACGAATACGTCGTCGGCGCCCTCGCGCGATATGAAACCGAAGCCCTTCTCTGCGTTGAAGAACTTCACAGTACCTGTAGGCATGGAACTACTTTCGCTCATCAAATCGGGCCCTTGTGACCTGATCTGGGAGAGATCTTAGAACGGTTCGTACAAGTTTCCGCTTCGCGCTAGTTCCCGACAAAATGGCCCGGTGGTGCTCAAACGAAGGGCGACCGCGGACCCAACACCCATCGTTCAGTTTGGAGCCTGTACCCACATGGAATTCGACCCTCATGATCCACCACCCACGGTCCGCTCCTTCCTCGAAGAGCGTCATCTTTCGACCCTTACCACCATCCGGCCGGACGGCTCACCTCAGGTGACGCCGGTCGGTGTGACATACGAACCCGAGACACAAACCGCTCGGATCATCACCTGGGCCGCGTCGTACAAAGCGAAGAACGTCGCCAGCCGTCCAGGCCAGTCCCTCGCCGTCTGCCAAGTCGACGGCGGGAGATGGCTCACGCTCTACGGGTCTGGGATCGTGACCGACGAGCCAGCCGCGGTGGCAGAGGCCGTGCGCCGCTACTCCGATCGCTACCGGCCGCCGAAACAGCGCGACGACCGGGTGGTTATTGAGATCTCGGTAGAGCGCCTCGTCGGCCGAGCTGGATAGGCACGGTCGGACCTGGTCCGAACGACCTGGACCGTGTAGGTACATACGCCCCTTTTTCGTGGTTCTGGGCGAACGTTCCCAGCTGACCTTTTCCCGACTGATCGAGTGCGGTACGGTAGGGAATGTCGCTCAACGATGCGCGGCGTAGGAGTAGAAAAATCATGCATAGCACGACGGATCCGACAATGATGCTCGGCCGCCACACTCGGTTGCGTACCTCGGACGGTGTCCTCAACGGCACGATCCTCGCCGTGGGCGCTAAGGGAGTCTCAATCGCCGTAGAACGGCAGGTCGTGCGGGTACCGCCGGCCGAGATCCAGCACATCAGTGCCGCTGGGTAACGCGAGCATCGGTCGGCGTCACAAGCGCTACCCAAAGCAGGTCCCGCGGTTGGCATTGTGTCGCTACCCAGGCTCGCTGAGCGTTGAATCGTTATAGTGCGAATAACCCCCCGCCAGGCCCTTGTACCCTGGTGCCAGCACGAGCACGACGATGCGACAGCGCGCCATGGAGGCGGATGACATGCACGACCTCGAGATCACCTGGCCAGGTGGAGCCTCCCGGTTCACGCCGAACGACTCCCCTGTTCATATAGGCCGGTCGTCCGAGGCATCAGTACCCCTCACCGAGGGGTCGGTGTCTCGGCGCCACCTGCAACTCACGTGGAACGGTTCGACATGGGCTGTGAGTGACTCTTCAACCCATGGAACCTTCGATGCGCTCGGCATCAGACTCGCACCTCAGTGGACGCTCGGCGATGATGCCGATCTCCGACTCGGAGGACTCGGCGGCGTCGAAGTCAAGATCCGTCTCCAGACCGATGCCGCCAGCAACCCCACACCCGGTGGCGATAGCGGTGGGGGTGGCGCACTATTTCCCGACACCACACCGGCGAGGGCCGATGTCGGCGATGTCTTGTCTATGCCAAGCGCGTCTTCGAGGGTTCCGTCAACACCGCCGGCCGGCGAGTCGGATATCGCTCTTGGGCGGCCGGCTGATGGTCGAAGTATTCTGGGCACCGATCTCGACGGTTCGGCCAATGCTCCCACGCCGGCGCTGCAAGATTTCGATCCACCACCGGTGCCATCACCGCCGTCGGGCGACGCCGGCAACGCAGGAGGCACGCCCGCCTACCCGCAGAGGGACACGCCGAGCGTCGACAACTCTGGCATCGACCCGGCCGCCGACTCATCGTCGGCGTTCCCACCACCAGCCCAGCCAACACCGGCCACCCCACCACCAGCCGAACCAACACCGACATTCACCCCACCACCAGCCCAGCCAACACCGGCATTCACCCCACCACCAGCCGAACCGACACCGGCATTCATCCCACCACCAGCCGAACCGACACCGGCAACCCCACCACCAGCCCAATCAGAGGGTTCCGCGCCGTTG
>CALIFY010000026.1 GCA_938021675.1 uncultured Acidimicrobiales bacterium
CCATCAAGACAACCGCGACGCAACCACCAGAAAGTGGGCAACAGTCGTGATCGACTCCATCGTCGGAACCCTCGCCGCAGGAACACCACTCAACGTGCCGGCCAGCGTCGTCGTCGACGCCACCACCGACCTACTCATCTCGAACACGGTCAACAACGCTCTCCCCGGCGGACACCTCCAACACGCACACACCCAAACAATCGACGACCTCGCCACCGATACAGAAGAGAACGAGTACCAGTTCATTAATGCCCTCCACCAACTAAACGCTCTCCCTAAAACCAGAAACAACCTAGAAATACCACAACCGGAAACCCCACTCACCGGAGAACAAGCGAAAGGAATACGCGACGGTGACGGCTACCAGAGCCTGCTGCTCGCAGGACGCGGCGGCACCGTAGAGTTCAGTGATGCGTTGCGGCGGCTACACGACTTGGACGTCGCAATATCTGAGATGCAGAACAGGATCATCGATGGCTGAAATCACCAAAGGGACTCGGATTACCGTCTACAGTGCCTTGGCACTCATCTTGATGGCCGCAGCGTGCGGCGCTCCTCCAGTCCCCCTTGAGCTCTGGCCTTCGAGTCAGCGCAACGGCCAATTCCAGCTGGTCGAGCTCGACGACGGGCGCATCGTTTTCACCGGCGACGATGGCATCCGAGCCGTCGACCCAAACAGCCCTGACTACTACGTCGAAAATATCTTCTCTCCTGGAGCAACCGACTTCAACCCCCGCCGGCTTGATGTTCTTCCCGACCAGCGAGCAATCGCTTCTACAGTCGAGTTCTCCATCATTTGGAACCCAAACGAACCGAACCAACTCGACACCACGACCCTTGATTCCACCTACGTGACCATCGAGAAGCTCTCCGATGACCGATTCATCGGTACCAAAAACATCGGCTACTACGACGATGGCGAACCAAAATCCATGCTGCAAACCGTCGAAGTCGACAACCTCGACAACCCGACCGAAACGGGCATCACACTTGGCGGATTCCACGGATTCCGCGCACTCTCCGACGGCCGAATCGCCGCCACACACGGCAACCCAGACGGCAGCAACTTCCAAATCTGGGACCTAGAAAACCCAACAGCACCAGTCACCGAACTTCCCGAAGACCACACCATTTCGTTCGTCGACATACTTGCCGTACTCGAAGACGACCGTATCGTGACTATCACGCCGGACTCCAAGATCCACATATGGGACCCGAAGGACCTTGAAGGCCCACTCTTCGAACTCGATCCTCAAAGCGACGTGCTCAACGTCCCAGTAGCTGAACTACCCGACGGTCGACTCCTCACCGGAAACAGCGACAGCAACATCCTCCTCTGGGACCCCGAAACAAGCACAACCCCAATCGCCATCATCGAAATCTACGACCACATCGACTTCCAATTCATCGAAGACATCATCGTCCTCAACGACGGCCGCATCGCCTCCATCACCAATATCGGGAATCTCCGCGTCTGGAACCTCGACGACCACATCTGACCAGGATCCGGATCGCGCCGGAACAGGTCAGCACCCGCGCCAACATCACCACACGGGAACCGCGCCACCTACTACGAGGCCCACCCCTCCCACGCGGGGCAAAACGCAAAGAACCGCCCCGTACGAACGGAGCGGTTCTTTGGTTTCGGACTCGTTTGGTTAGTCGTCGTGCTCGGTGATGGTAATCGAGTTGATGACGACGTCCTCGACTGGGCGATCGCCCGAGCCGGTCGGCACCTTCTCCATCTTTTCGACGACGTCGAGCCCGTTGACCGTCTTCCCGAACAACGAATAGCTCGGCGGGAGGCCAACGCCGTTCGACCCACTGACGATGAAGAACTGGCTGCCGTTGGTGTTCGGACCGGCGTTGGCCATAGCCAACGAACCGATCTCGTAGCGACCAGGTTGAGGCAGCTCATCGGCGAACCGATAACCCGGACCGCCACGCCCAGACCCCTCAGGGCAACCGCCCTGGCACATGAACCCCTCGATGATCCGGTGAAAGACCAACCCATCGTAGTAGTGATACCGAGCGAGGCTCACGAAGTTGTTGACCGTCTTCGGAGCGGCCGCCGCATCGAGTGCGACGGTGATTGAACCAAGGGATGTGTCTAGCTCGGCCGTGTAACGCTTCGCCGGGTCGATACACATGGGGAACTCGGCGTCGAAGCTGGTCTGGCGGGGGCTGGAACCGTCGATTGCTGGGCACTCGGGCACTGTCGCCACTCTCTTTTCTGGTTGGTGCGGCGCGACTCACGTGTTCGCGACACCGCACCTCCGGTGGTGAATTGGGACCGCATCAGGGTAGCGGGCCGCAACCGCATGGCCGATCAAGCCCACCGGCCAAGGTTCCAGCTTGCGGGCCGGGCCAAGGTTCCGGGTGGCCTGCCGGGCCAAGGTCCGATCAGGCCTAAGCCTGCTTCGCTGCGGTGAAGCCGGCATCGAGATCGGCGAGAATGTCATCGATCGACTCCAGGCCGACCGACAGACGAACCAAGCCGGGATGCACACCGGTGGACAACTGCTCATCTTCGGTCAGCTGGCTGTGGGTGGTCGACGCCGGGTGAATGACCAGCGAACGCACGTCACCGATGTTGGCGACATGGCTGTGCAACTTCAACGCCTCGACGAACGCTTGGCCGGCCTCTTTCCCACCCTTGAGGATGAACGCCGGCACCGACCCGGCGCCACGGCCTTTGGTGTACTTCTGTGCTGCGTCGTACCACGGCGACGACGGCAAACCGGCATAGAGCACCTCCTCAACCTCATCGCGAGCGACGAGCCATTCGGCCACCGTCTGGGCGTTCTGGACGTGGCGCTCCATCCGAAGCGACAGGGTTTCAATCCCTTGCAACACCAAAAACGCGTTGAACGGACTGATCGCCGGGCCCATATCACGCAGCAGCTGAACGCGGGCCTTGGCGATGAACGACCCAGCACCAAGCATCGGCCAGTAGGTCAACCCGTGATACGAGGGGTCTGGCTGGTTGTAGTTGGGGAACTTCTCCGCATCGCTGAACTCGAACGAGCCACCGTCGACGATGGCTCCGGCAAGGCTGGTGCCGTGCCCGCCAAGAAACTTAGTGGCCGAATGAATCACGATGTCGGCCCCCCAATCGAGCGGCCGAATCAGGTACGGCGTGGCGACGGTGTTGTCCACCATGAGTGGAACGCCAACGTCGTGAGCGACCGATGCCACGCCCTCGATGTCGAGCACGTTGTTCTTCGGATTACCGATCGTCTCGGCAAAAAAGGCCTTGGTGTTCGGTCGAACCGCGGCCCGCCACTCGTCGAGGTTGTCGGAATCTTCAACGAAGGTTGTCTCGATCCCAAGTTTCGGCAGGGTGTAGTGGAGCAGGTTGTACGTGCCGCCATACAACGCCGCCGACGACACAAGGTGGGATCCGGCCTCTGCGACGTTGAGGATAGCCAGCGTCTCCGCTGCCTGACCAGACGCCACGACCAGTGCACCTGGCACACCGGCAGCGGTCTCCGACAACCCGTTTTCCAGCGCCGCGATGCGGGTTTCGACCACACCCTGGGTCGGGTTCATGATTCGGGTATAGATGTTGCCCGGCTCGCCGAGGGCGAACAGGTTGGCCGCATGAGCCGAATCGCGGAACTGGTATGCCGTGGTTTGATAGATGGGAACGGCGCGGGAGCCGGTGTCCGTGTCCGGCTCCTGGCCGGCGTGAATCTGGCGGGTCTCGAAACCCCACGAGTCGGTCATCATGGCTCCTTAGTTACTGTCACGTCGTGCTCGGTCCGAACCCGAGCAACAGTATCGGAAATTGGGAGAGCGAGCCGAGAACGGCCAGCGAACTACTCCCTCGATCGGTAGGTAGCGATGTATCGTAAGTTCCGGTACCGCTGAGCCACATCGAGCCCATACCCGATGACAAACGCCGGCGGGATCCGGAACCCGACGTAGTCGATGGTGAGGTCGGGCTCCCGGACTCCCTCTCGCACCAGCATCGCGCACGTCTTCAGACTGGCCGGTTGCTGGGCCAAGAGATGTTTGCAAAGAAACCGTAGGGTCAGTCCTGAGTCGATGATGTCTTCGACGAGGATCACGTTTCGACCGGCGATGTCATGATCCAGGTCCTTGAGGATCTTGACCGCTCCGCTCGACTGGGTTGCCTGCCCATACGAGGAGACGGCGAGGAAATCGAGCTCGATCGGCGCCGTGATCGCCCGCACCAGGTCAGCAACAAAAATCACGCTCCCTTTGAGCACACCGACCAACAACGGCGGACGGCCCTTGGGGTCGACGCCGACTTCGGCTGCGATGACCGCCCCCATCTCAACAACTCGGTCAGCGATCTCCTTCTCAGAAAACAGGATGTCGCCAACGTCTTCGGCCACCGGGTAGTCACCCATCGACAGTCGGCCTGCCCAGCCCGACAAACATTGAACCGGTCATCGACCGGAGAACTTCGCGTTACCCGGGCCGCTCTCAAGGAAACTTTTGATGCCGGTGACCGCGTCCTCGGTTTGAAACGAGTTCGCGAACTCGCGCTGCTCGATCTGGATCCCTTCCTCCAGCGACACGTGAAGGCCGTCCATGATCGCTCGCTTGAGGTTGACCAACGCCGCTGGCCCATCGGCATACGCTGCGACAAGCTCGACCGCTTTGTCCAACACGTCGGCATCGGGGTGGACAGCCGACACAAGCCCGATCGCCAACGCTTCGGCGGCCGGAACCATCCGCCCCGAGTAGTTGATCTCCTTTGAGCGAGTCACCCCTACCAGCCGGGTCAACCGTTGGGTGCCTCCTCCACCGGGGATAATGCCGAGCAAGATCTCTGGTTGCCCGAACTGGGCCGATTCTCCGCAAACCCGAAAGTCGGTCGTCATCGAAAGTTCGCAGCCGCCGCCGAGGGCGTATCCGTTGACCGCCGACACGGTGATCTGTGGCAAGTTCTCGATCTTGAACAGCGCGTCGTTGAGCGGACCGACCTTCTCCGACGGGTCGCCGACGCGTTCGCCGATCGGGAACTCGGCGATGTCGGCGCCGGCGGCAAAGATCTTTTGGCCACCCCACACCACCACTCCTCGAACGTCGTCGCGGCCCTCGATCTCGGTCGCCGCCGCGAACAACTCTTCCGCCATTTGCTGATTTAGGGCGTTCACTTTTGGCCGCTCCAACCGGAGCACCACCACCTTGTCTGCTGACGACTCTTCGATTCGGACAAACTCGGCCACTGCTGCGCTCCTGGTCGGCTGATATATCGAACCACTGTTTCCTAGCAGATCGGGATCGATCACACATACAAGAACAGGAGCTCGGTTGGGTACCTATGCCCCTGTGCTGGCTACCGTGGTACGACGTGAGTCCATCACCAGCACTGCGCGACCGCAACCTTGACCAGCTCGACGGCGGCGAAGTTGACGTTTTCATCATCGGAGGTGGAATCAATGGGGCCGTTTCGGCCGCCGCTCTCGCCGACCGTGGTCTATCGGTGGCGATCGCCGACCGCGGCGACTTTGCCGGTGTCACCAGTCAGGAATCGTCGAACCTGGTGTGGGGTGGTTTCAAATACCTGCAGAACTACGAGCTGTCGCTCGTCTTCAACCTCTGCCGGTCACGCAACAAGCTGATGAAGGCATATCCGACCGTCATGTCGGAGATCGGTTTCCTGGCGACTCTGGACCGGACCGCACCGTTTCCGTCGTGGCTGGCCGCCCTCGGAACAGTCGGCTATTGGGGAATCGGGGGCTTCGCAACCGACCGCCCTCATTTTCGCCGTCCCTCTGCTCTGAACGAGCTCGAACCGATCCTCAACACCGAGACCGCCGATGCCGGCGTGGAGTACGCCGACGCCTATCTAAAGGACAATGACGCCCGTTTCGTCTGGGGGTTCGTTCGGTCGGCACTCGATCGCGGTGCTATCGCTGCAAACTATCTTTCGGTCACCAACGCCGAACGGGCCGGCGAACAGGGTTGGATCGTTCACCTTCGTGACGAGATCGGCGATCGGGAGTTCACCTGCAAGGCAGCGTCGATCGTCAACGCCGCCGGTCCGTTCGTCGATGGGCTGAACGACAACCTGTCGGTCACTACCGAACACGAGATCGTGTACTCAAAGGGCATCCACCTGGTGGTTCCCCAGCTCACCTCGTCCGAACGCGTGCTGGCGTTCTTCGACGACTCCCAACGCCTCTTCTATGTGATCCCGATGGCGCACCGGTCGGTGATCGGGACGACGGACACCCGGACCGAAAACCCGAATGATCCGGTTACCGCCGAAGACCGCCGGTTCCTACTTTCCCAGATCAACGCCCGGCTCAATCTCGACCAACCGCTTACAGAAGCGGACATCATCGCTGAACGGAATGGGGTTCGCCCACTGGTCGTCCCGAAAGGAAACGACAGCCACGCCGAAGATGACTGGACGTCACTTTCCCGCAAACATGAGGTTGAGGTCGACTCCGATGCCAAAGTCATTTCGATCTTGGGTGGCAAGTTGACCGACTGTCTAAACGTTGGCGACGAAATAGTCGAAGCGATCAAGGAACTGGGCATCGACGTCGGCCAGGGCTCGAAGACGTGGTACGGGGAGCCTCCAGCCACCGAGGGGGCGGCGTTCGTCACCCGCGCGTTCTCTCTCGGTCTCGACCGTCCCCCGGAAGTGGAGCGCGCCTCGTCGGTGGCCGAGGTGCTCTGGCGTCGCCACGGCCGAGCGGCTCACAAGGTGCTCGACAACATCGAAGCAGACAGCGCACAGGGTCAACCGGTCCTTTCCGAAAGCGATGTGCTACGGGCCGAACTCCCCCTGTTCGCGGAGCGCGAGATGATTGTGACCGTCGACGATTTTCTTCGTCGCCGGACCAAACTGGCGTTGATTCATCGGGTCGGCGAATTGTCGGCAGACCCGGGCATGATCGAAGTCGAACGAGTTTTGGGAACCGTCGACAACTCGGGCGCCGCACGACAAACGACGGCCGCCGGATCGGACGACGCCTGATGGGTTTCGCTCCCGCAGGGAGTAGATACTCGAGAACCACCAATCGAAACGCCCGGACGGTGTTGCCGCCTTTCGGTGAGATCGACGGCTCTGGTGGACACTACCAAGGTACGCACCTTATAGCGGAGCGTCACTGACAAATCGCGTGACGCACCCTCCCGGAAGGTGTTGATCGAGGAGGCGTAGTGGTGCTATTCGGTTCGCGTGGTGTGGTGACGTACTCGGCGATTGTTGTGTGTGCCGGTGTTTTCGGTACGGGAGTGCCGGTCGGAGCCAGTGGGTTGTCCGAGGATGGGCCCCGGTGTGTTGCGCCTCAGCCGGGCGGTGGCGGCGTGCTGATTGAGGGCGACGCGGTGTCCGTGCTGTCCGATCTACATGTCGACCTGCTCGTCGGCTGCAAAATCGGGTTCTGGCTCGATGGTGCCGCCCTCGGTTCCAGCTCCGACTCCGACACCGGCGACGACGGATCCGATTCTGAGCCCGGAACCGGAGCGCCCGTGTTGTGGCGGTTTGTCGTCGACGGTGGGGACCCGATTGAGGTGATGTCGGACCGGACAGGGTCGGCGACCGACCCATCGATTGAACATCAGTTCGAAAACGCCGGTCTGGTGACCATGGAAGTCGAGGTCGGCGGCGAGCTCGTGGTATCCGGGTCTGTTGGCATAGTCGGGGTACATACGGTAGGAGTCCCGGGCGACGAGTCCGACCGTAACGACCCCGATGGTGCAGGTGACCTCGATGATGGAGGTGACGTCAATGATCTCGAGCTAGAGCCGATCATCACCGATCGAGACGGGTCTTCTGGCCCGGGTGAGAGTCCGATCGAGGAGGTTCCCGCAGACAACGGAGCGGACATCGACTCGCTGATCGACCAAGATCTACCCGAAGGTTCTTCAAGCGGATTGATAGACGATCCCCAGGCGGATGAGGAGCCAGCCGATGGGGACGGGTCTACGGGTGCACCCTCGACGTCGGAAGCGATCTTACCTGACCGTCGGCGCCGCGAAGACTACGAAACCGACGACGAGCCGCTGACCGACGATGAGCTACGCCAACTCTTGTTAGAAGCCAACGCCAACGAGCCTCGCAATCCGAATGCGATGATTTTCGCCGCCCGGGTTTGTCCAGACTGTTCAGCCGAAGAGTTGGAGAATATCGCAGACAGGATCGATGAATTCTTTGACGTCGATCTGATCGTCGATCCCTACGCCGAAATCAACTTTTCGAACCCGTTCTTCAATCAACGGTTTCAAGATGAGGTGCTGAACGATCCATCGACGTTTGGAAGGTGGTCGTCCGGTCTGGGGACCGGCTTCTACGAGCCAGCGTTGGTGGAAAAATTGCGTGACGCTAACGACGAGTTGCAACGCAACGAGGCAGCGTACGACGGGGCGGTAGCCATTTGCCCGTGGTGTACCCCGGAACAGCTCGAACGCATCGCAGACCGAATCGATGAATACATCGATGTCGACCTCGCGGCGTGGGACTTGTTGGGACGGCTCGGTGATCGACCGATGATCGAGTTCAGCGACCCGCGATTGAACGAAGCGTTCGAAGTGTGGCTGAACCATCCGCTCACACCGGGCCGGTGGGCTGGGGAGGTCCCGGTCGACCTTGAAGAGGTATTCCTCCCCGGCTACGACGGTGAGGTTCCGAGTCCGATCGAGGTGTTGGATTCGTTGTTGGACAGCGGGGCGATCGACGTTGGTGCATACCGGTATTTGGTGTCACGGTTGAACGATCCCGACTTCTATGCGAAGTTCGAGGCGATCATCGATGCTGGTGGTGGGACCTTCATCGATCTGAATCCGGGCGGGGAACGCTATGACGCGGTGCTACACCTACCGCCAGAGCAACAGCGGGAGCTATTGAATGAGGGCTTCGGAGCTCGGGGCAACGATCTCGAAACGTTCCTCGCCGGTCCAACGCCCGAACAGCTAGTAGTACTCGACGCGCTGGCAAACGGCCACTACGAAGGCTTCCGGGCGTTCTTCGTGAACTGGATACAGGACCGATACCCACAACTCGGATTGCAGGTATATGAGTACGGGTACTCCGAAGGTTTCTTTTGGACCTGGGACGGACGAATTATCCGAGGAGACGAGTACCAACCATGGCTGGCCCAACTCACGAACCTGTTAGGTAACGAGGCCGACCGCGATGGCATAGGCCCAGTCGACGTCGAAGACGAAGACGCGTACTCCGGGCAGGCCGCACAAGCCGCCCACGACAGGGATCCAGGAACCCTGGTCCAGGACTTTCTCGACCCCGACGGCTACGGGGAAGGTTATTTCATCGACTGGGATGAAGCCGGCGGGTTCAACCCCGATATCGCCAACATCCTCGGCGTTTCCGAGGATATCCGATCGGAAGACATCGATGATCTTGTCGAGATCGATCATGGTCTCGGTTCGGTCCATGTCATACGAGCGATCGACCCGTCCTTCCTAGACGGAGCCACCGCGATCTCGCTGAACGACCCGGGAGCAGTACTGGACCTGCCCCCAGGAGACAGCGTGGCAGTCGTCGCATACTCCGACGATGCTCAGGTAAACCTGAATACCGGCGAAGGCCTCGTCTTTATATCTAGCTCCGATGGCGCGCTTTTCTCAACAAATGGCGGCACCCCAGAGATCATCTTTGGCGGAACCGACCCGATCTTCGGGGCAATTGGCAGAGAGAACGGAAAGACGTGGACGAGGATCATAAACAACACAATCCTGGAAGACTACGACTTCGTCTTCACTGGGCGCGATGGAGGATCTGGACCTCAAACGTTAATCAACAACGGTGAACTCAT
This sequence comes from uncultured Acidimicrobiales bacterium, assembly GCA_938021675.1. Lineage (GTDB taxonomy): Bacteria > Actinomycetota > Acidimicrobiia > Acidimicrobiales > SZUA-35 > JAHELU01. Next base: position 9,768 of record CALIFY010000026.1, read on the forward strand.
CAACGGCCACCTCGAAACAAACGAAGAAGACGACACGCTCCTCAACTACGGTGCAACAACAGGCAACGTCAACCTCTTCGGCGATGGTCATGACAGAGTGGTCAACCAACCCGGGTCGACGTCCTCCAATGACCTGTTCGACCTCCAAGACGGAAATGACTTCGCTGGGTTCTTCGGAGAGTCTGACAGCGCAACCGTACTGTTCGGTGGCGAGAACGACACTGGAATTGTGACCGGCGACTTCCCAAACGACGTCCGCTTCGACGACAGTGAACGGTCACACATCGACGAAATTGGTACCAGCGGTACATACGGACCAGCAGAAGATCAGGACACGATCATTTTCCGGCCGCCAACCAACGGTGGCCAATGGGTCGACAACGGCGATGGAACCTATTCCAGCCTCGATGCCAACGGAAACACTGTTTCGGTCGCAACTCAAACGGGCGGCGATGACATCGAGATTGTCAAAATAGAAAGCGAAGATCAGACGATCAGCATAAACCTCAAAGACATAGAACCTGAAAAACGAAACGCCAGCTTCTGGGAAGAGCTCTGGGATGGATTCGTCGAGTTTGTTCTATCCGAGGCCGCGGGCGGATCGGTGAACTACGACGGCCAAGACGTCACACTCAATGTGAACACCAGCACGGCTGGGGATATCGAAATCGTCAGCTACGAGGTTAGCCAGCCCGAAGAAACCATCACTGTCTACGACCCGGAAACCGGGGAACCGAGACAAGTCGATGCCGACGACGACCTCCTGGACACGGACGATACGATCGAAACCGGGCTATACATCGATCCCAACACGGGCGCAATTCTCACCGCAGAAGAGGTTTCAAGTTTCCTCGACCCGAACGGAGAAGCCACACCCGACGGCACCAGCAGCAGCCTCGATAGCTACGAGGAGCTGGGACTAGTTCCAGTTAGCAGTATCGATGAAACACAATCACTCTTCCTCATAAACCCCGATGGAGGTGATCAACCGGTAGTCGTGGATGCCGCAACTGCGGAAGGACGCCTCTACCTCCAAGAGGAGAGAAACGCAGCGATAAATGAAGCGGCGTGGAATGTACACACCGACCTAGGTGAAATCAACGACGAGCTAGCGGAACTTGGGTTAGGGACAGTTGACGTCATTTTCTCACAGGTAAACGGCAACAACCAAAGCCACCGCGGCGGGCGAGACACGACCGGCGATTTCGTTGATGCCGAAACGATTGCAACAGTGGAGCAAGCAAACGAGATCGCTCAACGTTACGGCTACGACACGATCTTTGACTTACAAGTTCAGGCAAATAGCGCGGCCGAATTTTATCTCAATGCCCAGCGGGTACCCGAAGAGAGTACAAGAGATCTAAACAATGACCCATACACACCAGATGAGTTGGCAGGCGTCGTCTCCACCGGTCAGCGGACACTAGAAGAGCGACTGCCGATCGAAATCACGCCAGACAGGATAACGCCGTATTCGTATGACAGGTTACTGGAATCAGGTGCTGCCGAGATAGACAGCACCGACATTGGGGGTCAGTTTGATGGAGATGGTCGAGTTCGGCAAACACTGTACCTAGAAGATAGTTTTGTGGGAGGCTTCCACTTTCGGCAAGCTGGCGGCGGGGACATTCCTGAGAACGCTAGTCAGTCGTTCAAAGACGGCGCGTTCTATGGGACGATTGATGCCGCAGGAGACGCGGCGAAGAGCATCACCGTGATCGGCGCCAATACGTTAAACCCGGGAAAAATTACCTTCACTCCCCAAGGGATCCAAACCGAGGGCAGTGCTCCTGCCACTACGGGGCGAGAGAGCATCGATACATTCCGGTCCGGTGGAGGAACCGTGTATGTCGACCAAAACGGGCGACCCGTTCCCCCACCAACTGGAACGCCAAGACTCGTCGTGCCTTCCATTTCGGAGTCGGGCCTACCCATTCCGGCCAATGATGCATTCAACCCAGGGCTGACGAACCCGAGTCCGGGCACGCCAGGCATCACCGGTAACACCAACGGAAGTGGAGTACCCCCGGCGATTACCGGCAGCACCGCCATTACCCCGTTTCCCGACGATGCATTCGTGGCTCGGCCAGCGACCGATGTGGGTGACGGCACGCTGGTGGATTTCGAACCGATGGCGGTTGAGCCGATACTTCAACTCGAAGGCTCCCCCGAATTCCCTGCAATCGAAGGCTCGCCCGATTTACCAGCGATCGAGGCAACACCAAACTCACCAGAGCCAAATCCAGAAGGTGCGGCGTACCTTAACTTCGCGCTTGAGAACAGGCCAAGGGGCTCTAGATGGAACAACAAAAATGTTGGCGGCGGAACGTTCAACCTCAGCGTTCAGGACGAGAACGGCGAACAAGCCGAGTACAACGAGAACATTATTGCCGTCAGCGGGTCGGCAGCTCCGTCGGAGGCAAGTTTGAGCGACTCGTTGCTCAATACAGACAGCTTTAACGTAGGAAACCTCGACTCTCCACTGACCCCGAATATCACTATTGGGCGCACCCAGCCGTCAGGCGACCGAGCCAAACCGAACAACACTCGAATCGTTGAAGCATCGAACGCCAATCACTCGGAAATCGGAACGGCGAACTTCTTTCTCAATGACCTGACGGACAGGTATGGCATCGACTGGTCGAATGGACCGAGACCGGACATCACCGGAGATATCACAATCGTTACCGAACGAACCGCTTGTCTTGGCTGTCGCCAAACAGTGGTAGGCGACCTCCAAGAACTGCTTCCGAACGTCAACATCAACCTCTACGAAGGAAACATTGGGGGAGTCGAATCTAATCCGGTATACGAAATTACCCCCTCCGATGAGGAGGCTTTCCGGGACTCTCAAGAGTAGCAGGCGGCCGGCTCAGCTTACCTGCTGGCCCGGATACATCGCTGACGCCCGGCCTTGCGGCCGTTACCCCTGACCACCGGAGGTATCGCGCACCGAGGACTTGCCCTGATTGATCCACGGCATCATCGAGCGAAGCTCTTTACCTACCTTCTCGATGGGGTGGTCGTGTCCGGCCTGCTCCATCTTCAGGAAGTTCGGGCGACCGGAACGGGATTCTGCCACCCACTCTTCGGCGAACTGGCCGGATTGGATCTCGTCCAACATCGTGCGCATCTCCGCCTTGACCGAATCGTTCACCACTCGCGGCCCTCGGCTGAGGTCACCGTATTCCGCCGTGTCGCTGACCGAGTACCGCATCCCAGCGATCCCTTCCTCATACATGAGGTCGACGATCAACTTCAGCTCATGAAGACATTCAAAGTACGCGACCTCAGGCTGGTAACCGGCTTCGATGAGGGTCTCGAAACCAGCCTGAACGAGAGCGGTTGTCCCACCGCAGAGCACGGCCTGCTCACCGAACAGGTCGGTCTCGGTTTCCTCGGTGAAGGTGGTCTCGATCACGCCGGCTCGGGCGCCGCCGATGGCATCGGCGTAGGCCAGAGCTAACGCCTTTCCGTTTCCAGTGGCGTCTTGTTCTACCGCGATCAGTGCCGGCACACCGCCGCCCTCGACATAGGTGCGGCGCACGAGATGTCCCGGCCCTTTTGGCGCAACCATGCACACGTCGACCCCGGTCGGGGGCTTGATCAGATCGAAGCGGATGTTGAAACCGTGAGCGAAAAACAAGGCGTCGCCATCGGACAGGTTCGGTTCGACGTGTTCGGTATAGATTTCGCCCATCTCGGTGTCGGGCATGAGCATCATCACCACGTCGGCCTCGGCTACCGCCTCGCCGATCGGCCGAACGTCAAGCCCGGCTTCGCTGGCTTTGGCTGCCGAGGAAGATCCCTCTCTCAGCCCGACCCGCACGTCGACACCAGATTCTTTCAGGTTGAGGGCATGGGCGTGGCCCTGTGAGCCGTAACCCAGAATGGCGACCTTTCGATCGGCGATCTTGGAACGGTCGACGTCGGCCTCGTAGTAGATATTGGCCATTGGTGGAACTCCTGTGTTCGTTGCGGTTTTCGTGTGGGGGCCAACCGGTCGATACCGATGGCCAACGCTTGTTGTCGTCTGGCTAGCCGACGGCTCGTAGCCGAGGAACTTCTCGACCGATTTTCGGTAGAGCGATTCGCCCCGACCGCTGCAAGTCGACGATCGAGTAGTCGCCCAGCAGGACCTCAAAGTCGTCCAGCTTGCTCGGTCTCCCGTCGAGACTAACGGTGAGCCGGTCGGCCGACACGGCCAGGATCTTCCCTTCGAAAATGTCCACGATCTCGACGACCTGGTTTCGGGATTCTTTCGGCGCCTCGACCGTGGCGATGAGCAGCTCGCGTTCCACGGCGTCGGCCGGGGCCAACTCCGCTATCTCGACCACATTTATCAGCTTGAACAGTTGTTTCACGATCTGGTCGAGCGGTGCCGATTCGATATCTACGACGATGGTGATCCGGCTGAACCGGGTGTCGTTGGTTGGAGCGACGGCGAGCGACACGATGTTGTAGCCGCGGCGAGCGAACAGATCGGCCACCCGGGCCAACACGCCGGCCTTGTCCTCGACGAGCACGACGATGGTGCGGTGGGCGGGTCCTCCGGTCATGATGAAGCCTCCTCGTCCCTCTGGGACGGATGAACGATGATGTCGTCGTTAGAACCGCCGGCTGGAACCATCGGATAGACGTTCTCTTCAGAGTGGCAACGAAATTCGACGACGACGGGTCGGTCGTTAACCTCGTTTGCCTTGGCGATGGTTACCTCAACCTCGTCGGGGTCCTCGACTCGAAACGCCACACACCCCATCGACTCGGCCCATTTCACGTAGTCCGGCAGCTCGTGACCGAAGTGGACCTGGGAGTATCGCTCGTCGTAGAACAGCTCCTGCCATTGCCGAACCATGCCGAGGTAGGCGTTGTTGAGCAGGGCGACTTTGATCGGGATCTTTTCCACCGCCGCGGTGATCAACTCCTGGGCCGTCATCTGGAAACAGCCATCGCCGTCGACGGCCCACACCATCCGGTCGGGGAAGGCGGCCTTTGCCCCGATGGCTGCCGGTATCGAAAATCCCATCGTGCCGAGCCCCCCGGAGTTGAGCCAGGTGTACGGGTGGTCGAACGTCCAATACTGACTGGCCCACATTTGATGCTGGCCGACGCCGGACGCCACGATCGTGTCGGCCGGACAGGCGTCGCGGAGTTTCTCCAGCGCGAACTGTGGCTTGAGATACTCCCCGGGTGCCGCCGGCTCGTAGGTCAGCGGATATTTTTCCTGCCAACCGGACAGCTGTTGCCGCCAGTCGGTGTGATCGGCGAAGGTGCTCGTGCCGCCTACTACTTCGATGCGGTCTAGCACAGCCTCCATAACCACCCGGCAATCGCCGACGATCGATACCTCCGGTCGGCGAACTTTGCCGTGTTCGGCCGGATCGATATCGACGTGAATGACCTTGGCGTCTGGCGCAAACGCGCCAACCTTGCCGGTAACCCGATCGTCGAACCGGCTCCCCATCGCTAGCAACAGATCGCACCGTTGGATGGCGGTCACCGCGGTGTAGTTTCCGTGCATACCCGGCATGCCGAGGCAAAGCTCGTGGCTATCGGGGAACGCTCCCCGAGCCATCAACGTGGTGACGACCGGAATGTTGGCGCTCTCGGCCAGCCGACGTAGCACCTCGGCGCCGCGAGCCTTCAGCACGCCTCCGCCGACGTAGAGGACCGGACGCTCGGCCGCCGACATCAACGCAACGGCAGCTTCGATGGCAGCCGGATCGGGCGTGATGGTGGGGTTGTACCCCGGAAGGTCGACGTCATCTGGGTAGGTGAAGTCGAAGTAGGCATCGGGGTTGTTCAGGTCGACGATGTTCTTCGGGATGTCGATCAAGACCGGGCCGGGACGGCCGGTCGTGGCGATGTGGAACGCCTCTTTCACCGCTGCCGGGATGTCTTCAGCTCGGGTGACCAAAACATTGTGTTTGGTGATCGACCGAGTGATACCGGTCGTGTCACACTCCTGGAAGGCATCGGTACCGATGGCGGCCAGCGCGACTTGGCCGGTGATGCACACCATGGGCACCGAGTCGAGGTAGGCGTCGGCCAGCGGGGTAACGATGTTGGTGGCCGCCGGCCCGCTGGTCACCATACATACCCCCGGTTTACCGGTGGCGTGAGCGTACCCCTCGGCCATGTGCCCGGCCCCTTGCTCGTGACGCACGAGCACATGACGGATGTTCGAGTCGATTATCGGGTCGTACACCGGGAGGATGGCGCCCCCCGGATACCCGAAAATTACCTCTACCCCCTCTATCTCAAGGCTCTTGAGCAGTGCCTGACCGCCGTTCATTCGTGACGGTGATGTTGACGGCGCTTGAGATGACGCGTGATCCGACATGGTGCTGGGGCTTTCTCAGTGTGGTTCGGGTTGGGACAAAAACAAGAAAGCCTCCCAGTTTGGGAGGCTTTGCGCACGCAACAAGAAGGAGAGCAGCGTGCGCTACGTAAGTACAAGAATTCGGCAGGATGCGAGCGCACGGGCCATAGGTCGTTTATTGAACCAGCGGATTGACGCCGTCGCAACGTCTGATTCGGCCATTCGTTGGCGAACGACCATCTGCGTGGAACAAGACTGGGGGTGCAGAAAGAACTAACCCCACCGCTGGGAGGGGACGTCCCGTTCCCGGAGTGCGGTGGACCGTCGACCGTTCCGAGCCGGGAGCCACTCGGCTACGGAACGTCGAGGTGCGTCGCCCCGAGGCCGCGGCTTGGGAGCCGTTCGATCCCGGTGAGACCTGCTACGTCGTCGGTACGCGCCGGCTCGCCGACGGCGTCCCCCGGTACCCGGCCCTGCTCAACGCTATCGACACCGGCCGATCCGTCGACCCGCAAATCAGCGCCCCCCAAGCGCTCGTGGACCACATCCGAGACAACCTCGGAGGCCGCATCTCGAAGCCGACACCGGACGAGTATTCCCCGCAAGACCCCACGACCGATTCGCGGTCGACGAACCGACTTGGCGGGACCGGTCCGTTTAGAGTTCATCGAGCGCATCGTCGAGTTCACCTCGCCCAACGATTCCCTCGAAGGTGGCGGCGACGAGGCCCTCGTCGTCGACGATGAAGACCCACGGCTCGGTCACCAGACCCCACTCCTCCATGGATGGGATGGGTTGGAGCGTTCCTTGCGGCGCGAGTTCGAGGTCGAACGGCTCGACGTGCACAACATCCACGCCAGCTCGTTCGGCGGTTGCCCCCTTCACGAACTCGATGGTCGGGCCGCAGAGCGCCGTCTGACAGAATGCAGGGGTAGCAAAGACGATGACCGTCGGCCGACCGTTGGTCACCGCATCGGCGATGGACTGCTCATAGAAGAGCGGCTCCGGGTCGGGGTCGGTGCTTATCGCCGCGATCTCGTCCGGGGTGGACGCCGTCGGACTTTCGGTGAGTGGGGCGTTGTCGCCAACGTTTGGGACCGAAGATTCATCGCCGACTTGAACCGCCGCGCCACCGAGGTCCTGCCCGTCGGCCGAAACCCGAACTTCCCAAAGACCAGATCTCGGGAACTCGAAAAACGAGACGTAGAGGCCGAGAGCCGACGCATCGGTGGTCAACCATTGCCCATCGACCTCACCGCCGACCTCATCGTCATCACCGTCTGGCATGGAGAACGATACGGTCACCGGTTGCTCTGGACCGCCAAGGAAATCGTTCGGTCCTTGACCAACCAAAGCGGTCATGACTCGTTGAGGTCTTCCGACGGTCAACGTACCTGGCGAATTCGGGACAATAACCGTGACCGGTTCATCGAAACTTCCATCACGTTCTGGCGTTTCACTCGAATCCTCATCGACGACCTCACCAATGCCGGCGTCGGATTCTGCCACGCTGCTCGCCGCTGGTTCCGCTTCCTCGGCCCCTCCGCACGCCGCCGCTAAGCAGGCGAATGTTGCCACAACTACAAACGGGATCCGGAGGGATGGTGTCACCCCCTTGGTGTAGCAGATCGAGGCTGGCCGGTGGTGCCTTCCCGACACAGTGGTTCCGAACATGCCTCCCAATCGACCAAAACTGGGCGACGCGGAGGAGAAAGAGCCATGAAAGGCAGCCGACTAAGGTGTTGGCTTTTGGCCGCGGACACTAGGGTCGAGGCCACCCGCCGAACGTCATGAGAGGAAGCCAAATGCCGCAAGAAGTCCGAGGAGTGGTCGCGATGGCCAAAGGGGAGCCGGTCACGGTCGAAACGATCTTGATCCCCGACCCCGGCCCGGGCGAGGCAGTCGTCAAGGTTCAGGCTTGCGGGGTCTGCCACACCGACCTTCATTACCGGGAGGGAGGCATTAGCGACGACTTTCCATTCCTCCTCGGCCACGAGGCGGCCGGCATCGTCGAGTCCGTCGGCGACGGCGTCACCGACGTCGCTCCCGGCGACTTCGTGATCCTCAACTGGCGGGCGGTCTGTGGTCACTGCCGTTCGTGCGCCAGGGGCAAACCACAATATTGCTTTAGCACCCACAACGCGACCCAGAACATGACCTTGGCCGACGGTTCCGAGTTGTCTCCGGCTCTCGGTATCGGCGCCTTTTGTGAAAAGACATTGGTGGCCGCCGGCCAGTGCACCAAGGTCGACCCGGCGGCAAAACCGGAGGCGGCTGGCCTGCTCGGATGTGGTGTCATGGCGGGGCTGGGAGCAGCGATGAACACCGGCGAGGTCGGGCGAGGCGACTCGGTGGCGGTGTTCGGATGCGGAGGCGTCGGGAATGCGGCGTTGGAGGGCGCTCGACTGGCCGGGGCAAAGACGATCATCGCGGTCGATATCGATGACACAAAGCTTGGGTGGGCCAAAGAGTTCGGCGCTACCCACACCATCAATTCCACGCAGGAAGATCCAGTAGAAAAGATTCGGGAGTTTACCGACGGCAACGGAGCCGACGTTACGATCGACGCCATCGGGCTCCCAGAGGTGTACGAGCAAGCGTTCTATGCCCGCGACTTGGCCGGCACAGTGGTGTTGGTCGGCGTACCAAACCCCACTATGACGGTCGAACTCCCATTCATTGAATTGTTTGGTCGCGGCGGTTCACTTAAGTCGAGCTGGTATGGCGATTGCCTACCGAGTCGGGATTTCCCGATGTTGATCGATCTCTATCTCCAAGGTCGACTCAACCTCGATGGTTTCGTGTCGGAGACGATTGCTATCGATGACGTCGAGGAGGCATTCCACAAAATGGAGCGAGGCGAAGTGTTGCGTTCGGTAGTGGTGATCTGAGTTGACTATCACCCTCGATCACATCATCACCAGCGGCATCTTCAGTCTGGATGGTCAGAACTTCGATGTCGATAACAACGTGTGGATCCTCGGAGACGAACGTGAGGTAGTCGTCATCGACGCCGCTCACGATGCCAAGGCGATCGGCGACGCCATCGGCGATCGCCATCTGCGAGCCATCCTGTGCACCCACGGGCATAACGACCATATCAACGCCGCGGTTGAGCTATCGGACCTGACAGATGCCCCGATCTTTCTTCACCCCGACGACGCAATGCTTTGGGAAGCGCAATACCCCGAGCACCGATTCGACACCGACCTAAAACACAAAGACAAGATTCGGGTCGGCGGGTCGACGCTCACCACGCTCCACACACCCGGCCACTCCCCGGGCGGATGCTGTTTCCATCTCCCGTCAGACGGCATTCTGTTCAGCGGAGACACGTTGTTTCACGGCGGCCCGGGAGCGACCGGCCGCTCCTTCAGCAGCTATAGCGTCATCCTCGATTCGATTGAGAAGCGATTGTTCACGTTGCCGAAAGAGACCGTCGTTCACACCGGCCACGGTGAGTCGACGTCGATCGGTGGAGAGGCGCCGAGCATGCCCGATTGGAGGGCAAAACAGGAATGACCCTCGAGCCGACACGGGCCGTTGCGTTACTGCGAGGCATCAACGTCGGCGGCCACAACAAACTGGCGATGGCCGATCTCCGGGCCAGCCTCACCCAGGCTGGCTTCGCCGACGTCGAGACGTATATCCAGAGCGGCAATGTGGCGTTTACCATCGGGGCCGAAACCGGGCACGGTTCCTTTGAGCAACGGATATCGGCAGTCATCGCCGAAGATTTCGGCTACGACCTGCCGGTAGTTGTTCGCACGGCGGCGCAGATCGCGGCGGCCGTCGAAGCAAACCCCTTTCCCGATGCGGTTGCCGTGCCAAAGTGGTTGCTCGTATTCTTCTGCGACGTTCAGCCATCTCGAGACGCTGTTGCCGCATTCGACCACAGCGCATTCCTTCCCGATCGATTCGCCCTCGGGGTGACCGGCACCGAACTGTATGTGGCCTACGACGATGGTGTGCACTCGTCGAAGCTGGACAACAAGGTAATCGAGCGGCATCTCGGGGTTACCACTACGGCCCGGAACTGGTCGACCGTCGTTCGCCTCGCGGAGATGGCTGAGGGGGTCGAACGGTGACCGCTGACGGCTGGTGGACTGTGGTGGCTGCCGTACTCATGGTGATCGGGCTATGCGGAGTGGTCATTCCCTTTCTCCCTGGGCTCGCGCTCATCTGGGTCACCGCGGTGGTGTACGGATTTGTCGTCGGGTGGGGCCCAGGGGGGATAGCGGTCGTTGCCGTGTTGAGTGCATTGTTGGCGGCCAGCATCGCCACGAGCTTCATCGTGCCGAAACGCACCGCCGCGGCATCGGGAGCGTCAACCTTCGCTCAGTTCGGCGGCCTCGTCGGCGCGGTCATTGGGTTTTTCGTGATTCCGGTTGTCGGTGTAATCGTCGGCGCTCTGGCTGGCGTGCTCGTTGTCGAGATGCTGGTCAAAGGCAACTGGGACGAGGCGTGGACGGCCACGAAAGGCACGGCCAAAGGGCTTGGCGTGAGCGCGTTGATCGATCTTGGGTTTGGCCTGCTAATGATCGTCGTGTGGTCGACGTGGGCGGCCACGGTGGTGTTCGGCTGACGAGAACGCCGGTCCATTCAAGCCACCATCAGTCCGGTGACCTCGCAACTCTCGAACCGAGTCGAGCGTCCAGGTCATCAACTGGCCGTCAACAATCTGGCCATCATCGTAGAAAACCTCATCGACCCCCGACGCTCCGCCGACGTACGAAGGCTCCTGGATGTACGCCGGCTCCTGGGCGTAGCCCGGCTCATCGATGTATGGCCTGCCGCCACCGCCGTGCTGGTCACCGACGAACGATCCATCTTCGGCGTAGCCAGCGTCACAGGGGAAAGGGGCCGGATGCCAATACGCACCCTCCTCGAACTGGGGCGCCCGGCCGACCTCGTCGTACCGTTCACCGCCGGCTCCAACAGCTACCTCGTGGCTGAGGTGCAGGACAGGTGACGCCGGGTGGCCGACCCGCTCGTAGTCACTTCGGTATGGCTCATGCCCATCGAAATCGGAATAGCCATAGCCGGCCTGGTGATCTTCCGCCCCATGATGGTTCTCACCCTGGTGCCATGCAGAGGTCTGTTGACCGTTCCACGGGTCGGGTTCGGCGTACTCGGTGTCGACCGTTGCACGGGCGACTTCCCATTCATCTCTATGACCGTGCTGCCGCATCGAGAGTGAGCGACCGTAGAGCGCGGTCGCCACGGCGATCGCTCCACCGACGAGCGACAGGTTCTTAACGATGTACTGCCCTTCCATGGTTAGCCCGAACGGAAAACTCTTCCAGACGAGTTCGGGCAGCAAGACCAACGGCAGCGCCGTGCCGAGGACGTGAACGGCGAACAGCGCCAGGGCATACCCCACCGTTCGGCGCGACAGAAAACAAAGTCCGATGGCCACCTCTACAACGGCGAGCACCAGGATCGCTGGTCTACCGGGAACGGTGATACCAAAAAAGAGGTCGCCGAGCGCGGCGACGGTTGCCAGGATGAGATCCTCGGCCGGGCTCCACCCGGCAGCAAATTTTAACGCGCCGAACCAAAGGTAGATGACGCCAAGACCAACCCGGAGAATCGTGGTGCTCGAATCCCCCACCCAGGCCGCGACCGAAGTTAGCGCGGACTCAATGGTGACCGCGGCATTGGTTCCATTTTTAGAAAAATAGTGTTGTGATGCGTCTTCTGAAAATCTCGGATCGAGACTATCAACGCCCATCGCTTGACTAAATACCGCTTCGAAATCTTCGCCGAATTCCGGCTGACCCTGGCGATCGAACGACCAGGATTCAAACTCCGCCATCGATGGCCCCTATGGTTATTCTCCAAGTCTCGCCCACCATAGCAACACTCTTGGACCGCGGATGACCGACCGGCACGCCACCGGTCCCCGACCGACCAACGCCACTGCGCACGATCAGCGTGCGAGCCGAGTTACGTCCGAACACCGGCAACGGATGGGGCACCAAAAGCCAAGATTCGGGTCCATCAACCGAAGTCCTCCGGTGTCCGGGTATCGGCGAATTTGACCAGCCGAGTTGTCCCCTGGATGAGAGCGACGATGGGCGCCCCTAGGGGCCTCGGGGTCAGATCAGGGACAACCCCGATCCCGAACCGCAGCCCGATACGGCATGATGTCGAGGTGACATTCCTTGTTGAGGCCGACGCTGTGATCAAGCGATATGGCTCGTTCAGCGCCCTAAGCGGCGCCACCTTCACCATCGAACCTGGCATCACCGGGTTGCTCGGCGCAAACGGAGCGGGCAAGACCACGCTGTTGGGCATGATGTTGGGCCTCCATTCGATCGATGGAGGTTCTCTTAAGGTACTGGGCATCGACCCCTATACCGCCGGAGCAGAAGTCCGCGTCAGGCTCGGGTACGCCCCAGAGCACCACACGTTGCCGCCCGACCTCCGGGCATCGGACTTCGTCCGACACGTCGCCGAACTCCACGGCCTTCCCAAAACGGAGGCCACGACACGAGCCAGCGACGCGCTCTGGCTTGTCGGATTGGGCGAAGAACGATTCCGACCGATGGGAACGATGAGCACCGGGCAACGGCAACGGGTCAAGCTTGCTCAAGCGATAGCCCACGACCCCAACCTGGTGTTACTCGACGAGCCGACAGATGGCCTCGACCCCATGCAACGAGACGACATGTTGGCGCTGATCCGTCGGGTCGCCACCGAGTATCAGATCAACTTCGTGCTCAGCTCTCACCTCCTCGATGAGGTGCAGCAGATATGCGATGCCGCAGTGATCATCGGCGACGGCCAAGTACTGGCGGCCGGATCGCTCGAACAGCTCCGAGGCGACGGGTCCGATATCTTCATCGAGCTAGAAGACGAGGCTCTGGTGAGCAAGGTCTCGGCCGGCATGCAAGCGGCCGGTGCCACCGTCGCATCCGATGGCAGGACGCTCGTCGTATCCGGTGAAGACGATTCAATACTCGACATCGCTCGCGACGTCTGCGCGTCCCATGACGCCGGAATCGTCCGGCTCAACCGCCGACGTCTTTCGTTGGAAGATGTCTTCCTGGAAACGACCGCAGCATGAGCCTCGCCGCGGTATCCGCATCGAGCCTCGTTTGGGGCACGGAGGGAACTACATCATGACCACCACCCAACCGACGGGCCCCCCGGCAGATGCTGGCGAACAGGCCCGTATCTACGAACAGGGCTATCGGGCGTATACCGGTGATCGGACCGGAGTGCCTGGGGCGATGCGCACCGTTATCACCACCAGCATCCGATCGGTGCTTGGCCTTGGCCGATCAGGCCGGCACAAGATCATGCCGGTGGTCGTTATCGCCCTAGCGTACGTGCCGGCAGTGGTTTTTATCGGTCTGGCCGCTCTACTTCCCAGCGATATCGAGGAGAGTTTTCTTCCGTCATACGCTGAATATTACGGCTTTACGAGCACGGCACTTCTCCTGTTCTCAGCCTTCGTCGCCCCGGAACTCCTCTGTTCAGATCGCCGGACCGGCATGCTCGGCGTGTACCTATCGTCGCCGCTGACCAGACAGACCTACCTGGCAGCGAAAACTCTAGCCATCTCGATCATCCTTACGATCGTTACCATCGGGCCGCCGCTGCTACTCCTCATAGCATTGTCGCTGGAGGACGCCGGACCAGACGGTTGGGGCGCAGGTCTAACACTCGCCTACCGCATCATCGTTTCTGGCATCGTCCTCAGTGCGGTCTACGCCGCCGTGTCGATGGCGGTCAGCGCCACGACCGAACGCAAAGGAATCGCCACCGCCACCACCCTCGGACTGCTTGTGACCTCAACCGTGGTCACAAACCTCTTGATCGAAGAGACGGGCGTCTCTCCCTGGCTCCACCTGGCCGACCTCCCGACCCTCCCGCTCGAACTAGCATTCCGAATCCACGGCGAACGCGGCGAATGGGGAACGACCGAAGTTTCGACGCCGCTGCTGTGGCTCGCCTTCGTCGTCATCGTCGGGGGATCAGCCGCCTGGATCTGGAATAGCTACCGAAGGATGTTGGTCCAAAAATGACCGAGACGACCACACCACCCCCCGGGCACACTCCCCCGCCTCCCACTCCTCAACCGAGCACGACCGCGGCGCCACCTCCACCACCGGTTCCGCCCGACGCGACCGTCGTGGTGAACCGGATATCCAAGTCGTTCGGGTCGTTGGTCGCCGTATCGGAGATCAGCTTCGCCGTCCAGCCCGGGGTGACCGCGCTCCTCGGCCCGAACGGCGCCGGCAAGTCGACGCTGTTACGCATGTTGTGCGGTCTCATCCCACCGTCGACCGGTTCGGTCTGGGTAGCGGGCGGCGATCCACGCCAGAGCCCGGCGGCCCGATCGGAGATCGGGATTGTGCCCCAGCAAGATGGCGTATTCGAGCGCGATCGTCTACGCGACTTTGTCCATCTGTCAGCGGTCCTCAACGGCGTGCCCGAACCCGACGTGGCAACCGAGCGGGCCATCGAGCTCGTCGAGCTCGATCCCGACCTGGAGAGACCGCTCGGCACGTTCTCGAAAGGGATGAGACAGCGGGCCAAGATCGCCGCCGCGCTGGTGCACGACCCTACGGTGCTCGTGCTCGACGAGCCGTTGAACGGCCTCGACCCAAAACAACGACGACAGATGATCAATCTGTTCCATTCACTCGGGGCTCAGGGCCGAACGGTACTCGTCAGCAGCCACGTGCTCGATGAGGTCGAACGGGTGGGACGGCGGGTGCTGGTAATCGCCAAAGGTCGATTAGCGGCCCAAGGTGACTTCCGGGCGATCCGGGCGCTAATGAATGACCAGCCATTGTCCTACCGAGTCGGATGCTCGAACCCGAGAGCAGCCGCCGCCGCACTTATCGCCAACGGCCTGATCACCAGCTGCGAACTGACCGGGGACCGGGTGATGGAAATCACCACTACCGACGCATCGAGATTCCGACGCACGTTGCCAGCGATTTGCCGCCAAGCCGACATCCGCATCGAGGACTTGAGCCCCCTAGACGACGATCTAGAAAGCGTGTTCCGTTACCTGGTTGGACCGGGCGCATGACCATTCACAGTTCCACCACCCGCCACAGATCAGAGAGACGAGCACAATGACCAACGTGACACAGCCCGTCTTGGCCAATGCCGGAACCGCCATGACACCGACGAAGCCCGTTACCCCAGGGGCGCTGGCCGCCATCTATCGGCTGGTGCTTCGCCATCAGATCACCCGAGGTCGACTGGCGCTCTTCGCCGCCTCCTTCGGTCTCTGCATCCTTGTCGGTGCGGCGACGGGGGCGAGCGCCGACGATCCGGTCTCCTCTGCGGCCAATGTCGTCAGCGCTCTCGGGTTTGGGCTACTGCTGCCAGTCATCCCATTGGTACTTGGCAGCGCCGCGCTTGGCGACTGGGTCGAGGACGAGACCTTGGTCTACGTCTGGCTCCGGCCGGTGAGCCGGTTGGTGATCGCGCTCGGCGCGACGATGGCGGTCGCCACCGTGGCCGTCCCGACAGTGGTGATCGCGAGCACGATCCTGGCCGCATTGGGAAGCAACGGCGATTCCGATGTGATCCTCGGTGCGGTCGCCGGCAGCGCAACCGCCGGTCTTGCTTATACCTCGCTGTTCGTATTGGTCGGCCTTCTCTTGAGACGAGCGTTGCTTTGGGGCCTCGTCTACGTCTTTGTGTGGGAGTTCGCGGTGGCCCGATTCGGGGCTGGTGCCGCTCGGTTCTCGATCAACAGTTACGCCACCTCGATTCTCTCACGGTCAAGCGGTGTCGAGCTGCCGCTCGACGATCGTGCTGTCTGGAGCAGCTATGCGGTTCCGTTGGCGGTGGCGGCGGCAGCGATCGCCTTGACCACCTGGTGGCTCAACCGGGCAAAGGTGGCCTGAGTTTCGTATCGGTGCCCAGCCGTGGAACGCTCAATCTTTCGGCAAGTGCGAAGATATTCTAATCTTTCGGTATGCCGCAACCAGTTCTCGGCAAACGTGTCAGGCATTTTCGTCGCCAGGCCGGTTTGACCCTTGATGCGTTGGGAGAGGTGGTTGGGCGTCCAGCGTCCTACCTTTCTCAGTTGGAGAACGGGCTGAACGACCCCCGGTCTTCGTTGGTCGACGCGTTAGCCGAGGCCCTCGACTGCACCCCGGACGATCTCACGGACCCTGCTCCGGCCACCAGACGAGACTTTCTTGAGATCGCCATCGAGGAGGCCCAAGGCCACCCCAGCTATGCCGGACTTGGGCTCTCGCATTTCAAGCCATCGACTCGCACGCCGGACGAAGTACTTGAACATCTCGTCACCTTGTACGACGCGATGGTGGCAGCAGAGGCGGCGGCGGCCATCCGCCCCGGCGATGAGCAACGCCAGGCAAACGTAGAAGCCAGGCATTGGATGCGAGAACGCAATAACTACTTCCCAGACATCGAGCAGGAAACACAGCGGGTATTGGAGACCGTCGGGTACGACGGCGGACCAATCTCGGAACGAATCCTGACCGATGTCGTCGGCCACTACGGCTTTACCATAGAACGGATCCAAGACCTGCCGGACTCAACCCGGTCCATCACCGACCAACGAGCCCGTAAGATCTACATCCCGCAGCGGAACAAGCTCACGACGCGGGCCGCTCGCTCGGTGGTGTTGCAAACGCTCGGACACTTCGTGCTCGGCCATCGCGACTCCGATGATTTCTCCGACTATGTCCGCCAGCGGGTGGAGGCCAACTACTTCGCCGGTTCGCTCCTCGCCCCCGAACGGGAAGCGACGAACTTCTTGACCGCGGCGTACGACCGGCGAGACATCAGCGTGGAGGACCTCCGCGAGGTGTTCTACATCTCGTACGAAATGGCGGCCCACCGACTAACCAATTTGGCGACCGAGCACCTCGGGATCACCCTTCATTTCATTCGTTCAGACGACGAGGGTGTCATCTGGAAGGCATACGAAAACGATGGAGTACCGATACCGGCCGAACAAGACGGTACTGTCGAGGGGCAACGACTCTGTCGCATGTGGGGAACCCGTCAGGCCTTCGGCTCCGATGACGCCTTCGACCTTCACTATCAATGGACCGAGACCGAATCGGGCGACTATTGGTGCGTCACTTCGCTCGAAGTCGATCGCCATCCGCCCCATGCCGTCACGGTCGGTACCGATGGATCACAGGCCAAGTATTTTCGAGGTCACGACACCGAACGACGGCTGGTCTCACGCTGCCCTAGCCCCTCGTGCTGCCGGGAACCGAGCCGTAGTAAGAGTCAGCGGTGGCGCGGAGCTGCTTGGCCGTCGGCCCGTGATCGAAGCCACGTACTGTCCGGGCTGCCGACGGAACGTCCCAGTTTCTCGAAGTTCCCCGGCGTCGACATGGTCGAGGTATACGAATTTCTTGAGCGCCACTCCCGCTGACGACGCGCTGCACGGTCATCATCGGGCGACGCCTGACCAACAGCAAACCCGAAACGCAACCGAATAGTTGCGGTTCCGGTCAGACTGAGGCAGGATTGCCTGATGACCGCTTCCCGGACCCCAATCCGTTTCGGACTACAGATTGACCCCACGGCCGTCGACCTGAACACCATCGGCGTCGAGGCGGAGCGGGCCGGCTTCGATGTCATCTCGGTCCCAGACCATGTCGGACCAAACTTCCATTCGCCGATGCTCGTGTTGGCCCAGCTCGCGGCGTCGACGTCGACCATCGGCCTCGCCACGATGGTGTGCAACAACGACATGCGGAATCCGGTGCAACTAGCGTGGGAGGCGGCCACGCTCCAAGTGCTGAGCGGCGGACGTTTCGAACTCGGAATCGGAGCCGGCCACACGCCGACCGAATATGCGGCGACAGGGATCCAGCTTGACCAACCCATGATCCGCAAGAAGCGCCTCACCGAGTCAGTGGAGCTAGTCGGACAGCTCCTCAGGGGAATGACGACAGATTTTGCCGGCACCCACTACACGGTCGTCGGAGCCGACATCCCCGACACCGACCAACCAGTTCCCCTACTGGTTGGCGGAAACGGGAAACGACTGCTGACCCACGCCGCCGCACACGCCGATGCGATCGGCTTGCAGGGACTAGGCCGAACCGGCCCCGATGGCCACAAACACTCGGTCCGCTGGGACGAACCTCACCTCGACCAACAACTGACCGTCATCGCCGAGGCCAGCGAATCACGCAGTACCGAGCGCGGACCGTTGGAACTGGCGGCACTCGTACAACGAGCCGAACTGGCCGACGACCGCGAACGAGCACTGGCCCCAGTGGTCGACCGAGCCGACGGATTGACCATGAACGATGCCCTGACGACGCCATACCTTGCTGTCGGCACGGCCGACGAGCTCGCCGCGCAATTTCTGGCCGCCCGCCAACGGTGGGGTATCACCTACTTCACGGTCCGCTCCCTCGAACTGGGCCCAGTCATCGCCCGCACCCACCAGCTCGACCAGCGCCGCTGATCGCCCTCCCGACCGACACGAAGCATCGCCTCAATTCCCCCCAAGCCGCTCGGCGATCGGACCGACCAGGGGTCGCCCCGTCGACGCTTAGTCGATGTCACCCCATGTTCCGTCTCGCCCCAGGAACTGAGCACCGTCGTGACGGTAGAAACCGGCAGCGCCGACGTCGGCCAGGACGCCGAGCATGGCCGGCAACTCGCCGCCCTCGTGCTCGATCTTGGCTATGACCCGATCAGCACCGACGACGTCTAGCAACTCGAACGGCCCCATCGTCCAGTTGAACCCCCACCGCATCGCTCGGTCGATGTTGACAATATCATCGCTTATCTCGGGCACGAGCCCGGCCGCATACCGAAGCGCTCCGCCGAAGACGTCCCACGCGAGCCGACCATGATCGGTGTCGGCAAACAGCACATCACCAAGCCCAGACGGCACCCCAGCCAGATCGGGCTCGCTGCGAAGACGCCAATCCTCCGTCACGAGATCGAACGTTTCATTCGTTCGAGATCCATCCTCGTGTTTCGTCACCTTGGTGAACCCGCCACCACTCTTCCGACCGAGTTGACCGCGCTGCAACATCTGTTGCTCCAGCTCGGGCAAGACGGCGAAGGCCCGCCCCACATCGTCGACCGGCAGGTTTGCCGCCAAGTTCCTGGCAACCAGATCCAGCACATCGAGCCCAATCAGGTCTATCAACCCGTACAACCCTGTCGGCGGTAATCCGACCGGTTGCCCAAGCACGCCGTCGACGGTCTCCTGCGTCATCCCCTCGGCGAGAAACGGCTTCGCTTTGTGGAGGGCGGACAACAGGTAGAAACAGCCGATGCGGTTACCTATGAAGTTGGCGGTGTCCTTGGCGTACACCACTCCTTTACCCAGTCGGTTGGTGGCAAAGTCGGCCAGGGTTTCGATGACATCTGGCGAGGTGCCATCGCCGGCGACGACTTCGAACAACTTCATGACCTTGGCCGGGTTAAAGAAGTGGGTGACAGCCGCATCGGCCGCAAGACGGTCCCCCATCCCCTCGATGATGTCCCGAAGCGGAATTCCAGACGTGTTGGTGGTGACGATCGAGCCGTCGGACCGAACCGCCTCGACCCGTTCGAACAGCAGGCGCTTGGTGCTGAGGTCCTCGACGATCGCCTCGACGATCCAGTCCGCCTCGGCCAACTTGGCCAGATCGGCCTCAAAGGTTCCAACCTCAACCCGGTCGCGGTCTTCGTCTTCAATCGCCGCCAAGCCGGCGGTTGCCGACTCGTTGGTGACGTCGAGCATCACAACTCGGCATCCTGCGGCGGCGGCCACTGCGGCAATACCCGAACCCATCGTGCCACACCCGAGCACACCAACCGTTTCGATCTTGCGAGTCATGGAACCAGTGTGCCGCGGGTCTCGAACGAATGCCGAGGGTGGTCGATCCCGTGCCCCCGATTCCGACCGGACGACCACTGGAGCACAGACACCACAGCAGGCAAATAGCCAAACAAGACCGAGCGAAACGACTGGCATATAAGAAATTCATAAGAGCCTAAAAGTGCCTTTCGGCACGCCAGGCGCTGGATGACTAAACACCTAAGAGTCCCGTAAGGACGGCCATTTGACAATTTCACGTGTCTGAACTGTAATTTTTTTGACAGATAAAGTCAGCGAACAAGATTGGCTATATACATGATTAAAAATGTCAGCAAGAAGCGGCTAGCTTCAGGGCTAGCGGGCGCAATCGCAACCAGCTCGCTTCTTTTGGTGGGTGGCGTATCATCGGCCTCAGCGGCCAGTGATACACCTGACTCTTTTAGCGAAGATGCGGACTATCAACATTACACAAAGAACTTCTCCTGTGGCGGCGACGACTTTGTTACACACGTTGTTGTCGAGAAAGGCAACGACTCCCGCGAACTGCAAGACGTCTTCGTGTTGACCGAGGACGGTTACCTGGCAGAGGTTCCCGTGTGGGCAACCTACGTCTCGGATCAGGTACGTTCAGCCGAGCAATCTGCAGCGGATGAAGCGCTGGTTTCGTTCGACGGCCTAGCAATCCCCCAGAACGCTGGCCGGATGTACACCACGATCAAACCAGCATCGGGCCCATCATGTGAAGCGGTACTCTCGATGGGCAAGAACAGTCGATAACAAGAACAGCCGATAACAAGAACAGCCGATAAGAGGTCGCGCCGGCAAGCCAAACGGCAACGAACCGGAGCATCACCACACGATTGGGCGACCACTAGCGACTGTGGCTATTGATCGACGGATCGTTTTCACCCGTAGCGCCAGGCGTAGGGGGTATCACCTCTACACCTGGCGCTACATTTACTAACCCACAGCAATCGACGTATTTCTCAATATGTTTGCTAGTACGTTTTTCGAGTTAACTGTCGAGGCAGTTACCGATATGCCGTGCCGTTTGACGAGAACTAGGAATCGGTAATGCAGCCATGGCTCGCATCGGACACGAGTTTGATGTACTTCCACAACGTGCCACTAGCCGCTTTATAGTCCGGCATCTCCCAGTTCGCTAACCGGGAGGCCAACTCCTCGTCCGATACATCAACCGAAATTTCGTGAGTCTCATCGTCGATGGTAACCAGGTCGCCGTCCTCGATGACGGCGATCGGACCACCATCTTGAGCTTCGGGAACGACGTGACCGATAATGAACCCGTGGCTCCCGCCCGAGAAACGACCGTCGGTAATCAACGCAACATCATCGAGGAACCCGGCGCCAGCCAGGGCGCTGGTCGGAGTTAGCATCTCGGGCATACCGGGCCCGCCCTTCGGCCCCTCGTAGCGAATGACGATCACATCACCAGAGGTGATCCGACCTTGCTCTAACCCGGTCAGCATCTCTTCTTCGGAGTCAAAGACTCGGGCCGGTCCAGCGAAGTGCAGACCCTGCTTGCCGGTGATCTTGCCCACCGCACCACCGGGGGCGAGATTTCCTCTCAGAATGCTGATGTGACCGCGAGCTTTCACCGAGCGCTCCAAGGAGGCGACAACGTCTTGACCATCGGCCAGATCGTCGACATCGGCGAGATTCTCTTCGATCGTCGATCCGGTAACCGTCATCTGCGAGCCGTCGAGTAACCCCTCGGCCAACAAGTACTTCATCACGGCAGGTACCCCACCGGCCTGATGAAGCTCTTCCATCACATAACGCCCCGACGGCTTAAGGTCAGCCAGCATCGGGACTCGGTTGCTGGTCTTTAGCCAATCGTCGATGGTCAACTCAAGGTCGAACGCCCGAGCGATAGCGATGAGATGAAGCACCGCGTTCGTTGAGCCGCCAAGCGCCACCGTGGCCACCATGGCGTTCTCCAACGAGGCCCGAGTCACGATCTGGCGAGGCGTGAGGTTCCGTTCCAGCAGATGGCGAATGGCACGGCCGGCGGCCACACATTCGGCCGACTTTGCCGGGTCAAGAGCCGGCGTACACGATGAGAACGGCAACGACAAGCCCATCACCTCGATGGCGGTAGCCATCGTGTTTGCGGTGTACATCCCACCGCAGGCACCGGCTCCCGGGCAGGCATTGGCCACGATAGTTTCTCGGTCCGCTTCGGTGATCGCCCCGGCGAGCGATTGGCCGTAGCTCTGGAAGGCGGAAACGACATCGAGCTGTTGCTCTTCGCCACCTATGACGGCGCATCCTGGTTGGATCGTACCGCCGTAGACCATGATGGCTGGCCGGTCGAGACGACCCATCGCCATCACTACGCCAGGCATGTTCTTATCGCAGCCCGGCAGGGTTATCAGCCCGTCGTACCATTGGGCGCCCATCACAGTCTCGATCGAGTCGGCGATGAGATCTCGGCTCTGCAGCGAAAAGGACATGCCATCGGTGCCCATCGAGATGCCGTCCGACACGCCGATCGTGTTGAACCGCATCCCGACGAGGTCGGCATCGGTCACCCCAGCCCTAACCTCAGCGGCGAGGTCGGACAAGTGCATGTTGCACGGATTGCCTTCGTACCAGCACGAAGCGATGCCGACCTGGGCCTTTTGGAGGTCGTCGGGGGTCAATCCTGTGGCGAACAGCATGGCCTGTGATGCCCCTTGGCTTGCAGGCTGGGTAATACGAGACGAATATCGGTTCAAGCCAGTCATACTTCTTCATTCCTCCCCTGCCCGCGTCCAGCGGGCCGACGGAAACCTTCTCGATTCCCAAACGTGCGATCAACCTACCTCGACAGCAGCCAACCGTCATCGAAGGCTCTCTCAGAGTGGATTTATCGCGAACCGGCGTCAGCCGCAGACGGCAAACCCCTGGCGCTATACGCTGTTGGTCCTGACGACCGAACACGACGAATCGGCAACGCCCCCCAAACCACAATCGCTCAGGCGGACGCTCGAATGAATCTGAATCGCTCAACTAGTAGTCCGGTAAGCCAGTGGCCCCGCCCGTTGGCCCTCGTCCTGTCGGGCGGCGGGTCGTACGGGGCTACCCAAGCCGGCATGATCCGGGCCCTCATCGAAGAGGGCATCACACCAGACCTCGTCGTCGGGTCCTCCGTCGGCGCACTGAATGGAGCCGTTTTCGCCGCCGACCCTGATGGCGCTGCCGACAAACTGACCGAGGTGTGGGCCTCGATGAACCGGTCGAAGCTCTTCGGTGGCCGATTCAAGATCTCGAAAGGGTTCACCGCAGCCCGCAATGGTCTCCGCAAACACAGCCTGAGCTTGTTCTCACTCGACAAACTGTCGGCCTTGATCGACGAGCACCTACCGGATCGCACGATCGAGTCCTTACAGATCTCGACCGCGGTTGTAGTCACCGACGCCCAGCTCGGGAAGCCGAAACTCCTTCGCCAGGGCCCGCTTAGTCCGGCCCTACAAGCCAGTGCAGCATTGCCGGGCATCTTTCCCCCGGTGAAAATTCAAGGCTGTTTCTACATCGACGGAGGTGTCTCGGCCAACGTGCCGATCCGCCAGGCCATAACCGCCGGCGCTCGAAGCATGATCGTGCTCGATGCGAATCCGGCATCGATGCCCGGCACCCTTCCCCACTCAGTGGTCGGCTCGATCGCCCATGCGTCGATGATCATGCTGCGGAACCAGCGAGCCGATGCTGTCGAGGATCTGACCGGCAAATACCCGATCCTCCACCTCCCGCAGTCAACGCCGCCGGGGCAGAGCTCGTTCGAGTTCGACCAGTCAACCGAGCTAGCCGAAGCCGGCTATTCATCGGCCCGTACGTTCCTGGCCCAACTTCCCGACCTCACCGACTCGTCAACGCGGCTCTCTTCGAATAACGTCCGCTGATCGGGTTTCGGTCTAGTGGCCGACACCAAGTTTTCCGGTCGTTCGGCGGTGCAGGCTCTCGGCGTGCCGGTTGAGCCCGACGAGATGCGCATCGATTCCTCGTTCGGCGAACTTCGTTACCACCGCATCGAGGGCAACAACCGACGATGAGTCCCAGATACGGGCGCCGCTGAGGTCGATTTCTACTCGACCCACCTTGACGGCGTCGTAGTCAAAGGCATGAACCAAATCGTTCGTTGATGCGAAGAACAGTTCGCCGCTTACCGCGAAGAGTCGTTCGACATTGTCTGGATCGACAACACTGGTGACTCGCACCACATGAGAAACGTGGCGGACGAAGAACACCGCAGACAATACGACGCCGGCACCGACGCCATAGGCCAGATTGTGGGTAAGGACTACGACGGCGACCGTAGCGACCATGACCGCCGTCTCGGTCCGTGGCATTGAGCGGAGCATGTCGGGTTTGATACTGGCCCAATCGAACGTTCCGATCGACACCATTATCATCACCGCAACCAGCGCGGCCATCGGAATGCGGGCAACAAGATCGCCAAGCCCAAGAATGAGTATGAGGAGAAACACCCCTGATGCCAGGGTGGACAATCGGGTTCTGCCGCCGGATCGGAAGTTGATCATCGACTGGCCGATCATTGCGCAGCCGGCCATGCCACCGAAGAACCCGGTTGCGATGTTGGAGATGCCCTGACCGCGAGACTCCATGTTTTTGTCGGAG
>CALIFY010000027.1 GCA_938021675.1 uncultured Acidimicrobiales bacterium
TGGGGCGGTTATCACCTCAACCCGGAGCCCGTATCGGTCTTCGGCCCGGCGGGCGGCCGCTCGAAGCCCGGAGGCGAGGTCGGCGTCGATCTCAGCGCCGCCAAAGAGGTAGTCGCGAAGCTCCAGTTCTTGCGATCGGGCAAGTTCGACGAGTTCGGAATCTTCGCTCCGTCGCTGTATGACGGCCAACGTTTGCAACACTCCGTCGTGCAGCGTCCTCGCGACTTCTTCTCTGGCTCGGTATGCCGAGATGGAGCGGTCGGCCTCTTCCAGCTTGGTGAGCAGATATCCGGCAAGCCAGCCAGACATTATCAACAGGGCCCAGGCGGCGATGCGAGAGAGTGAATAGACGCCTTCGTTTGATTCGGCGAACGGAATCCAGCCAAGGTAACGGGCCAAACCAAGGCCGGCGCCGGCGATGACGGCCGGCCGTTGCCCGGCGGCGATGGCCACGGTGAACACACCGGCCACCACCCACACCGATGGCAGCGACTGGGAGTGATTGGCGAAGCCGTAGACCCAGACGTCGGCTATAAGGAGCAACGCGCCGAGCGCCAATTCCGGGAGGATGGCCCATGGCGTGAGCAGTAGGTCGGGTTGCCGTCGAAACAGCACGGTGGCCGTGGCAGTACCGGCCAGTGCGGCGATGACGAGGGTCAATCCGGCTTCTGGGTTGGCGATGTTTGGATCGATCGCGCCCCGGCCGTTACGTTGTATGACCTCCCAAATGAAGACGGCGGCGAACCATCCCCAGGTCACCCATCGGTAGACGACCAGACCGCGCAATAACCCTTGCCGTGTCGGTGGGGAGATCCGAGCGCTTCGGACGGTCCCAAGTATCGGCAGAGTTGTCGCACGATCGGCCATCTGGGGTAGATCGACCGACTAGCGGCCGGGGACGCAGAGCGCGGTCGGGTCGCCGTGATAGGCCAAGACGGCGCCTGAGCCTAGGCAGAGGGCGGTCGTGTTCGGCACGGTCGCCTGGCCCTGAGTTGCCTCGGTCGAGCCTCCGGTACGCTCGTCGACTTCGGCTCCGAAGAGGCCGAGAAGCCCTGGAGGGGCCGCCTCGATCCGCTCGACCCGGAACGTCTGACCTTCGGTCAAACCGGCCTTTTCCGCCGCTAGCTGGTAGGTCTCGTCCCGATCGGCCACCCCATCGATCAGCCCGTTTGCCAGCGCCTGCTGTTCGCCGAAGATCAGGGCGCCGAGGTCTTTCTCGATGTCGGCCTCTGGAATGTCCCGGCCTTCGCTCACCCGGGAAACGAACTCGGCGTATGCGTCGTCCAGCCCTTCCTGAAGCACGGTCTGTTCCTCGTCGGTCATGGCCCGATAGGGGTTGCCGAAGTCCTTGCTCCGACCGGCCGTCATGAACTCGACCGTTATGCCGTTCTCGGTTGTGACGCCGCCACCGAGGAGGCCGCCATCGGTGGCAACCACACCGTCGTAGAAGGTGAATGGGCCAAAGATCACCCCGATACTGCCGACTAGCGTGCCGTGATCGGCGTAGATCTCGTCGGCCCCGGCCATGGCGTACACGCCACCGGATGCGCTGATGCCACCCACGAAGGCGACGACCGGTTTGCCGGTTTCCTCTTGATAGGCGGAAACCCCGTCGGCGATGGCCTGCGAGCCGAAAATGGTGCCGCCCGGCGAGTCGACTTCGAGGATGACCCCGTCTACCGACTCGTCTTCGGCAAGTTCTGCCAGCTGTTCTTTGATCGTGTATCCGTAGCTGACGTCCAATACGGAAAACAGTCCGCCCGACTCGTTGCGGTCCTCTCCGAGGATCACCCCGGTGACCGGAACGGCGACGAGGGTCACGTCGGTCTCGCCTTCGCCGGCGATCACCGTGCGGGGTGTTGGCGCGTCATCGACGGCGGCCCCTGAGGCTCCGCCGATAGCTGCGGCCAGCAGGATAAACATGAACGGAATGGCGAAGAGGCCGACACTGATCACGATCAGTGCGATGAGCGCTTTGACCGCGGTTCGCCCGACGGCTGCGCCCATAGTCTCCCGGGGAGCCAGTGCTTCGATGGGGAGGGGCCCGCTGTACCACGCTTCGCTTTGGCCGCCGACGGAACGGCCGGTCGGGGCGTTTGGGGGGCCATGCACTTTCGTCGTCGGATCGGGTGGCGGTGGTTGTTCTTGTGTCGGGCCGCTCGGACCAGAGTCGGATTCCATGGGCGAGACGATATAGGCGGCCTGAGACTTATGCGTGACGCGGCGCCGTCATGGCCCGGTCCGTTCCCGACAACCGGTCGGTGGTAGCCGACCTACGGCTGAGCTTGGATCAGGCCGCCTCGACGGCTTGGACCGATGTAAGCAGATGCCCAGCGGTGCCGGCCAGTGCTTCGGCGGCTGCGTTGGAAGATACGGCCAAGATTTCGGCCTGTGCTCGCTCGACGAACTCGGCGGCCACTTGACGGGCCGATGCCACCCCCGGTCCGAGGCGGACGCACTCGATGGCGTCGTGCCGGTCGGCCTCGGTCAACCCGTCCTTGAGGAGGTTCCGAAGCCTCGGGCCGTGGCTTGGCGAGGCCAGCGTGTGGATCACCGGCAGCGAGTACACGCCTTCCAGCATGTCTTTGCCGGCCGGCTTGCCGAGCTGTTCATCGGTGGCGATGACATCGAGGATGTCGTCGATGACTTGGAAGCCCATGCCGTAGAGGCGGCCGAACTCGGTAAGGCGGTCGATGGTCGACGGTTGGTGGCCACCGACGATGCCCCCGATTCGGGTGGCGGCGGAAAATAATGCGGCGGTCTTCCCGGCGATCGACGGGAAATACTGTTCTTCGGTTCGGGTGACGTCGTACAGGGTTTGTAGTTCGGACACCTGACCCTTGCAGAGCTCGGCGATAGTGCTGGCCAACAGCCCGGCGACCTCTGTTCCGAGGCTGGCGGCGATCTCCGATGCCTTGGCCAGCAGAAAATCGCCGGCCAGGATGGCTCGCAGGTTGCCCCATCGGGCGTTGACGCTCTGAACCTGGCGACGAATCTGTGCCTCGTCCATCACATCGTCGTGGTAGAGCGAGCCGACTTGGACGAGTTCGACGGCCACACCGCCACGGATCACCTCGTCGGAGACGGCGACCCCATCGGCGAGGCCGGTGGCGGCGGCCGCCACCGAAAAATGGGGTCGTTGGCGTTTCCCTCCGGCCTTGATGAGGTGGGAGGCGATCTCGGTCAAGTACTCGTTTGACGGGATCTGAACAGCCTCTAAGAGACAGGCCTCGATCCGGGAACTGTCGTGTGCCGAGGTTTCTAGCGAACTCAGGGGACTTCCAGCCACATCGCCTACGGTAGGCCATACCGGTCCGACTGGGCTGTACCGGGTCGATCGAGCGTGAATATTCGGGCCCGGTTGGTTGTTCTGTTGTAACTGGCCGCACACTTGGGCTTCAGAGGCGAGACAAACCTCACAGGCCACCGCTCTCGTGCCGATCACTCACGCAGAGCTACGTGTTCCGAGACCGACCACCCGACAGAAGAACGCAAAAACATCAAATTCGACAACATAAAATTCGACAACATCAACCATTTGACGGCAACGAAAGCTAACCGTCACAAAACGTTGGTCCTGGCCGGTAGACCTGGTTGGGCCCCAGTAGACTAAATGTTCAGCACAGTTCGTTTTCGTACACGTTCGCTCCGTTCCTACGGGCAGGCCAGACGAATCAAGGCAATCGTTCAGCAGCCCACCGACACCTCATCGACACGCACCCACAGCCCCAGTTTGGGAGACCTCAATGTTTGAACGCTTTACCGACAGAGCCCGCCGAGTTGTGGTCCTGGCCCAAGAGGAAGCGCGCTTACTGAATCACAACTACATAGGCACCGAGCACATACTGCTCGGGCTTATCCACGAGGGCGAGGGCGTAGCGGCCAAGGCGCTTGAGTCGCTGTCGATTTCACTTGAAGCGGTGAGAAGCCAGGTCGAAGACATCATCGGGCAAGGTGGGTCGTCACCGTCGGGTCACATCCCGTTCACCCCCCGGGCGAAAAAGGTGCTTGAGCTTTCGCTTCGAGAGGCCCTGCAGCTCGGCCACAACTACATCGGCACCGAGCACATTTTGCTCGGGCTGATCCGCGAAGGCGAAGGGGTGGCGGCTCAGGTTCTGGTAAAGCTTGGCGCCGATCTGAGTCGGGTCCGCCAGCAGGTGATACAGCTTCTATCGGGCTATTCCGGGCCAGCCGGCCAAGGGAACGCTCCGACCGAGGGTGGAAAGACGTCCGCTACGACCGGCGGTCCGGGTTCCGATGCACCATCGGGGTCGCTCATCCTCGACCAGTTCGGTCGAAACCTCACCCAACTCGCTCGGGACAAGAAGCTCGATCCGGTGATCGGCCGATCTCGTGAGGCGGAACGGGTCATGCAGGTGTTATCTCGCCGCACCAAAAACAACCCGGTGCTGATCGGCGAACCCGGGGTCGGGAAGACCGCCATCGTCGAGGGTTTGGCCCAGCAGATCGCCGCCGATGACGTGCCGGACACGCTCCACGGCAAGCAGCTCTACACCCTCGATCTTGGTGCGTTGGTGGCTGGTAGCCGGTATCGGGGCGACTTCGAGGAGCGGCTCAAGAAGGTCTTGAAAGAGATCAAGACCCGGGGCGACATCATCTTGTTTATCGACGAGCTGCACACGCTCGTCGGTGCGGGGGCGGCTGAGGGAGCGATAGACGCCGCCTCGATCCTCAAGCCCATGCTGGCGAGAGGTGAACTGCAGACCATCGGTGCCACCACGCTCGACGAGTATCGCAAGCACCTGGAGAAAGACGCGGCGCTCGAGCGACGGTTCCAGCCGATCAAGGTGGAAGAACCGACCGTCGAACACACCATCGAGATCCTCAAGGGCCTGCGTGACCGCTACGAGTCGCACCATCGGGTCACCATTACCGATCAAGCCCTCGTGGCATCGGCCAACCTGGCCGATCGTTACATTTCGGATCGGCATTTGCCGGACAAGGCGATCGACCTCATCGATGAGGCCGGGTCTCGTCTCAGAATCAAGCGGATGGCCACCCCTCCGGCGTTCAAAGAGCTGGAGAACGAGCTGTCCGAGGTCGTCGACAGCAAAAAGGAAGCGGTCGAGCGGCAGGACTTCGAGGAGGCTGGCCGTCTCCGCGATTCCGAAAAGGAGCTGCTGTCCCGCAAGGAAGAGATGGAAGTCGAGATCAAGGCGTCCGGGGTCGACCTGTTCGATGAGGTGAACGAGGAGTCGATCGCCGAGGTCTTGTCGATTTGGACCGGGATCCCGGTCTACAAACTGACCGAAGAGGAGACGGCCAAGCTGCTCCGCATGGAGGACGAGCTCCACAAGCGAGTTATCGGCCAGAAGGACGCCATCCACTCGGTCTCGCAATCGATTCGCCGTACCAGGGCTGGTCTGAAAGACCCGAAGCGTCCGTCGGGGTCGTTTATCTTCCTCGGCCCGACCGGGGTCGGAAAAACCGAGTTGGCCAAGACGTTGTCTCAGTTCCTCTTCGGAGACGACAAGGCGCTGATCACCCTCGACATGTCCGAGTAC
>CALIFY010000028.1 GCA_938021675.1 uncultured Acidimicrobiales bacterium
CGAGAGCGACGAACTTCGGCGGAGGACGGGCACGCGTACCGAACTGACATTGGTCCACCGGGCGCTCGACCGGCGACCCCCGACCGACGATGAGGTAACGGCGTGGACGTTGCGGCGTTCCAAAATTGAACTTGAGCCGGCAATCGCCGAACTCATCGAAGGCTAACGAAGCAGTCGAGGCGGAACCGAACCTGTTTTCTGATTCCGTAGGCCCTCGTGGTCGTAGTCGTGGTCGTAGTCACCGTCGTCGTGGTGTTGGTGGGCCGGAATTAGGAACTCGACAGGTGCGTTGAAGTCGGTGGTTACGCCCGACGGAACGCGTTCACCACAAATTTGAAAAAGAACTCCGAAACGGCGTGACAAAACCGGGGAGAACACTCTTTTATGGGTGTGGATTGTGGCCCGAGGCGATCGGTCGGCCGGCACCCCCCTGCCGAGGCCAACCGAGGCCGCAATCCACGCGTCGAACGGTCCACCCGCCGAGCACTCTCGGCAGCAGCTCCTGCAACCTGAACGCCACACCCGCGCTCGCCTAGGGAAACCACCCCGCATTGTGGCCAACGCCACACATAACGGCCATACTCACTCGAAGCCTAGTGGCTCGACGGACCGCCGCCCGCCGAGCCACTGGCGCGTCTGGGCCCTGATTGGGTTCCCGCTTGGCCGGAGTAGCAGGAACTGGGCGACGGTTCAGTGGCACCGATAGATCGACCATAGTGAAGTTGACGTAACGCTATGGGTGGTTCGGCGGGAGGCCGTGGCCACGATGCCTGCGTGAGGGCGACGATTGGTGCCGCCGGTGGGCCGCTGCCTCGGCCGCATCGGTCGGCCGGCGTTCCCGTCTCTGGCTCTCGCCGGCACGTCACTATCCGCCAATCGTTTTTTGGTCATGCGGCAGAAGTAACACTGCAATTCGGTTTGACCAGAGTTGACCTTGGGTAGCTATGTCTTAGCGATTCAGTTTCGCTTACTTCATACCTGAAAGGTTCCTTACTATGAAAAAAACGTACCCCCTTGCAGTCAGCCTGGTTGTGGCCGCTGCCTTGGGCATCTTTTATTCAGGTTCAGCCGGAGCCTCGTACGCTCCATTCAATAGCAATGAAGACGTTCAATGCACGATTGAATACAGTGAATCTTACGAAGAAAGGATCATACTATCCAAAGAAGTTTTTGATGAATACCGTTGTCGCTCTTTTGGTAGGAATGGCCAGCAGTTTGCATACAGTCACGATTGTACTGGCTATGGCATAGCAGGGGAGACCCACTGGACTTGCTCGCGTACTCTTGGAGTAATTGAAGCCTCGGATTTGGATATTGCAACCAAAAGCTCCACTTGTGTGCAGCTAGAGTATTGGGGCAACAGCCCGCACGGGTATGACTATGTTCCCAATTCCGACTGCCTGCAAAAGGTAGGAGACTGAATTTGGCAACGCTCGAATGGCTTGCTAGCCAAAATGGTTGGCGGTCAATTTTGTAGGGTTTGTTGGTCGCCGTGCGTCTTCGTGGGTCAGTTTCGCCAATTGATGAAGACGCACGATGGCCACCCAGGCTGTGCCCAAATTCGCTAGCCAACTTAGCGGTAAACCGGAAAGAAGTTGGGTCATTAGCAAGAACTGGGACGTCGATTCAGTGGTACCGACAGATCGACGACCTCGATATGAACGTGAGGCCACGACGGTTCGGCGGTCAGTTCGTCGATCTGGGATCGGAACGGGAATGGCGTCGCACCGGCGGCGATACGGTCACCGGCTTCGACCCGGTCGCCGGGCTCGACAGCCACCCCACGAACATGGAGCACCTTCACCTCAAACCCCGGTTGTCCGGCCGGGTTGATCACTACGAACCCGTCGGTATAGCGACAATAGAGACGGTACTCGCCGGCCCTGGCCACGGTGCCTGAGATGGGAGCGACGATTGGGACCGAAGGGTGGACGGCGACATCGGCCGCGCCGGTCGGTGTCGTACCCCGGCCCCGGCTTTCCATGACCGACCGGGGGGCGGTGAACGGCCCGAAGGGTTGAAGTGAACGCGCGCCGGGGTGACTTGATTGGTGAAAACCAACCCGTTCCACGGCCATCGCTGGCGCCCCGAGAACCAAATCACCAGCGCTGGCCGCTACCGCGAATGGGCCGGGGGCGGCGATGACAACGGACCGGTCCGTCGCCTTGGAGTCGGCCGCTCGGCATGGTCGCGACGGAACGTCGTCCGACGGCTGCGGATGGGCGGCCCGGAACTCGGCGGCGAGAGAGAAGTGAAGTACAACTCCGCCCCGGGTTGCGCCCCCCGATTGCAGCAGGTCGAGCCAATAGGCCTGCCCGGTCTTGTCGGGGAGTCGTCCGAGTAGGTTTCGATAGACGAGCGTTACGAAGGCGGTGTCGTCGAGCGACCCATACCGACGTTCAAACTCGGCGCTGGCAGCGAAGAGGTCGCTGATGGCGGTGAGCGACAGGCATCGATCGTGCTGTTCGACCCAATAGAGGGCACCGGGTACGTCGGGCTGGCGTCCGAAGTACGCCCGGTAGAGGCGAAAGACGGCAGCGTGGTCACCGGTGAGCTCGTCGAGTTTGGCGATCGTGGCGAAATCCGGTTCGGTCGGATCCGGTCCCGACGTGGCGGCCTCAGCGCGACCGACTACCGAGGCGGCGACGAGCAGGCAGATGAGTCCAGCCGCAACGAAGCGGCCGAACGAAGAGCGGCGGAAATACACCCGGGCGAGCGTAGTCCGGTCCAGCACGTCGCTGGTCGACCGTCACCGGAGCTGGCATCTGCGAAGACCGGCGTCGGCGGTGCGGTCATTGTCGGGTTGGGGAGATTTGAACTCCCGACCTCCTCGTCCCGAACGAGGCGCGCTACCAACCTGCGCCACAACCCGTGCAATCACCCGCGGCCACGGCCGCTGAGGCTAGGAGTCTATCGGCTCGACCGTCGGGTGAATGCCGACATCTTCGAGTGATCGCTCGCCGGCCAACAAGGTGGTGGTCATCCGTCGCAGGCGCAGCGGGTCGATCGGTTTGACGAGCCAGCCATCGGCATCGGCTTCTTGGGCCAAGAACACATCGGCCGACCGATCGAGGAACAAGGCGATCGGCCGTTTCTCTAGCCGGTCCGCCCCTTCCTCCTGACGAACGGCGATGCAGGTGGCGACACCGCCCATTCGACCGATCTGGAGGTCGAGGATCAAAAGGTCCGGATCTTTGGCCTGAACCGCAGGCAAAACGTCTTCGCCGGACCGAACCCGCAGGACTTCGCAGTCTTCGCCGGCCAGCGTGGCGTCTACCTCGGCGAAGAGGCCGTCGGAATCGGTGGCAAGCAATACAACGATCACGTCAGCGATACTACAGAGAACCGACGCCGAGCCCGTGGCTGACGGCAGATCCGTGTCCATTCGGCGGTAACATCGCAGTGTCGGTCACCGCCGACGGAAAGGGAGAATCCATCCCGATGCTCGAAATTCACGTTGAAGAAAACGACACCTATACGTTGTGTCGACCCTCTGGCGAACTTGATGCCTATACCGTCGGCGCGTTCCGGGAGTCACTCTCGAAGCTCGCTGGTCACAGCAGGCTCCTGATCGATCTGTCCGAGGTGCCGTTTATGGACTCGGCCGGCCTTGGCGCGCTCATCGGGGGTATTCGCAGGGCTCGCGAGGCCGATGGCGCTGTTGCCGTCGCCTGCACACGCCCCGCGTTGACCCGCCTATTGCACACCACCGGATTTGACCGGATCGTTCCGGTCACCGAATCGCTCGAAGAGGCAGAGGAAGCGTTACTCGAGGGCGAGAATCCGCTCGAATCGGACTGACCCTCTCAAGCGGATCTCCCGGTTCTCAGAGAAGCTGTGAGAGCCGGGCGAGATCGCCGAGATCTCTCACCGGCGTCACCTGTTCCGGTACCTCGACAAGCGTTGGTAGCGTCCCGTTTCGGTCACTCAGCTCGGTGACAGTACCTCGAAGGCGTTCGACGAGGATGCGTTCACCGTCAGCCAGGGATCGCAGTTCGCGGTGGTTGCGTTGGAGGGGGCCATCGCCGGAACCATCGGCTTCGTCGGCCACCAGCCTCCGGTTGACAACGACGGCGTCTGCGCTCCGATCCCGCCGTTCGAGGTTGCCGAGAATCCATTCCGCTTCTTGAAGCGATTCTTTCTTGGCTGCGGTCACCAGCACATAGGCGGTATCTGGACCGGAGAGAAGGGCATCGATGTCGGCTGCCCGCCTCCTGAATCCCTCGTCTAGGCCTTCGAAATCGGAGAAGAAGGCGATGACATCGTCCACCAACCCGGCGCCGACGAGCCGTGCCAGCAGCCTGATGACTAGCTGTGTGCCGGTGTTGATCGATCGCAGGAGTCGGTGACGAGGGGCCAACACCGATCGATACAGCCGGTGGTCGACGAAGCGTGTCAGCCGGCCGGGGCTATCGAGAAAGTCCATGACATGTCGAGACGGTGGAGTATCGACAATGATCCGATCGAAACGATCGTCGCCGGCGAGCTGGTGGAGCCGTTCGCTCGCCACGTACTCGCTGGTCCCCGACAACGAGGTGGTCAGGTTGCGAAACAACGGATTGTTCAGGATCCGTTCGGTCCGCTCAGGGCTGTCGGCCTCAGCCCGGACGATTCCCTCCAGCGTCGCCGCCGGATCGAGCATCGCGGCCCACAACTCCCCGGACCAGAGCCCCTCGGGCGGTTCGACGAGGGTCGCTTCGTTCATCAGCTCGCCGTGGCGGCCGAGAGCGTCCGCCAACCGTCGGGCGGGGTCGATGGTCAGAACCACCACCCGCTCGCCGCCGTGAGCCAACGCCACCGCGAGAGCGGCCGACATGGTCGTCTTCCCCACGCCGCCGGACCCGAGACACAGCACGATCCGAGAGTCACCGATCGTGTTCACCAGCGGTCGATGTGCCTCGTCGTCGGCCAACGGCCGAGCCTTGCTGACCGGGATCGGCTTCGCTGGGGTATCGCTGGCCGCAACCATCTGTGGCGGCACCTGGGCCAACACAGCTGTGGCCAACGTCTCAACCTCGGGCAGGCCGAGATCGCTTCGAAACAAAAACGGAAGCGTGAACTGGGGCAGCGGCAGCTCGCCCGCCAATCGATCGATTTCCGATCGTTGGTTCGCCATCCGGGCCAACCGCAATTCCGCCATCGGTACCAGCCGATTATCCTCTCCGTCGGCCGCGGCGCCCGCTCGGTCGACCGCATCGGCCAGACCCTCGACCTCGGACCACAAGCCGTTGATCACGACCGGGGCCAGTTTGATCCCCACCTCCTCCTCCAGGCTGTAGGCGGTCTCCACCGCCTCGGTAACCGCCGTCTCCTCAGGGAGCGTCACCAGCATCACCTGGCACCGTCGATCGTCGGCGAACATCTCAAGCACCAGATCGGCCTGCTGCCGTATCGGTCCAGACGTCGTCGAAGCGGAAAGGCCAGCCGCCGCGGTCAGGAACGTTAGGGCGTGACCGGCCGCCGGCGCATCGACGACGATCAGATCGGCGTCGCCGGATTGCTCGAGTTGGCGGATCTTACCCAAAGCCAACAAATCTCGGATGCCGGGGGCTGCGGTGGCGACAACATCGATGGCACCCGCCGTGGTGAGGCGAGAGGTGATCGGTCCGATCCCTGCCCTATCGAGGTAGTCGGTCAGCGCGCTGTCCGGCTCGATTTGCCTGGCCCGCAGCCGTCCGCCGCCCGGTCCGACCTCAACCGGAATCTCCACTTCGTCGTAGCCGAGCGCCCCCATTCCGACCAGCGCACCCAGATTGCTGTAGCCCTCCAACTCGACGAGAAGAGTGTCACATCCGGCCTGAGCCGCCGCGACGCCGATCGTTGCCCCTACGGTGGTCTTTCCCACCCCGCCCTTGCCGGCCACGATGAGGACATTGGATGCGGCGAAGAATTCGGCAGCGGAGCCTGCGACAGCGGACACTGCTTAGGAGACTACTGGCAGCGGTGCTCGTCACCGGCGCCTTATTGGCCCTCAATGGGTTCAGCGCGCCCGGAGCCGGGGCCACAGCCGTCGGCACAGAGGCCGAAACCGGACCGGAATCGCCCGCTGGAGGCGACGACGCCGACCTTCCACCGTGCCCGGCCGAACCCGACGAGCTTCCGGCCTCAAATTCTGGAGTTCGGATCGTGAAGGTGGCAGGCCTGATCGATCCGGTGGTGGCCGACCACGTCCTCAATCAGCTCGACCTTGCCGAAGCCGACCCGAACGCCATCGCCGTGATTCTGTGGATGAACAGCAACGGCTCGGTGCTCGACGACGATGTTTACCTCGACCTGGCGGGCCGTCTCCGCGACTCCCCATTGCAAATCGGGCTCTGGGTTGGTCAAGCCGGCTCGACCGCTCGTGGCGGTGCCGCCGAGTTGGCCACCGTGGCCGACCTGGTCGGCGTGACACCAAACTCGACTATCGGTGAAATCGGCGATCGACGGCTCCCCCCGGAGTGGGGTGACCCGTTCGCGACAGCTCCGGCCGGGATCGAGACCGGCACCCTGACCGCCGACGAGGCCGTCCAAGCCGGCGTCTCGGTCGGCCCCCTCCAGAACACCGTCCCAATCGGATCGTTCGCCGCCGGTTTGGAGGGATTCGAAGTCTTCAGGTGCCTGAACGACGACGGATTATTGCAAACCCTCCCGAAGAGCCAGGCCATCATCTCCGGCCTTCCGCTGACCTCACAGCTTTTCCATACCGTCGGCAGTCCCGAGGTGGCATATCTTTTCTTCGTCCTCGGCCTTAGCTTGCTCGTATTCGAACTGTTCACCGCCGGAGTCGGCGTGGCAGGGGTGATTGGAGCTGGCTTTCTCACCCTCGGATCGTTCGGCCTCGCCGTGCTCCCGACACGCCAATGGGCCATCGGATTGCTGCTGGCCTCGCTGATCTTTCTCGCCGTCGATATTCAGACGAACGTGCCGCGCCTCTACACCGTGCTTGGGCTGGTGTGTTTCGTGATCGGCACTTGGTTCCTGTACGACGGCGTATCGATGTCGCTGGTCACGCTCGTGGCCGGCGTCGTCGGGGCGATCCTCTACGCCTACACCGGCATGCCTTCCATGGTTCGAACACGTTTCTCAACTCCGACCATCGGTCGGAGATGGATGATCGGGGAGATGGGTGAAGCGATCAGCGACGTCGACCCAGAAGGCACGGTCAAGATCCGCGACGCCTCATGGCGAGCCATCACCAATCGAGCCACCCCCGTCCGCCAAGGAGATCAGGTCCGCGTGGTTGGTATCGATCGCCTCGTGCTCGAAATCGAGCCAGAAGAGGGCGGCGCCAAGGATTATCGCGAACGTAGCTGACCAACCCCTTGTGAAAACAGCAATGAAGGCGTAAAGTCGAGCCCCACATCGAGGACAAATCGTCGCTAAGGCGTTATGGCCTTGAAACATCCACCGTGTTGTTTTTGGCGATGCGTGTGGTGAATTGCGTAAGCTGCGAGGGGGCCGGCTCACGGGCCGGACCAACTCGTTACCGAAGTGAATGCCGGTACGTCGCCGGTGTTCGAGAAGGTGTGAGGGGGTACTTCGTGACTGCACAACGAGTCGACGAACTCTGGCATCTACAAGCCAGTTGTCGTGGACCAAACAACGCCATCTTTTTCCCACCGTCGCGATTGGAACGACGCACGGAAAAACGCCGACGAGAACAACGAGCAAAGGAGATCTGTGCCGCCTGTCCGGTACAACTCGACTGCCGAAGCTATGCGTTCGAGATCGGCGAGCAGCATGGAATTTGGGGCGGACTAACCGAAAAGGAACGCCGAGTCCTCGTCGTGGCCAACAACTAGCGGAAGCCTCGACCGGCCCTAGCTGCCGGTCGATGGCATCCGAGGGCCGGCAATTCGCACATCATCTCGGCGGCGGGTGACCCCCGTGCCATCGAGATGAGCCAACAACGGGAGGACATACTTGCGTGTCGTTCCCAACACATCCCGAATCTCCGCCACCGTCAGTCCCGCCGGTTTCGACGCCAACGCGCCGCCGATCAGCAGAACGGCTTGGTCGACCGCCGCGCCAGAGAAGTGCACGCCATCCTGTTCGATCACCGTGCCCCGCCGGACCAGCTCACGCAGCTCGGCCCGATCGACGCCGTCGCTTCCCGGTGGAGTAAACGGACTGGCGGTCAGTGTCACCACCCACGGATGATCGGCGAGCGGGTCCTCGGCCTCGCCGATGGTTGCCCGTCCGGCCTCGACAGAGACATCATCCAACAGTTCGATCACCGCCCGCTCTCGTTCATCGAGCGTGGCCACGTCGAGACCGAGGGCGCCGGCCCCCTCGATGGCGGCCATCACCGTCACCTTCGACTCGTCGAGCTGCTCGGGCGCCACCACCCATCGACCCACCGTCGGCTCAACACGGGTGCCGGTCAGCCGAACCACTACGTCGACATCGACCCATCCCCGTTCGGCCACGACACGCTCGACCGACCGGTCTGGCGCCGCCTTCGAAGCCGGAAGCGTCGGACTTACATCGAGAATTTCGCCGCCGCCGACCGTCTCGTTCCGGCCGCTTTCACGAAGGATGTACCGGTCGCCGGGGAGGAGAGGGGCCGGCCTGTCGAGATAGAGCCGAACCAAACCATCAGCCCCCGGGTCGATCCCGTTCCCCTGAAGGACCCGAACGTGAGCCGGGAACTCACCCGACCCCAGATATGCGGCAAACGCACCACGTCGAGTGACCGCATGGGACAGACCGCCGAGAACCGACAACGACGCGTCGACGATCGCCGAGTGATGCCAAGCATCATCCACGACCAAAACATCCCCCCGCCGAAGTTCGGTATGGCCGACACCAACCAAATTCACCGCAACCCGATTTCCCGGTTCGACGACGTTCAGATCCTCATGATGAGACTGCAAACGCCGAACCCGCACGGATTGCCGTCCGGGAATAACCGTCAACTCGTCGCCGGTCGACAGCCGATCACCGGTCAACGTGCCGGTCACCACCGTGCCAGCACCGGCAGGAGCGAAGGAACGATCGATCCACAACCGAACGCCCGTCGCTCGGCGCTGCTGGTCTACGTCGGCCACCATCCGGTCGAGCGCGGCTCGAAGCTCATCGATTCCCAATGCCTCGGGGGCTGAAACGCCCACGATTTCGGCCCCTTCGAGGAACGTCCCCTCGACGTGCTCCTCGACATCCATCTTGGCCAACTCGAACAGATCGTCGTCGACCTGGTCGATCTTGGTCAACGCCACCACCCCTCGACGTAACCCCAACAGGTCGAGGATCCGAAGGTGTTCCTCCGACTGCGGTTTCCACCCTTCGGTTGCGGCGACAACAAACAGACAGCCGTCGACCGCCCCAACCCCAGACAACATGTTGCGAAGAAATCGGATGTGTCCTGGGACGTCGATAAACGACAACGGAACCCCGGAAGGGAGCATCGTGTTGGCAAAGCCGAGGTCGATCGTTAACCCGCGAGATTTCTCCTCATCCCAACGGTCGGGATCGGTGCCGGTAAGGCGGAGAACCAGTGTCGATTTGCCGTGGTCGACATGTCCGGCGGTAGCGACGACGGTCACCGGCCACCCCCCGCTGGCGGGCGTTGACGAATCGGCGAATCGACCGTCACGACTCGGCGCCGATCGAAGCGATCGCCTCGGTCAAACCGTTGGCCACCTCGTCATCATCGGCAGGGTCGATCGTTCGCAGATCGACGACCGTCGAGCCATCGTCGATCCTGGCGATGATCGGCCGGTGGCGATCGCGCAACGGCCCTCCGATCTCGCCGGCAACCCGAAGCCCGACGCTCGGGAACGTCACCGTGGGCAACGTACCGCCGCCGGGGACGGCCTCGGTCGGTGTCACCTCGACCGACGCCGAGCCGACCGTTGCCGCGATGGCCCGAGCCCGAGTGTCGAGTTCGGCGACCGGGGTCGACACCATCGCCCAAAACGGAATGTCCTCGCCGCGACGGTCGAGATAGGTGAGGGTCACCTGCTGCAATGCACCAAGAACCAGATCGCCGGGACGGACCGCTCGGGCCAACGGGTGGGACGCACACGTCTCGACCAGCTGGCGGGAACCGGCGATGATCCCGGCTTGCGGTCCGCCGAACAATTTGTCGCCGCTGAACAACACAAGCGCGGCGCCCGCCTTCACCGTTTGGCGAACCGCCGGCTCGGCCGCCAGCCATGGCGGGGGCGGTCCGCTAAGCCACGGACAGGTGGCGTCCAACAATCCAGAGCCGATGTCGGCGACCACCGGCACGCCGAGATCGGACAGGTCGCCGATATCGGCGTCTTCGGTGAACCCGACAATTTTGTAGTTCGATTGATGCACCTTGAGGATCATCGCCAGATCGTCTTCGGCGACCGCTCGGCGGTAGTCATCGACCCTGGAACGATTGGTGGTACCGACCTCGACCAACCTGGCCCCCGACTGACGCATCACGTCCGGGATGCGGAATCCGCCGCCGATCTCGACCATCTCGCCTCTGCTGACCGCCACCCCCCGACCGGCGCCGAGCGCGGCCAAGGTCAACAGCACCGCCGAAGCACAGTTGTTGACCACCATCGCCGCCTCAGCCCCACAAGCGGTTGCGAGAAGATCCCCGACAGCCCGCTGCCTGCTGCCTCGCTGACCCGACTCAAGACTCAACTCGAGGTTCGAATAGCTGGCGGCGCTTTCGAACCCGAGCGGCGCTCGCCCGAGGTTGGTGTGAAGTAGCACGCCGGTTCCGTTGATGACCGGACGCAGAAGTCGCCTACTCCGACGCCGAGCCAGCTCCGCCGCCCCCTCGACGCGATCTGCGGCGATCGCGTCCCGGGCCACTTCGACCAGTAACGGATGGGGAAGATCGTCATGGATCGAGGATTCAGCGAGCGAACGAGCCAATTGATCGACGGATGGGGGGCGAACCACGGCCTCACACTACCGGGGACCGCTCACGGCGTCCGCCCCGGCTCTAAAAGGGCCAGAATCCCCGATCGCGAGACAACCAGAGATGAACGGTCGGCTTGGGTGGGGCGGCAGGTAGAATGGAAGACCATGCTCAGGAGGTCTGGACTGATCGCTGGCGGAGTAGCCGCCGTCGAAATTGGCGGATTCCTTCTGGCTGCCACCAGAGTCGACGTCTTGCCCCTCCTGCTGGCGTTCTGCGCTGCCTCACTAGTCGGTTCGTTCTTGTTGGTACGCACAACGAAGGACTTCATCCGCCAGTCGCTTGGCGACGTCGCGTCCGCCACCCCAGGCGGCGCACGAAAACTAGGCGATCGCGGCCTCGTCGTGCTGGCCGCCCTACTCCTCACGATCCCTGGATTTGTGACCGGAGCCGCCGGGTTACTGCTGTTTTTGCCACCCGTCCGGGCCTTGTTTAGCGGGCGGGTTGCTGCCGCTATCGGCCGACGTGTCGCCGACAGCCTCGACCGGTCCATGTCGACAGCTACCGCTAACTCGACGGCGTTCGGGGACCTATCCCGATCGATACGCCGCTCGGAGGCCGTCGACGTCACGTCTACAACGGTCGACTCGTCGACCGACCCGCAACCGCCACGTCAACGACCAGAACTGCGCTGAATCAAGTAAGGGAGAGCCTCGTGACCACAATCGAAGAACCGGTACCGTTGCCGCCAATCACCCCAGGTGTGGCCAGGGCACTGAGCCCGTTGGTCCGTCGGATCGCTTGTGAAGACGAAACCGGCGAGCCCGGGCTCAACACGTACCTGATAGGGATTGACGAGATCGTTATCATCGATCCCGGCCCAGGAGACGCCAGACACCTCGACGTGTTGTGCGGCTGCGGCGGCGACCGGATCAAGTGGATCGTGTTAACAGATACCGATTCGGCCTACTCAGGAGCAGCCCAGGAGCTTCGAGAACGAACAGGGGCTGATCTGGTGGCACCAGCCGGGTTCGATGGCGCAGACGATGTACTAGGCGACGGCTACAAGATCGATGCCACCGAGTTTCGGATCACCGCCGTGGCGATCGACGACGGCGCCGACGGCCGGTTCTCCTTCGTGTTGGAACAGGAACGCACCCTGCTCTCCGGTGATCACGTATGCGAAAACGACAAAGTGAAAGAGGCCGTAGCGGAGAAGGTCAAGTCGTACCGCATCAAATCCATCGCTCCAGGGCACGGGCAACTAATCGAAAACGCTGGAAAGTACCTGGCCTAACGGCTCTGCATCCTGGCCTAACGGCTCGGTAACTTGGCCCGACGGTCCTGCCGAGGCTCGGGACCTACGAGAACGACTGACCGCAACCGCAGGTTCGCTGGGCGTTTGGGTTGTCGATCGAAAACCCGGTTTGTTGTAGGCCATCTTTATAGTCGAGTGTTGCGCCGGTCAGCAGTTGCGCGCTGGTCGGATCGACGACGACCCGGACGCCACCGTGCTCGGTCGACTTATCATCGTCGGCCATCTCTCCGTCGAAAAACATCTCATAGCTGAAGCCAGAGCACCCACCGGGGCGGACGGCAACCCGGAGCGCAAGCGATTCGTCACTCTCTTCGTCTAGAAGTTCCTTAACTTTGGATGCGGCCGAGTCGGTTACGGTGATCACAAGAGCCTCCTACGTTTGCACCTAAGTCTACTCATCGGACGCCAAACTGCGGCATTGGAGGGCGATGACGCCGACCCGGCCCTCTCATATGACGATGTGGCGCACTCAGCCTGCCCTACCGCGTTCTAGGACCAGTACCGGGATCTCGCGGTCGGTGACCTTTGAATACTCGATGTAATCGGGGTAGAGGGCAGCCATTTGATCCCAGAGTTCAAGCCGCTCGGAGCCCTCGGTAACCCGGGCCTTGATCTCGTAGTCGACGCCGTCGATCAGCAACCGGGCCTCCGGCTGCGCTTCGAGATTGAGATACCAGG
The DNA here is from genome assembly GCA_938021675.1 of uncultured Acidimicrobiales bacterium. Lineage (GTDB taxonomy): Bacteria > Actinomycetota > Acidimicrobiia > Acidimicrobiales > SZUA-35 > JAHELU01. Next base: position 12,825 of record CALIFY010000028.1, read on the forward strand.
CCGGGTGCTGGTCGTGGCCGCTGAAGGAAGCGATTGCCACCCAGCCATCGGGGTGGTCGCCAACGATGAGGGGCCGCTGACGTTGTTGTCCTGATTTTCGCCCCGTAGTTGTTAGCACCGCGATGTGGGCTCCTTCGGTCTTGGTTCCTCCGATCCGGCCCTTGCTCAGCTTGTACACCGAGCCATGGAGCCCGGTGAATATTCTCGCCACCCGTTTGTTGACTTTGGTTTGTGCCATGTCGGAAGACTAGCGATGCCGTCGGTTCCCGAACCATGGAGGTTCAGCGACTCTCCGACCTCGGATGGCGATCCAGAACCCGTGCTCTCGGTCGCCTGGTCAGAAGCATGCCAACGAGTACAAGCCCAGCGGCGTAGGCGACAATCGATGCACTCCCGGCCCCCGTGAATGCCAGGCTGGGCGGTGGCGGGTTCGACGGCGGGGTAGTGGTCGGTGGGGTGGTAGTCGGTGGGGTGGTGGTCGGTGGGGTTGACGGGGTGGGGGCCAAGAGCCCGAGGTCCAGGTCGAGATTCACCTCACCTGGATCGAGAGTGATCCATTGGGTCGCGGCCGAACTGTGGGTGGACTGAACGATCCCGAGCACCTGAACCGTTGCCCCGTTCACGTCCGACGCCTGGTCGGTGCCGCCGTCCTCCCCGTCACTGTCGCTGTCACTTTCACTGTCACTGTCACCGTCACCGTCCGGGACGGTGGGTGGCGTTAGGCCAACGGCGTCGATCGAGCCATCGCTGTCGAGCGTCGGGTTTGATCCATCCCCAAGAGTTGTCGTTTCGAGACCGGCATCGAACACGAACTCGATCTGAAAAATGCCGCCTTGAAGCCCGTCGAACAGGTAGTTGCCATTCTCGTCGGTCACGGTCTCGGCCACGTTTCGTTCCTCTGGAGTATGCAGTAGCACCGTTACACCGGGCATGGCCGACTCATCAGGGTCCTGGATGCCGTTCTCGTTTTCATCGTGCCAGACCAGGTCGCCGAGCGCCGAATACTCGACCAAGTCGGGCGCCACCAGGCCGGCATCTTGATCGAAGTCGAACCCGTCGGCCTCGACGCACACCTCATCGGTTCGACCGACACCGTCGATACCGATGACGGCGTCGGAATCCACCACATCGTCGTCGCCGACCTTGGCGGCTGTGAACGCGTGGTCGGTGGGGGGTCGGAACTCAACGACATAGCAGCCGGGCTCAACATCGATCGAGTAGTGGCCGTCAGCATCGGTCGCCGTGGTCCCAACCGGCGCACCGGTCGTTGTTTCGATCGCGGTGATCGCCACGGCCGGCACGCCGACCTCACCATCGGTTTGCCGGCCGTCGCGATCCGAATCGAACCAAACCCGATCTCCAATCGATGCCGCCCCGGCCGGTGGTGTTGGCGGTGGCGGTGGCGATGGGCTCACGAGACCAGCGTCCTGGTCGAGGTTGTACTCAAGCTCGCTGAGGCAAACCTCTTCGGCCCGGCCGACGCCATCGGCTCCGACGATGGCGTCCGACTCGCGACTGTCGTCATCGCCGACCTCAGGAATGGTGAAGTTGTAGCCTGCGGGAGCCTCGAACTCCACGGTGTAGCAACCGGGCTGGACGCCGACGAAGTAGCGGCCGAACTCGTCGGTCGTCGTCGTTTCCCACAAGTCACCGGAGGGGCTTTCTCTCACGGTCACGTCGACGTCTCCGACGCCGTTTTCGTCAGCGCCCTGGAGCCCATCGGAGTTTGTATCCAACCAGACGTAGTCGCCGATTCCGGTGGCGGGCCGGGATGTCAGCGCGAACGCCGAGCCCCAGGCCCCGGACTCGCCAAATCCTTGATTGCTCGACTCGAGTTGGAAGGCAACCCAGTCCGAGTTGGCCGGAACCAGCACATCGACATCGATGATCGACATCTCGTTACCCACGGAACCGCCGGTGGTCGGCGTGACGCTGAGCGCCCGATACAGCTCGTCTCCGACGTTCGGATTCAGGGTCTGCACACAGGTTGAAGTCGGGCCGAAGAACGGGTTGCGTATCACCTCGGCGCCACCGTTTCTCCGCTCGGCGAAACCGCTGTCCTGCTGCTCGAAGAGCACGAGCGATTCCGGGGGCTCGGGGTCCGCTCCTGCACTCATCCAAAGGCTGCTGGGCCGGCAACCGTCGTAGGCGCTGTCGGACCCGAAGTGGCTCACCGTGATCGACGTCGCGAGGTCGTAGCTGCGACGATCGATACGGCCGAGTAGGGCTGTTGAGGCGGGTTTTCCCCCGCCTTCGAAGGAGTAATTCACACCGTTCAAAATTTCGATCGTCTGGGGAATCTCGCACTGCGAAGTCGCATAGACGATGGTCAACGCCGCACCATTGCGTCCGTTGGGGTGGGCGGGGTCGACATCCCAGCCGGAGATGTCATAGCGTGCCCCTCCGGGGTCTGTCACCAGGCCGAGGCCGCTCGGACCGACATCGGCACTCCAGGCGTACCACCATTCGTCAGTGTGGATCTCGCTGCCGGCCGCCGCACCCGAAGGCTGCACACCCACAACGTCGATGCCATTGACGATCAGCGTGCTATCGGCCCGAGGACTGACATCGACCAAGTCGTTTGGTGTGATGTCGTCGGTTCCCAGCCAGCTGAGGAACGCCACTTCGATCTCGCCCGGTCCTTCGGGCACGATAATCGTGCCCGAACCGGTCTCGTCGAGCCCGACGCCGTAGACGAGCGTCTCCCGGCAAGCGAGGCCCGCCTCGTAGATCGTTTCGAAGCCGTCGGCACCGGCCGGACTCGTTGCTGTCGGCGAAAACGTCAACACGGCCAGCGACAGCGAGCCCGCGATCAACGGTCCCCAAAGTCTTTCTCCCATGTCGGTTCCCTCCTCGACCCGCTCGATTGATGAACGACATGTCGACGAATAGGCAACTCTCCTTGAGACCGATGGGGCCCTAGGGTCCAAATGGCCTAACCGGTTCGAGAACGCCGCCGGTCGTGCGATTCAGATCGGCCAACCGGAATCACCGGCACGGCCAACACAACTTAGGATTCGAGGGCCAGAATGCGAGCCCCGGTCTTAGCCGACCAGTAGAGACCCCAGTCGCACAGTGGTTGCAGCAACTTCTCAAGCTCACGCCGTTCGTCGGCGTTGATGTCGTAGACCACCTTCGGCGGGACCTGCTCGAAGACCTTCCGGGTGACAAGTCCGTCGGCCTCCAGCTCCCGTAACTGCTGGGTGAGCATCTTCTGAGTGATGGCGGGGACGAGTCGGCGTAGTTCGCCGTTCCTTCGAGGCTCCTGGAGTAGATAGAACAGCAGCACCAGCTTCCACTTGCCGCCAAGCACCTGGATCGGCGCGTCGACGGGACACTGGTACACGGTGGGATCCTCGGTGGTCACAGGTATTCGGCCATCCACTCTGTGATCCGATCGACCGCAGGGTCGACATACGCCGCCTGGTCATACAAATCGATGTGGTTTGTCGTGTCGAGCCAAAGTAGTTCCTTGGTTCCGTCGATTCGGTCGAAGGCGTCCTGTGCCCCGGCCGGGGAGCAGAAATCGTCGGTCCGGCCATGAACGATGAGCGTTGGCGTCGGACCGACAAAGTCGGCCCCGATGGCCAGATCGGTTGTGAGCAGCTCACGGATCGACAGGCGGGTCATCTTGTTTCGCCACCCTTTAGCCGCTGATCGCTCGGTGCCGTAGTATTCGTACGGTTCGGCGCCAGGCATCGCTGCATCTTCGCCCTCGGTGACCGACACCGCTTTGATGTAGTCGATCTCGCCGGTTGCCTGTTCGGCCGTCGCCAGGTCGGCGAAGTCGGCCATCATCTGGCGATATCCATCGGGCCCGATTCCTTCTCGCATCGCCTTGGGGTCGTTGAACGCCGCGGCGACGACGGCCAACGCCTTGATTCGACGGTCGAACGCCGAGTGTTTGAGGGCGTACCCGCCGCCCATGCACACCCCCACGCAGCCGATCCGGGTTTTGTCCACCGCAGGGTGATTGGCCAGAAAGCTGGTTGCCGCCGCCAGGTCGGCGAGCTTGCCCGCAGGGTCCTCATGCTGAGGGCGATGCCCGCCGCTGGCGCCGAAGTTGCGGTGATCGAAGGTCAGGGTCACAAAGCCTCGCCCTGTCAGTTGCTGGGCGTAGTGGCCGACAACCTGTTCCTTGACTCCGGTGAAGGGCCCGGTGAACACGATGGCAGGGAGCGGACCGCTATCGGTCGATGCCGGGATCCGGAGGTGGCCGGCCAAGCTCAAATCGTCGACCGGAATGGTCACATCTTCGGGTGGACCGACCGGAGCCGTCGTGGTTGTCGTCTCAATCGTCATGTTGCGTCTTCTCTCTGTCTATTTTCCAAATGTTCGATTTGGCTGGTCGATCGGTCTGGTCGAGATGAATGGCTAGTGGTTTCAGGAAAGCACAAACAGGTCGTCATAACCAGTACGCACCTTTCAGTGCCTATCAAGATCTCGATCGATGAGCGGCCGGGGCGGGTTGTGCCCAGCCGGTAACCTGGGGGTATGTCTGAGATCGTCAACGACCGGCCGACCGAAGACGACATCATGGCCGTGCTCCGTGGCGTCATCGATCCAGAACTCGGCAGCAACATCGTCGAACTTGGCATGGCAAAAGGGGCCAAGGTTGATGACACCGGCGCGGTGACGGTCAAAATCGCCCTCACCACCTCCGGTTGCCCGTTGCGAGCCCAGATTCAGAAAGACACGCTGGGACGGATTTCCTCGATGCCTGGCGTTACCTCGGCCTCGATCGATTGGACCGAGCTGACCGCCGAAGAGAAATCGGCGACCATGAACACCGCCAGGAAAAACGCCGCCGACCGAGCACAGGACACCGCCATCCCGGCCACGGCCAAAGTGTTGGCCATCGCATCGGGCAAAGGAGGGGTCGGGAAGTCGTCGGTCACCGCGAACTTGGCGACCGCCCTCGCGATCCGCGGCCTGAACGTCGGAGTAATCGACGCCGACATCTGGGGATTTTCTATCCCTCGGATGCTCGGAATCGAGGGTCGACTGGAGGCCCTAAAGACCGATGACGGAAGCCGCCCAACCATCACACCTCACTCGGCGACGGTCGGTGAGGGGCGGCTCGATGTCGTGTCGATGGGATTTCTTGTCGAAGACGAAGAGGCGGCGTTGCTATGGCGAGGGTTGATGCTGAACCGTGCCGTCCAGCACTTCTTGGAAGACGTCGCTTGGTCCGATGATCTCGACTACGTACTGATCGACATGCCGCCGGGCACCGGTGACGTCGCCATGGGACTGGCCAGAATGATTCCCAGGGCCGAACTCATCATCGTGACCACCCCAGCGACCGCCGCCCAAAAGGTAGCGGCCAGGGCGGTGTCGATGGCCCGAAAGTCGTTCCTCCGAGTGGCCGGTGTCATCGAGAACATGTCCATGTTCGTCGCCCCCGATGGGTCGGAACACGCCCTATTTGGCTCCGGAGGAGGAGAGGCGTTAGCTTCCGAGGCCGGTGTTCCGCTCATCGCCTCCATCCCAATCGAGCCTGCGGTAGCCGCCGGAGGCGATATTGGCCGCCCGGTGGTCCTGAGCGACGGGCCGGCCAACCCGGCGAGCGAAGCGTTCACCGCAGCCGCCGAACGTATCGTCTCGGATATTGCACCCCCGGTCGAAATGGCCGGTTGCACGGCTCGCATGCTCGACCTCATGGATGATGCACTCGCCGATTTCGACGCCGCCGACAACGGGTAAGTCACCCGACCCACACCATGGGGTCAGGGGCTCCCCATCCGGTTCGCCTTCGGCGGACGAGGCTCGGCGACGGCTCGGACAACAAACACGACGCTGGCCGCGGCCACCATGATGGAGCCGCCGACAAGACCCAATTCGGTGGTTCCCAACCGATCGAGCACAAGCCCGCCGAGCAGCGGGCCGACAACTCGCCCGCCCGCCATCACCGCCTGGGCGTCGCCGGCCCGATCACCGGGGTGGGCCGACCGTTCGGCCAGGACGGTAAACGCCGCCGGTGTCGCCATCCAGAAAAAGAATCCCCAAAGCACAACCGCGGCCCCGAACACCATCGGAGAGGTGGCCGTCGCCAGCACGACGGCACAAATTCCGGTGGCCGCGATCCACGGACCAGGCCAACCTCTGGACCACGGCCATCGTGTCGCTGGGATACTGGCAATGGCGTTTCCGCTGAACAGCATGCCGATCACACCAATCGACAGCCCTGTACGTTCTGTGCCCAACACCACCGCATGGGAAAATACGGCCGATCCGCCCAGGGTGAACAGGCCGAGCGCTATCAGGATGACCGCTGCCGCCGGTACCGGGCGGGTCCGTCGCCGATCGGTCGGCATCGCATCGGTGCCGTTTATGGTGGCATCCCGGTTGCGGAGCAGCGGGATCACGGCGCACACGCCGAGCAGTCCGAAGAGGCCGGCCGCCCCGCTCGATCCACCGACAACGGCGATCAGCGGTCCGGCGAACACGCCGGTCAGCGGCCCCATTACGGCAATATCCGCCATGCCTCGTTTCTCGCCGAACACGCGCACCCAGGCCAGCCACGTCAATACCCCGAGCGCGACACCACTGACCAAACGCAGCGCTACCAGCGCCGCGAACGGCGGCAATAGCGCCGACCCCAGGTTGGCGACCATGGCGGCGACGAGCGCGGCGACAAAGAATCGGCGTCTGGGGCGGAGCCACCGGCCGGCACCCCAGGAGCCGACCATGAAACCAGACAGCTGCGACGCACCGATCAGGGCCGCCGTGGACCGCCCCAAACGGTAGTGATCCGAGACGAGATCGAGCAGGAACGGTGTGGCGCTGAGCACCACCGCGCTGAAGCCGGATGCCAGAAGCACCCCGACTGGAACCGATGGGCGGACGAGAGCGGTAAGCCGTACCGGTACCTGCATGACGCACCGACTCTACGACCTCAGCCGTTCGTTACTTCCGCCGGGTGACCGTTGGCTATGCGGGAATGAATCGTCCGGTAGGAAGGAGGTCGGAACCGCACCGACCAGTGAATCGATCTAGCTCAAGGGTGAGGGGTCGGTCGACGGTTGCTCAGCCCGGTTGATCGACACCGTTTCATTCAGCAAACGAGACGACGGCACCAACACGACTTGACCGCTGGTGGCGGAAACCTCAATCGCTGTTGGATGTACCGCTTTGACCATCCCCGTCACGCCGGGGAGGTGAATGGTGTCTCCTTGGTTGATCAATCGCTTGACCGCCCGAGTCGATGCCACTTCGCGAGCGACGTTGTGGCCCCCGAGCCCGACCAACAAGGTCAGGCTGGCTGCCACCCCGAAGAAAATGGCTGCCACCCCAAGGTTGACGACTGCGGTGTCGATCCCCAGCTGGCTTACGGCCAACAGAACGGCAAGTGCCACGATGGTGGCCTTCACCGCGGCCATGACCTGACGCTGGACATGGGTTGGCATCCGCGACATCGCCCCGGCCAATGCGGCGGCCGCGAACGACGACAACACGTTGGCGGCGATGATAATGATCGCTGCCGTCATCAGTTTGGGAATGAATGCCACCGCGTCGGTGCGGAGCTGATCGATCGCTGCGGGCTGGAGAATCCCAAGACCGACGACCAGGCCGCCGACAATGCCGATAGCCAAAGCCAGACTGGCCAGCGGCTTAGCCGCTTGTTGGATCGGCTCTGGTCGACTGGGCGCCCCGACGAGGCTATGGACTAGTCGAGAGGCAACAAGGCCGATGACCAGGCCGCAAACCACGGCGATTACGACGATCATCCAATCACTCATCTGGCGGTTCCTCCGTGAGCAGTAGACGCGACGTTTCGAGACCGGCGCCGAACAGGTCGGAGACGACATCGAACACTACCCGTGAATCGAGTCTTGCAGTCACTTTGCGCTCTAGTCGGTCCGAAAGTCCTGTAGGGGGAGCGAGTACAGCAGCTAGCGCATCGCCAATCGCCAAGTCGCCGGTGGCGTCGAGATCTTCCAGGGTAGCTGCGCATTGACGACAAGATGCAAGGTGGGCGTCGAGCTCGGCACCTTCCTGTGGTGGCGTGTCTCCGGCCAGCCATGCTTGGAGCGCCCGTCGCTTCGGGTGCCGGTTGAAGAGCTGGGCGAGATTCCGACTCATGTCCACTCCCTGAGCGCCGAGCCGAGTTTTCGCCTGGCCCGCAACAGGCGTGTCTTGACCGTCGGCATCGGCACATCGAGAACCTCAGCGATCTCGTCGTAGGCCAATCCCTCCAATTCTCTGAGAACGACGATGCTGCGGGAGAGTTCGTCGAGAGTGTCGAGGGCATCGACGAACTCGTCCATGACCACACCGCTCTGGACCCGGGATTCGACCGAGCGTTCCGGCCTCGTTTCCGGTTCTGGGATGTCGTGAGGGTCGATAACGACCGCCCGCCTGGTTCGGAGCACCGAGATGGCGGTGTTATGGGTGATTCGGAGCACCCAGCTTCGTATCGATGAATCGCCACGAAACGTCGGGAGGGCCAGCCACGCCTTTACCAGCGTCTCTTGGGCCACATCTTCGGCCAAGGCACGATCACGAACGACCGAAAGCGCTAGTCGATAGATGGCGTCGCCGTGCTCGACGACCAGTTTGTGGAGCTCTTCAGGGTTTTCCGCCCCTTCGTCGGGCTGGGCGGAGCGTCGGGAGAGGGGTCTGCCAGCCCCCGGATGAACAGCCCAACGCCGAATCAGATCACCGAACCTCAGCCGCATGGGGCTAATGGTGATCATTGGCGTTGCATGTGGTGATGGAAGCGATGCTTGTCGCACATACCTGTCCTAGACGCTACAGGTTGCGGTCCTGTCGCGAAATTCATGAACAAAAACCCCCGGCCGACAGAAAGCTCGACCGGTTCGCAGAAATCCGCGACCAAATGGGGGACAATGTCGTCCGTTCAGCCAACGGCTCTCCAGCAAGGAGTATCAATGTTTGCACAAGATACAGGAATCGACGTGGTCGACTCCTTAGGTGATGGAATCACCGACTTCTTTACTAGTTTTTTCGGGTTCCTCCCGAATCTGATCGGCTTCTTGGCCATCCTGTTAATCGGGTGGTTCGTTGCACGGTTCCTATCTCGCATCATCGGGCGGGTGTTTCGGGCCATCAACCTGGACCACTACCTCGATCAGGCTGGACTCGGCGGACCGTTGGAGCGTGCCGGTTACAAAGACAGTGGCCGATTCGTCGCCAAGGTCTTCTATTACCTGATCATGCTGCTCGTGCTCAAGCTCGCCTTCGGCGCCCTTGACATCGATGCGCTCAATGAGCCGTTCGATCAGCTGATCGCCTGGATTCCAAAGGCGCTCGTCGCTCTGGTACTCATCGTCGTTGGCGGCATCGTCGCAAACGTGGTGCGGGACCTCGTCGGCGGTATCACCGCTGGGCAGTCCTACAGCGCTCTGGTCACCAACGTGGCCGGCATCGCCGTCTGGTTGATCTTCGGCCTCGCCGCACTCGATCAGGCCCAGATCGCCGCCGACCTCGTCGACAGCCTCACCACGGCAATCCTCGGCAGCCTCAGCCTCATCCTCATCATCAAGTTTGGTGTCGGTGGCATCTGGGCCGCTCGTGACCGGTTCTGGCCAGGATTCTACGATTCCGTCTCGGCCCAAACCGGTAGCCAGGGAAGGCAAGCTCCGTCCCCTCGTCCGCCGCAGCAATAACGCAGGCGACGAATGCCCCTCGGGTCCGACTTGTTCGGACCCGAGTATGCGGGTGGGCTCGCAGGGCGATTCGGGCCCACCCGCTCTGTCTTGCGGATGCCGCTCAGCGGCATTCGTTTCATAAACCGGTCACACCCGAGGATTGGCTCCCGCCGGTCTTCGAGTGCCGAGTTTGAGGGGTTGGGCGATGCTCCTCGAACGCGGTGAGAACGAGCGGTCGATTCCCGTGATGTCTTTGCGAGAATCGATCGTTCGTTCTTTGGTTTTGGCTAGACGGTTGTGAGGGCCTGTAGCGCCGCGTCGAGCTCGGCCCGATCGAACACGTTGTCGATTCGATCGACGATGACGCCATCGGCATCGACGAGAAAGAGCGACGGTTCGAACCTCAGCCCGAGCTGTTCGACCGCCGGCGCCAGGCGAATGCGGGGATCGTTGAAGTTGCCGTCGACCTCGTTGGGGTTGGCGTAGAACTCGAGATGAACGAATCCGACGTCCGGCGCAGCGGCTGATGCATCGATCAACGTTTCTAGGACCGGCCCGCAGTAGGCGGTTTGACAGAACGCCGGGGTGGCGACGAGCACCGCCATCGGCTGTCGGTCATCGAGGATTTGGGCAACGCTCAACTCGTGGAACGGACAAGGCTCGAACCGGCTACACAACAGATCGACGCCGGTCGGATCGTCTACGGTCGGGGTGACCATCGTCGGAAAGGTGTAGTCGACCAATGGGACTCCGACCTGTGAAGGATCGAAGGCTTGGATGGCGAGGGTGGCCGACGCCGATCGGCCGTCGCCGTCCGGTGGCGCCGTGATATCGAGGTCGTAGATGCCGGCGTCGGGCAACGTGGTCCGCAGCGGGTAGTAGCGCAATAGATTGGCGTGCTGATGGTCTTCGGCGGCATCTTCGCCGTGATCATGGTCAACGACGTGGCCGGGAACCGACAGACGCTCGATCAGTTCGTCCCCCCGGCGAACGGCGACCTCGATCGGGGCGTCGTCTGCCGCGGTCTTGTCGTCATCGTCCACACGGTTGTCGGCCGCCACCAGGGCCAGCGGGATCCGCTGAGTTCGACCGGCGACGAGCACGTGGTCGCCGGAAAAGAGCGGAACGGCCGTTGTGACGATGTCGTCTCCGCCACCGCAGGCGGCCACCACGCTGGTCAAAGAACCACCGGCCGGGATCAACAACCGAGCCACGGAGGTGCGGGCGGCGATAGCGGGGGACAGCGCGAGGCATCGTGACAAGAAGGCTCGCCGACTGTGCCCGACAGGATCCACCCCGTCGATCCCTGGTGTGCCGTGCTTCATCAACGACTCACGGTATCCCTCACCGCCCATACCTCTGCCAACCCACGGGGTCGATATCCTGCCGGTGTGTCAAATATCGCCACCGATCCGATCGACCGTTCCATCGAGTTCGTACTCGATGGAGAGACGGTTACGGTGCCCGACGCCGGTGAAAGCTTGCTCGCCGTTCTCCGGGAACGGCTTGGTGTGACATCGGTAAAGGACGGTTGTAGCCCCCAAGGGCAATGCGGGTGTTGTACGGTTCTGGTCGACGGTGCGCCGAGGGTGGCGTGTGTTACCCCGGCCCGCCGCGTCCGAGGACGAGAGATCACGACGCTCGACGGACTGGACCCAGATCGTCGAATCCGGTGGGCCGAGGCATTCTGTGCCGCCGGGGGCAGCCAATGCGGATTTTGCACACCGGGAATCATCATGCGGTTGGACCCGCTCGTCCCCGGTCCGGGCGACGATGCCGAAGCGCCCTCCACAGCCGATGTCGACCAGGCGTTACTGGCCCATCTATGCCGATGCACCGGTTGGCAGACCATCCGAGAAGCCGCCGAACTGTTCGTAACCGGCGGTAGCGGTGTCACCGGAGAGCGGAACCTGGCCGAAGCGGCCCAGCGGGCCGCCATCGAGGGTCGGTGCCGGCAAGACGTTTCGCCCGACGTCGCCCTCGGTCGAGGAGGGTTTGCTGCCGATACCGCGCCGGACGACGCGCTCGTCGCCGTGTTCGATGGCGTCGGGGCGTGGGTGGTCGGCGAGACGTTGACCGAGGCCCGAGCAGCCGTGGGCAAAGTTCAGGGCCGGCGCACCACGGCCAGTCACGGTTGGCCGATCGAGATCCCGGACGGGGAATGGGCCGCATCTTTCCGTACGACATGGGTCGACCCGGCCTACCTGGAAACGGACGCGTCGTGGTGCCTCCCCGGTGGAGAGCCCACGTCGTCGATGGCCAACGGCGGCGCCTTTGGGGCGAAACCGGTCGAAGGTCCGGCGCCGGCCGGGGCGTTAGACGTCCGGGCGGTAGCTCGCCGACTGGCCGACGAACATGGGCGGGCGGTCGTGGCGCTCGCCAGTCGGGAGGACGTGGCCCGAAACGCCCCGAAACGGCCGCCGGTGGCTGGAGGGGCACGGCCCGATGGTTCCGGTGTGCTCCGGGTCGCCGCCACCCCCGGGGTCGCTGAGGCCGTCGCGTTGGTCGCTCCCGAGTTGACGGTCGAAGAGTTGTCGGTGGTCGGCCCACCGACCTCGGCTGCGGTCCGAGCTGCCGGCTGGGCCGAGGCCGTGGTGCTCCAGGCCGGAGCGCGAGGTGCGGTCGGCGTGGTTCGGTCTCCGGACGGGGCCGAGGCCGAGGCGGCGATCGAGGACGGCGTGATCAAGGTGGTCGTCCGGTGCGGACCGCCACTGGATGATGCGGTGCTCCGTTCGTACTGCATCGGGGCGGCCCATATGGCGTGGTCGTGGCTTACCGGCGAGGCCCTCACGGTCGGCCCGGACGGGACGGTCCAAGACCTCACCGTGAGAAGTTTCGGCGTGCTCCGAGCCATGGATACCCCGCCGATCGAGGTCGAACTGGATCAAGCGAGTTCTGTCTCGGCACGACTTCACCTTCCGGTCAACGGCTCAGATGCGGTGTTCGCCGCGGTAGCGGCAGCCGGCTGGCTGCACCTCGACCGCCAGCCCGACTGGCCGGTAGTATCAGCGTCATCGCCGTGCATCTGACAGTCCATCTGACAGTTCGATGGACAGCCCGCCGACGATTCGACCACCCGAGAGGACCGCAATGAGTACGCCAGTTGGCCCCTATACGCCGATCGTCCGGGCCGGGCCATGGCTGGTGTCGTCCGGTCAGATCGGTATCGCCGACGGCTCGCTGGTCGACGGTGGCCTTGGGCCACAGTTCCGCCAAGCGCTCGCCAACCTTACGGCCCTGTTTGAAGCCGAGGGCTCATCGCTGTCGGCCATCACCAAAACCACCGTGTTCCTCACCGACATGGCCGACTACGCAGAGATGAATGACATCTACCTTGAGGCGTTCGGCGACCACCGGCCGGCCCGTTCCGCGGTGGCGGTGGCCCAATTGCCGGTCGGTGCCGTGGTCGAGATCGAAGCGTGGGCGTACACCGGTTGACCGGCGACCATCGCCGAAGGCTACGGTAATTGCATGGATCTTGGTCCGATCGTCATCATCGTGGTCATCGTGATGCTTACCCCCATCGGTTTCCTGGTCAGCACGACCGCTGTCGCCGCCATCGTCGGGTACCTGCTGGGAGACAACGCTGAGCGTGACAACGCCGGTAGCGAGCTACTCGACACCAACTACTGAACGTCGCCAGCCTTCGTACGATTTGTCACCGCCGAGTCGTCGCTGACCGACGGCCCGAAATACGCCCCGACCAGGTCGTCGTTCCGGTAGTGTGCGAGACCGTGATCGACATCAAACGACTGCGGGACGATGATCGATACCGCCAAGGAGCGGTGGCGAAGGGCGTTGATTCCTCCTCGCTAGATTCGCTGCTGGCGCTCGATGACAGCTACCGGGCGTCATTGGTCGCCGCTGAAACGCTGCGGGCGGAGTCGAACGCTGCGTCCAAGGAGATCGGGCGGGCCGAGCCGGATGAACGGCAAGCAAAAATCGACGCTGCCGGTGAGTTGAAGAGCCGCCTCACCGTGGCCGAGACGGCCCTTGCCGCAGCCGAAACGGATCGGAACGAGCTGGCGCTAACCATCCCGAACCCGGCCCACGAATCGGTTCCCGAGGGTGGCGAGGACGACTTCCGCGTCGAAGCGGAGGTTGGAGAGCGTGTTCCCGAGCCGGCGTTCGATCACGGCGCCATCGGTGAGCTGCTGGGTGTTGTCGATACCGAACGGGCCGTCAGGATGTCGGGCAGCCGCTTCGCCTACGTGATGGGTGACGCTGTCCGGTTGCAGCTCGCTCTCGTCCAGTGGACCTTGGCCAAAACGGCCGAACGCGGCTTCATTCCGGTAGTGACGCCCGTCCTCGTCCGCGAGGAGATGATGGAGCTGGCCGGGTTTTTCCCCACCGACCGAAATCAGGTCTACGCGTTGGAGGCCGATGAGCTCTTTCTCATCGGAACCTCGGAGGTGGCCTTGGCCGGGTTGCATCGTTCCGAACGGTTGGATGCCGCCGACCTTCCGGTTCGCTACGCCGGATATTCAAGTTGTTTCCGCCGGGAGGCGGGGACGTACGGCAAAGACAGCAGCGGTCTGTTTCGAGTTCATCAGTTCGACAAAGTGGAGATGTTCATCTACTCCGATCCCGACCGGTCTTGGGATGAGCTTGAGCTGCTGCGTCAAATGCAGGAGGAGATCGTTGGCGATCTCGGACTGCCGTACCGCGTCATCACTGTGGCGACCGGCGATCTCGGCGCCGCGGCGGCCAAAAAGTACGACCTCGAAGTGTGGTTGCCGTCCGAGCAGCGGTATCGGGAAGTCACCTCGTGCTCGAACTACACCGACTTCTCGGCCCGACGGATGAAGACCAGGGTAAAGACCGATGCCAAAGATGGCGGAGGCGTGTCGCTGGTCCACACGTTGAACGGAACGGCCTGTGCCGTTGGGCGCACCTTGCTGAATATTTTCGAGAACCACCAGCAGCCCGACGGTTCCGTTGTGGTGCCGGAGGTACTGCGCCCGTTTTGCCCCGGACTCGAAATCCTTACCCCAAAGCCCGTATCGTGAAATAGAGTGCTCGTTCGGATCGTTTCGAACGGTACAAAAACAAACGAAGAGACAGGATCACAGCCATGAGTGGAGTCGGGCAACGGAGCCTGCACCAGACGGCGGTTGATCAGTTTCAGCGAGCGGCTGAGCTGATCGACCTGAATCCCAGCTATCGGGAGATACTTTCCCACCCGAAGAACGAGATCATCGTGAATTTTCCGGTCTCGCTCGATGGTGGATCGAAGAAGATCTTCACCGGATACCGGATCCAGCACAACAATCTCTTGGGCCCGTTCAAGGGTGGACTTCGCTTCCATCCCGACGTCGATCTCGATGAGGTCAAGGCGCTGGCGGCTTGGATGACGTTCAAGACGGCGTTGGTCGGGATTCCCTTCGGCGGGGCGAAGGGAGGGGTGACCATCAATCCTGGCGACTACTCGACCGAGGAGATGCGTCGCGTCGTTCGGCGATTCACCCACGCCCTCGGTTCGAATATCGGACCCGATCACGACATTCCAGCCCCCGATGTTGGCACATCGAGTTCCACGATGGACATCGTGATGGATACCTACGCCAACATTTCTCCTCCCGGGTTTCGCCAAAGCGTCAAAGGCGTCGTTACCGGTAAGTCGATCGAGGTCGGCGGATCCATCGGACGAGAGGAAGCGACCGGCCGGGGTGTGTTGTATAGCGTGCGGCACTGGTGTGGTGAAACCGGGATCCGATTGGATGAGCTGTCGGTGGCGGTGCAAGGGTTCGGCAATGTCGGCGCCAACTTCGCAGAATTGGCGGCCGCCGCCGGATGCAAGATCGTCGGGGTTGCCGACCATACGGGCACGCTGGTTAACACCACCGGAATCGATGTCGTCAAGCTCCGTCACTGGGTCGGTGAGAACGATGGCATCCACGGCTTCCCCGGCGCCGACACGGTTGGTGATGAGGAGCTGTGGGATCTCGACGTCGACGTCCTCGTCCCAGCGGCGCTTGAGAATCAAGTCACCGTTGAGCGGGCGGAACGGTTGAGGTGTCGGGTCATGGTGGAAGCGGCCAACGGTCCAACCACCGCTGATGCGGAGGTCGTGTTAGCTGGACGCGGTATCGAGGTGATACCGGACATTCTGGCCAACGCCGGCGGCGTCATCGTCTCATACTTCGAGTGGCTTCAGAACAAGTCAGCTCGGGCCTGGTCGTTTGCCGACGTCGACGATCGTCTCCGCGGCCTGGTATGGCAGGCTCACGACCGGGTCGTCGAGCGACGGCGCGACCTCAACTGCAGTCGGCGCGAAGCGGCGTACGTCGTCGCCCTAAGTCGAATCGCCGACGTGTACGACCGTCGCGGTATTTTCCCGTAGTCGTTCGTGAACCGTCAGCGGTGTTCGCCGCCGGCCGTCCACCGAGACTGACCGAGCTTGTATCCGACGCCGCGAACGGTGGCGATCAAGCTGGAGTGTTCTTCACCCATCTTGGCTCGAAGCCGTCGGATGTGAACGTCGACGGTGCGAGCACCGCCAAAATATTCGTAGCCCCAGACCCGGCTGAGCAGTGTTTCTCTGGTGAAGACCTGTCCGGGGCTGGAGGCTAGGAACCGAAGCAGCTCGTACTCCATGAAGGTCAAGTCGAGGTGTCGGTCGTCGAACATGGCCTGGTAGGTCTCGACGTTTAGTGTGAGCGGCCCATAGGTGATCAGCTCTGGTCGGACGCCGCGACCGGCCCGTAACAGTTGGTGCTGGAGGCGGGCCTCCAGTTCTTGGGGGTGAAACGGGGTAATGATGAAGTCGTCGAAGAGGTCGGCTCGTGACTGTAGATCGTCGAGGCGATCTCCTCCGAGGAGTACGAGTAGCGGCTCGATCGGTGCGTCCCGTTTGCGGAGCTCGCGGCAGAAGCGCCACGCCTCCTCACGTCGTTCGTCGATGGTGACCAATGCGCCAGCCCATGTCGGAGGTGCCTCGGCGGTTTCGTCCGAACCGGTCTCGTCCGATTGAACAACGATCTCGTTTGCCTGGTCGGATCCATGCCACTTGTAGCCGCCGAGATCGAGGAACCGAACGAGCTCGGTCGGCGGCGCTGCTGGGAACACAGCGAACATGTCGGACGATGGTTCGGAAGCGGCGCTCATCAGCGATCCTCCCTGCTGATCAGCGGTCGTGTCAACCCGCACGACCGGCTCGGTCCGTGCGGTACCCGTGTACTGAGTTGGCTCTGCGAGGTCGGGGTATGTGTTGTCACGAAGTCGTCATCACCAATTCGGCAAATACCGTTTGAGTTCCCACTGGCTGACGTGGGATTTGTAGCTCTCCCACTCGTTTCGTTTGTTTCGCAGGAACCATTCGAAGATGTGTTCCCCGAGAGCCTCGTGGACAAGCTCTGATCTCTCCATCACATCGATGGCCTCGGCGAGCGAACGGGGCACCGGTTCGACGCCCATCTTGGCTACCTCCTCGGAGCTGAGCTCGTAGAGGTTCTGTGTCGTCTCGGCCGGTAGATCGTAGTTGCCTTCGATCCCGGCCCTGCCGGCGGCCAGAATGACCGAGAATGCGAGATACGGGTTGCAGGCGGGGTCTGGCGCCCGGTACTCGATCCGGGTCGAACTGGTCTTGTCGGGTTTCGTGAGCGGGACGCGGATGAGTGCTGAGCGATTGTTCCTGGCCCACGAGACCCATACCGGTGCTTCGTAGCCGACGACGAGACGTTTGTAGGAGTTGACCAACTGGTTGGTGACAGCGGTGATCTCCGGTGCGTGCCGCAGCAGACCGGCCATGAAATTTCGCCCCACCGGTGAAAGTTCACCAACCTGGCCTTGGGCCGTCGAAGGATCGGGATGGAAGATGTTGGTATCGTTTTCGAATAGGGACAGGTGGAGGTGCATGCCCGAACCCTGGAGCCCTTCGAGGGGCTTCGGCATGAACGATGCGTAATGGCCCTGCTCCATCGCCAGCTCACGGACGACCAGCCTGAACGTCATGATCTGATCGGCCATAGACATGGCGTCGGTGTAGCGAAGGTCGATTTCGTGCTGGGAGGGTGAATCTTCGTGGAACGAGTACTCGACCGGTATGCCCATCGCTTCTAACACCGAGATGGTACGACGTCGGAGATCGGAGGCCACGTCGCTCGTCGTCAGATCGAAGTACGAGCCTGAGTCCAGCGGAGTGGGGGAAACGCCAGGTTCGCCCTCGGCGAAGTAGAAGAATTCCATCTCGGGGGCGACTTGGAAGATTTGTCCGTCAGCCTGGGCTTTGAGAAGGTTGCGGCGAAGAACCTGGCGGGGGTCGCCATCGAATGGCCGGCCGCTCGGCGTCTCGATATCGCAGAACATGCGGGCCGTCGTCCCGCCCTCGGTCCACGGCAGTACTTCAAACGTCGATGGGTCGGGTTTGGCCATCACGTCGGATTCTTGGATCCGACTGAACCCGTCGATAGCTGATCCATCGAAGTGAACGCCCTCTACGAAGGCGGTTTCGAGTTCGACAGGTGAGATCGCCACCGACTTCAGCTTGCCGAGAACATCGGTGAACCACAGCCGGATCAGTTTGACGTTTCGTTCCTCGGCTGCCCGAAGGACATATTCCTGCTCTCGTTCCACCCCTCGATTACTAACACCGTTTTCCTCACAGCGATAGGTCCAGCGTGTTCTGAACGCATGGATTCACATGCCGTTAACACGCGATCTATTGCCGTCTACCGGCCCGGCCGCTTACATGAGGCGTAGGGTCTTGCTGCTCGACACTGTCGTCACCCATGGGCCGAAACCCTTCCGAGGTGCGCCTCGGGCGATCCAACCCTTCACACGCGTCAATATGTCGGGAGAACACAAGATGACCTATCGAGCTGAATACATATGGACCGACGGCACTGAGCCCACGGTCGAAGTACGATCAAAGACCAAGATCTTGGCTGATGGTGAAGAGCCAGGCATCTGGGGCTTCGACGGATCGAGCACCAATCAGGCGACTGGAGACAACTCCGACGTCGTACTGCAGCCGGTGTTTAGCTGTCCGGACCCGATCCGGGGCGGTGACAACATCCTCGTGTTGTGCGAAACCCTTCTCACGACCGACATGTCGGCTCACCCCACCAACACCAGAGCGCCGGCCAGAGCGGCTCTCGACAAGTACGGCGACCAGGAGCCGTGGTTCGGACTCGAGCAGGAGTTCACCATGCTCGCCCCCGACACCAAATGGCCGTACGGCTTTCCGGCGCACGGTTTCCCTGGGCCACAAGGCCCGTACTACTGCGGTGTTGGCGCGGTGAAGATCGCCGGTCGCGAGATCGTCGAAGAGCACACCACGCTCTGCATCGAGGCCGGCCTGGCGATCTCGGGCACGAACGCCGAGGTCATGCCCGGCCAGTGGGAATTCCAAATCGGTCCGTCCGACACCGTGACCGTTGGCGACCACCTCTGGATGGCCCGCTACCTCCTGTACCGGGTTGGCGAGAAGCACAACGTCGAAATTTCGATCTCGCCGAAGCCGATGAAGGGCGACTGGAACGGCGCTGGCATGCACACCAACTTCTCGACGAAGGCGATGCGTGAGAACTACGACGCGGTGACCGGCGCTGCTGAGGCTCTCGGTGCGCCGGGCAAGCCGGAGCAACACCTCGCCGGCTACGGCATCGGTATCGAGGAACGGTTGACCGGTGAGCACGAGACCCAGCGATTCGATCAGTTCTCCTATGGAGTCTCCGATCGCGGCGCCTCGGTTCGTATTCCGTGGCAGGTCGCTCAGGAAGGCAAAGGCTACATCGAGGATCGTCGGCCGAACGCCAACGCCGACCCATACGTGGTAGCAACCCTCATTACCAACACCGTCTGTGAGGCGCTGGCCTAACAACTCGGCCGCCGCCATCTCAACTTCAGCCGAGCTACCGGCAGCTTCCACCCCTGCCAGTTCGGATTGACCAAGCCCCGGTTGTTCCGGTGGGTTCGCCCGCCGGAACGCCGGGTTTTGTGCTTCTATATCTATTTCGATCGATAGGTTTCGACATCGTCGGCCGACCAGAAGCCGGCCATCGGCCGGTGGCCGCCAGCCCCGTAGTGCGCGAGTCGGGCCTCATCGTCGGTGTCGTACAACTTGAGTATGTCGAACAGGCCGTTCGGGCCTACCGCCCGGAGAAGACGCCCGCCTTCGGTTCGAGCGCCAGGCAACTCGGGGCTGAGCACGATGACCGGTTTCGGGTCGTCATCGGCGTTGGCGACGTGGGCTTGGGCCAGGACCTTCCACACCACATCGGAGCGGGTCAACCCTGGTCGAGAGCTGGTAAACCCGCCGGCCACGTCCACGTAGTACTGGCGCGGTCCTTCATCGGTGTCGGCTTCGACGAGGAACGGATAGACCACTCCGCTCTTGCCAACCCGCGCTTTTGGTCCGGAATCCTCGCCGGCGATGATCTTGAATCCGGCGTTGCGGAGGGCGGTAGCGGCAACGTCATGGACCCGTTTGCCATCGGCGAGTTCTGGTCGAACGCCTTGTGGTTCGGTCTCGGCGAGGCGCCGCCGTGCCGCTTCCACGTAGTCGGGATCGACGTCGTACCCGATCGGGATCCGCCCGGTAGTCACGGCCGCGACCAAGGAGGTCCCAGACCCCATGAACGGGTCGAGCACGACGTCTCCCTCGAATGTGTACAGCTCGATGAGCCGGCGGGGAAGATCGACCGGGAACGGGGCTGGATGGTTGACCCGACGGGCACTTTCCGGTGGTAGTTCCCACACGTCGAGGGTGGCGGCGAGAAATTCATCGTTCGATACCGTGGCTCGCCACGGCAAGCCGGCCTTCTTGCGGTCGGCGGAGCTGATTGCTCGATCGAACCTTCCTTTGCTGGCGACGATCACCCGTTCGGTGGTGTCCCGCAGCACCGGATTTGCCGGGCTTTTGAATGAACCCCAGGCACATGATCCGCTGGTGCCCCGTGCTTTTTGCCACAGAATCTCTCCCCGGAGAAGGAGTCCAAGACCCTCCAAGATGCCGGTGACGTCTGACGAGAGGCTTCGGTAGGGTTTCCGTCCGAGGTTGGCCACGTTGACCGCAATCCGTCCTCCCGGTTCGAGCACCCGTCGGCACTCGGCGAACACATCGTTGAGGAGGGTCAGGTAGTCGGCGTAAGTGGACGGGATCGTGGTTGTGGTGTCGTCAGCCCGTCTCGCCGCTTGGATGACCTCATCTTCGTAGTCTTTGCCGACGAAGTATGGCGGAGAGGTGACGACCAGCGCCACCGAGTTGTCGGCTAACTCGGCCATCGATCGAGCATCGCCGGTGATGCATGGCGTGTCGATCGAGGGCGGAGGGTTAATGTCGTTGCTGTCGCTGAGTACCGGTTGAACGAATCGGGCATAGAACGCCGATGCATCATGGCTCTCTCGCTTTCCGCTCCCGAAACTCGAGGTGGCTGTCCGGCGCGAAGGCATTCGCTCAATGCTAGATGGAGCGATAGCCGGATCGCCGGTAGGTCCGGTCGATGGTGGGATCACTGCGGATCGGTGGCCGTCCCCGGGCTCTTCCACCCGATGTCGGCTGGCAGCAGATCGGTGGGGGGCGCCCCGACTCGAACCGTTTCGAACCGGTTGTCGACGACGACCGGGGCGTCGAACCACTCGATGTTTGGCGGTGCCCCGTACTTCGCCGTTACACCAGCTCGCCACTGTTCGGAGAATGCCTCTTCAGCGCTGGTCCGATCGGCCCACCAATAGCAGCCGCCGACCGTCCGCCGGTCATCGCCGAGAAGGTAGGCCTTCCACAGCAATCCCGGTACTCCTAGGTAGGAGCTGGCGTTTTCCCCGAATCTGGCCCGTGCCTCATCTACTGAGGGGAGGTCGGCATCGGCTTCGGTCGGGAATCGGATGATGGTCACGATCACGCTGATGTTCTAGCACGGGAACATCTCCTCTCGGAGTGTTGGCCCAGACATCACACAGTCATAACAGACCGGGCCGATCATGGAGTTATCAAATCAACCAACTCAGGAGCAGTGATTGTAATGACGACCTCGAAGATGGTTCGCTATGCGATTCCGGCGGCGCTTGTCGCCGGAGGCGTGACCTTTGGAACCATGTTCTCTCCGATCGGGCTAGCCGCCGCCGAATCAACCGACGAAGGCGACAATTCAGGCGAGGCGAACGTCGAAGAGCGTTCCAAAGATGGGTCTGACGATCGCAAAAGCCACCGGTGGGGCCGGCGTGGGGCTCGGATAGACGCAGTGACCGAATCGCTTGGACTGACCGCCGAACAGGTTGGTGAGGGGCTCGATGCCGGGAAATCCCTGGCCGATTTGGCCCTCGAACAGGACGTGCCGGTCGAGGACCTCCAAGCCGACCTCGTTGCCGCCGCCAATCTGCGACTCGATGAAGCGGTGGCCGAAGGCACCCTTGACGCCGAACGGGCAGACGAGATCCGAGAGGGTCTCGATGAGAAAGTCGACGAGTGGATCAACCGCACCCCGGGTGACGGCGAGGGCCGCGGCAAGGGGCAAAAAGGCAAGGGTCGCAGCGGTGCCGGTCTTTTGAAGGGCGGTTCCGAGGAGGTCAGCGAACTGCTCGGTCTCGACACCGAAGAGATTCGTGTTGCGCTATCCGAAGGCAACTCGTTGGCCGACATCGCTGAGCAGCAGGATGTACCCGTCGAAGATCTTGCTGCGGTTCTGGCCGCCAACGCCATCGAGCGGATCGATTCGGCCGTCGAAGAAGAAAAGATTACCGAGGAGCAGGCGACAGAGGCAAAAGAAGGACTCGATGAGCGCATCGACGAATTCCTCGACAAGGAGTTCGATGGCGAGGGTCGCCAGCAACGAGGCGAAGGCCGCCGCGGTAAGGGCGGCGAAACCGACCAACCCGAAGAAGAGGAATCAGAGGAATCGGTCTGATTCGTAACCGGCCAGGAGCTTTATCCCGCTCTTAACCCCTCTTTGGCATAGTAATCACTACCCACACCCACCCCAGCCCCGTAGCCCCGGATTCACACCTCCCGGGGCTACGGTTCTTTTTATCCGATGTCACCGCGGCGCGTTGTGGTGCCCCGGTAGGCGTTGGTGATCGGCATCCGGCGGTCACGGCCGAAGGCTCGCTTCGTCACCCTGGTTCCTAGGGGGCTTTGTCGGCGCTTGAATTCGGCGATGTCGATGAGGCGCGCCAGTCGCAGCGTCGTCTCGCTATCGAACCCGGCCTCGATCAGTTCCGATGGCGTTCGGTTGTGTTCGACCAACTCGATAAGGATCGGATCGAGTTCCTCATATGGGGGAAGGCTTTGGTCGTCTCGTTGATCTGGTCGCAACTCGGCCGACGGTGCTTTCTTGAGGATGGCTTCGGGGATGATTTCCCGGCCGGCTCGATGGTTGTAGTGGCTGGCCAGATCGTAGACCTGAAGTTTCCAGACGTCTTTGATGACTGCGTATGCGCCGGCGGTGTCGCCGTAGAGGGTGGAGTAGCCGACGGCGAGTTCGCTTTTGTTTCCGGTCGTCAGCACCAACCAACCGAACCGGTTGGCTAGCGCCATCAGGGTGACCCCCCGAATCCGGCTCTGGAGATTTTCTTCTGTCAACCCCAGCGGCTCCGATCCGACCGACGGGGCCAGCATCTCGAGGAACGCATGGTGGGCAGGCTCAATGGCGATGGTTCTACTGTTGATTCCCAGGTTCTGGGCGAGTTTTTCGGAGTCGGTGACCGAGTGATCCGATGAAAAACGCGATGGCATCATCACCGCGTGGACGTGTTCTGGTCCTAGGGCGTCGGCGGCGATGGCCGCGGTCACAGCCGAATCGATTCCTCCCGATAGGCCAAAGCAGACGTCGGTGAAACCATTGTTTTTGACGTAGTCGCGGGCCCCCAGCACCAGGGCTTGCCAGATCTCCTCCAACGGTTCGAGTTCCGGTTCGAGTACCGGGGGGAGCCCGACGACGGAAACCGACGGCCGGGTGGTGACATCGATCACCGGAAGCGTGATCGGTTTCGGATCGGTCACGGCGAAGTCGGCGACGTGGACGTGCTCCACGAATCGGCCGGCCCGGGCGACGAGCCGATCGTCGGCGTCGCGGACGACCGAGCCGCCGTCGAACACCAGCTCATCTTGTGCCCCGACCAGGTTGACGTAGGCCAACGGTGTGTTCGTTTCGGCGATCCGCTTCGACATGATGGCGTTGCGGGCTTCCACCTTGGTTTGATGGTACGGCGAGGCGTTGAGGTTGATGATCATCTGGGCGCCGCCGTCGGCCATGATGGGTATAGGCCCATCATCGATCCACATATCTTCACAGATCGAGACCCCGATGGTCGTTCCGGCGATCGTCCACAACGGGTATTCGGTTCCAGGGGTGTAGTACCGCTTCTCGTCGAACACGTCGTAGTTCGGCAGCGCGTGTTTGCGGTAGACACCTTTGATCTGGCCGTCGGCGCAGATAGCGGCGGCGTTGTAGACCGTTGGCGGGTACGTCGAGTCATAGGTGTCGTCAGCATCGAGGAAGCCGAAGATAAGGGCGCATCCTTGGCTGGCCGCCGCCACCTTTTCTGCCGCTATCCGGTTCTCTTCTACGAACCGTCGTTTGTAGACGAGGTCTTCCGGTGGGTACCCGGGAATCGTCAGCTCCGGGAACACCGCGATGTCGCATCGTTGATCTTCTGCCGTGCGGGCCGCTTCCAACACGAGGTCGACGTTGGTGTCGAGGGCGCCGACGATGACGTCGACCTGGCATAGGGCGATCCGCAATGAGGGCACCCACCGAATCTACCTTCTGGGTGAGTTCTCTCGGCACCATCCGCCACTCCTGGCGGTTGCCTCAGCTACGATGCGTGAAGGCGAGGCGGTAGGACTCTCATGCTTTCTTCGTTTTGCCCAAAAGCTGGCCGGTATCTGTTTGGAATCGTGGTCGCCGTGTCGGTGGCCACCGCAGCGTTGCCGTCCGATGCGGGCGACCTCAAAGACGACATTGAGGAGCTCCGCGAGGAGCAGGCCAAGGTCAAAAAGGAGCGGGAGGTACAGGCTGAGTCAGTCGATGCCAGCACCGCTGAGGTCGGTGAGTTGACCAACGCCCTCACCGTGCTCAACGAAGAGGTGAACCAACAAGAGGGGCGGCTGAAGAGCGCCGAGGCCCGGTTGGTCGACGCCGAGAAACAGTTCGCAGAAGCGTCGCAGGCTGTCGTTAACAAAGTGGCTGAAATCGAGGGACTAAAAAACCAGGTGTCGGACCGGGCGGTGACCGCCTTTGTTGACCAAAACGTTGGGGGCACCCCGGTGTTGGAAAACGTCGACCCGAACAAAGCGATCCGAATGCAGTCGTTGGTGGAGTCGGTGGCCCGAGATGAGGTCGATTCGGCCGAGCAGCTTCGGGCGGCCAGAGAGGACCTGGCATTGGAGGAGGCCCGGGCGGCGTCGGCCGCGGCCGAGGCGGCCGAGCTGAGGGTTCAGATCGAGGCGGAACTGTTGGCCTTGCAGACCGCCAGGGATGCACGAGCGGCACTGGTCGATGAGGCCGAAGCTCGGCTGGAGGCTCGGTTGTCAGAACAGGCCGTGCTGGCCGAGCGCGACCAGGAACTGGCAGCCAGTATCGAAGAAAAGAACAAGGAGCTAGCTCGCCAAGCGGCGTTGGCTCGGGCTCGCAGCAACCCCGCACCGGCGTCGGCGGGGAATGTGAGCTATCCGTCGGCTGATCAGATCACCAGTGTCCAAGGGATCTGGGTCCATGTCGATATCGCAAGCGATGTCGACCGGATGCTGACCGATGCTCGGGCGGCCGGCATTGTGCTCGCCGGGTGGGGATACCGAGATCACCAATCCCAGATCCGTCTCCGTCGTTCGCATTGTGGAAGCAGCGAGTATGCAATTTGGCGCATGCCGGCCTCGCAATGCAGCCCGCCGACGGCCCGCCCTGGGGCGTCCATGCACGAACAGGGCAAGGCGATCGATATCACCTACAACGGTCGGGTTATCGGTACCCGATCGAGCGCGGCCTTCCAGTGGTTGAAGAACAACGCCGATAGGTACGGCCTGTGTAACCTGCCGAGCGAGCCGTGGCACTGGTCGGTCAACTGCCGCTAGTCGTGTAGTGGGTCGTGTATCGGTCGTTCGGTAGCGGTCGGTACCGGACTGAAGTGTTGGGCTAGGGGACCGCTCCCCATCCTCGGAATGAACCGCTCGATCTACTGTCGATCGCATGACGGTGACCGATGCGGACCTCGAAGCTGTCCTGACGTACTGCCGAGCCCTGCTCGACGCCGCCGACCGAATCGACGGGATGGCGGCGCGCCGCCTCCGCTCGGAGGCCGATGCCTGGGCGCAGGTATGGGCAGACACCGTGAACCGGGTCAACGGGCAGCGCCACAACAACCTCGACACACGTTTACAGGAATGCTGCCGCGGACGGCCACCCGTCACCAACCGGATCGATGATGGCGAATCGGCGGGAACGATGGGTGGGATAGAACCGGTGGAGGCACCGGTGGCTCTAACCCGATACGCGGCGACGGGAACGCTGATGGTCGGTTGATGATCCTCTAGCTTCCCAGCTCGTTCTCCACCAGGATGGCGAGATCGTCGGCGACGGCAAACGGGGCCGGGGTAACCGGGAGGTCGCCAGCCGACGTGACCCCGCTCAGAACCAATCCAAAGTCGTACCCGAGGGCCATGGCGAAGCGGCCGTCGCTGTCGGGCCGGTCGCCGACCATGAGTGCCCGGTCACCCAACCGCTGGCGAACCAGCGTCGCCGCAGCGGCGTGGGGTTTGCCGGCGAAGGTCGGTTCGGTCTCCGCCGCGGCGGCGATCGCCGCCACGACGGCGCCGCCACCGGGTTTCAGGCCATCAGCGGTCGGGTAGGTCGGATCGTGGTTCGTGCCGATGAGCGTGGCGCCACCCCGGACCGCCAGCATCGCCCGGGTGAGTTCGTCGTAGTCGAACAACGGATCGATGCCGACGATGACCGCGTCTGCCGGGCCATCTACGACAACCTTGGCGCCGCGTCCGATGACCGCTTCATCGATTCCTGGTCCGCCGACCACCACCACCCGGTCGCCCGGTTCGATCAACTGTCCGGCCGCCATCGCCGACGTGATGACCCGACCGGTGGCGTCGATGCCGTGCCCGGCCAACTTCGATTCCTGCTCAGAGGTCGTGAGGCGAGACATGTTGGTGACGAACAGCACCTCAGCTCCGTTGTCGCCGAGCCGGCCAACCGCATCGGCGGCCCCCGGAATCGGTACATCACCGAGCCAAATAACCCCATCGAGATCGAGAACCCAAGCGTCGTGCACCAAACCAGGCTAGAGACACCGCGACGCCAACTTGTCCGGTGGTTGCCGCCCTTTGGCGTTGTGTTCGCTTCGAAGCGACGCGATGAACGTCCCGACCTCGGCGATGGCGTTGTCCGCTTCCGGCAGGTTTCGGTGATAGTGCCAGGTGTGCCACATGCCGAGCCAGACATCCACGGTTGCGTCAACACCGGCGGCTTTGGCTCGACGGACAAACCGAACTCCATGGGAGAAGCTCGAGTCCGACGAGCCGACCTGGACCAGCACCGGGGGAAAATCTGTCAGGTCACCATGTAACGGCGACAGGTTGGCGTCGTCATTCGGCCGGTCTCCTCGGTAGGCGTCGAGCATCCAGGCCGCCGTTGTCTCATCCACATCGGACATCGGGTCTGCGTCTCGAAGCGGCGAGCGGTCGTCGGGAGTTTCGAAGCTGAGATGAGGGCTGAGTAACACCACCGCGGCTGGTGAATGGAGTGCTCGAGAGTTTGCTTTGGCGGCAACGGAAACGGCAATGTTGGCCCCTGCGGAGTCACCGGCCAGCACAACGGGCCGGCCGGATAGGCCAACCGTCTGTTCGTACACCCGGAGACCATCGTCGATGGCTGCGGGGTATGGGTACTCGGGGGCCAGCCGATAGGCGACGGACAACACCTCGGAATGAGCGGAAAGGCGTTCGGTGATAGGTAGA
Source organism: uncultured Acidimicrobiales bacterium (assembly GCA_938021675.1). Classification (GTDB taxonomy): domain Bacteria; phylum Actinomycetota; class Acidimicrobiia; order Acidimicrobiales; family SZUA-35; genus JAHELU01. The sequence goes on from CALIFY010000028.1 coordinate 40,341, forward strand.
GCGATTTCGGGGCTGCCCAGCACGTAGCCGCCGCCATGGAAATAGATGACGAGCGGTCGGCTCGTCTCTCCATCACTACCCGCGGCGGGTATAACGCCGGCTCGGAGGCAGCGGACACCGCCAACAACCACGTCGTCATGGCCACACGCCGCCGCGGTCGGGTCACCGTCAAGCCAACCTTCATGGATCGACCGGCGCCACTCGGCGATCGCCCGACGATCCTTCAACGATGGCGGACGAAGCGGTACGGGCTGCGCCGATCGTAACCGGGCCAGCGCCTGCGGGGACAGCGCCCCATCGCCGATCATCGGGATGCCGGCGTGGCCGCCGTCGACGAGCCGGCCGAACGTCGTTTCGCTAGTTGTGTAATCGGTCGGACGTTCATCTCGGATCATTGTCGGAGACCCCAGGATCAGGGGACCTCACGGGGGCGTTGTGGCGGCTGGTTAGCCGACTCGTTGAAAAAGGTAGGCGAAGGGGGCCCGAGTATTCTTCGTCATCAAAAAACTGCTGGGCCCGCCGATCGACATCGACATAGGTCACCGATGGCCAGACGAACGATGGCGCTAGATCGACGTAGGAACCCGGATAGAGCACGGCGCCGACATCGACCGCTTCGGCTATCGAGGTGAACAGCCGTTGACGATCTCCGACGTGCTGGTCCTGAACTTCCCACAATCTCTGTGTTCGCTCCTGCATGACCAAACGCTACGGCGACGACCGGTCTGCTGCGAGTCGGTGGAGGGTACGCTCAGCAAGCACTATGGCTGATCCAAGTAAGCCGAGAGCCCCGCTCGCACCGTGGGACCGTCGAGAGCTACCGGGAAAATTCACTGTCGAAGAGACGGCCATCCGTGTCGGGAACTACAAGTGGATAGAGATGCAGCTGTTCGAGCTCATGGGGGCCTGGGTGGCCACCGTACCCGAACTCGACATCAAGTTTCGGCTCGGTACCCACTGCTACCACCATGCTTTCCACTCCGAGCTGTGGCACAAACGCTTACCGGAATTTCGGGAGATGTCTCCCGATCGGTTGACCAATCCGCCGAATCAGGAGATGGAGCGGTTCATGGAGGCGCTCGTTGAGCCTGAAGCGGCTGATCAGACGATCGAGAAGTTGGTTGGGCTCTACCGGGTGTTCCTGCCCCATCTCATCGCGGCGTACACGTATCACCGAAACAACACGAGCCAGATGACCGATGCGCCGACGATTCGGTGCCTCAACTTCTGCCTTCAGGACGACATGGAGGAGTGGCGAGAGGGAGAGATGCTGATTCAGTCCTTGATCGAGACCGACGAGGATGTCGGGCGAGCGGCCGCCCACCAGGCAAAACTCTCCAGCCTGATGGTTGCCGCCGGTGGGGCTCTCGGGCCTGGTTCGATCGGCTCGTTTGACGCTGAAGAGGCCGACTCTGTCGAATGAGGTTCACTCGATTCTCAGGTTGGCACCGGAGATGTTGATGGTTTTCTACCAGCTGCTCGATCCATCATCGACACCAGCCGATGGCGTCCCGGGGGAGATTGCGTGACGTTCTAGTGAAGGGGCCCCATGGGTAAACCGCCGCTCAATTCAAGCAGGTCGGCAACCTTGCCGAGAAGTGATCTATAGTCGAACAACCTAAACGGTACGGGAACTTTCAGGATGGAAGGGCCCAGTCCGCGAATACACTTGATTACGCAGTCCGGTCGAGCCTCGCTAGCCTTACGGTTAGAGGTGGTTCGTGAGGCAGGGGTACGATCCGTCGTTTCCCTGTTGTCAACCGATTAGACGAGAGGCAGGATTCCTTGGCTAAGGAGCGCGTCGAGCGGGATGAGGAAGATCTCGTCAGGCTGTATCTCACCGATATCGGTCAGTACCCGCTGCTGACCAAGGAAGACGAGGTCCGGCTCGCGCAAGCGATCGAGAGCGGTAAGCAGGCGAGCGAGGAGCTGGAAACCGAAGGCGAGGTTACGGTCCCGCGCAAACGTGAACTTCGCCGGGCCGTCCGCAAAGGTCGAGAGGCTGAGCGGACGTTCGTCCAGTCCAACCTCCGGCTCGTGGTGTCGATCGCTAAGAAATATCAAGCATCGGGTCTGCCATTGCTCGATCTGATTCAAGAGGGCAACCTTGGCCTGATGCACGCCGTCGAAAAGTTCGATTGGCGCAAGGGTTTCAAGTTCTCCACCTATGCCACATGGTGGATCCGCCAGGCCATAACTCGCGGTATCGCCAATACTGGCCGCACGATTCGATTGCCCGTGCATGCCGGCGACACGCTGGCCCGTCTGCAGAAGGCACGGGCTCGGCTTGAGCTGAAGTATGGTCGGCCGGCGACGCTCACCGAGCTTGCGGCCGAAGTCGAAATGCCAGAGGACAAGGTCACCGAAGCGTTGCGGTTCGCGGCGGAGCCACTGTCGCTTTCGGAGCCGCTCCGCGAGGACGGCGACGCTGAGCTCGGCGATGTAGTCGAGGATCGGTCGGCCGATTCCCCATTCGAGGTGGCGGCCACCGCACTGCTACCCGATGAGATTTCCCGGCTGTTGGCTCCGTTGGACGAGCGGGAACGCGAAATCTTGAAACTTCGCTTCGGTCTCGATCGGGGTGAGCCTCGCACGTTGGAAGAAGTTGGCGAGTACTTCAATCTGACCCGAGAGCGGATCCGGCAGATCGAGGCGAGGGCTATGTCGAAGTTGCGGCACCCGTCGTCCGATACCGGCGCCCGCGATCTGCTGGCCGTCTAGGCGTCGGCCGCTGTGGTGGCCGAGAGTTCAGACAACATTTGGTATGTGGCATACGGCTCGAACTTGTTGTCTCAGCGTTTCTACGCGTATCTGACCGGAGGCCCGATCCCGGGCTCCGGAACCGTCCAAGAGGGTTCTCGTGACGCCACCTTGCCGGTGGCTAGCCGTCCGGTCCGGATCGACCGTCCGCTTGGGTTTGGTTGGTCTGCGCACCGCTGGGAGAACGGCGGCGTGTGTTTCGTCGATCCACACCGTGTCGACCCTGGTGCCACGTTCGGCCGGGCGTGGCTGATTACCGTCGAGCAGTTGACCGATGTGTGGTCCCAGGAAAACGGGTGGGTGGTAGGCGAGCAGCACATCGATGATGCGGTCGATTTGGACGCCCTTGAGACCGATCGGTCACTAGTTGCTGATGAAGGGTGGTATCGCCGGCTCGAGTACCTGGGTTCGTTCGACGGGGCGCCGATGGTAACCATCACCTGTGCGGATCCTCCGGAGCCGAATCCGTCAGGGCAGCTCTATCTTGATGTCGTCGGCCGAGGCCTAATTGAGACCTGGGACTTATCGCCCGTCGAGGCGGCCGATTACCTCGCTGCCAGCGTCGGAAATAGTGGCGTGGTAGATCGAGAGACGTTGGCGGCGCAGCTGACTGCAGGCCCGGTCCAATAGTCGGGTAGAAGACGTCAACACCGGCCGCTACGTCCGAGCCTTCGGACCCGGCAGCGAACCGAGCCGAGTTCTACCTCGACAAGTCGGTGTTGCGGGGCTTTGGCGGAGGTGGACGGGAATCGAACCCGCCAACGATGGATCGCATCGTTCACCCGCTTTGAAGGCGGGGGAGCCCACCAGGTACTCAGACACCTCCACCAGGGACTTTACCCCGCCCGACCAGAGGTGAAGTGCTAAGTGGTACCCATTCTGGTACCCCTAGGATTCCTCCAGACCAGGTTGGGCTCGACGGATCAGGCCTGCTTCGGACCCGGGGGCGGACGACTACACCGACGAAGGTCCGAGGTAGTCTCCCGGCTTGTTGCCCACAAACACCGAAGTTGAGCCCGTTACGGTGGTCTGATGGTTTAGAGATCAATGGAAGAAAACCACGTAGTTGCGGATGGCTGCCACCGTGGGCCAAGCATCGCGACAGAAACCACCCCCTCCAACGTACTCGACGACAACGTGTGGGCCGTCAATAACTGCTCGCCCAAAGGAAGACTTGTCGGCATTGGTCCCCTGGGTCCTATGGTTCGTGGGCTACATTTTCTGCATATGAGAAAAATGTTCACTCTGTCTTGGGCATGCTTCATGTCGCTCGTATCTCTATTCATTTTGCTTCTTGTTGGACCTGCTGCGGCATCGGTAGCTAATCCAATAGGAAACTATGACACCATTCGCTCTAACAGTGATGGGTCGGTTCAGGTTCGAGGTTGGGCCTTCGACTGGTCTGATCTGACGCGTAATGTGCAGATTCACGCCTATGTCGGCGGTCAGGCTGGTCAGGCGGGGTCGCGTGGCTACAATCTTGGCGAAGCAGCTTTACGTCGGTCTGACGTTGGTGATCGATATCCGACTGCCGGGGACTACCGAGGTTTCAATAAGACGTTCATGCCACGGGAATCGGGAAACAAGCAGGTCTGTTTGTATGCAATAAACATCGGGCAAGGGGCCCACAAGTTCTTAGGTTGCAAGACGACCAATATTCAAGCTCCTAATCCTGTGGCTCGATTTGAGCAGGTCTCCTCAGATGCAACAGGGTACGTGCAGGTAAAAGGATGGGCCTTTGATAAGTCTGAACTCGACGACCACGTTCGCGTTCATGCATACCTGGGTGGCCGAGCCGGCGCTCCGGGGGTTAAGGGCTTCAATCTTGGCGAGGCAAACCTATATCGGCCGGACGTGAATAAGTACTACGGGACCGGAGTGAACAGAGGTTTTGGCTTCAGATTCATGCCAGACCGCTTTGGGTCACAGGAAGTCTGCCTATACGCAATAAATATTGGGAAGGGCTCGAACAAGTTTCTGGGCTGCAAGATCGTTGAAATCTCCGAACCAGTTGGTATTGGTGTAGAACTCAGGCACTTGAGTACCGCTCCCAACGGTGGCGGTGGCGGTGGCGGTGGCGGTGGCGGTGGCGCTGGCGGTGGCACAATTGAGTGTCAATCGATTGTTGCTAGATTCACAATCGAGGCTTCAGAGAACTCGCCTACTCCTCCGACTCAGGTTTCCTTCTTTGTCCCTGAAGGCGCTAATGTCAAGGGCATTGTTGGGTGGGACTACAATGGGCCGGAGCCAGGAAGAACCTCCGCAGTTAGGTTCGAGGCTCATTCCGTTGATACAGATACGGGAGATACTGGCTCGGATAGTTCGATGGTCGTGTGGCAGCCGGACCATAAGAGTCAACGGATTTCCCTTCCTAGCCGAGTGGCTCCATCGGGCAATGTAAGTTTGAGCGTGAGTGCCGGATCAAAGGTCTTTTATGTCCCAGCAGACGCCGATGCTCGGGTGACGGGGTACGTGGAGCTATACCTTGAGAAGCCTGGCGGTGAGCCGTTCTGCGCCGAAGATTGTGTGGCCTCTGGAGGGGATCTCTACTTCAAACAATCGATGGTCATTGGTGGTGCATCTTACGAAGGATGTTATTCTCGAGAGGATGGGGGATCTTGCGACCATGAGTTGGTCGAAAAGATTAAGCGAGATTCCAGTGCCGTAGATCCAATAATGAACTTTTCGATCTACGCAAGCGGTAAAATCGCCACTACTTTTAACCCATTCGGCCCGGCTATCGCGGAAATTCCAGATTGGGCTTCAGGGAAGCTCTGCGAGGCCTCGTATCTCCTTTAGTCACTGCATAGCTATTTGCAAGGGATCCCATTCCTCTGTTACTCGAGTGGGATCCCTTGTCGCGTTCCCTGTCGACGTGGTTTACGCCGCCAAAATTTCGTTATTTCCAATCTAGGTGTTCCAGCTTTGAGTACCAGGTACTATAAAGCCTCCACCCCGTCCCGATTCGGCTGAAATACTAGGTGGCATCCCACTTGGCACCCGGTTGCTCGTCTTCCTGACCGTCGTCGTCTTCATGTTCGACTGGAGTTAGATCGGCGACTCTTCGGAACTTGTGGCGATACACACGACTGATCATCGCCTCCGACGTTCCTGCCCAATCAGCGATCTCCCAAGCTGAACGACCGGCGTCCGCTTGATGACTGATCGCCGTGTGTCGAAGCTCGTATGGGGTGATCGGCGGGTCAACTTTAGTCTTCTTGCACAATGATCGGATTGACCTGGCGAGACTATGTCTGTCGATGGCGGTCCCGACCGAGGTTGACGCAACGAGATCGTATTCGGTCCACGCTACCCCAGCCTTGGATCGCATCTTGTCTTGATCTTCCCGCCATTCCTTGAGTGTGCTGACGGTCGTTCGGTCCAATCGAATGATGCGTGCAGCGTTGTAGGCGCGCTTGACCGAGGTGCGATTGTTACCACGATCCTGTTGACCCCTAACATGCAGCTCATAGGCATCGAGATCGAGGTCGGCCCATCGCAGCGCCCTAGCTTCGGCTGGTCGGAGACCGTTTCGGCCGCAAAGGTCGACGATGATCCGGCGAGCGTGACGTGCGGCCTCAAGCATCGAGGCCAATTCGTTGGGCTCCAATGCTCGCCGTTCGGTCTCGTCTTGTCTGGCAGCCGGTAGGACCGACAGGTCAGCTACGTTGGCACTGAGTCGTCCGACTCTGACCTCGTTGGCCAGCACACGAATCAAGGTGCGACGCACCCTGGTCAGTCGACCTCGGCTCATCGGCTGGCCGCCGTTGCGTCCTTCTTTGCGTTTTTCGAAGAGCCGATCACAGTCGAGTACCGTGAGATCGATCAGGCGGAAGCCGCCCAACTCTTTGCTGATGACGCCAGCAGCCCACTCGATGTCTTCGAAGGCTCCCGACGTCTTGGTGTCTCGACGGCGGAGTTCAAGGTAAGTCTCGACTGCATCGCAGACAAGGCGGCGATGGTCGGAATTGCCGCCCGTCGTATGCAGCTCGTCTTGCATCTGGCGAAGGAGCTTCAGCGCCTCGACACGTGTCTTCGCCCGAAGCTTCTTGCGACGACGTTGCCCATTGACGCGAGGGAGCTCTATTCGAGCAATCCAGCCCGAACCATCAGGTGAACGACTAATCGACCCTTCACCTTTCCCCCTCATCAGGCTGCCTCGCGTAGTTCGTTGACGAAGACTTCGAGATCGACGTGAGCGATTAGCCGACGCCTGCCGATCTTGATCGAAGGCAAGTCACCGACACGGATTAGTTCCTTGGCAGTCGTCATTCCGATACCAAGGACTTCCGCCACTTCTTCGACACTGTAGGTAAGTCGTTGCATCGGCCTGCTCCTTTCTGTCGATGTGATGTTCATGGCCATGGCCATGGTCTCCTTTCGTTGAGATGACGGAGGTCTGAAACCTCGGCCAAACGGGTTTGGCTGTTCGGGTCGGTTGATTACTGATGCGCATCCTCTGGATGGTGGGTTTTGTTGAAGCCTTGGACGAGGCGTTCGAGTGATTGTTGTGGTGCGTCTTGGTTGAATCGTTGTTGGACGATGTGGAGGTCTTTCCAGATGGGTCCTGCTTGTTCGGGGGTGAGTTGGTCGAGGTTGGGGAGTCCGTCGAAGAGGCTGTTGTAGAGGTGTTCTCGTTTTTTGGTCATTGGGTTGGGTCGTGGTTGGGTTGTTCGAATGCGGGGACGCCGAATGCTCGTGCGATGTCTGGGGTCATGCGGAATGATCCGACTCCGAGGTTTTCGGTTCCGTCGGGGTTGATCGAGCTGTCGACTTGGTATGCGTCGAAGTTTCCGTGGGGTGTGAACACGCGGACGTGTTCGTGTGTTTGGCCGATTTGTCCTTGGTCGTGGAGCGAGTCGAATATTGCTCGTCCGATCGGTCGGTGGGTGTACATGGTTTCGCCTTTCGTTGCTGGTGGTTGTTTTGTGGCCACCTGGGGTGTCGCTCCCCAGGACCCCTGTTGGGGGTTGGCTCTTGGTGCCGTGGCCTGTTGGTTAGGCGGTTGTTGTGGCCGCTGTTTTTGTTGTTGTTGTTTTTGCTGTTGTTTTGGATGTTGTGCCGTCGGCGGGTGTGAATGTGTCGGCGTACCAGCGGGCGGTTATGTTTTTCTCTGTTTTTCGTGAGTACATTTGCACCCTCAGGTTTGGCATGAGCACCAGCTTTTTGAACCCGGCTTCGGGTTTGTCGGGTGTAGCGACGTGGACTTCGAGAACTTGTTCTTCTCGGTTCCGTTCGTCTGATGCTGTGACCCGGACCATCCACAGCGGGTAGCCGGTGTTTTTGTCTCTTTCTTGGGTTCGGTCGTCTCCGAATACGCCTTGTTCGAATTTGTAGACTGGTTCTGATTCTTGGAAGAACAGGTCGTACGCGGTTTCGCTGATTACTAGATTTTCAAACATGTGTTATTGGTTCCTTTGATTGGTGCGGGAAATGTTCCCGCAGTTGGTTGTTGTTCGCCGGGGCCGGCCAGTCTTGGCGGGTCTCCCGGAGATCTTTGCTCGACCGTCACGGTGAGTCCGTGGTGTTCAAGGACACCGATCGCTGTGTCGAGACCGTCTACGCCGATATCGAGAGCGGCCAGAAACCTGGCCCGTAGCCCGACACGGGTGATCACTATCTGGCGCCACAGGGATTTGCTGATGGTGCAGACCCGGCCGATGGTTTCGTCGGCTTCGGACGCGAGCTCTTCGTCGGTTTTTTCTTTGGCTAGCCCGAGTTCTTGACGTAAGCCTTTGGACCAGGACCACATTTGCCGGTTATGGGATCCTTTGACCCAGTCACGAAACAGATCGATCGATTCTTTGTCACCGGTCTCAACCGCGTCATATGCGAGAGCGAACGGATGCCGGCTGGTCCTTGTGCGGCCTTCTTTGCCGTCGGCCATCGCGACCTCGTACCCGGCCTTGGTGCAGTACGTTCCGACCCCTTCGGCGTCGTCGGTTTTGACGGGTCGGAGATCGACTCCGATACTGGATTTGACGTCTCGGTCGTATTTGGATTTCATGCGATGCACCCACAGCTCGTGGAACACGTGAGCGATGTTGTTGTACTCATCACGCCGATCGAACGGCCCCACGGTTCCGTCAACGAACAGGAGGATGTGTAGGTGCGGGTGCCAGCCGTTCCGGCCGTGCATCACCTCGGTGGAGCGAACGAAACCCATGCGGTGATGATCCCGAAGCCGCCGATACCTCGAATGAGATGTCACGTAGGCCCAGCATTCCTGCACGGTGTCCCACACAACGTCCAACGGTTCGCCGTGACTGTGCTGCGTGGTCAACGTGAGCAGCAGGACCGATCCGCCGTTGGCTTTGTGAACCGCTATTGCGGTGGCGAGTTCGGCGGCTCGTTTGGTGCGGATCTTGAACGAACAGATCGGGCACGCCCACACACTCCCGCATGTCTGCAAACCCGACGTGAACGCGTGACCCTGCGGTGATTTCTCAACCGCGACATCCGACAGGCCGGCGGTGACGTTCACGCCACACGCCCGAACCTTGTCCGCTTCGCCCATATCGCCGCACGTCTCGGCAATTAAGGCTCGTGCCCGGTCAGCGAGGAGCCGTTTCAACGACGGACCAAGACCAGCCAAACCCGTTTCGTTCGACCCGCTCGTTAAGTGGGTTTCGGTGTGTGCCGCAGAGTTGTTACCCATTACTACCAAGGGGCCGGCTGGCGCCGTGCCGTCGCTTCGCTCCGGCCTCGGCTCGCCGCCTCCTACCCTTACGGTCGTCGGCGTCGGCCTCGTCGGAACGATCGACCCCACCCGGCCATCGCCACCAGTAGCCGGGTACGAACTATGACCAACCAAACCACCAACATCTCGTGTCGAGGATTCGGTGTTTGTGGTCTGGCCGTGTGAACGGTTGTCGTTGCTGGTCATGCTGGCATCACTCGAACACCAGCAGCCTCAACCGCCGTTTGGGTGATCCTGAGCCGGGTCATGGCTGTGGTGAGGATCCGGTCAGCTACCTGGGTGCGAACCCACCGGAATGCTTCGGTGTCGTCGATTGACCACGGGTCGATCTGGTAGCCGTTTGTGTCTGCCCACAGGTAGAGGCGTCCATAGAGCGGCAGGTCGGTGTGGTTGGTGGTGGCCCATTCGGTGAGGTCGTCGAGCTCTATGCCGGTGAGGTTCCAAAGCGGGTTTGTTCGTTGGGGTGTGTTGGTCATAGGGGGAGTTCGTCTTCGTCTCGGTGGTCGGGGTTGCTGGTCACGTGGAACTCGACGAGTTGTTCCCATTCCTGGTAGATCGTTTGAGCGATGTCGTCCTCGGTCGCGTCGGGGAACTCGGCCAAGTAGTCGGCTCGGATCCCTGCCTCCCATTCCTTGGTCCGCCGGTTCGTCATCGGCCCGCACCGGTGGCGAGGAAGTTGTCAGGGTTGAACGGTTCGGTCTCGACCTGGACGTGGTCGGTGTACACGACGTTGATGAAGTCGTTGACCCGTTCAGGGTCAACGAGCTGCCC
>CALIFY010000029.1 GCA_938021675.1 uncultured Acidimicrobiales bacterium
CTGGTCGTTGTCCTGGGATGGACGCAAGTTGGCGACTCTGCCGAGGCGGTGGCGGCAGACACGGTAAATCTCCCAAGCTGACCGACCTGTATCAGCTTGATGGCCGATTGTGGTGTGTCGAAGTTCGTAGGAGTGATTGACGGCTCAATGTCGACCTTGTTGCACAACAACCTGATCAATTGAGCCAAGCGATGTCGATCAATGGCGATGCCGACCGATTTCGACGCAACGACATCATGGTCGTGCCATGCAGTACCGGCCCTAGTTCGTCATTCGACTCAAGAATTGGCGGGAGGAGTAAGACAGGGTGGCGAGAGCGATGCTGGGTGACGGTTGTTTGCATTAACGATGGCTGGTCGAGGCGTGTCCGGCATGTGGCACGGGCACACCTCAACCGACCAGCTTTGCGTTCCTAGATCCGGAACTGATAAGAGTTCAGCTAGCAGCCTCTTTTATGGTGCAACTATCCCCAACTGCGATCTGACCCACTGGTGCTGTTGCAAGATAGTCACTATAGGTGGGATCGTAGTGTCTATTGAATAGGCATAGATGGGTTTTTTCGGTTCCGTCGTAGACTATCTGCCCATTGATTTGCTGAGCATGAATAGTAATGTCGGAGATGTTTGTGGTAATTGATTGGATGTCCGGTCGCTGAATTCTTACGCCGTTGAAGCATGCTTCCATGTAGCCCATCATGTGGCTATCGTCGGGAAGGGTGGGATGGAGGTCATCGCTGCTGCTGCAATATGCAAGTGTTTTGTATAGGAGACTCTCGTCGTAGTCGTCTATCAATGTTTCGTATATGGCAAACCTTTCGCAAGGATCATCATAGTTTCCAGAATCGACGTTGTCGTCTATGACTGGCCCTCCAACAAGTATGTAGCGCCCCAGGCCAGGGCTCCTGTCGTTGTAGCACACCAGAGAGGACACTTCGTGATGGCCGCCCACCGCCAAGGCATCCGCCCTGTTTGCGCCAACGGCTAAAACGAGCATTGAGGCTGTCACAGCGCCAGCGATAAGCGCTGCGACAGGGTTTGATCTATGCAAGAACATGAAGCCTCATTTCGATAGTTGTTCACGGGGTTGATAGTGACGAAACCAGCTCAGCTAGCGTTCACGCACCGAATTTTCAACCTGGCTTTTGGGGCAACCGCGTTACAACGCACTCTAAGATCACACGTGTTAGGGAAACGTTAGAGCAAGGTGAGGTGTTCGTGGTGAGTGGCGGACCACATACGAGTTGAAGTTGACGACGCCGAGATTGACCCTGCCAGGGTTGTAAGTTGTTCCCGGTCCTCCCTTTGGATCGGCATGAGGCGGTCGGCTCGGTAGGCCATGTCGGCTACGTCAAGGTCTCTAGAAAAATTACGGTTCGGGTTCAGCGGATGAGAGATGCTAACCCGGTCGCTAGTCGAGGCCGGCGCGAAGTTTGGGAACGAAGAGTCCGAGCTACGATGCCGAATATGTATCGCATGTTTGCTCTCGGTTTGGCATTCGTTTTCCTTGCGGCCTGCGGATCTGGAAGCGACTCTACTGAAACTGCTGCCAGCAGTTCGACTACCGAGGGTCAAACTGTCGACAGCGTCGATTCCGGCGATGACGCCGATGAGGATCATGGTGAAGGTGATGACACCGATGAGGATCATGACGAAGGCGACGAAGGTCATGACGAAGGCGACGAAGGTCATGAGGGCGACGACCATGACGACGATGACCATGACGACAGCGGAGAGACGCGTGGGCTAGGTGCTCACGAACATGGCTCTGCCGAGATGGCAGTTGCGTCGAGTGGAAGCAACTTGATCATCGATCTGGTCAGCCCAACCAATAACATCTTCGGTTTCGAGACCGAAGCGACCACCGACGAAGACAAGGAGATCGTCGAGGATCGCACCGAAGCGTTGTCGTCGCCGAGCATCATGACGATCAACCCTGAAGCAGGTTGTGAATCGTCAGGTGCAGTCACCACCGATGTTGTGTTCGAGGGAAGCCACGCAGAAATAACAGCCTCATGGGAGTTTGTCTGCGAAAATCCCGACCAACTCGAACAGCTCGATACCGCCGGGCTCTTCAGTGAATTCCCCGACCTCCTAGACATCGATGCGGAGGTGGCTTCGGAGTCCGGCCAAACGTCAGCAGAACTTTCTCCGTCGTCCGCCACCCTTGCTCTCAACTAGGTGAAGGGGGAAGCGAGGGCTGTCCTCTGCGTTGACCAGGTCACGTTTCGTTGGCCCGGGCAATCGAGCGACATAGTAGACGTGGACGAAATCAATCTTCGGGCCGGTGAGCATCTTTTTGTGCGGGGCCCGAGTGGTAGCGGAAAAACTACGTTCCTCAACTTGTTGGCCGGCATCAATCTGCCGACGAGCGGACAGGTTAGTCTGTTAGGAACCGACTTGGCGTCGCTCTCGCCTAGCAAACGAGATCAATTTCGTGCCGATCATATTGGCGTTGTCTTCCAACAGTTCAACCTACTGCCATACCTGACAACGCTGGAAAACGTCACGCTCTCCTGCGCATTCTCCAAACGCAAGAAAAGTCGGGCGACCGAAGGCTCCCACGTCGTGGCATCTGCTCGTCACCTACTCCAATCGCTAAACCTCGATCAGGAGCTCCACAGCGCTCCGGTAAGCAAATTGAGTGTGGGGCAGCAACAGCGAGTTGCCGTAGCCAGAGCTCTCATCGGCGGACCCGAAATTCTTATTGCTGACGAACCAACCTCAGCCCTTGATGCCGAGAATCGAGACCGATTCCTCGACCTCCTTTTTGAACAGGTCGAAGCTCGCAATTGCACCCTCATATTTGTTAGTCATGATCCCCAGCTTGCGAAACGGTTTACTCGCACTCTTGAACTAACAGAGGCCCGGGAAAAACAAGAGATTACACCGTGACCTTGCTGCGGTTGGCGCTCAAGAGCGCCAGATTTCGGCGTGTCAACCTTCTGCTCACAGTGTTCTCGATAGCGATCAGTGTCACTCTGTTGCTCGGTGTCGACAAGACGAATAAGGAAGCAAAGAATAGTTTGCTCAACACTGTTTCGGAAACGGACCTCATCGTCGGCGCCCGTAGTGGACCAGTAAACCTGTTGCTTTACAGCGTTTTTCGGGTTGGAAACGCCACCAACAATATCAGTTGGGAAACATACGAAGAGCTGGCAGAGATGGATGAAGTGGCTTGGACCGTGCCGATTTCACTCGGCGACTCGCACCGCGGGTTTCGGGTTATGGGCACAACGACCGACTATTTTGAGTACTACAAGTATGGCGATGAAACCGCACTCCGTCTCGACGCCGGTGCAGAATTCGATGGCGTGTACGACACGGTGCTTGGAGCGGACGTTGCCAGAAGCCTCGGCTATAACGTTGGCGATCAGATTGTGCTTTCTCACGGTTTGGTGTCGGCCGACTTCGCTGACCATGACGACAAGCCGTTCACCGTTGTCGGGATTTTGGGCAAGACCGGTACCCCGATCGATCGCACGGTGCACGTGCCACTGTCCGGTATCGAGGCCATCCATCTCGATTGGGACGACGGGGGGCGGTCGGCGGCTCAGCTCGACGCTGAGCAGGCCCTGAAGTTCGACCTGACTCCTACCTCGATTACTGCGTTCATGGTCGGGTTGGAAAACAAGGCGTTCACGTTCCGCGTGCAACGCGAGATCAACGACTACACAGACGAACCGATGACAGCCATTCTTCCCGGTGCAACCCTCGCCGATTTCTGGCGGACGGTCTCGACAATCGAGCAAGTGCTGTTCGTGATATCGGGGTTCGTACTCGTAGCCGGGCTGCTAGGGATGCTGACCACGATCTTGTCGACGTTGAACGAACGGCGCCGAGAGATCGCAGTACTGCGAGCCATCGGTGCCCGAGCGATTCACGTTGTCGCTCTGATCATGATCGAAACGCTGTTGATCGTGGCGGCGGGTTGCGTGGTCGGGGTGGCGATGTTGTACGGGCTGCTCGCCATCGGGCGACCCATCGTGGCCGACCGGTATGGCATAAACTTGACCTACTCATGGCCTGATCAGACACAGCTGGCCATACTGGGTAGTGTTATTTTTGGCGCCGCGATAGTTGGATTGATACCGGCGCTTGTTGCCTACCGGAGGTCACTCCAAGACGGACTAGCGTTGAAGGTGTAGGTTGTCGTGACGATTGGCCAGTCGATGAGCTCAGCACGGTCCCATTGGAAGCGGTGTATGGCGACGCTGATCGCTGTGAGTTTCGTTACCGCCGGGTGTGGGGCCAGTGCAGAAACGCCAGACGAGGCATCCGACGCCGAGTTCCAGCCCCTTATCTCACCGGCAGACCCGTCGCTGGCTGGCGGACCCGACAATGCCCCTGCCTTCGGCGACTCGGTAGACGCCTTGTTCGATCCGGGTCAGGTGGCCCCTCCGATAGCCCCCGCCGGCTACGAGCCCTTTGAATGGGAAGATCTGCAGGCGCCAGGCAGCTCGACCGAAGAGGAAGACACCAAGTTCCTAGCGTTGCTTGACGAAGTTGAAGAGGGCACGCCGGAAGCCAACGCCCTGTACGAGGAATGGCAAGCGGCGATCGATGCCAAAGGTCAGCTAGTCAATACCGAACTAGACGGAAAAAAGATCTTCATGGCCGGGTTTGTGACTCCGTTGGACTTCGAGGCGGACGTCATAACCGAATTTTTGTTCGTCCCCTACTTCGGAGCCTGTATTCATGTGCCACCGCCGCCGGTAAACCAAACAGTCATGGTCACGCTCGATAGTGACGAAGCACTGGCTATCGAAGACACTTGGGGAGCGGTTTGGGTGGCCGGTCAACTGACGGCAACATCGGCAACGACCGATTTGGCCACCGCCGGTTACACCATCACCGAAGCCAGCACCGAAGTTGCCGACGAATTCTGAGAACGTGGTACCGACCGAAGAACCGGTCGGCTGTTTCGACCGACCGTGGTCGACGTTCCAGCCCAAAGGACGTCGTTTTCTGGTTGCACGAACGCGATAGCGGTTCTGTCGAGATCGTCGTAGGCACGGTTTTGTTTCACCGCGAGTAGGGTCAGTTCTTACTTCCACCTCTTGGTGGGGACCTCTCGGTGACGTTCGGGCCACCTGTTTTGGCCGAATCACCATCCTTTTGTCTCCTCTGAGTTCGAGTCGAGGAGCAGACATGTCCCATGACCAGCACGCCCCCAAATTCGGCGCGCCGTCAGAGCCTCATCGACCCAGAGCGATCGTGTACTGCGAAGGCAGTTTCGGCGATATCGACGGCAAAACAGCAAATGGTCTGGTTCGTCAAAGCGAAACGTACGAGATCGTGTCGGTTATCGACAGCCAACTTGCCGGGCAAGACACCGGACTGGTGTTGGACGATACGCCAAATGGCATCCTCTTGTGTCGAGACCTTGATGACGCGCTGGCCAAAGCGGGTGTCTTGCCGGAGTTGTTCATCGTCGGGGTGGCACCGACCAGTGGATTGTTGTCGACGGCCGAGCGGTCGGTTCTTCTCGATGCGATGAGTCGGGGCCTGAGCCTCGTAAACGGACTCCACGAGTTCTTGAACGACGACCCTGAGTTTGCCGCCGCGGCGGCAATCAACGGGGTGGCGATCACCGACGTGCGACGGCCGCGGGCAAAGGTCGATCTACGCATGTTCAGCGGCGCAATTCACGATGTGGCGTGCCCGCGAATCGCGGTTCTCGGAACCGACGGTGCCATCGGCAAACGAACGACCGCCACGGTGCTGACAAAGGTATTGAAGGCTCACGGTATCCACGCCGTCTTCGTCGGGACCGGTCAGACCAGCCTCATTCAAGGTGCCCGGTACGGTGTTGCGCTCGACGCCATCCCGGCCCAGTTCGTAACCGGCGAACTAGAGGCAGCGGTGGTTGAGGCCTTCGAAGCAGAACACCCCGATGTGATTATCGTCGAAGGGCAGGGCGCGTTGAGCCACCCGACTTACCTGAGTTCGACCGCGATTCTTCGCGGCAGTCTTCCGGCCGCAGTCATCGTCCAGCACGCCCCAGCCCGACGAACGATCAGCGACTTCCCGATGTTCGACATGCCGACGCCGGAGAGCGAGATCAACCTCATCGAGACATTCGCCGAGACGAAGGTAATCGGTTTGACGATCAACCACGAAAACATGACGGACAGCGAAGTTTCAGCTGCCATCACCCTGTACGAGATGAAGCACGGAATGCCGGTCACCGATGCGCTTACCCGGCCGGCCGAGCGACTACTGGACATGGTGTTCGACGCGTTCCCTAACCTCAAGAGGATCTCGTCGGTCGCCGCGAGGTGAGTGGCCCCCGCCTGACGGTCAACCTCGACAAGATTGGGGATAACACCCGCCAGCTCGTCGAGAGCGCGGCGAGCCGCAACATCTCGATCGTCGGTGTCACCAAGGCCATGCTGGGAGCACCCGATCTAGCGCGGACACTGTGGGCCAATGGCGTTGGCGGCCTCGGCGATTCCCGAATCGAAAACATCGAACGGATGCGTGGTGCCGGTATCGACCATCCGATGATGCTCCTTCGCACTCCGATGCCCAGCCAGGTCGAGCGCGTCGTCCGATCCGGGGCGATGAGCGTCAACACCGAGGTCGGGGTGCTGACCCTGCTCGCCGACGCCGCCCGGAGTGCTGGGCTGACGCATGATGTCATGCTTATGGTAGAACTCGGCGATCTTCGCGAAGGCATCATGCCCCAAGAGCTGGCACACACTGCCCGCCATGTACTGAGCCTCCCGAACCTCCGCCTGCGCGGTATTGGTACCAATCTGGCTTGCCGGAATGGCGTCGAGCCAAGCGCCAAGAACATGGGAGACCTGTCGGAGCTCGTCGAGTCGACCGAGAGCACGTGCGGCGTTGAGATCGAACTGGTCTCTGGCGGCAACTCCGCAAACCTCGATTGGGCGTTCGGGCCAACTGCGACCGGCCGAATCAATCATCTCCGCCTTGGCGAATCGATCCTCCTCGGGCGAGAGCCTCTCCACCGTCGTGCCATTGACGGGCTCCACACCGACGCCATCGACCTGGTCGCCGAGGTGATCGAGTCGAAGCGAAAACCGACGAAGCCGTCCGGCCAATCGTTCCAGAACTCCTTCGGTGAAACCCCTGAAGTCGTCGACCGAGGCGAGATCTGGCAGACCATCCTCGCCGTAGGGCGTCAAGACACCGATACGGCCGATCTTCAAGGTCCGGCCGGTGCCAGAATCCTCGCCGCGAGCAGCGACCACCTCATCGTCGAGACGGAAAACCAGATGCAACCCAGCCAGGTCTTGACGTTTAGACCCGGCTACTCGGCCCTTCTTCGATCTATGACCTCCCCGTTCGTAGCAAAAGAACTCCACTCGTTTCCCACCAACTGAACCATAAACCAGAAATTACCTGTGATTGTCCCAGGAAAATCCCGCTGGTTCGTAGCCGTTTGTACCAGGGTTCACCCGCACCGTTTCGGTACGGTGCCGTGTCACACGAGCTGGTTCGGACGTCGAGCCGAGAAGGGGAACAACAGATGAGAGCAGAGAGCACGATGGGGACGGAATGTCCCAATGAGTCGCGGAGGGGTTCGTGGAGCACGCGTTTGGCCATCCTGCTGGTGGGTCTGATGGTCGCTAGCGCCACCGTTGCGATCGCCCCGAGTCAAGCATCGGCCGCCACGCAGGTCTGCGCCAGCACGTCCGAACGGACGAGCACCTACACATGGATCCTCGGAATTCGCTGGTATCGCCATGAGGCGAGAGGGTATGCATGCCGCTCCAACGGGCAAGTTGTTAGTGCCGAGGCGCGAACCAATCGCATCGTGAAGATCGGTATTGCAATCGCCGATTGGACCGATACGCAGGGTACACAGGGCACGGCGTGGTCGAAGCACTACGTTGCGGCTGGCGTCTCCGACGGTGAGGTCAGCCATGGAGGTATCAAACTTCCAGTTAATATAAGCAAGAAGCACGAGTTCGACTTCGACTACTACGTGCAGAACGGCATTCTGTACAACCGCTACTCGTCCTCGAGCTGGTACTGGTAGTAGAGGCACCAACCGATGCGACGACTTACTGATGCGAACTCGACCGAACCTTTGGCTTTGACCCGGGGTTCAGGCAGGCAGCTTCTCCTATTTTTTGCAACGCTGCTGTTCGCTATTGGGTGTGGGTCGGCCGAGCAACCGGTCGCCTCGGCGTCGCCGGGGATTCTCGACGAGCTGCTCGGCCGTTCCGATGGCCGAGCAGCTCGCTACTTTGTCGAGAATGAGATTGCCAGTTGTATGAAGGCGACGGGCTTTGAGTACACACCGCTAACTCCAGCCGATGGGGAGGTGAACGCTACGCCGGAGTATTTCACGGTCGAGTTTCGCCAGGCCTACGGTCTGGGATTGGCCAACTCCCCCGATGCTGACGTCACGACCGGTCGCGATGAGCAGATGTCGTCATCTGGCCCGAACGACGAACACCTTTCGAACATTTCCGACGAGGAATGGGAGGCCTGGATCGATCAGGAGGCCGTCTGTTTCGACGACGCCTGGGCCGAGGTCGAATCTCGTCAGGCCGACTTCATCGAGGAGTTGCCCGAGGAGACGAGTGACAGGCTCTACGGGGTGATCTTTCGAACCGCCCCTGAACTCACCTCGGCGGTCGATAGTTGGTCCGGGTGTATGGCCGAAGAGGGATATCAGTACGCGAACCAAATCGAAATGTTCACCTCACTCGAACAAGAGCTGCAAGCGATTGGCGACGGAGACGGGCGGTCAGGGTTTGCTAAAAAGGAAGTCGAGATTGCCCTCGCTGACTTGGCGTGCGATGAACAGCATGTGAGCGAGATAGCCGGCAACCTCGAGACTGAACTCGAACAGGACTTGCAAGAAGAACTAGACGGACGAGGATTTTATGACAGCTAGTGGGAAAGACTCGACACGCGCTCGGAGTTGGAGATGTCTAGCGGTGAGTCTTGGTTTCGTTGCCATTTTTGGGGTTGCCTGTTCCAGCGATGAGTCGGCTGCGGTCGTTTGGTCGGTGAATTCGGATGCAACTATTTCCCTGTGTGGGTTCGACGGGCTGCGCACATACCAGGTTGCCGACGAGATCTCCCAGCAGGTGGACGAGTTCCAATCAGGTGCACATATTCGGTTCGAAGTAGAGGCTGGTACCGAAGAAGACAGTGAGCCGGTTCTTTTAGGTATAGAGGCCAGGTCTGACGGCGTGGATTACACCTGCTAAACACCAGGCCGACAGGGTTGCCGTCGTTCGAGGCTAGGACCGGGCGGGCCTCTGTGAAGAAGCGGTCTCGGCCGGTTGCCTATCGATCTGGTCCTCGGTATGTGCAGCCGGAGGTACAGGTTTCCCGGACGACCACTGCGCTGAGCATTGGGAGAGCAGGCTTGAGTCGCTTCCACACCCAACGGGCCAGAACCTCGCTCGTTGGGTTCTCAAGCCCTGGGATGTCGTTGAGGTAATAGTGGTCGAGGTCTGAGATGATCGGCTGCACAGCAACGGCGACCGCGCCGAAGTCCATCACCCAACCCAGTTCCTCATCGACCGGCCCGTCGATGTGGACCGCCATGCGATAGGAGTGGCCGTGAAGCCGTGCGCACTTATGTCCCTCGGGCACGTTTGGTAGCCGGTGGGCCGCCTCGAAAGTGAATTCCCTGAAGAGTTCCACTACGGAATGCCTAAGTACTTGTGCGTCTGGACGCTCAATCGCCACGTTGGGTTCGCCAGACAATACTCGACCGCTTCGGCTGTATTCGCCTCGGATTCCGACCCCGCCATCGGTTGGAGAAAAAAGTGGTCGAAGTCGAGAGCTCTCACATCGGCTGGACCTAACCCGGGCTGAGGAAAAACCAACTTCAGTTCATCGCCTGACTTGATCACGAGGTCGGTGCCCGCCTTTGGGCTAACACACACCCAGTCGATGTCGCTAGGAGCTTCGCAGGTGCCGTTGGTCTCGACCGCAATCGTGAACCCCTGTTCGTGAAGGGCGGCAACGAGTTCGGTGTCGACTTGGAGAAGTGGCTCGCCGCCGGTGAGTACCACAAATCGCGAACCGGTTCGATCTCCCCAACAAGATGCGATGGCGTCGGCTACCCCATGGGGTGATGGGAAGTGCGCCCCTCCCGGGCCATCGGTCCCCACGAAGTCGGTGTCGCAGAACTGACAAACCGCAGACTGTCGGTGCGCTTCCTTCCCGGTCCACAAGTTACAGCCGGCAAACCGACAAAACACCGCAGGTGTCCCAGCATGAAATCCTTCGCCCTGGAGGGTGAAAAAGATCTCCTTGACGACGTAACCCATCAACCGCGAACGCCTGGTTGGTACGAGGTCGGGTCGTCGAGGCCCGCATCCCGGAACCCTTTCGATCGCAACAGGCACGAATCGCAGCGACCGCAAGCCGAACCGTTCTGGTCGGGGTCGTAACAACTGATCGTCAGTCCATAGTCAACTCCGAGGGACACCCCGAGGGTAATTATTTCTGCCTTTGTTGCATGAATCAGCGGGGTGTGGATGGTGGCACCGTTTCCTTCGACTCCAGCCTTTGTTGCCAGGCGGGCCATTGCTTGAAACGCCTCGATGTATTCAGGTCGGCAGTCCGGGTAGCCTGAATAGTCGACGGCGTTAACTCCAAGAAGAATATCATCGGCGCCAATAACCTCTGACCATGCCAATGCATAGGAAAGAAAGATGGTATTTCGAGCTGGCACGTAGGTTATCGGTATGTCGGATTCCGTATCACTTTGGGTGTGATCCTTGGGGACATCGATATCGTCGGTTAGGGCCGAACCGCCAAACGCCCTGAGGTCGATCTTGACCACTTTGTGCTGGTCGACTCCGAGCGCTATCGCTATCCGGCGCGCCGCATCAACCTCGGGCGAGTGGCGCTGCCCGTATTCGAAACTGAGCGCATGGACGGCGAAGCCGTCGCGGTCGGCTATCGCCGCCACCGTCGCCGAATCGAGGCCTCCACTCAAGAGGACAACCGCCGGTTTTCTCACAGATCCATGACCTCCGGGTCGTCGAGGCGTCGGCCGGATCGAAGGCACCACGAAAGAACCAACGTGGATGTTCGAGCGCGGCGCAGGGACACCCATCGACTGTAGTGCGTGCAATCGTTTCGCATGCACAGCCACTGGCCTGTACCCCGAGTGGCTCGACCGCAGAGTCGGTCAGTGGGTGGCCCAGCCGGGGCGACCCTCTAGTTCTCGGCCCGAATATTGGCGCCGTCCGGTATGCCATCTCCGTTGTCATCTGGTTCGCGGTTATCAATGATGAACTCGAAACCAACACCGTTCGGGGCGTGCTCGCCACCGCCGACCGGTGCCGCCTCAAACCGACGACCGAACGGATCTTCAGCCCAAATAGACCCCTGAATATTGCCGCTTCGACCCCCGTATTCATATCGCCCGTCGTTCCAGTGGTTGTCAAAGGCCGAGATTTTCTGCATGACGTGACCCGGCTCACATGGCGGCGTGTCCTGGACCGCCCGACCCGCTGGGTCGGTGCAGAATTGCTCCGGTCCGTTGCCGTTGGCCACATGAGAAGACTTGAAGTTCACCGCCCGTAGCGTGCCGTTGAATGGCGAGGTCGGGCTCCGCCAATCGGGCTTGACATCCGGAGCGTCAGTGCAAAATCCCCGTTCCAGCCGATCTCCCGCCTCGTCGTAACACAGGTCTATCGTGCGAACGACCTCGCTCGGCTGTTCGCCGGCCGCGGCGTCGTATCCAGCAACGATCCGGGATGGGTTTTTGATGATGTAGTACGGCTGGATGGTCAACGCCGTCGTGCCATCGTTGGCCTGAATTTCGACCAGTTGAGTCCAAAGGTCAACCTGTTGGATCTCGCTCATGTCTTTCCAGATCACTCCGTTGGCGCAAGTGAATCCACGGTTGTTCGGACTGTCGGTTCCAATCGGCGTCAACTGGTGGGCCGTAGGTGCCGGTTGACCCTCCGGGCCGGTCACCGTTGCCGCGGCGAACACCGTCTCATTCACGTCGGGGGTCGAGGGGTCATCTCGCGAGCAGCCATCCTCGGCAAACTCATTCGGCAAACCGTAGGTGTACATGACGTTCACCGAGAACTCGGTGCCAACAACGGTGTTGTCGACGATGCCTTGGCCGTTCAGCCCATCGAAGCACCTCAGTGTGAGGAAATACTCGTGGAGATGGTTGGCAAAGGCGTCCATCGAGTGCGAGCCCTGATGTATCTTCGATAGCCAGTCGCATTCGAAGCCGGCGTCGTACAGCGGTTCCGATCCCGCGCCGTTGCCGATCGATGCCCGGAATTTGGCCACCGTGACCTTGTGGCCCACATGGTCTTCATGGCGGTGTCCGCTCATGGTCTCCGCCACATATCCGAAGGCCGGCCATCCCCCGGAAAGCTCGAACACCTCCGCAGGTGCCAGCGTCGGATCCCACCCGTGTTCGTGGCCGAAATCGCACTCCTCGCCGGTGTCGGGGTGTACCGCAAGCGCGGGATGCCAGGTGTGGTACGCCTTGTTCGCTGGATGTTCTGGATCGGAGACCTCATCGGCCTGCGGACCTTGCACCCAATAGCTGTCGTGAAGATCGCGACATGACTGGGTCAGGTGCTCGCCGGGCCAACTCCCGAAACCATGACTTCTGACGACATCCTGTGGCGGTGGACCGGGTTGCGGTTGTTCATCGCCGGTTGCGGCCGATGGTACTGAGCCAGGTGTTGACGATCCCGTGGGCGCTGGATCGGTTGACGGGTTGGTGGCCGGCTCGGTGGTCACTGGATCGGCACCGACTGGCCTTCCAGCGATCGCTAGTTCACCGATATTGAATCGGCTGCGCATCGACTCGAACACCAAGCGGACGTACCGAGCCGTTTGGCCGTCAGGTGTCAGGGACGGAGACCACCGGTCATAGGCCGGACTGGTGGCGGTGGCCAACGGTGTGAAACTGCCGGCGGTGCCGGTTGCCGAACCCTCGATTCGAAGTTCGGCATCGGCGGGAGACGGAATCTCTCCTCCGTAGTAGCGGATCGCCGTGATCTCGGTCTGCGACCCGAGGTCGATGGTGGCCGTCATCGGGTAGCTGGCGTCGGTCCAAGGATTGCTGGCGTTTCCCCAACTCACTCCGTCAATGGTTCCGGTTTCACCGTCGAGGAGGCGGGCGGCGTCAGCGGAATTCGACCCGTCCGCAACGTCGTTTGGCGACAGATTGATCTGGTCGCCATCGGTGTCAGCTCCAAGCCCGGCGGCGGTGGTTGCGGCCAACGCCATGGCGGACAGGAGTATCGCTACCGAAACCGAAACGCGGCGCCCGATTCTGGTTGACGCACGGGAAATTGACGAAGTCATGTTGGTACACACCCCGGAGACCGCCGCGTTGTCCAGTCCGAGTTAGAACGATTTTTCTAAGACGTCTCGCCGGGGTCGACACATACCAGTACTTCCACCACGTTCGCCTCGCGCTGGTCTCGCCGGATGGTGAATCGGTCGAGCGGTGTTGGCTCATCGAAGGTGTGAACCCGCCATCC
The DNA here is from genome assembly GCA_938021675.1 of uncultured Acidimicrobiales bacterium. Lineage (GTDB taxonomy): Bacteria > Actinomycetota > Acidimicrobiia > Acidimicrobiales > SZUA-35 > JAHELU01. Next base: position 13,472 of record CALIFY010000029.1, read on the forward strand.
GTCGGTTCCGGAGAGTTCGACCGATATCTGCCGATCGGCGGCGTCGATCGAGATCACCCCTGACACGGCGGTAAACGGATCTTGATGGACTCGAAGATCGAGCACTGACACCGGTTGGTCCAACACCACCTCCACCGTCACCGGCAACTCATAGTTTGGCTCCCAGGTGGTGAAGTAGAAGGGTCCGTCTTGTTCATCGGTCAAGTCGTTTTTGCGTTCCCACCCACGGTTGTCGCCGAGGTAGCGCAGGTCGGCCCGTTCCAATTCGGCACGGAATCCAGATGGGCAGACCTCGTTGGCAACCCCGGAGGCTAGTTCTTGTCCCGACGTTGTGTCGGTCTCCGTTGGGTTGACGGGCGCGATTTCGACTGGATCAGCGTCCGCCGCCACCGTCGACAGCGGGGTCGAGGGGGCAGAAGAGGGTGAAGAAGACGGTGGGGTGGACGATCCGGGGGAAGAGTGGTCGTGGGTTGGTGATCCGTCGTCGGCATCGTCGGGTACATGCCCGGAGCTACTGGTCGCCGCCGTTTCCGCCGCCGGTTCCAAAGAGTCCAACAACCGGCCAACGCCGACCGACCCGATCACGACCACCACCGCCGCAACCGTTGCTAGCCCAACCGATGAGACGGGTCGCCGCCGGTTCGAACCGGCCGACCGCGCCGGCTCAAAGCGTGACTCTTCGACCCGCTCTCGAACGTCGTCGAGCTGGCGCCGGTATGTCCCCCGAAGCCGATCATCGAGGTTCATGACCATCTCCTCATCTTCGTGCCCGAGTTATCTTCGAACGGTTCGTCGAGTAACGCAGCCAGCCTCATCCGAGCCTGGTGTAGATGAGAGGTCGCGGTCGACACCGTGCAGCCGAGCGCCTCAGCGATGTCGGCGGTCGATAAGTCCTCCTGATAGAAGAGGGCGACCGCCGCCCGCTGCTTTGGTGCGAGCTTGCCAACGGCGCGCCACACCTCGTCATCCGAGCCCTCTGCGGGGTCATCGCTCGCTCTGAACGCCGACAACGTTTCTTGCGCCGTTCGATGAAGAACCGACAGTTCGCGTTGCAACCGACGCCGTCGTGATAAGGCCAAATTGGTAGTAACCCGCCTGACCCACGCTCCCGGTCGGTCATAGCCGGATACCCGCTCCCAGTGCGTATGGGCACGGGAAAACGCTTCCTGCGCGATGTCTTCAGCCTGCTCATGATCGCCGCATATCGCTCTGGCTAGGGCGACCATCGAGGCGAACTCGAGCCGATAGAGCGTGTTGAAGTCCATGATGGGTGCCGATGACAGTATTCCGCAGCGAGGCACGAGCTGCTCGGTTTGGCCGCGTCTACGACCGGCCAACCCAGCCCGTCCGATGTCACCGGTGACAGAGGTCATCGATGAAACACACGACTGGTGATGCCATATTGTCCAGTCCGATCTCGAATTCTTTGCGCCATCGCTGACGACGCCGACCGTGCCAGTATCGTCCCAGGGTGCAGCCCATCGAGAAGCACCGCAACTTTCGGGCTGCGGCCAAGATCCTGACGACCGCGGCCAAGCTCGGCGCTCGCATCGATGTTCCGTCCCGAATTACGTTGGATCGCAACCGACCCTGCCTGTTGTGCGCCAACCACCGATCTCTCCTGGACCTGTGCGTGTCACTCGCCGCGGTCGACAACTTTGGGTTGTCCTGTCGGTTCTTGGTGCGGGCCGATCTGATGGAGTCTGGCCCTGGAGCGTCGCTGTTGCAGTCCATCGGCTGTATCCCGGCCTCCCGTGATGCGAGAGAAGAAGCCGAGGCCACCGCTATTGAGACCCTCGGACAAGGGCACCTGGTTGGGATGATGCCGGAGGGCGGAATTCCCAAGGGGCAAAACTTGGTCGACGGTGTTGGTCCAGCTCGTCCCGGCCTGTCCCGCATCGCTCTCGCCGCCGACGCGTTGGTCGTGCCGATCGCTATCTCAGGAACCGAGCACGTATGGCCTCGGGGTGGCATGCCGCTCGTTCGCATTCCGCGGCCGACCGTTCGAGTGCGGATCGCCCCTCCTATGGAACTGCCGAGCGCCACCGATCACGAGGCGAATTCGGCCGCGGTGATGGCGGTCATTTCCGAGTTGCTCGACGGTCGCTGAGGCTGACCGAGCACGGGTACAACGAGTCCATCGGCTCCCGCTGCCACCGGTCGAACCCCGCCGATGATCGGGGGTAGCTCGCCGTCTCCGGGTGACTCGATCGTCGATCGAGAGGCACACGACACCGGTTCTACTACCAACCGACCGATCGAGATGCCAGGCTTGAAGAATGCAGCTCCGCCGTCCGTCATCCGAGCCGATCCACCTGATCGGGGGTCGTTGTCTTACCGGCGATGGGGTGCACTCGGCGACGATCACCATCACCGGTAGACAGATCACGGCCATCGGCCCGCCCCGCTCTCGCAGCCGGACCGGCGAAGCCTTTGTGGACGCCACCGACCTTCTGGTTGCTCCAGGGTTTGTCGACCTGCAGGTCAACGGCGGGTTCGGTTACGACCTCGCCAGCTCGCCGGCCGACGTCTGGGACCTCGGGCGACGACTGCCAGCAACCGGGGTGACCTCTTTCTTGCCGACCCTGATCTCAGGTCCGCCGGAACTCCCGGAGCGACTACTGCAGGTGCTGCAGGAACGCCCGGACCGATATCGCGGCGCCGAGCCGCTCGGTGCCCACTTTGAAGGACCGATGATCGAACCGGCCCGGGCTGGTGCTCACTTGAGAGCGCACATCGTCACGCCGAGCTTCGATGCGATCGCTGGTTGGTCGCTGGCTGCCGGCGTCCAACTGGTCACCATCGCACCCGAGTTACCGGGCGCTATGGAAGTCATCGCCGAGCTGACCGCTCGAGGTGTCACGGTGTTTGGTGGGCATACCTCGGCGACGGTCGACCACGGGCGGGACGCCATCGAGGCGGGGATGCGCGGGGTGACCCACCTGTTCAACGCCATGGCCCCATTGGGGCACCGCGCCCCGAACTTGGCTGGGTTGGCGCTCGCCGACGACCGACTTGTCGCCGGTCTCATCGCCGACGGAGTTCACGTCGATCCGGTCGTGGTGGCCGCAGTATGGAAGGCGAAGGGGGCCGACGGTGTGGCCCTCGTGACCGACGCGGTGGCAGCCGCCGGCGTGGGTCCCGGTTCGTATCGCCTCGGCGGGCATCGGGTGACAGCCGACGAGAGCAGCGCTCGGATGGCCGATGGAACGTTGGCCGGAAGTCTGTTGACGATGAACCAGGCGGTGGCCAACGTAGTCGAGATGACCGGCTGCAACGTGGAAGACGCGGTGCGTGCCGCCAGCACCACCCCAGCTTCGCTGCTGGGGCAAGACGATCGAGGGCGGCTGGTTCGTGGTGGCCGAGCCGACATCGTGCTGCTCACCGATGGTGACGTACTGCCGCAGGTCACCATCGGTGGCGGCGCTATTCTTCACATCGTCGACCCGGGCCGTCTCCACCTGCCTCGTCAAGCGACCGACCGTTGGGCTGACCTGTAGTGCCCCGCGACGGCGTTAGGTGGGAGCGGCGATGATGGTGCCATCGCCGGGGGCTTCCGTTTGGTTATCGGTTCCGTCGTCCGAGCTTGGGGCTAACTGGGCATCGTTGGCGTCAACCGAGTCGCCCGTAGTGCAGATGGCGCTATCCACGTAACTTCCGCCGCTCGTCGCCCACGCCTCGCCATCGGGAGCGATGAAGGTGAGGACGTAGCAGGTATCGGGACGACCACTGAAGGCGAACTGACCTTGGGTGTCGGTGGTGGCCGTCTCCAGATAGTCAGCCCGCCCCTCGGTGAAGAGATCTACGTCGACATCAGCCACCGGCGCTCCGTCAGCGTCGGTGACCGTACCGCTGATGGTCACGTCTTCGCCGGGTGGTGGTGGGGTAGGCCCCGTACCCCGCAGTGTCAGTATCGCCGCTTCGGATGGGGTGCCGTCGGCGGTTAAGGCGAACAGCAAGTACGTGCCGGGGGTGGCGACGGTTGCCAAGTCGGGCGAATTGATCGAGAGTTCGTTGCCCGACTGACTAAACGACAATTCCTGGAACATCTGAGTGTTCATTGAATGGGTCGAGTTGTTGGTTTTTACCAACGTAACCCGATCGACCGGACCATCTACCGAGGCGGTGAACTGTTGGTCGTATTCGATCGTGTCCGGCGCCGATGTGATCTGCGGACGGTCCGCTTCACCGGTGCTGTCGTACAGATATGGAGGGTAGAAGACCTCGGCATCTAGGTTTGTTTGAGGTCCAGGTGCTCCACCGCCACCCACGAAAACCGATCCATCGGCCAACAGGAGGGTCGTTGAATGGTACAGGCGAGGGGTCTCGTTGGACGCCAACACCGTCCAGGTGTCGGTTGCCGGGTCCCAGACTTCAGGGGCGAAGGCCACACCGGTATCGGTGTTGTTGACCTCTGACCCACCAACGACCAATACTCGCCCATCGGGGAGGACGAGCGCATCAGCCCAGTGGCGGGGAAAGTTCATTGGCGCCGCCGCCCGCAGACGGGGTGGGTCGTAGTTCAGGTCGACAATGGTTGCCTTGTTCGATGCGTTGACGGTTCGGTCGTCGCTGTTGCGTTCGCCGCCACCGAGCTGGAGAACGAGGCCGGTGTCAAACATGACCGATGCTGAGGAGCCGCCGTGGTTGTCGGTCGGGAATGTGCCGAGCCGGGTGATCGAACCGTCGCCGTCGGGATCGATGTAGTACATCTGATCTTGGGAGAGGTTCCAGATCCGTCCGGCCGGGGTCACGTGGGACTTTGGGTACCACCAGCCGTACGTTGTTGCGTCCCATACGGTGTTCCCCCTGGTGCCTTCCAAGTTTTCCCAGCCAACACCAGGTGAGTAGACCTCGGCAACGTCGACTGGGTTGTCCCGGTCGCCGAACCCGCCGGGGATTCCGCCTTGAACGAGTACCCGGCCATCCCATAGCGCGGTAGCGGACGGGTACCAGCGCGGGTTATTCATAGAGGCGAAGTCGGTGAGGTCGCTGCCGTTGAATTGGGCGGTGAAGTCGGAGAGCCTGCCGCTTGTCGTCTGACCCCCGATAAGAACCTTGCCGTCCTGGCCTGGGTCGTCGACGGAGAACGAGCAGAAGAGGTTGGTTCCCAGATCGTTATCGATCGAGGTATGGGCGTCGGCTCCAAAGCCCGCCGATGGGTCCCATAGATCGAGTTCGTATCCCCCGTTACCGCCCGACCGTGTGCCTCCATAGGTCAATACGCGGCCATCGCCGAGTACCGATGCATGGATCGGTATGAAGTCCCAGTCGGCTACTTCTGACCAAGCGCCCTGTGATTCACTCCCGGTAGGTAGGGCCGCGAGCGGTGGTGATTTGCTGAGTAGAGTCGTCGCTATAAGCGCGGAAACTACAAAAAAACGGACTGGTGTCCGCCAACTCCTATGCATGGTGTCGCCCTTTGGTTGAATTCTTTCGGCGTGCTGAATTCTGGCGGTGAGACCCCCTCGGCCTACCGCACTGCGGAGATCCTAGCCTCATTCGACCTCCGATGGGAAGGGTGTTATCGCATTGCCATGCAACGACATGAACAGTGATTCGGTGCAACCTGGCGGAGCGGGTCCTAAGAGGCGCATAAGAGCGCAACCAACGTGCCCCTTACCTGGTTCTCAGACGGTTTCTGCTTAGGTTCCGCCATGAGAGCTAATCATGCAGTTGCGACGACCCTGTCGGCCCTGCTCGCCGCAGCCGTTCTCGGTATCGGCTGTACCGCAGACACCGAAGCATCTACCGGCCAGGCGTCGACACGTTCTGACCCATCGACGGTGGATGCCGAGTCTGCGGCCGACAGCGAAACGGCGGCAGAGAATGAGCCGGACGAGGTCACGACGACCGTGGTCCAAAACCTGGCGGTGATCTACCGGGCCTCCGAGGGGGTATGGCCAGGGTTCGTGCTGGCCGACCATCCGGCGGTCATCATCCTGCGGGATGGGTCGGATTCGTCGAACTTGCTCGCTCTCAACCATCCTGACCCCGACGCCCTTGGAGCGGCCAAGGAAATCAAGAGCAACGACCTGCCGTTTACCGCTCATACCATCACCGATCCGAGCGATGCGGAGAGATTGGATGCAGTGGTGAACTTCGAGTTCAACATCACCCTCGGGGGCGTTGATTCATTCGCGATCGCTGCCGACTCGTCGGACGAGATTATGTCTCCGACCTCACCCGAGTTCCCGGCAACGTTCGTTCATGAGATCTTCCACCGCTACCAGGTCGAAGCGTTCGACGAAGGCGAGTTTTTCCAAGACGTCGAGGGGTACCCGTATGAGGCTGAGAACCTCGAACTCGCCGTCCTCGAAGAGCGGGCGCTGCTACAAGCGTTGACCGCAGCGACGGACGAGGATCGCAAGGCTGCGGCCCGCCGTTTCGCCGGCATTCGCCTCGCTCGTCGGGCGGCCGAGCCTGCAGTAGCAGAACTCGACGATGGTCAGGAACTTGCAGAGGGGACAGCCAGGTACATCGAGCATCAGGTGAACTCTGAGGAGTCGGGCGGGAGCTACCACGGTAAAAACTACGATCGAGATCTGATCGTCGACCTGGGTGGCTTGCAAGGGGGCATTAAAGAGAGCTTTGGATTCGGCCGTTTTTATGCGAGCGGGGCTGCGATTATCCGAGTGATCGATGAGCTTGGGGTTGACGACTATCACGCTCGCCTCGAGTCAGGTCAGCCACCGGCCACCATCTTGGTCGACGCTCTCGGGGTGACAGACGCTGATGCTGACTTGCTGGTCGATGAGGCCCGGGCCGAATACGACCCTCTTGGTGAGTTGCCAAAACAAGCGAACGCGGCAGCTGAAAAGGCGGGGGATGAGCCGCCGGTGTTCGGCGACGAACCCTCCGTTGGGTCCGATGACGGGACGCTGACCGCCGAGCAGATTGACTGCCTCGATGATCGTGGTATCGACATCGATGATGGGGGCGGGGCGACTCTTTCCAACGAAGACGCGACCGCCTGTCTCGACTGAATATCTTGCCGTATATCTCACCGAATACTTCACCGTGTCAAGGTCGGCCGGTGCCCGACCTTGACACGGGTTGGTTGGCGAGCGCAGTGGTTGAACGGCGGCGATCAACCAACTAATCCGGTGAGCGTCTCTTCCGTCAGTTGCTGTTCGACGCCCACTGCAGTTCTAACGCAAGCTCCTCTCGACCGTCTTCGATTTCGTGTTCGATGACGATGGCCGCATCTGCTGGGACGCTAAATCGACGGTTCTGGACTTGAATGCGAAAGGCCTCTCCGGCCTCAATAGCATCGGCCAAGCGGCGTAGGGTGTCGACGAACTGCGTCGGTGGGACGTTTTTTTCGATGTCTCGTTCAGTCACCGAAACAGTCTGCAGCAAAAATCTACGAAATGGTGTCCGCAAGTGAGGAGAGTCGGACATTGAATAGGTAAGCGAGGGTGTTGCTGGGTGATAGTCGCAGCTCAAAGAGCTTCCTCTGGCTCACTATGGTGGGTGCCGATCGACAGCTAGGTTCGGGCCCATGAGAACGCCGATGATCATCGACACCGATACAGCATCTGACGACGCGGTTGCTCTTTTAATGGCGCTTCGCCATCCAGCGTTTGACGTCGTAGCGGTGACGACCGTCGCAGGCAACTGTGAACTTGAACAGGCCAGTAGAAATGCCCTCTACAGTGCACAGCTCTGTGGATCCGGGGTGCCGGTTCATGCCGGTGCGTCGCGGCCGTTGCGGGTAGATCCGGAGTACGCCACGTGGTTCCACGGCGAGGACGGCCTTGGCGACCAGGGATACCCACCGCCGCACAGGGGCGTGGCGGCAGAACCGGCCGTCGAGGCGCTCGTGGCGTCCGCAGAGCGTCACCCCGGTGTGGTCCTGGTAACGCTCGGGCCCCTGACAAACATTGCCCTCGCCCTTGAACGGGCACCGCACCTGCCAGACTTGATCGGACGGTGTGTGATTATGGGTGGGTCGGCCAACTCGGTCGGCAATGTGACCCCAGCGGCCGAGTTCAACCTCTGGTTCGATCCCCACGCAGCGCGAGCGGTCTTCGCCTCGGGCCTTCCAATTGAGATGGTCGGATGGGAACTCTGTCGGGGCGATGCGGTTTTTGGAAGCGATGACATCGACAGGCTTCGTTCGATCGACACCGAACTTGCCCATTTCATGGTGGACTGCAACGCCACGGCGCTCGAAGCTAACCGTCGCCAGAACGGTGATCAGGGAATCGGTTTACCGGACCCGACGGCGATGGCCGTCGCACTCGATCGAGACACTATCGTCCGCCGTTCGTCCCATCACTACGTCGAGGTGGAGGCGGACAGTTCGCTGACCCGAGGGATGTCGGTGGTCGACAGTTTGGATGTGACCGGACGGCCTCCCAATGCCGAGGTGGTGTGGGAGCTCAACGTGCCGGAGTTCAAGGAATTGGTGTTCGCCGCCGCAACCGAACAGCCGTGATAGCAGTCCACCGAAAGCCGGACCGCCCCTACCGAGCGGTTTCAACCGGTGAGGCTTGGGCCGCACATCGTGGTTGAGGGCAGTTCGGTCGGTTTCGGTTTGAGCGTACGGGGTAGCATGTTTCGCCGTGGTGGTCTAGCTTTTTGGTGCCGCATTTCAAACACCAAATAATGCTGCGGCTGAGGAGTGGGTTATGGGTTGGATCATTGGGATCGTTGGCTCGATCATCGCGGGAGGAATTATTGGCTTCGTCGCCCGAGCACTAGTACCGGGAAAACAGGATCTTTCGATTCCTGTCACGGTTGGTCTTGGGATCGTCGGCATGCTGCTGGGACAAATCGTCGGTCGGGTGATTACGCCGGACAACGAGGGTGTTCCCTGGATAGCTGGGCTCCTGTGCGCTGTCGTCGTGCTGTTCGCCCTGGTCAAGACCGGGTATCTGTCGAAAATAACCAGCAAGGCTTGAGAGAGCTTCAACGCCAAGGTACGAGAGGCTGGCGTAGAAGCTAGGTTCTCGCACAGAGACGGGGTCGTCGGGTGTATGCCCGGCGGCCCCGTTTGCGTTGTGCCCGGTAGTAACGCTGGGTCAGGGCCGCCGAGTTCGCCAAGAGACAGCTACCGCTGAACGGCACACCACGGTTTGTGTAGACGTTGGGTCAGCCCGGCTGGGCGTTGTCCAGACGTTGCCGGAAGCGTTGCATGCCGCCTATCCAACGGTCGATGTCTGCCGCTTTGCGTTCGACGTAGGTTTGGACCTGCGGGTGGGGGAGGCACAGGAACGTCTCGTCGGCGATGGTCTGGACCACGGCCGCCGCTACCTCCTCGGGTTCTAGGATGCCGTCTTGGCTGGCTTGGCCGCTTTCGACCTCTCGGTCCCATGCGTCGAGGTCGTCGCCGAGAATGTTGGTCCTTACCGCTTGGGGGCACAGCACAGAGACCTTCACCCCTTTGTCGCCATAGGTGATCGATAGCCACTCGGCGAAGGCGACCGAGGCGGCTTTCGACACGGCGTATGGGCCTGAGTCCAACTGGGTCAGCAGCCCGGCAGCCGACGCGGTGCTAAACAGGTATCCGTCGCCTCGGGCCACCATCCGTGGAACCAGCGCTTTGGCTACGTGAAGGTGGGCGGTGAAATGCACGTCCATCATCCGCTGCCAGTCGTCGGCCGTTAGGTCGAGCCCACCGACGTGGCCGTAACCGGCATTCGAAAAGAACAGATCGATCGGTCCGTCATCGTGCTCGATCTGTTCGCACAACGCGGTGAGCGCGGCGTCGTCTGCCACATCCAGGGCGACGCCTCGAGCCTGTCGGCCGATGCTGGCCGCCACCGCCTCGGCTCTTGCTCCATCCAGATCGGCTACCACCACCAACCGGGCGCCGTTATTGGCGAACGCCATGGCCGACGCCTCACCGATGCCGCTACCTCCACCGGTGACCACTGTGATCTTGTCATTGAGGTCCATGGTGTTCGAGACTAGGTGGGTTGGGTGCGCGTAGCGAGAGAGCATCGCGAGTTCGACGGGGGCCGTCGAGAGCGAAGGTTGTGGGGGTGCGCGGTCGGGCGAGCGGCGAAGCGTGGCTTGTTCGGTCGATACCCATCTGGGTTTGGTGAAAAGCAGTCGGCCTCGGCGTCTGTGTGACGCCGAGGCCGACTGGGTTCGGGTGTTGACTGTCGGGAGTGGTCTCCGACGGTTGTCCGTGTGCGCTGCTATTCGGCGGTGACGGTGACGCTGGCCTTTGACCAGCCTCCTCCTGCCTCAGCCGTTGCTTTGGCGTATGCGGTGAAGGTGTACTGCTTGCCTGGACGGAGGCGTGCGCCCCAGTCGTAGCTGGTGAAGTATTCGCGTCGCATGCCGTACACCCGGCCAGACTCGGGGTCCGAGAGCACGAGGGTTACCCAGCGGATGCCGTCGCCGTCTTCGGTCCCGATGTTGGCGTCACTTGCACCGATCTGGATTTCGCCGTAGGTGGTTCTGGCTGGGATGGTGCCGCCATCTTCCAATGTCAGGAAGGTGATAGCGGGTGCAACATCTTCGCCCGGTGCCGTCGTCGGCGGTGCCGTGGTTGTTGTGGTGTCTGGGGCTGCGGTGGTTGTTGTGGTGTCTGGCGGTGCGGTGGTTGTCGGCGGCATGGTCGTGGTGGTCGGTGGTTCTGTCGTCGGCGGTGGGGTGGAACCGCCATACACAGACTCGACTGCCTGGACGTCAGAAGGGGTCAACGAGTCCCTGCCCCCGATTGCCGACAATGGGATGTTCGGGTCCTTTGGGGTGATCACAGGGCGAGACCGGTCGAGTGCGAACGAGTACGGCCCGTAGTGCATCACAGAGCCAAAGTCGTATTCGCCAACATCGGTGGCGTAATCTGCGATTTGGAATTGGCTCGCCCCATTGCCCGACAGGTTCGAGAAATCGATGTTGATGTGGTCGTCTCGATCGTTTCGATTCTGTTCGTGGCTGAGACCGACGGCGTGGCCGATTTCGTGCACCATGCAGCCGGCTCCGTCGCCGGCGTAATTGATGGTTTGGCGTCCGCCCGTCCGGCCGAGCATAGAACTGCAGCTGCTGCCGTTGCCCGTTCCTTGGAACTCGACGTAGTCACGCTCGTTTGTGCGGGGGACGAAGCGGATACTCGTCTTGGTTTCCCATTCTTGGATGGCGGCGTTGATGACAGACTCTGCTCTGCTGGAGGTGCCGGATGCGAGGGTGTATGGCATCACACCGTCAGGCCACTTCGAGCGCTCCGACGTTAAGATCACGCCGCACTGGCGGTCGGGTTCGCATTCTGCTGCGGCATCTCCGTGGTCGTCGGGGCCGACCGCAAGCGGTGCGATTCCTTTGGCTTGAACCTCCTGGTGAGTTCCCAGGATGATGTCGCCTTCGACGATGGCCATGCCGTCGATGATGTCGTATGTGACCTCGTCGTCCGTGCCTTGAACTATTGCGGTGTCGGTCGGCGGAGCATTTGGATCGACCGGAGGAGGAAACTCTTGTTCCTCATCAGCCGACACCGCTACCGCCCCGAAGGCAACGGCCAAACCAGCCGCCAGAAAGGTCAACGCCGCCAACAGGCCGCGCGACCGCAGCCGTGATCCCACCATTTTCGTCATCGTACTATTCCCCTTTGCCGGAGTAGTTACCCACCATTAGGACACAGCGTCAACGCTCGGCTCGCCGTCGCTGGACCGTCATCATATGACAAACGAGAGTCTGTGAAAACCGAAAGTGGCTCCCGGAGGGGATTTTCGGACGTCATCGAGTAGTGAACGGCCGTAGTTAGCGTCAGTGCCCGCTGCTAGGGTCGTCGTTAGTAGGGATACCAACGCATCCCGATCGTGGCTACGGCCGCCATCGATGATCCCGACCGTTCGAGTGGTCGGCTTGCTGCGGAAGGCGGCGATGTGTGGCGTTTCTGGAACCCCAGTTGGGGTCGCGAGTGTTTGATGACCTCGGGATTTGTCGCTCCCACCTCAGTGGCGACCTGTGGAGATGAGATGCGATGATCGCCTTGTCGCGGAGGTTGGCGCGCCGCGCCCAGCCCGATGGACATCTGGCGGCAGCGAGCATCGCACAGGAACACGATGGCACTGACGAGTTGCTCATGACTCGGTTGCTGGACGAGCCTGGCCTTGGCGACGCCGAGCTGACGGACCTTGTCCGAGCAAACGATCCACTGCTACCGCTCGAAGTCATCCAACGCCGGATTCAGCAGGTTCGCTGGTCGATCGATGGCCTCGGCTCGATCGCCGAACTGCTGGCAGATCATGCAATCGACGAGATCATGATCAACGGCCCGGGGTCGATCTGGTTTGAGCGACGCGGCAAGCTGACGCGTTCGAGGCTCACGGTCGACGCATACGGCCTCCAGCTTCTCGTCGAACGACTGCTCGCACCGCTTGGTTTGCGAGCCGATCGGGTGTCGCCCATCGCCGACGGCCGGTTGCCGGATGGATCACGAGTCAACGTGGTCGTGCCACCGTCGGCGATCGATGGCCCCGTAGTCACCATCCGCCGGTTTGGTGCAGGCGCTGTTCCACTTGCAGCGTTCGGCCCTGCGGACATGGTGGCGGTTCTCGCCGAGCTCATGGCGAGACGGGCGACGGTGCTCGTCGTCGGGGCTACGAGTTCCGGGAAGACCACGCTTGTCAACGCCCTCGGATCAGCTATCGGCCAGAGCGAGCGAGTGGTGTGCATCGAGGACACCTCCGAACTCCATCTACCGGTCGCGAACCTTGTCCGATTGGAAGCTCGGCCGGCCAACAGCGAAGGAGTGGGCGGGGTCGACCTTCGACAGCTGGTCCTGACCGCGCTGCGGATGCGTCCCGATCGCCTCGTCATCGGCGAAGTGCGAGGAGCAGAGGCCTTCGACCTTCTCCTCGCCTTTACCAGCGGGCACCGAGGAGGGCTCGCGACGTGTCACGCCGCGAGTGCTGCTGAGGGTTTGGTTCGTCTGGAGGTGCTCGCTGGTCTGGCCGCATCGTCGACCTCTCCAACCCGTCTAAGCCAACTCGTTCACACCGCGTTCGATGCCGTCGTTGTGGTTGAACGGGTTGACGCTCACCGTCGGGTCCGGTCCATCGTTGCGGTGGGAGGTCAACCTGCGGTCGACGCGACTCCTCGCCTTGACCTTCTCTGGTCCAGAGCTTCGAGCCAAGCGGCGCTATGACGCTCTACTGGTCTGCCGTCGTCGTGGTGTCATCGTTCATGTTCTCCGTAGTGGGCGTCGTCGCCGGCACACCGACGGTGGCCGTCGTCGGTCCGTTCCTCTCGGTTGTCATCGTGCGTGAACGGCAACGGCGAATACGCGCCTCTCTTCGTCGCCGCCGTGGCGCCCTGCTGCCGGTTCTTGTCGACGAGTTGGTGCAAGCGGTCCGATCTGGACGGTCGTTGCGTTCCTCATGCGAGACCCTCGATGAGCCGATGCGTGTCGCAGGGCGGTCCGAACTCTTAGACCGGCGGGCCCTCGTCGGTCCAGTAGTTGCAACTTTGAGAGACCGAGGATCGTTGGTCGACGCCGCCACGGCATTGTCTAGCAGCGGGGAGCCGGCGGCTCGCCTCCTGGCGGTCACTCTTCGGACGCTTGCGGTCAACGGCGGTCCGGCACTGCCGGCGCTGCGCCGACTGCGACATACGCTCATGGGACAGGTACACGCCGAACACCAGGCAGCCTCGGCGTCGGCGCAAGCGACCGCGTCGGCTGCAGCGATGGCGTTGGCCCCGATGGTGTTCGGCCTACTCGCGGCGTCGGTCGATGGTCGAGTGGCCGAGTTGTACCTCTCCGACCCGGTTGGTCTCGGATGCGTCAGCGTCACTTGTGCGTTGTCCTACACCGGGTGGTGCTGGATGAATCGAATCGTACAAGTCGGCATGGGGCACGGGCCGGAGTGCTCAGGTGAATCGGCTGAGGCGACACCGTCAGCGTCGGTCGGCAGCGCTTCGACCCCTCCTCAACCGCCGGTCCGGACGAGACGCAACGTCGTCATCACCATCACGGTCATCGTCACCGTCGTGTTCTTGGCCACGCTTTTCGTCATCGCCTCGGTCGTCGTCTCGCCGGCTATCGGTATCGCCATCGGGGCCCTTGGTTTGGGCAGCGCAGCCGCCAAACGCCGGCAGGGCACCATACGGCGGGAGTCCCGTCAGGCAGCTGCGCTGGTTCCCGTCATCGAGCTTGTAGCGGTTGTGGTAGGGGCAGGGGGCACCGTCGCCGATGCGGTCAACACCGTGGCGACCGACGGACCACCTCCGGTGCGACAGGCGTTCTTAGCCGTGGTGCGCCGTAGTCGCTCCGGACTGGTGCTGAGCGACGCGCTCGCTCCTGCCTCGGCAGAACTCGGCTCGGTATTTCATCCGCTCATCGGGGCCCTGGTGTCCGCTGAACTCGATGGTGCGCCGCTTGGGTCGTTGCTCACCCGCTTGGAAGAAGACGCAGACCAGGTACGGCGACGCGACACCGAAGCCCGGGCGGCCCGCCTCTCCGTGACGCTCGTCTGGCCGCTCGTGGTTTGCCTCCTCCCGGCGGTCGTCATCGGGGCGGTCGTTCCGGTGACGGTCGTCGCCGTCCGCCACATCGGACTCTGAAACCTCCATCGGCGCCGTTAGGCCCCATCCGATCTACATCACCAGAGGAGGCGCCACGATGCGCTCGACTTCGCTCACCACAATCCACCTATTCAACAAACGGGCCCGAATGCAGGAAGGTCAGGCCACCGTCGAATACGCTCTCGTCCTGTTAGCGGCGGCCGGCCTAGCCGGGGCGCTCTTAGCCTGGGCCGCAGGGTCAGACGGCGTACCTCGCCTTATGAACGCCATCATGGACACCCTGATCACCGATGCTTCGCCGTGAACGCCGCGGCTCGCCGGAAGTTGGCGGCCCTGATGCTGGGCAAAGTGTCGTCGAGCTCGCCCTTGTTCTGCCGGTTGTCGTCATGCTCGCGTTGGCAGTCGTCCAGATAGGTGTGGTGGCCCGCGACCAGCTGTTGGTCCACCATGCTGCCCGAGAAGCAGCGCGGCGGGCTGCGGTCGAGCCGACCGACGTCGCAGCCCGATCCGGTGCAATCGAGGCGACCGGGCTAACCCCGGATCGCCTTGCAGTGACCCTCATCGGTGATCGGTCACGAGGAGATTTGATCACCGCTCGGGTCGAATACCGCTCACCGACCGACGTGCCGCTCGCCGGCGTCGCACTCGACGATGTCATCGTCACCGCGGCGGTAACGATGAGGGTCGAATGATGGCACGATCCGAGCCTTCGTTGGTCAGAACGGCTCTGCCACACCAAGGGTGTTACGGAGCAAAGCCAACGCGGCCGCCTTGTCGAGAGGCTCGTTGCCATTGCCACACTTCGGAGATTGGACACACGACGGGCAACCCGCGCTACATGCGCAGTTGTCGAGCACCTCCGCTGTAGCAGCCAGGTGCCGGTCAGCGGCCGAGAACGCCAACTCGGCTATGCCAGCACCTCCCGGATAGCCGTCATAGATAAAAATCGATGGAAGTCCCGAATGCGGTCCTTCAGCTGTCGACACTCCTCCAACATCCCAACGGTCGCAGATCGTGAAAAGTGGAAGGATGCCGATAGCGGCGTGTTCGGCGGCGTGGAGGGCACCGGGGAGGGCGAACGGCCGGATACCAGTCCGACCGATCACCTCCTCGGTCCACTCGTACCAAATGGACGTGGTGAGTAACTCTTGCGGCGGGAGGTCGAGATCTTCGGTCGCCAGCACTGTTCGGGTCCCGATCTCTCGTAGCTGATAGCCGACGACTTGGGTGGTTACCTGCACCTCGCCGAGGTGAAGGGTCGACGCGCCGACCGGTTTCGAGGCATCGGTATCGAGTACCTCAATGAGGATCTGTGACCGGGCTTGAGTCCATGTTTGGCCGTCGTCGGGTTCGACCAACGCCGTCCGGGTTTCGAGGTCGAGATCGACCACCTTCCAGGGCTGACCCCGGTGCAAATAGACAGCGCCAGGATGAACCAGGTTGCCGGCCCTAGCCAGTTCGACGGTCCCGATCAGCTGGTCGTCCTCGGTAGCGATTCGAACCTCGCCACCCGACGCCGACCGCAAACTGATTCGATGAAACGGCATACCGCGGCCATCCCACACCGCTCGTGGAAGATGGTGGCGGTCGGGACGTACTCGAAAGTCATCGCCGACCACGTTTCGGCGAACGGCATCGTCAAGGTCGGGCCACCACCGCTCGTCCTGGTGGTCGAGCGGTCGTTCGTAGGCCGCGCAGCCAAGGTGGGGGTCGAGAATGTTTGGATTCTCGACATTGACCACGACGGGTTCGGGGGGACGCTCGAACAGATCTCTCGGGTGATCGACGAACCACTGATCGAGCTGGTCGTCGCCGGCTACCAATACCGACAACGACGCCTGCTGGGCTCTGCCCGCCCGACCGATCTGCTGCCACATCGATGCGATAGTTCCAGGAAACCCGCACAGTACGGTGGCATCGAGCCCGCCGATATCGACCCCGAGTTCGAGCGCGCTGGTCGTCACTACGGCTCGGAGTGAACCGGCGACCAGCTCAGCTTCGACCTCTCGACGCTCAGCGGCCAGGTACCCACTGCGGTACGGCCGAACCGTGTTGGCCAGCAGCGGCGGCAGCGAACTGGCTACCCCCGCCGCCACCCGCTCGGTAAGCGCCCGCGATCCACAGAAGGCGATCACTCGGCGGCCGCTCTTGACAAGCTCGGCAACCGCCCGAATGGTCTCGGAGGCCGGAGACTGACGGATGCCGCGCTCCTTGTCGATCAACGCCGGTTGAATGACGGCGACCTGTCGTTCCCCACACGGCGCGCC
Organism: uncultured Acidimicrobiales bacterium; assembly: GCA_938021675.1. Lineage (GTDB taxonomy): Bacteria > Actinomycetota > Acidimicrobiia > Acidimicrobiales > SZUA-35 > JAHELU01. Next base: position 30,220 of record CALIFY010000029.1, read on the forward strand.
GTCTTCGGATATGGCCACGACTTTTTTGCCGCACAGCTCGGCGGCCAGGACTTCTGGGTCGCCGATCGTCGCCGAACAAAACACGAACGTGGGATCGCTGCCGTATCGAGCGCATTGTCTGCGGAGTCGTCTGAGAATGTGCGCGACATGGGTGCCAAACACGCCGCGCAGCACATGCAACTCGTCGACGACCACGTACTCAAGCCGTTTAAGAAAAGTGGCCCACTTGCCATGGTGTGGTAACAGGCCGTGGTGAAGCATTTCGGGGTTGGTGAGGACGACGTTGGCTTGCGATCGAGCCCAGGTTCGTTCCTCTCTCGACGCGTCGCCATCGTATGTGGCCGCTCGTAAGTCCGGAATGTCAAGATCGCCGAATGCCCGCAATTGATCTTGGGCCAGGGCCTTTGTCGGGTAGAGCAGGAGTGACGTTCCGGCCCGTAGTCCACTCACGACAGCCTCGGCGATCGGTAGTTGGAAGCACAACGATTTTCCGGAGGCGGTACCGGTCGCCACCACCACCGAGTGCCCGTCCCGAAGTAAATCGATAGCAGCCGCTTGGTGGCTGTAGAGACGTTCCGGTTGGCAGTGAGCGATCTTCGCCGGCAATGGACGGGCCAGCTCCCCAAAACGGCCTGGCCGAGCCGCTAGTTGTTCGAGATGGGCCAGGCGGCCGTCGCTCCGGAACTGCTCGACGGCCGACTCGATCGGTGCCTTGATCGGTGCCTCGATCGGCGTTTCGAGCATGTCGATTGCCGCAGCATTCACCTACAACAGGGTAGTTGGCCGGCCTGACAAGCCCGAGATGTTGATTTCGAAATCAGGAGTGGACGTTGCCGGCACGTCCCGACGCTAGATTGTCGAGCGGCCGAATCTTCGGTTCCAATGACTGCTACGAGTACTCTCCGCCGCCTGCCAATACCCGAGCCCGGTCGCATCGCCGCCGAGGCGTTCATTGTCGACCACCTGTCCGGGTTGTACTTCGAGGAAGAGGTCCACGTATCACCCCGTTTCCGAGGTGGGCAGCAGGCCGCCGATCGGGCCCTCCAACGCTTTGACGTGACCGGCTACGGCCGTCGCCGGAACGAGGCCTTCCCGGAGAGCAGGCGAGGAGCGTCCCGCCTGTCGCCCTATATCCGCCATGGTCTCCTTACTCTGCCGATGGTCTGGAACCATGTTGAGGGAGGCCCAGAGGACGACGTCACCAAGTTCCGAAACGAGATGCTGTGGCAGGAATATGCCCGTCACTGGTACGCCCGTCTCGGACGGGACACCGGTTCGGAAACCCGCCGCCGCTACCCAACACACGTCGACCACATCGACGATGTGTCGTCCAGCTGGGATCGCAACATGGCCTGCCTGGAACTGACACTCGATGAACTCGAAGACGACGGTTGGCTCGTCAACCAGACCAGGATGTGGCTTGCCAGCCACTGGTCTGTCCGAAATCGACACGACTGGCGGCACGGTGAAGAGTATTTCTTTCGACACCTGCTCGACGGGTCCCGTGCCGCCAACCGTCTCGGCTGGCAATGGGCGACCGGGGTCGGCTCGAACAAGGCGTACGGGTTCTCTCGCTGGCAGGTAGAAAAGCGGGCCCCTGGACTTTGTTCAACCTGTGAGGTGGCGGCCGAATGCCCGATTATCGAATGGCCGGCAGAGGTCGAACTCGAACCGGTCGAGCGGTCCCCGCTGATACGACGCGATCCGGACCCAGAGCGGACGGCCGGGCCCAAAGCAATAGAGCGGGTTCGTCGCGCCGATGATGGACCCTCGGGTGATTCTTCAGCCGATCCGGTGGCGGTTTGGCTCACCGCCGAGTCTCTTGGGGCTTCTGACCCGGCCTTGACCCACCACCCGGAGGCGTCAGCTGTTTTCGTATTCGATGCACCGCTGCTAGGCCGTCTGCAGCTATCGAGTAAACGATTGGCGTTCCTCGTCGAAACGCTCTCCGAACTGGCCACGCTGCGCCCGGTTGAACTCTGGCTTGGTTCGGTAACCGACCGCGATGCCGTCTCCGGAACGGGAGAACGCTTCGCCCACCGGCCGATGGCGACGACGTTTGCCCCAGTACCGGGCTGGCGGCGCCGCGCCGCTTCGTTGCCAATCGTCGAAGTTCACCCCTGGCCTTGGTTGCGCCGACCGGGCGACGGCAACATCGGTTCATTCAGCACGTGGCTTCGCGACCTGCACTAACGGCATTCGTGCGCTCCGGATCGACATCACAGAGAGCCTGATGCCCAAAGCCTGGGTAAAGTTACCTACTTCTAGGTGTTCTGCCTATTCGAGTGGCCTAACGCCCAACCGTATACGTGCGATACCCTCACGGGAAGTGGCCTTTGATCCAGCGTCATCCGATAGCGGACTCATCGAGATCGACATTCCATCACGCGTCGATCTGGTAGCCGTCGTGCGAATGGTGGTTGCTGCCGCCACCAATGCGGTTGAGGCTCTTGAGGGAGATCGGCTCGACGATCTTCGTTGGGTTACCTCAGAGGCGACGACCAACGCCATCGAGGCCAACCTGTCGGCCCACGCCGGAGGCCGGGTTGCCATCTCGTGCGAAGTCGATGAGGGGGTCGTCCGGCTCGCCGTTAAAGATGAAGGCCCGGGGATGCCCGAACGGCATGAGGTGCCAGAGATCACACACCCCGACCGGTTGTTGATCGAAGGGGCGTTTGGAGTCCCGCTTATGGAGCGTCTGAGCAGTGCATACACGTTTGTGTCTGCTGAGACGGGAACCATCGTGGAGATGGAGCTTTACCAGTAGGTTTCTCGGGGGCGTCTACCGGCACCCCGGAGCGGTAAAGTCCACCGAATAAAGATTGTGGTTGTCTTTTCGATTGGGTGAAACGTGTCCTCAGAGTCGATCCAAGTACGTAGAGAAGCCTGGAGCGGTGGTGACACGCGGTTGGCTCGGGCGGTTGCCCGACCGATGGTCCGCTTCCTCGCCCAGGAAACCGCCTCTGGATTGCTACTGCTGGCGGCCACCGCGGCGGCGTTGATCTGGGCCAACCTTCCCGGCGAACTCGGTGAGTCGTATCACCATTTCTGGGAAACCCACTTCTCCTTAGGTATCGGAGACTTCAAAATCCTCGACAAACCGCTCGAAGCGGTGGTCAACGACGCCCTGATGGTGTTGTTTTTCTTTGTCGTTGGGATGGAGATCAAGTCGGAGTTGGTGGTTGGCGAGCTGTCGGACCCCCGGGTTGCTGCTCTCCCCGCCATCGCTGCACTCGGCGGCATGGTCATTCCCGCTGCGCTGTATGTCATGGTCACCTTCGGCGGTGATGGCACCAACGGCTGGGGAGTTCCGATGGCCACCGATATCGCCTTCGCCGTCGGTGTGTTGGCCCTCCTCGGTCCGGTGGTACCTCACCGGCTGAAACTGTTCCTGTTGACCTTGGCCATCGTGGACGATATTGGAGCGATCCTCGTTATCGCGGTGTTTTACACCAGCGCTATCAGCCTTGGATGGCTCGCCACCGCCATTGGCTTGGCGGTCGGCATCGTACTCCTGACCCGGTTTCGTGTTTGGTACACGCCGGTCTACGCCATCATCGGAATCGTTATCTGGTATGCGACGTTCCGATCCGGGGTGCATGCCACCATCGCCGGAGTTGTGCTCGGCCTGCTGACCCCGGCGAAACCGCTGCTCGGCGGACGGGCATTCGAAAGTGTTGAAGACGTGTTGTCTGGCGACACCGCCGATTCTGCTGCGGTACGGGACGCCAACTGGAAGATCAAGGAATCGGTGTCGGTAACCGATCGACTGTCGGGTCTGCTGAGCCCGTGGACCAGCTTTGTCATCATCCCCATCTTCGCCTTGGCCAACGCCGGTATCGCCCTCGGAGGCGACAAGGTAAATTCGGCTCTGTCGTCGAGGGTCACCTGGGGCATCATCGTCGGTCTCGTGGTTGGTAAACCGCTCGGCGTCACCGCCTTCGCCTGGGCCGCCACCCGGTTCGGGGTCGCCAGTCTCCCGCCGGGAGTAACCATCAGACACGTGTTCGGCGGCGGTGCCGTGGCCGGTATCGGTTTCACCGTCGCCCTATTCATCGCTCGGTTGGCGTTTGTGGACGACGACGGCGCTGCTCTTCCGATTTTGGACGAGGCCATCATGGGCATCCTCATCGCTTCGCTGTTGGCGACTCTGCTCGGTTGGGTGGTCTTGCGCGGTGCGTCGCGACCGTCGACGTCGGCTCTCGATGACGACTCGGGCGCTACATCAGGATCGGATGACCGAATTCCTTCCGAACAAGAGGTGTAACGAAAACCCGCCACCACGAAGGGTTCTGGGCGGTTTTTTCCTGTTTGGAAGCAGCGATCGGACAAAAAATTTCGTCGAGGTGTTGGGAAAACGGTGCGGATGGTTCGTAGCCTCCGAACCGTGGCCCAGCCCCTTGTCATCGTGGAATCACCGGCGAAGGCCAAAACTATTGCCGGTTATCTAGGCGACGAATACATCGTCGAGTCGTCGATTGGGCACATTCGCGACCTTCCGGCCAAGGCTGCCGAAGTGCCGGCGGCCTACAAAAAAGAGAAGTGGGCGTCGATGGGAATCGACATCGACAACGACTTCAAACCCCTATATGTGGTATCCGACCGCAAGAAGGATCAGGTCCGCAAGCTCAAGACCCTTCTGAAGGACGCCAGCGAACTCGTACTCGCAACCGATGAGGATCGCGAGGGTGAGGCGATCGCCTGGCATCTCCTGGAGGTGCTCAACCCGCGAGTGCCGGTGAAGCGGATGGTGTTCCATGAGATTACGCCCGAGGCGATCAGGCGGGCTATCGATAACCCTCGTGAACTCGATCGACGTCTCGTCGACGCCCAAGAGGCCCGTCGATTGCTCGACCGTCTCTATGGCTACGAGGTTTCGCCGGTCCTCTGGAAGAAGGTCCGGCCTCGGCTTTCGGCCGGTCGTGTGCAGAGTGTCGCCACCAGGATCGTGGTTGAGCGGGAACGGGAACGGATGGCGTTCCGTTCGGCCAACTACTGGGATCTGACCGGCACATTCACCGCCACCGGTGCCCAGCATGCGTCCGAGGCGCCGTTCTCGGCGGTGCTGCAGGAAGTCGACGGCAGCCGGGTAGCTACCGGGAGTGATTTTGGTCAGCGTGGCGACCTGCGCCGCGACGGCGTTGTCCATCTCGACCAGGCAACCGCCGAGGCGCTGGTCGGCGAACTCGATGGTCAGCCATCGGAGGTCCGAAGCCGCGAAGCAAAGCCGTACCGTCGTCGCCCCGCTGCGCCGTTCATCACTTCGACGTATCAGCAGGAGGCGGGCCGCAAGCTTCGGCTGTCGTCCGCCCAAGCGATGCGGGTGGCCCAAGGCCTGTACGAACGTGGCTACATCACCTACATGAGGACCGACTCGACCACCCTGTCGGATTCGGCCGTGGCGGCCGCTCGAACGCAGATCGCCGAACGATACGGCGCGGAGTACTTGCCGGACGCTCCCCGTAGCTATCAGCAGAAGGTCAAGAACGCTCAGGAGGCTCACGAAGCTATCCGTCCGTCAGGCGACACATTCCGTACGCCGGACCAGGTGGCCAGCAAACTGAGCGCTCCAGAACTCCGTGTCTACCAGCTGATCTGGCAGCGCACGTTGGCGTCGCAGATGACCGACGCCACCGGGGAGACGGTGACCCTTAAGCTGTCGGTCGATTCGACCGCCGGCCGAAACGCGGTGTTTTCTACATCGGGGACCGTCATCAGCCACCAGGGTTTCCTCAAGGCGTATGTCGAAAGCACCGACGACTCCGACCAGCCGGATCGCCCTGGCGACTCAAAGAGCGATGCCGACGAAAAGCGGCTGCCGGCCCTCGTCGAGGGCGACCGGGCCTCGTTGAGCGACGTCGAAGCTGCAGGCCACGACACTCAGCCGCCGTACCGTTTCACCGAGGCGTCACTGGTAAAACGGTTGGAGGAGCTCGGCGTTGGCCGGCCATCGACCTATGCATCGATCATGGGAACGATTCAGGCCAGGGGGTATGCCTGGAAGAAGGGTTCGGCGTTGGTGCCGAGCTTCCTCGCGTTCGCGGTGATCACCCTGTTGGAGCAGCACTTCCCCGACCTTGTCGACTACGCCTTCACCGCCAGGATGGAAGACGATCTCGACAACATCGCGAGCGGCTCTGAGGCCGTCGTGCCGTGGCTGTCGCAGTTCTACTTCGGGGCAGACGAAGAGCCGGGATTGCGGGAAAAGGTCGACGGGCGACTTGGCGATATCGATGCTCGTGCCGTCAACTCGATTCCGATCGGCGAGGACGAACACGGTATTCCGATCGTGGCCAGGGTCGGCCAATACGGTCCGTATTTAGAAAGAGGAACACTCGGCGCGTTCGTCCTCGACAGAGACTCTGAGTCCGGTCATGCGTGGTGGCGGCCATCGGTACCGTCACGGATCCATCTCCGCCGGTACGCCACCGGAGCGTGGACTGGTAACGAGGTGTTGCTCTGCGGTCGCCGAGATCCCGATGGGCTTAACGGCAACGGAGCTAACGGTAACGGCGCGAACGGTAACGGGGCGGTCCCGATCGACGGAGCGGCCTACGACCCTGCGACCGACTCATGGAGATCGTTGGCCGAAAGCCATTGGTCCGGTCAGCCGGTGGATGCGGTGTGGACCGGTGACAACTACCGGTCGATGGTGGTTCTAGGTGCCCATGGCGATGGGATCGCCTATCGGCCAGACGACGATTCGTGGTCTGATCTTCCGCCTTCGTTCGTCAACCCGGTCGGGTTTCGGGCCGCATTGTGGACCGGCGAACGGGCGCTCGGTGTGGGCTGGAATGATGACCGGATCATCGTTGCGTCGTATGATCCCGGCACTGGGTTCGCCGAAACGGGTCCGGCCCTTGAGGTCGGGATTTCACCATCGGCGACGGTGAGCTGGACCGGAGACGAGGTGCTCGTCTGGGATGGTAAGGAAGGCTGGTTCTATAACCCGGCCGCCGGAGAGTGGAACGAAACGCCTCCCTTTGAGAAGTTCAGCGGCGAGAAACCGAAGTCGATTGTCGGCGTCGTCGCCAACGGCGTTGTCCACGCAGTCCTGTGGTTCAAGCGAGCGTCCTCGGTTCGAATCGCCCGGCTCGAACAGGGACGGTGGGTTTGGCCGGCCGGTCTGGAGATCGACGGTGATCTCGTCGATTTGACCACCGCCGGGTCGGACCTCCTCATCCTTGCCGATGGTGGTCCTGCAACGGCGTACCGGCTCGACGCCCGAGGCGACCGTCTGGAACCGCTGGACGGTTTCCCATCGAAGTCGTTCTCCGATTTCGAACTGGTATCGACCGGTGATGGCCTTGTGGTGTGGGGTAATCGGATCGAGACCAAGGGCATCCCGAACGACGTTGCCCCCGATGAGCTGAGTCCCGGACGGGCTACCGAGATCATGGCCGTGCCCGACGTGATCGAACTTGGACCGGACCCAAAGACGGGGCTTCCTGTCTATGTCCGAGACGGCAAGTTTGGGCCGTACATTCAGCTCGGTGATATGCCGAAAAAGGTGACAGACGAAAACAAGCCGAAGACGAGTTCGTTGTTCTCCGACATGACGATGGACGAAGTCACACTCGAGCAGGCGGTCGAGCTGCTGGCGATCCCTCGGATAATAGGGGTTGATCCAAACGACGGTCGAGAGATTCTGGCCAACAACGGGCCGTACGGACCGTACCTCCGAAAGGAACCGGAGGAGGAAGGTAAGCGGCCGGAAACCCGCAGTTTCGAGAACGAGCGCGACCTGCTCACCATGACGCTCGAACAGGCGGTCGCCCTGTACGCCCAGCCGAAACGCCGTCGAGGTCAATCAGCGTCTGGACCGCTGAAAGAGCTCGGGGTTGATCCGACCACCGACCTTCCGGTCGTTGTGAAGAACGGGCAGTTCGGGGAGTACGTGACCGACGGTGAAGTAAACGCCAGTTTGACCGTTACCGATTCCGTCGAACGTATCGACATCACCCGAGCGTCGGAGCTGCTCGCCATCCGGCGACACAAGTTGGAACAAGAAGGCGGAATACCAAAGAAGACAGCAAAGAAGGCAGCAAAGAAGGCGGTCAAGAAGAAGCCGGCCAAGAAAAAGGCGGCCAAGAAGAAGACGGTCAAGAAGTCTGCTTGAGTGTGGCTGACTTGTCGGTAGCGGCGTACATAGCGTTCGAGGGTGGCGAGGGTTCGGGTAAGAGCACCCAGACTGAGCGGCTGGCAGCGGAGTTCGACGCGGTACTGACCCGCGAACCGGGAGCGACCGAGCTCGGGTTTCGACTGCGAAGCCTGTTACTCGATCCGGATTCGGTTCCTGTAGGGCCACGGGCGGAGGCCTTGTTGATGGCCGCCGATCGAGCGCAACATATGCAGGACGTTGTTCTGCCGGCGTTGGCGGCGGGGCAACACGTGGTCTCCGATCGATCGGCATATTCGTCGTTGGCCTACCAAGGTGGCGGGCGGCAGCTCGGTGTTGAAGAGATTCGAGAGGTCAATAAATGGGCCGTCTACGGACGTTGGCCCGACGTTGTCGTGTATCTGCGGCTCGACCGTGATGTGGCCAAGACCCGGCTACGACGCTCGCTCGACCGAATCGAGCGGGAGGACGAGAAGTTCCATCGACGGATCGGTCGGGTCTTTGATCAGCTGGCTGACGAGGATGCCGATCGGTGGCTTGTCGTCGAAGCCGACCAGCCGATCGACGTTGTGGCGGCCGAGGTGTCCGATGGCGTTTTGAATCGGCTGGCCAACCTCGGGTTCGTACTGCAGCGGTAGCGTTAGTCGCCGTGGCTGGTAACGCTCCTGCGGGAGATCCTACGTTGGACGGTGAGGTCGATCCCTGGGCTGGGGTTGTCGGCCAGCTTGAGGCCCGGTCGCGGCTCGCCAGTGCGGCTACCGCTCCCGTTCACGCCTACCTCCTGCTCGGGAGCCGGGGCAGTGGATCCTTCCCGGCCGCGCTGGGGTTCGCCGGGTTGGTGTTGTCCGGCGCTGAAGTAGACGACGTCGCTCGCCGGCGGACGATGACCTTGGCAGCCGACGGCAAACATCCTGACGTAGTCGTCGTCGAAGCGGAGGGGGCAGCGTTGCGGGTCTCCGAAGCCGAGGAGATCATTCGGGCCGGTTTGCGGACACCGGTGGAAGGTCGTCGGAAAGTTATTGTGGTGCGCGGGGTGGAGGCAATCGAGGAGGCGGCGATCGGCAAGCTGCTAAAGGTGGTGGAGGAGCCGCCGCCATCTGCGGTGTTTGTTCTTCTGGCTGAGGAAGTGCCGCCGGAGATCGTAACCATCGCCAGCCGGTGTGTCACCATCGAATTCGGGCCGGTTTCAGCCTCTGATCTCGAAGTCGGTTTGGTTTCCGAAGGGGTCGACCCCGAACGGGCGGCGATGGCGGCCGGAGCCGCCGGGGGTGACGCCGAGCGGGCGCGGTTGTTGGCTACCGACGATGCCTTGGCCGATCGGGCCGAGTTGTGGCGACGAATCCCCTCTGAACTCGACGGTCACGGCCATACGGTGGCCGAAGCGGTAGATCGTGTCCGAGACGGCATGGATGGTGCTCAGGGGCCTCTGGAAGCGAGACAGAAGGCCGAGCTCGATCAACTGGAGGCCAGGGTAGAACAGCTCGGCGAGCGCGGTTCTGGCCGGGCCGACCTGGTGGCTCGACACAAACGTGAAGTCCGTCGGTTGCGGTCTGACGAGTTGCGGTTCGGGTTGGCGACGTTGTCTCGTGTCTACCGGGATCGCCTGATCGAGGCCGAGTCGGACGGGGCACGCGATGCACTATCGGCCATTCACGCCGCTGCCGAACGTCTCAACCGAAACCCAAACGAAGCCCTCCTGCTGCAAGATCTCTTCTTGCGACTCTCGCCAAAACCCCTGGATTGAGGGCATCGGCGATGGCTAGAGCCGTCGGCGTTCGACCGCACGGGGCCGAACGCCAACCCACGCTCGAATACGGTCGGCCTGTCGTTTGAAGCCGCTACGCTAGACGCCTTGCCCGGATAGCTCAGTTGGTAGAGCAACGCATTCGTAATGCGTAGGTCAGGAGTTCGACTCTCCTTTCGGGCTCCACTCCTGACCAGGGAAAACGCAGCCGGAGGGGCGACGGGCAAGCCCAAAACGGGGCTGAGTCCCGAAGAGGTCCCGAAGAAGCTCATTTGAGATCATCGTTTGAGGCGTGGTCTTGGCTAAGGAAGTCCTCCATTGCCCGTGCAATGTTCCGGTCGGTTTCGGAGACTTTGCCGGTGTAATGCTTCCCAGCCACACCCGGATCGTG
>CALIFY010000030.1 GCA_938021675.1 uncultured Acidimicrobiales bacterium
GCCGGCTCAAGTTCAATTTTGGAACGCCGCAACGTCCACGCCGTTACCTCATCGTCGGTCGGGGGTCGCCGGTCGAGCGCCCGGTGGACCAATGTCAGTTCGGTACGCGTGCCCGTCCTCCGCCGAAGTTCGTCGCTCTCGGAGAACGACACCACGATGTCGCCTCGCGACAACTCACCCGCTTCCAGTCGATCGAGCCAATACCGCTTTCCTTTGGCGTCCGGTGAACGGCCCAGCACACCGCGATACAAGTGGTCGAGGAAGGTGGAGAAGGTCTCGCCTCCGTAACGGCGCTTGAACTCCGACGATTGAGCAAACAACTCGCCGACGTCCTCAAGACGTTCGCCCCGTGCGACGGCATCAACCCAGTAGTCCCATCCGTCGGAGTCTGGACTCCGCTGAAACACCGCGAAATACAGACGTTCGATGCTGGCCGCCGTCGGATTGTCTTGCAGTTGGAGAGCCAGCCCCGCCGCCAGTCCGTCGTCGGTTATCGCCTCCCGCAGCTCGGCCCGTTCGATACTGGTGGGCACGCCGCCTTCCAACCGGTGGTGAACGTCATCGATCGTTCCATCGTGTTCGTGACTGTTCGAGTTGGCGATGGCGGCTGCCGCGGCGTCGACGAACGGCGTCGGATTCACCGCCACGACACCACCCCGGCCCGTCGGTCGGTACACCTCGAAATGGAGGTGAGCTCCCGACCGTTCAGCGTTGCCGCTATCACCGAGGAAGGCGATGACTTCGCCGGCTTCGATCCGGACACCCTTTCGGAGATTGCCGCCATCGAGGCTGTCGCACAGCTTGGCCGAAAGGGCCTGACGGCACGACGCCCGACCATCGTCGGTTCCGGGCCTGTCGTTGTTTATGTGTATGTACTGGTACTCCCACCCAGCATCGTCGCGGAAGCGGACGATACTGCCCCGCCCGTTACTGAAACGCCCCCACGTGATCTCGCCATCGGCAACGGCCACGAGTGGCGTCATCTTTGGCCCCAACAAATCGACCCCGATGTGACCCCGACTCCGACCGCGAGCAGCGCCCCATGTGTCGGTCCAGCGGAGCTGATCTATGGCCGTCGGATCGACGGGAAACAAGATGACATGCCCGGATTCTTCGGATGCATCAACTGGATCGGTGTCCGAGACACCCAGCGCAGCGGCCGCTACGACCGCAACCGAAATGGCGGTAACCATAGATCTGGCGCGACGAAGACGAGAGCTACGAGCGACGTCTATGCCTGTCGCTGCTTGCGGGATTCCCTGTGGGATTCGTGATCTCATAAGAAGGGGGATAGCGCCCTATGTACCCGGCAACGACACCGTAGCGGCGACCTAAACGACATGGGGTGATACCCTGTTTGGCTTCGCTTGGCCATCCATTCCCCCGGGCACACGCAACTTGGAACGTATTTCTTCCAGCTCCAAATCGCTGACCTGACGATTCCGCTCGCCATGGATTTCGCGACGTTGGACCAACAACCCGGCTGGGAGCACGATCGGCCGAACCCCGATCCGTCGCTCCTTCCACCCGTCTCCTACCGTTGAGGTGTGACCATCAGTGACGTTACGCAGTGATAGTCGGCGAAGCGGTATCGGTGCTGAGGAGCCGAGGGGGACGGTTCCTGCGGAAAACCATCTCCGGCGATGACGGTCTTCAACCGTCGGAGCTGGCCTCCGCCAACGATCACGGCCTGTTCGGGCCGGCGAGTTCAGCGTGGCGAATCCATCGCGACTCCTCGATGTTTATCGGCGGCCTTCGTGCCCTGATCATTCAGACGCTCCACCCTCTGGCCATGGCCGGCGTTGCCGACCACTCCGACTACCGGCACGACCCGTGGGGTCGACTACACCGCACCAGCCGATTCATCGGCACCACGACGTTCGGCAACACATCTGCAGCGGAACAGATGATCGCCGTGGTGAAAAGGATCCATGAACAGGTGGAAGGAACCGCCCCAGACGGACGGAACTACGCCGCGACCGACCCCCATCTGCTGCTCTGGGTGCATGCCACCGAAGTCGACAGCTTCCTCACCGCATACGAGCGATACGGCACGGGACGGCTCACCGACGCCGAGAAGGACCGCTACGTCTCGGAAATGGCGGAGATCGGGGTTCGACTGGGCTGCGAACCGGAGCTAACCCCGACGACGAGGGCCGAACTCGCCACATGCATCGAGGGCTTTCGGGACGAATGCCAGCTTGGAGATCAGGCCCGCGATGGCCTCCGGTTCTTGATCAATCCCCCGGTAGCACTCCAGGTTCGTGGAGCGTACGGATTGATCAGCGCCGCAGCATTCGGAACGCTGCCCCCATGGGCGCAACGAATGATCGCCATTCCCCTCCCACCGCTCGTAGACCCCCTGGCCATTAGACCGGCGGCCAAAGCGCTCACCAAAACGATCGGGTGGCTTATGAACAGCGAACGATCGACCGTCCTCGAAGATCGACTCCTGTCGTCTTCGTGAGGTCGACCTAGACCCTCACGGCAACATCAGCTCAGCGATCTGTACGGCGTTGAGCGCCGCGCCCTTACGTAGATTGTCGCCGACGACGAACAACGCCAGGCCATTGTCGACGGTGTCATCGGCGCGGACACGACCCACGAGTGTGGCGTCGATTCCCGCCGCCTTCAGTGGGGTGGGCACCTCGTCGAGTACGACCTCGTCGGTAGCGGCCAACAGCTCGGTCGCTCGGGCCGGCGAGATCGGCTCGGCAAACCGGGCGTTGATCGACAAGGCATGGCCGGTAAACACCGGGACTCGGACGCAGGTACCGGATACCGCCAACCAGTCGATATCGAGGATTTTCCTACTTTCTTGTCGGAGCTTTTGCTCTTCGGTTGTCTCGGCAGAGCCGTCATCGACCACCGAACCTGCCAGTGGCAACGCGTTGTAGGCCACCGGCTCGGCGAAGGCCTTGGGCTGGCCGAGGTCGATCGAATCGCCCCGATGTGTGAGCGCCGTGGCCTCCCCACCCTTACGGATTTGATCGGCCAGCTCATCGACCCCGGACAGACCGGCTCCCGACGTTGCCTGGTATGTGCTGATCACCATCGATTGCAGTCCGGCTTCACGATGAAGTGGCTGGAGCACCGGCATCGCCACCATCGTGGTGCAGTTGGGGTTTGCGATGATGCCCTTCGGCCGGTCGTTTGCTGCTGAGTCGTTAACACCGGCGACCACCAAAGGAACCTCGGGGTCCATGCGCCAGGCGGACGAGTTATCGATAACGACGGGTCCGAAGGCGGCCACCTTCTCCGCGAGTTCTTTCGACGTTGCCCCGCCAGCGGAAAACAGCGCCACATCGAGACCGGAATAGTCGGCTTCGGCCGCGTTCTCCACCTCGATAGCGGTTCCTTGCCATTCGATGGTCCGGCCGGCCGATCGAGGCGAGGCGAAGAGGCGGAGGCTGTCAACGGGAAAATCCCGCTCGGAAAGGATCTCCAGCATCTTGGTGCCGACCTGACCGGTCGCTCCGATAACTCCGATGTGCATGGGGTACTCCTTGTGCCGGCTGTGGTGTCGGCTGTCGTGTCGTCTTGGCCGTTAACGGTCGTCGAGTCCGAAGGCGGTGTGGAGGTACTGAACCGCCTCTTCGGCTCTATCTGCGGCGACGACGCAGCTGATACGGATCGCTGAGGTGGAAATCATGTCGATGTTGATGCCGTTGTTGGCCAAGGTTTCGAACATCGTGGCGGCCACGCCGGGATTGGACTTCATTGCGGCCCCGATCACAGAGACCCGCCCAATTTTCGGGTTGATCCCGATCGTCCGAGCCCCGAGTTCGGTGATCACACCGGATCGCATCGCTTCCTCGGCCCGTTCGAGATGCTCGGTCGGCACGGTGAACGAGATGTTGGTCCGTCCCTCTTCCGATGCGTTCTGAACGATCATGTCGACATCGATCCCCCGGTCGGCAAGCGACCGGAACAGGCTGGCCGACACCCCAGGCTTGTCCGGCACGTCGACAACGGTCACCTTCGACTCGGACATATCGTGGGTCACGGCCCGGATGATCGGTTGTTCCACGGAAGACTCACTTTCGATTGCTTGGACCACCAGCGTTCCCGGCTCCCAGGTGAAGGCGGATCGGACATGGAGCGGCACTTGATGGTTGTGGGCCACCTCAACCGACCGCATCGCCGGCTTCGGGCACCCGGTCGCCGTCATCTCCAGCAGCTCATCGAAGCTGATCTCGGACATCTTGCGGGCCGACGGCGCAACCCTCGGGTCGGCGGAAAATACGCCGCTCACATCGGTGTATAGCTCGCACATCTGAGCGTTGAGGGCTTTGGCCAACGCCACCGCGGTCGTGTCGCTTCCACCGCGACCGAGGAACGTGACGTCCCGTTCGGTCGACACACCTTGAGAGCCGGCGACAACGGGGACGATTCCCGAGTCCAGTGATTCCGATACTCGATCTGGATTTACCTCGAGGATCTTGGCGTTCCGATGATTGGTGTCGGTAAGAAATCCGGCCTGACTTCCGGTAAAGGATCGGGCCGGGACACCGAGTTCTTCAAGCGCCATGCATATCAAGGCGATCGCCTTGCGTTCACCAGCGGTGATCAGCATGTCCATTTCACGGCCGGACGGTACGGCCGACACCTGGGCCGCCAAGTGGAGGAGTTCGTCGGTCTCCTTGCCCATCGCTGAGACGACAAGGGTCACGTCATCTCCACGTCGACGGCATCGAGCGACGTGGTCAGCCACTGTGCGCATCCGGTCCGGATCGGCCACCGAAGTGCCTCCGAATTTCTGAACTACGAGAGCCACGACAGTAACGCTACCGTTTTTCCCCGGTCTGGCGGATAGCTTTTTGGACGTGGCCACCCAGAAACGAGAGCGACAGAAGGCGAATCGGCAACAGAAGCTCGAAATGGAGCGCAAGGCCGAGAAGCGGGACAAGGTGCAGCAGTACGCGTTTATTGGCGCGTTGATCGCCGTCGCCATCATCGGCGTCCTCGTGATTGTCAACGTGTCGAGCGGAGGCGGTGAAGACAGCGAAGCTGCCACCGACGATGTCGGCACCATCGACGATGCGGTCGATCTGGCCGAGAATGGCCCGGACGGCGAGCCGTCCGAAGACGGTGAAGAAGACGGTGCAAGCGAGGAGAGCGACTCCGACGAGGCAGAGGCCATCGAATGCCCGGCCGAAGACGGCTCATCCGAGCGGACCCTCGAATTCGCTGCCGCCCCACCAACCTGCATCGATGAGTCGGCAACCTACGTCGCCACCTTCGATACGAACCTCGGTGAGATCACGGCCGAACTCGATGCCTCCGCTGCGCCGGTCACCGTGAACAACTTTGTCTTTCTCGCTAGGTACCACTACTACGACGACACATCTTTTCACCGGATCATCGAGGATTTCGTAATCCAGGGTGGAGACCCGAACGGTGACCCTGCCGGGACCGGCAATCCCGGGTACTTCATCGACGAGGAACCCCCGGCCGACGGCACCTACGCCCTCGGCGACCTGGCGATGGCGAAGCAAACGGCGGCCGGAACCACCGGAGGCCAGTTCTTTATCATTACCGGCCCGGAGGGTGAAGCGCTGCCGCCTCAGTATTCCAAGTTCGGCACGGTCACCGCAGGCCTCGACGTGGTAGAGGAAATCGGCACCCTGCCGACCGACGAGAGCGACTTCCCAACCTCGGAAATCGTGGTCAACTCGATCACGATCTCGGAGAGCTAGCTCCGGGCAGTGCTATCACCGGTAGACGGCGGGTCGATCGGTTCGGCCCGCCCCCACACATAGCTGCGAAGAGACACCGGCCCGAGGCCGATGCGATCGAGGTCGCCAACGATGAGCCCAGATGCTCGGATCGCCGAGGGAACATCGCGAGAAAACTCGTAGCCGAATCGGGCCCGGGACCACTTCCGGCCCAACACGTGGGACGCCTGACGCCACCCGACATCGGCGGTTGGCTCCACGAAGAACAACACTCGACCGGGATTCAGCCGTTCGGCCAACTCATCGACAGCACTCTGGGGCCAAGACCACAACAACAACTCCGCGATCACACACGCGGTGTGATCGGCGATGACGTCGAGAGGCCGGGAAGCCGCGCCGTCGAGTGTTACGACGGTGCCCGGCCTATCGATATCGCCTCCGGCGGCGACCTCAGCGGCTGCGTGGCGGAGCCGAACCCCCACCGACGCCAAATCCGGCAGGGCCCGGTGATCGGTCAACCCGAGGCCGATTTCGGGCCCAGATCGACCCTGCCGGCCACTGGTTGGAGACGTTGGAGAACCGTTCGATGGAGATGAAGGACTATCGGGCATCGCCGACACAAGCTAGCTTGAAGTCTGTGCACCGAGCAGTCGATCGCCCGATCGTGCCAGCCCCGACCGAGTGGGGCTTCCCCCACTACAGCGAATTGGAGCCAGGCGCCGACCTGGTGGCTACCGGTGCCGATCTCAAACCCGGCACGTTGCTGGCCGCCTACGCGTCCGGTTGTTTCCCCATGCCGATCAATCGGAAAAGGATCGGCTGGTTCAGTCCAGATCCCCGCGGCGTGCTCATTCCTGACCGTTTACGGGTGAGCCGCTCGCTGCGCCGCTCGGTCCGTCGCTATGAGGTCACGGTAAACGAGGCATTTGATCAGGTCATCGCCGGCTGTGCCGACCCGGCGCGGCCGATGGGGTGGATCGACCAGAGAATCGCCCGGGCGTACACCCAACTCCACAAGATGGGGTGGGTCCATTCGGTCGAGGTCTGGGATGAGGAGGGGCTGGCGGGCGGCCTCTACGGAGTGGCCATCGGCGGCCTGTTCGCCGGCGAGTCGATGTTTCACCGCCGGCGAGACGCCTCAAAAGTAGCCCTCGTTCATCTAGCAGAAATCGTGGGAGCAGAAACCCCCAGTTTCATCGACGTCCAATGGGTCACCCCCCACCTGGCAAGCCTCGGAGCTGAAGAGATCCCCCGCGCCGACTACATCGAGCTGGTTCAAACCGCCCTGATACACGGTCCGGCACCCAAGATCACTACCGCTCACTAACCGTCACCGCCGGGTAAGCTTCACTTCAGTCGTGCGTGGTCGATCCCGATATAGCTTTCGAGGTATCGAGTCGGGCGACGCCCGTCGAGCCATACCAGCCCGCCGATGATCTTCTTCTTTCACCCACCCGTGCTACCACCACCCCACCTCCGGTTTTCTCCCCCACCGAGGATTCGGTGAGCTGGCGGCTGGCGTTACCTGGCCTCGCTGCCGGTGCGTTGGGTTTGCTGGCGGGTTTGGTTGGATACGGCCTCGACACCCCAATCTTTGGCGCCGTGGCCGGCGTGTTGGCCTTAGCGGCCGGAGTCGCCGGACTTCGGGTAGCCCAACAGCTAGCCGAGCAAGGAGCGCTTCAGCTGCTGGTCGAAGATGAACTTCGATCGGTTCGCACCGAAGCGACCAAGACCGAAGCCGAACTTCGAGAAGAGCTGGAGTCGGCCGCTTCGGGTCTCAGCGAATCGTCGGAGTACCACGGTGATGCCATGGCCGATGATCCATTGACCGATCCCGGGACCGGGCTATTTAGCGAGAGTTTCTTCATCGTTGCGCTCGAATCGAGGATCGCCGCGGCCCGACGGCATCTCCGACCCGTGGCGGTGATCCTGGTCGAAGTTGTTGCTGATCTACCGACGGGCAAACCGGTGGCCGCAGAGGAATTGTTGGTGGCGGAAGCCATTACCGACACGCTGCGGGAAGCGGACACCGCCTGCAGGTTGACGACCGGCCAATTTGCCCTACTTTTGGAAGACACCCCCGAAAACGGCGCAATATGGACCGTCGAGCGGCTTCGACGGTGTCTCAACGGCGACCGCTCGGACCTGACCGTGTGGGCTGGGATTGCCTGCTACCCGTCCCATGCGTTGGGGACGAACGAAATTCTCGGTGGCGCGGCCGATGCCCTCTCCGCCGCCAGGGAGTGGCACCAGGACCGCATCGAGGTTGCCGTGGCTGCCCCCGATTGACACCGACATGAGGAGCGCCGGTTTCGGCCACTATGACTCGGCGATACACCCATCACCGGAACGACGGAACGGCGGTCATGCGGACGCATCTGACGTTCGATGTCACCCCCGACATGTTGGCCGTCGGCGTTGCCCTGGCGGCCCTTGACCGTGGCTTTCGTCCACCGGACGGCCCGGCACGACAGGAGCGACTCTGGACCGAAGACGACATTACCCGGGCCATGACGTCCGCTGGCCGCCTGGGACGGGGCCTTCTCATGACCACCATTCGAGCAACGCTGTCGGAGTCGGGCTCCCGGGCATTCAACCAAGCGGCCGCCGAACGGGTATTTGGCCGCTTCCCCGAGACGATCGCTCGTCGACGAGCGTTCGAACTGTGGCCGTTGATGAATCCCGACCGGGGCGAAAATCCCTTCGCTCCCGCCGCAGCCGTTGAGGACACTGTTGAGGACACTGTTGAGAACACCGCCACCCCACCGATCGACAGCTCCGAAACCCGGGCCCACGATGACGACGATGAACGGGGTATTCGACGGTTCGTGACCAACCTCTTCGACCGGGGCGCCCGACCGACGGAACCAACGAACCGGCGCTAAACCCCAGTGAGTCCGTCAGCCGGTTGCCACCCGTTTTTGGAGCGAACGGAAGGCCATGGTAAAGGTGACGAGAGCAATGCCGACCACGGCAGCCACCGCCCGGAGGAGGTCCTCGGCTACCCATCCTTCGGTAATGAGGGAACGGAGCCCTTCGAGCAGGTAGGTCACCGGGTTCCACCGGGCAACGGTCCGCAACCAGCTGGTAAGGGCCTCCAACGGCAAAAAGGAAGACGTTAAGAACGCGAACGGGAAAAAGATGAGGAACGACGAGTTGACGGCGGCCGGGTTCCCGGTTCGGAGGGCGATGGTGTAAGGAAAGCCGGTAAAGGCCAGACCCCATCCGGCGGCGATGATCAAGAACGCCAGAACGCCGAGCGGTCCACTTTCGAATCGCACGCCGACGATGAAGCCCAGGCCGACGACCATCAGCGACAGCCCGAATACCAACACGAAATCAGCGATCATCATCCCCAGTAACAGGGCGGAGCGCCGAATCGGGGTGATGAGCAGTTTGTCGAGGTAACCGGTCTGGATGTCGGTCACCACCACGTTGGCCCGAGACACACCGGTCACGGCAAAGATGATGGCCACCGGGAGCTGGAATGCCTTGAAGTCGATATCGCCCGGCAATTGCTCGGCCACGTCCTGAAGCGAGCCGATGTTGATGGCATAAAAGAAGACCGGGATCACCAGCGCGGGAATGATGGCTTCCGGCTCGCGCAGCAGGGATCGGATCGCTCTGGTAGCTACCGAAATAACATCGGTAGCGAAACCGCTCGGCTTGGCCAGGCTCATCGCTCCACCTCCTCGGTGTCGGTGTCGATCGGCTGTTCGCCGGTTGGATCCTCGCCCGGTTCGATTCGGTGTCCGGTGGCGGCCAAGAACACATCGTCGAGGCTCGGTGTTCGAAGGGTAAGGCTCTCGATCGGCACGTCGACGTCGGCCAGCGCCACCACCAGTCCGCTGACCAACCCGGCACCATCGGAGCTTGACACGCTCAGTTCTTGACCGTGAAGCGATGCCCCGGTTACCCCGGGAACGCCCTTGATGACGTCGAGTGGAACGTCTGAAATTTGACCGAGTTCCACCACGATGAGGTCGTTGCCGACCTCGCGCTTGAGCTGTTCCGGCGTGCCTTCGGCAACCAGCCGACCGGAGTCGATGATGCCAACCCGGTCAGCGAGCACGTCCGCCTCTTCCAGATACTGGGTGGTAAGGAAAATCGTCACCCCGAGATCCTCATTGAGGCGTTTGACCTCTTCCCACACCTTGGCCCGGCTGACCGGATCGAGGCCGGTCGTCGGCTCATCGAGAAACAACACTTCGGGCTCGTGGAGCAGCGAACTGGCGAGATCTACCCGACGCTTCATGCCCCCCGAATACGTCCCTACCCGACGGTCGATGGCGTCACCGATGTCGATGAACTGCAACACGGTGTCGATTCGTTCGGCGAGCACCGTGCCCTTCATCCCGTAGAGACGCCCCTGAAGCTCCAGAATTTCACGGCCTGTCTGTTTCTCATCCAGTGCTGCTTCCTGGAGGGCGACGCCGATGCGGAGCCGGACCTCCGCTGCGGCGTCGACAACGTCGAGGCCGAGGACAGATGCCGACCCTGACGTTGGGCCGAGCAGCGTGCACAGCATGCGGACGGTGGTCGACTTGCCGGCCCCGTTTGGCCCGAGAAACCCGTAGATCTCTCCGTCTTGCACCGCGAGGTCGACGCCGGCCACCGCGTGTTCTTCCCCAAAGCTTCTGCAAAGATCGTTGGTCGTGATAGCGGTCACGGCGGGCAGCTTAACGCTCGTTTCGCCGTCAGAGAGGACCGGCGACGACAACACTCCAACCCGGGTCTACCGGTAGACTGATCGACAGTGACCAGTTCAGCTTCGTCGGGAATTACCCCGACCGATGCGCCGAACCCAACTCCTGCCATCGCTCCGGCCGTGGCGTTGTATCGGCCGTTGGTGCAGCTGCTGGTCGCCGCGCTCGGGGCGCTTATCACCCATCAACTGGCCTATTTGGCGGCCAATTCGCTGGCCGGCTTTGATCCGTCCAGCGGCCCAGACCATGGCCACCTTCCATTGCAGTGGACCCTGGTCACACCGTTGGCAGTCGGCGGTGCCGGCTGCTTCATCGTCTGGCAGCTCCGTCAGCTCGGTTTCCAGTCGCTCATTTCCCCCCGAAAGCTCAGCGCCCTCGTCGTCGCCTTTTTTGCCATCCAGGAACTAGCTGAAGGCCTTTTCGATGGCCGGAGCGCGCTTTCGACCATCACCAGCCCAGCCGTGCTGCTCGGTTTTGGTATCGCTCCTGCCGTCGCGTGGCTCCTCACCCGGCTCCTTCGGAGCGTGACCGAACTGGTCGCCGCTCTATTGTCCGGGGGCCGCATCCACCCGCCCGCCGCGGGCCCTCTCGTTCCTCTCCCGGTCCATTGGACCAGTGCGTCGTCGGTTTCGACGGCTCGGCCTCGGGCTCCTCCCCGTCTCTTTCAGTACTAGGCCGAACACGTATCTGAAGAGACGAACCGACGCGCCTCGACCTGCACGGTCGGCGCTCGGGAAGGAAGGACCGACATGAAACGCAAGACCTGGCCGTTGCTGGCCACCATATGTTCACTGTCGCTGCTCGCAGCGGCCTGTTCAAACGATGACACCTCGACCACCGATGCCGCCGACAGCGACGCGGTCGCCGTCACTTCGGACGGCGACGGAGAGTCGGAAGACATGCCCGACGACGGCATGGAAGACATGGAAGACGACGCCATGGAAGGCGACATGGAAGACATGGCCGATGGCGGCCATGGTCACGATGGCGCCGTGATCGATGTGCCGGAGGGTATGGCGGTACCGGCCGTGGCCGTTACCGCCGAGGCCGACAGCGTGTCCGGCCACAATCTTTTCGTCGAGCTCACCGATTTCACCCTCGCTCCAGAGAATGCAAGCACAGATCCGGTCGATGGCGAAGGCCATCTCCACCTCTACGTCGATGGAGAGCGGACCACCCGTTTCTACAATGAGGCCGTCCACGTGACAGGGCTTGCGCCGGGCGAACACGAACTGATGGTCGAGGTAAGCGCCAACAACCATTCGGCCTACGCGGTCGATGGGGCCCCCATCCGGGCCATGACGACGATCACGGTGGACGACGAGGCCGCTGGGCACGGCGGCCACGACGATACGGCGCTGTTCGAACCCGAATCGGCCCCAACGGCAACCGTGACCGCCACGAAAGATCCCCTGTCGGGATGGAACCTGTTCGTCGATGTAACCGACTTTGAGTTCACGCCCGAAACCGTCGGCGGTACCGCGGCGGAGGGGCACGGGCACCTTCACCTTCTGGTCAATGACGAGAAGGCCACCCGGCTCTATGGCTCTTGGTGGCACCTGGCATCGCTCCCGGCGGGGGCGAACGAAATCGCGGTCGAAGTCGTGGCCGACGATCACGCAGTTTTCGGTGTCGACGGCGAACCGATCGTCGCCTCGACCACCATCGAGGTCACCGAAGAAGAAGCAGCGGCCAACGACGGCCATGACAACGGTGACAACGGCGACAACCACGGCGACGACGAGAGCCACGACGGCGACGACGAGAGCCACGACGCCGACGACGAGAGCCACGACGCCGACGGCGATGCCGAAGAGAGCCACGGTGCAGACAGTGATACCGAAGAGGGCCACGGCGACCATGGCGGCGGCGAAATGGCCGACATAGATCCGGCCGACGCGGATGTTGTCGTCGAAGCCACGGTCACCGCCGAAGGTGTCGACGTCGAAAGCCGTCGGATCGATGTCTCGACCGGTCAGACCGTCGGGGTCATCGTCGAGGCCGAGGAGTCCGAACTGGTTCACGTTCACGGCTACGACCTCCTCGACGAGGTCGGCGACGGCCAGCCGGCCGAGATCGCATTTCTCGCCGATAGTCCTGGCGTGTTCGAAGTCGAACTAGAAAACTCCGGTCGGTTCCTGTTCGAATTCGAAGTCAGCGACTCATAGCATCATGACGCACATCATCGCCCATGGGATCGGGGAACGAGGCGATCTCCCGCTTCCCCTCTACCTGTTCACGTGGGCCATGGTGCTCGCTCTCGTCATCTCATTCGTAGCCCTCGGCGTGCTGTGGACCGAACCACGGCTCGCCAGGGCCGCCGAGGGGCGGGCGCTAGCCACCCGCCACACGATGTCGGCTCTGCGTTTGTATGGCCGAACCGTCGGACTTGCCTTGTACGGCCTCGGGCTCTACGCCGCCTTTTTCGGGTTGGACGATAAGAACCGCAACATTCTGCCCGTCATGTTCTACGTCGTGCTTTGGGTCGGCGCGCAGGTGATCGGCGGTCTGTTTGGCGACATCTGGGGTGCGATCAACCCGATCGCCACCCTCGCTCGTGGCGCCGAACGGATCGGCCGACTCGCCGGGCGCGAAACGACGGATGGGCCCGACGGTCTAGGGCATTGGCCCGCGGCGTTCGGGATGCTGATCTTTTTGTTCTATGAGCTCTCACATCCCTCGGGAGCCACCCCCCGAACCCTTGGTTGGCTGATCCTGGTGCACGCCATCATCACCGTGGTCACCGGGTTCCTCTGGGGGCAACGGTGGGTGGTTGAGCATGAACCGTTTACCGTGTTCTTCGCCAAACTGGGAGCGATGGCGCCGCTCTACGGCGCACCTCGAGACAGCGACAGCGACAGCGACAGCGACGGCGACGGCGACAGCGACGGCGGGCTCCGGCTCCGGGCTCCGATGTCCGGTCTCGCCGCGATGCCGGTCCAGAGCGGAACGGTCGCCCTCATCCTGGTGGCGATCGGCGGCACATCGTTCGATGGGTTCAGCGAGAGCGAGCTGGGTCGTAGCGTTTTTGGTGACAGTTTCGGGTGGGGTTTGGCCTGGCTCGAACTCGTCGGGTTGACGGTGTCTATCGGGATCGTGGCGTTGCTCTACGTCATCGGCATCTGGTGGACGACGCGGGTGACCGACATCAGCTTTACCAAAGCGTCTCGAGAGTTCGCGCCGTCCCTGGTCCCCATCGCGTTCGGCTACGCCCTGGCCCACTACTTCCAGTTGTTGTCGGACGAGACCCAAACGTTCGTGTTCCGGTTGTCGGACCCGCTCGGACAGGGTTGGGATCTTTTTGGCGGTGCAGATGGTCTCGTGTGGCGAATCGACCCGACGGTCGTGGCCTGGGTTCAGGTCGCGGGGATCCTCTTCGGCCATATCGGGGCGGTGACCGTCGCCCACGACCGAGCGATCGAGATCTTCCCGGTCGGCAAGTCGCTTCAAAGCCAGTTCGCCATGTTGTTCGTGATGGTGGGCTACAGCTCGCTCGGCCTTTGGCTGCTTCTCACCGCATAGCCACCGACCACTCCCGACCACCGGCGGAGCTACATCTCAACACCTGGACCGAAGTGCCGATGGGCGTTCGGTCCAGTAAGCAACGAGGTGTGTATGGCTGAGAATACGATCGAGTCCCGAGCGAGAAGTTTCCGAAGCTTCTTCTCATTCGTCTTCATCTTGATAGTGATGGCCATTTCGGTGACGTCGCTCATACAGCAGGGAGGCGAGAGCGACGTCGACCTCACCGACCTCGGCGACGTCGCAGTACTCGACGAGTTCTGGGTGCTGATATCGGCCGCTCTCGTGTTCTTCATGCAGGCCGGTTTCCTCTGTTACGAGGTCGGCCTCGCCAGACCGGAGCACACCACGCCGGTGGCGTTGAAGAACATCGTCGACTGGGCCATCTCAACCTGCGCCTTCGTCCTCATCGGGTTCGCCCTGATGTTCGGGACGTCGAGCACCGGGTTCTTCGGTACCTCGTTCTTCGCTCTCGATGGTCTGTTCGAAGCGGCGACCACCGTGACCGGCCCAACCTTCTTCCTGTTCCAGCTTGCCTTCGCCGGTACCGCCATCACCCTGGTGTCCGGGTCTCTCGTGGAGCGAACAACACTCCTCGCCTACTCCGGTATCGCCGTCTCCCTCGGACTGGTCATCTACCCGGTCTACGGTCACTGGGTGTGGGGCGACCTGCTCGTCGAAGGCAATGAGCCATGGCTTGCCGCCACCGGATTCCACGACTTCGCCGGCGGCACCGTCGTCCACCTCCTCGGGGCAACGGTCGCCATCGTCGGAATCAAGATGATCGGCCCCCGCATCGGCCGCTTCGGACCCGATGGCGAGCCTCGGGAGATGGAGCCATCCAGCATCGGCCTCTCGCTCCTCGGCACCATCATCCTTTGGTTCGGCTGGTGGGGATTCAACGGCGGCAGCTTCCTGGTGTTCGACGGTCGAGTCATCGATGCCATCATCCTCACCAACGTGGCCGCCGTCGCCGGTCTCATCGGCGCCGCGCTATTCGGTTACCTGTTCCAGAATCGGTTCATGCTCAGCTCCAAGATGGTGGGCGGCGCCCTCGGTGGCCTGGTAGCTATAACCCCTGGGGCCGATGTCATGACCCTACGGGGCACGTTGGCCACCGGCCTCCTGGCCGGCATCGCCGTCAGCTGGACCAACGACTTCCTGCTCCGCCGCCGTATCGACGATGCCCTGGGCGTGATCCCTATCCACGGTACGGCCGCCGTGGTCGGCACCATCACCTTGGCCCTCTTCGCCCGACCGGGGACCCTCGACAACAGCCTCGGCACACAGGTGCTGGTCCAGGCTGCCGGCGTCGGTGTCTGCATCGCCTGGGCTGGCGGCGTCTCGTTCCCCATCTACTGGACGATTCGACGGGTCATCGGCCTCCGGGTCGATCCGACCACCGAGCTGCAGGGCGCAACCCTTGACAACAACGAATGGCCATACGCCATCACCGCCGTGGCCGATAAAGACACGGTGTCCGAAGACGGCGCTGAGCGCGAACGCACAACGACATCGGGCGGCGTGCTCGTAGGAGCCGAACGTGACCGAGATTGATCAAATAGTCATCCAACGGGTCGGCGGCTGGGTGCTGGTCTCCGAGGGCGAGTGGCTCCGGATGTCGGAAGCCGACCGAGAGGAATTGCTGAACCAACAAGCGGTCCAGTTCTTCGCTCACGGCGAGGTAATCGACCCAGAAACAGCGGCCGGTCAACTCGATCCGGCGATGTCACGTCGATCGAGTGACCCCGGCCAGGCCGCGGTGGCCAAGGTCGAACTCCAAGCGGTCGAACTCTTGCCTGCCGTGTACCGGCGAGTTGTCATCGACGGCCCATCCTGGCAGGTACAGCGAGAGTTGGCCGGCGAGGACAGCATCCCATTCGCTCCTATCCGGGGCCGGGCCGCAGACGCCTACGACCTCGACACCGAGGCAGGAGGCAAACTACTCGTCGCCGACCTCGTCACCGATTCGTTCGGCATTCAAGACGTGACGATGCTCTCGGCCGATGCGGTCGAACAACTCCATGATCAGCTCTTCGAATCAGCGCTCGGCGACCGTTTCTGGGAAATCGAAGCGGAAGAGATTCGGGCTCAGGTCGAAGAGAGCGCAGTCGTCCGGGTCGTGAAGTAGCCGGTCGGGCCTCGACGGCATTCTGGGGTTAGTCTGCCAGCACCGTGAGAGCCGAACAGCCACGAACGTACGACGCTGACTGCCCGATCGAGGTGGATCGGGCAGTCATGATCCATCGCTGGGATCAACTGACCTTTCTCCATTGGCCGTACGAGCCGGAGATAGTCCAGGCCCTGCTTCCCGATGGCTTGTCGGTTGAAACCTACGGCGGCAACGCATGGGTCGGTCTTGTGCCGTTCCGGATGGAGGTTCGCTTGCCCCGAGCTCCCGCCGCCCCATGGCTCTCCCACTTTCCCGAGACCAACGTACGCACCTACGTCACCGCCCCCGATGGCACCACTGGCGTCTGGTTCCTTTCGCTCGACGCCGCTCGCCTTCCGGCCGTCGTCGGCGCCCGCGCCACCTACCGTTTGCCGTACTTCTGGTCGGCCATGTCACTCGACGGCGATCACCACCGCATGTCATATCGTTGTGTTCGACGGTGGCCCGGGCCTCGACGGGCCGGTTCAACTGCCGAGATTGCGATAGGTCAGCCGTACCAACCGGACGAGTTGACCGATTTCGACCACTACCTCACCGCCCGATGGCGGCTCTACAGCGAGATGCGCCGTGGTGGGTTGCGGTCGGCTCTCGCCCAACACGATCCGTGGCTCCTTCATCGGGCCGAAGTCATCAAACTGGACGACGACCTCGTGCGAGCCAGTGGGCTCCCGGCACCGAAACAACGGCCCATCGTTCACTGGTCACCGGGAGTAGAAGTTCGGATTGGGCTCCCGGGTGCGGTATCGGGACGGTCCATCGAATAGATTGGGACGGGTGTTAGTCGTACTTTCCCCGGCCAAGTCCCTCGACTACGAGACCCCGCCCCGTACCGACAAGTTCACCGAGCCGGCGCTGCTCGAACATTCGGCTGAGCTTGTGGAGATTATGGCCCAAAAGTCGCCTCGTCAGCTGCAAAACCTGATGGGGATCTCGGCCCCGCTGGCTGAGCTGAACGTCGAGCGGTTTCGCTCCTGGGACCTCCCGTTTACCCCAGAGACGGCCCGCCAAGCTATTCTCGCCTTCACCGGCGATGTGTACCAAGGTCTCGACGTCGCAACGTTCTCCTCTCGAGACTTCACCAGAGCTCAGCGTTCGATCCGAATCCTGTCCGGCCTGTACGGGGTGTTAGCGCCGCTCGACCTGATGATGCCGTACCGCCTAGAGATGGGGACCAAACTCAAGACCGGTCGGGGCAACACGTTGTACGAATTCTGGGGTGAGCGAGTCACCGGAGAGATCAACGTCGCCGTTCGCCAAAGCCCAGGGCGGAAGGTGTTGATCAATCTCGCATCGAACGAGTACTTCAAAGCGGTCAAGGTCGACAAGCTCGACGCACCGGTGGTCACCCCAGCGTTTCTCGATGCCAAAGGTGCCGGCGACTACAAAACCGTAAGCTTTTTCGCAAAACGAGCCCGGGGGGCCATGGCGGCTTGGATGGTCAAGAACCGGGCCGGTTCACCCGATGAACTGATGGAGTTCGACGGCCTTGGGTACGCGTTCAGCGCCGACCGTTCAACCGATGACCGTCTGGTCTTCACCCGCCGCAACTCTTCCTAGCGCCGCTTAGCAACTCTTCGCCCTGCCGGGGCGCCGACCGTCGGCCGGTCAGCGTCGCCAGGTCGGTGGTCGCCAGTCGTTTCGGGACCACCATCGACCGCTGAAACGCCATCGCGTATCGACCATTTCCGGCTCGGGGGCCGAAGCCGGTTGGGGCCACAGCGACACGAGAGCGGTGGCGATGGCCGTCGCCTCGTCATCGGTCGGAGCCGGAGTGATCTTATGTTCCATCAGGACACCAGCCCGTCGTCCATCCGACCAGCCTAAAGCGGCACATTGCCATGCTTGCGCTGCGGAAGGTCCTCTTGTTTGGAGGCCAGCATGTTCAACCCGGCGATGATTTTCGATCGAGTTTCCGCTGGCTCGATCACATCGTCGATGTACCCTCGTTCGGCGGCAACCCAGGGATTGGCGAACTGCTCCTTGTATGACTCGATCAGCTCCGCCCGCCGAGCCACCGGATCGGCTGCCGATTGAATCTCTCGGCGGTGAACGATGTCGGTCGCCCCCTCCGGGCCCATGACCGCTAACTCGGCCGACGGCCAGGCCAACGACAGGTCCGAGCCGGTTCCCTTGGAATCCATCACGACGTAGGCACCGCCATAGGCCTTCCGGGTGATGATCTGGATACGGGGAACGGTCGCTTCACAGTATGCGTACAGCAGCTTGGCTCCATGGCGGATGATGCCGCCATGCTCCTGATCGACTCCTGGCAGGAACCCGGGGACGTCGACGAACGTGAGGATCGGGACGTTGAATGCGTCGCAGGTCCGCACAAATCGGGCACCCTTCGAGGCGCTCTCGATATCGAGCACACCGGCCAACACCATCGGTTGGTTGGCCACGATGCCGACGGTGCGACCGTTCATTCTGGCGAACCCGCAGACGAGGGACCGGGCCCAGTTGGCGTGGTACTCCATGAACTCGCCGCCATCGACCACTTCGGTGATCACCTGCGTCATGTCGTATGGCATGTTTGAGCTTGGCGGCATGAGGTCGACCAGTCCGGTGCATGCCCGTTCTGGGTCGTCGGTGCACTCGATGGCGGGGCCGGGCTCCATATTGTTGCTCGGGAGGAAAGACAGCAGATAGCGGACGTCGTCCATCACCGCTTTTTCGTCGTCGGCAACGAATGTCGCCACCCCCGAACGCGACGAGTGGCTCCCGGCACCACCCAGCTCTTCCAACGTGACCTCTTCACCGGTCACCGTCTTCACCACATCGGGCCCGGTGATAAACATGTGCGACGTTTCCTTCACCATGAAGATGAAGTCGGTCATAGCCGGGCTGTAGACGGCACCGCCGGCGCACGGCCCCATGATCACGCTGATCTGAGGGATAACCCCCGATGCCTGGACGTTCCGGTAAAAGATGCCGCCGTAACCGTCGAGACTGACAACTCCTTCGGTTATGCGGGCACCGGCGCCGTCGTTCAAACCGATGCAAGGTGCCCCGACCGCGAGGGCGAGGTCCATCAGTTTGTGGACCTTCTCGGCGAATACTTCGCCTAACGAACCTCCGTTGATGGTGAAGTCTTGGCTGTAGACAAAGATCTTTCGGCCGTCGACCGTGCCCCACCCGGTAATGATGCCGTCGGTATATGGACGGGTTTTGGCGTCCGGGTGCCGGGTCCGGGCCAGCATGTCGAGTTCATGGAACGACCCGTCGTCTAGCAGATAGTCGAGCCGCTCACGGGCCAGCATCTTGCCTTTGTCGTGCTGACGTTTGACCGCCCGTTCCGGACCGGCGTTGCGAGCCTCGTCCTTTCGGCGCTCCAGTTCGGCGATCCGCTCGGTAAGGGAGTGTTCGACCACCCGAGCAGCGTATCGGCCGTGTCGGCACGACGATGACAATCGGTGCCCGCGACGAGTCTGGCCGGCCACACCCATGAACCTCATCGGTAGTTCGAAGCCCTGGTGAACCCGGCCGGTCGTCTACTGTAGGGCCGATGGATCTGCCGGTGAATCCACCTGTGAAGCCGATGTTGGCCAAAGCGGTCCAAGGCCTGCCAGACCGAGATGACCTCATCTTTGAACCAAAGTGGGATGGCTTCCGCTGCATCGTGTTCCGCAACGGCGATGAGGTAGTGCTCGGGTCACGAAACGAACGACCGTTGACCCGCTACTTTCCCGAGATCCTCGACCCGATCCGATCCGCTACCCCAACGCGATGTGTACTCGACGGCGAGCTGATCGTAGCCACAGAAAACCACCTCGATTTCGAGGCGCTTCAGCAACGAATCCACCCCGCAGAGTCCCGGGTCAACATGCTGGCGGAGAAGACACCAGCGTCGTTCGTGGCCTTCGATTTGCTGGCGGTCGGCGACGACGATCTGCGTCAACTACCTTTTGGCGAGCGCCGAATTCGGCTGGCGGAAGCGTTGGCCGGTGCGAAGCCACCGGTGCATCTGACGAGGACAACCACCGATCATGATGAGGCGGCGGAATGGTTCCGCCGGTTCGAGGGTGCCGGGCTCGACGGACTCATCGCAAAACCCACAAACGATCCGTACGTCGAAGACAAACGAACCCAACTGAAGGTGAAACACGTACGTTCGGCCGACGCCGTCGTCGCCGGGTACCGCTGGCATAAGGACGGCGCCGGGGTCGGATCGCTCCTCCTTGGCCTGTACGACGGTGACCGGCTACACCACGTCGGGGTGGCGGCCAGCTTCACAAAGAAGCGGCGGGCCGAGCTGGTCGACGAGCTCGCTCCGCTAACCGATCATGCCCTCGACGAGCATCCGTGGCGGGATTGGGCCGAAGCCGAGGCTCATGCCAGACAGGAGGGTCGGATGCCTGGTGCCCCGAACCGGTGGAGTGCCAAGAAAGACAACAGCTGGGTTCCGCTTCGGATAGAGCGGGTAGTCGAAGTTAAATATGGGAGCACGCTACATGGGCGGTTCCGAGAGGTGACCAAGGTACTTCGGTGGCGGCCGGACAAAGCTCCGACGGCATGCGACTTCGACCAACTCGACGAGCCGGAACCGGTCGGTCTCGATCAAGTTCTGATCTGAGCTCAGGCCAGCCTCGACGGAAGTTGCACAACTATGGCGACCGAAAAGATCACGAGAGACATCGCGGGACGAACCGTCGGTATCTCGAACCCCAACAAGATCTTTTTTACCCGAGCCAGTCAGACCAAACTCGACCTGATCGATTACTACGACGCGGTGGCCGAACCGTTGCTGGCCACTATGGGCGGGCGACCGGTGCTGATGCAGCGATTCCCCGATGGGGCGTCAGGCAAATCGTTCTTTCAGAAGCGGGTCCCGAAAGGTGCCCCCGAATGGCTCACGACGACAACGGTCTCCACTCCCAACGGCACCACATCGAACGCGCTGGTCGCCGTCGACTTGGCCCACCTGGTGTGGGCCGTCAACATGGGTTGCCTGGGTTTTCACCTCTGGCCGTACCGAGCCGATACGCCGGCATTCACCGACGAGCTGCGTATCGACCTCGACCCGTCGGCCGGCGTCGACTTCGACGACATCCGGTTTGCCGCCATCCAAGTTCGCGACCTGCTGACCGAATTCGGGCTTTCTTCGTTTCCAAAGACGACCGGCAGCCGCGGCATCCACATCTATGCACGACTCGAATCCCGTTGGGACAGCTATCAGGTCAGAGCGGCAGCCGTGGCCTTGGCTCGCGAGTTGGAACGACGCCACCCCGACCGGTTAACCGCGGCGTGGTGGAAGGAAGATCGAGGTCGGCGGGTCTTTATCGACTTCAACCAGAACGCGCCCCACAAAACCGTCTTCGGGCCGTGGAGCGTGCGAGCACGGGTCGGCGCCCAAGTCAGTACCCCGTTCCGGTGGGACGAGCTCGACACGATCACGCCTGACGAGCTGACGATGGACGTCGTCCCGGCCAAGCTGACCGCCGAGGGCGACCCGTGGGCCGACATGTACGACGACCTGAACTCGCTTGAGCCGCTGCTCGACGCCTGGGACCGCGACTTGGCCAACGGATTGATGGACGCGCCGTGGCCACCCGTCTACCCGAAACAGCCGAACGAACCGCCACGCGTCGCCCCCAGCCGGGCCAAAACCGCCGACTGATCGCCGGCGCCGCTGCTGATCTCACCGACCCGGTTCACCGATCCGTGGTGATGCTCAACCGGTTGTCGAAACAGCCGATAAGAAGGGATGGCAGAGCCCAACGAACTGCCATCCGAGCAGCTCGGGTTTGGTGGGTCGAGCGATCGTCTGACCATACCGATCGCTCTTCTCGACGACCTGGGACAGGCCTGCTCTCTCGACGAGCTGATGACCACATTCGCAAAATGGGTTCCTCACCTCACCGGAGCCGATCAAGCGAGCATTGCCCTCGTGACCGACAACGGCGCCAACGTCGAGCTGGTCAAACTTGCGGGCCCAACCACCGCCCCGGTCGGCACCAACGTGGTCCTCGAAGGGACCCTGATCGGAACGGCCATCACCGAGCAGCGAGTCGTGGTGGTCGATGACCGATCCGAGCTCCGATCGATAGAAGCAACCGTGTGGGCCGTAAGCGGATCGCAGTCGGCCGTCAGCATTCCAATGCTCGGCGCCAAACGATGCCTTGGCGCCGTCAATCTGGCGTATTCTCTACCGGGCTATCTCTCCGAGGAACGCTTGGGAGAGGCAACAGGCCTTGTCCGGCTGATCACCTCACACGTGGCGATGCATCTCGGGGTGACCAAGCAGCGTCGGTTGGCCGCAACCGATGGGCTGACCGGAGTCCTCAGTCGAGACGCCATCCTCAGCGCCCTCCGCCGGGTTATCGACACCAGCTCCAATCAAAGCACCGCGGTTCTGTACATCGACCTCGATGGGTTCAAGTCGATCAACGACACCTATGGGCATGCTGCAGGCGATCAGCTACTCAAGGAAACCGCGTGCCGCTTCGTCGGCACGCTCAGGTCCGGAGACGCTATCGGCCGTCTCGGTGGCGATGAGTTCCTCGTCGTGCTGGAACCGGGAAGTGATGACGATGCGGCGTTGGCTGCTGCGTCGCGCCTCCACACGGTGTGTACCGAACCGATCGATCTTGGCCTCTATTCGGTCACGGCTCGAGCCAGTATCGGCGCCGCGACTACGGCCGGCAGGCTATCGAACGCCGACGATCTACTGCTCCAAGCTGATCTGGCTATGTATCAGGCCAAACGGTCCGCCACACCGATAGTTGTTGCCGACGAGACGATCAGTCGCCGGGCCGGACTGATCGCTACCGTCGACCGGGAGCTGGAGGATGCTCTCACCAACGGTGACATCAGCTACCACTACCAACCGGTCCGGCGATTGACCGACATGGTCGTACTGGGGGCTGAAGCACTCCTGCGGTGGAACCACCCGGTCCAGGGCTACATCCCTCCACTCCTTATCATCGAGCGGATCGAGACGACCGGCCGCCTCGCTCAATTCACCAACTGGACACTTGAAACTGCGGCCAGGGATCTCCGTGAGCTGAGGCGACAGGTACCGGAATACGCCGACAAAGCGATCGCTATCAACCTGACACCGGCGCAACTGGGGTGGGCGGGGTATGTCGAGGCACACGTCAATGCCCTGAGTCGGCACGGCCTTCGGCCCGTCGATCTCATCGTCGAGGTGGTGGAGTCCGGCCTTGTCGAGGCCGGGACGTCAGCCGAAGACAACTTGCGGGCCCTCGCTGACCTGCCAACGACGGTGGCGCTCGATGACTTCGGGAGCGGCCACAATGTGCTCGGTTACTTCGCCCAGTTCCCGGTCGGGGCCATCAAGTTCGACCGGCACCTCATCGAAACAGCCGTGACCAGCGCACGGGTCAGAGCCATCATCCGTGGTCTGTCTCAGGTGGCGAGCGAACTCGACATACACCCAGTGGCTGAAGGCATCGAGAGGCGAGAACATATTGATCTGTGCCTCGAGCTTGGTATCGAAAAGGGTCAAGGATTCCTCCTCGGCCGACCGATGCCGCTCGAATCACTCGTGGCGCTATTTGTTCATGATTCCGCCACGGCGGCACATCCGGCGTCGTCGCCGTCTACCGGGACAGGTCCTTGGTAAGCATCATCACCCGATACTCTGGCGAACCGGTCGGTTCGAAGTGTTCGATCGAGTCGAAGCCAAAAATCTCATGGAATCGAAGCGACCTCGGGTTCGGCGGCTCTACGTTTACTTCGGCACAGAGCACTGGTCGACCGATTTCTTTGGCCCACCGCTCAACGTCTCGGTAGAGGGCGGGTCCCCAGCCGTCACCTCGTTGGGCTTCGGCAACCGCCACCCTGTCGACATAGGCAAACGACGAATGCCGCTCGGCAAACCACCCAAAGTTCGGGCTGGAGTACGGCGACTGTTCGGTCAGGCCAACCAGAAATCCAACGATGGCATCGCCGACGTCGACCACTCGAACGTAGGGGGCCCACTCGACGAACGCCGCCAGCTTGTCGCCGTCCATCGGGCCGACTTCGGGAACGCAGGCCGCGTTGAGTGCGAGAACGTCGGCTTTGTCGTCGTCGGCGTATGGCCTGATCACGCGACGCCCCCACGCTGTACCGCCAGTTTGGCTGTCCGCTTTGGCAAGTCAGGTGCATCGAACATCGCCGCCGCTTTCTCGATATTTGGCCCGGGGCCGTCCCAGCGGAGTTCATCGATCCCCGCTACCGTCGGCGCGTCGCGCGCTAGCGTCGCCAGGCGTCGGAACAGCAGGGCATCTTCGAGCTGGTCGGCCAGGGTCTTGGCCAGCTTGGCCCCACCTCGGACTGTTATGTCCCACTGGCCGGCGGCCAGGGGGATCGAGTCGATATGTCCGTATCGGCTCAGCACGATGGCCGACGATTTCGCTCCCCATCCGGGGAGGCCGGGGAAACCGTCTGCGCTGTCGCCGACCAGAGCCAACCAATCCGGGATCGATTCCGGCGGCACGCCATACTTGGCCACCACGTCTTCAACGTCGAGGATCTTCTCGTTCCGTCGGTCGAACTGGAGAACTCGGCCTGCGGTTACGCACTGGGCGAGATCTTTGTCTGGCGTGCACAGGAGGATGCGCTCGACCCGTTCGTCGGCCTCCGCCACTGCCGCCAGCGATGCCATGCCGTCGTCGGCCTCGTATTCGACCATTGGGAACGTGGCGATTCCGAGGGCTCGTAGTCCGTCCTCAAGGGGCTGGAATTGACGTTCGATTGCTGGGTCGATGCCCGAACCGTCCTTGTACCCGTCGTACAGATCGTTGCGAAACGACTCGATCACGTGGTCGGTGGCCACCCCGATGTGGGTTGCGCCGTCCTCCAAGAGTGTGAGCATGCTTCGCAGCACTCCGCGGGCACCACCCACATCGAGCCCATCGTCGTTGAGGTGGGTCGGTCTGGCGAAGAACTGCCGAAACAGCTCGTAGGTGCCATCCACGATGTGAACGGTCTTGGGTATGGTGACCACAGCTGCTGACTATACCCACCGTGGTTCGGCCTTCCCGGCGAGGTGGAGCGTCGGCCACCGTTCTCATCGGCCCGCATCTACTATTGGGTTTTATGCTTACGGGTTTCATGACTACTTTGTGTTCGGCACCATGACCGCCAACGTTGCGACCGAAAACCTTGTGGGTCGAGACGACCTGTTGGCGTTCGTCCGGCCCCGGCATCAGTGGGTGATGACGACGCTACGACGCGATGGCCGACCGCAGGTTTCACCGGTCACCGGTGGTGTGAACTCCGGGGGACAGCTGGTGGTTGCCACCTATCCAATGCGTGACAAGGTCTACAACCTCCGACGCGACTCACGCGTGACCGTCTGTGTCATGAGCGACCATTTCGGCGGTGCGTGGGTACAGGTTGATGGACAGGCCACGATCACCGATGTGCCTGACGCCGTCGACGGGATGGTCGAGTACTTCCAGGCGGTGTCTGGCCAGCATCCGGATTGGGATGAATATCGCAAGGCCATGGTCAGGCAAGGTAAGTGCCTGATTTCAATCGACGTCGACCGTTGGGGTCCGATCGCTACGGGAGGCTTTCCCGCCGCGGTCATTCCGTTATTGTCCGACGATTAACCCTCCCACCAGGTCGTCGCCGCCATCGACGCCGGTTCAGTTCCCAATGCAGACGCCTTGGCGGCCGCACACGTCATCTTCTCGTCATGTTTCGTGGGCTACTAGTCCTAGTGATGAAAAACACAAAACATCCCCTATCTAAAAGGTCTTCGGTAGTGCGTCGACGGCGGGCGACTTTAGTCGCGGTTGGTGCCCTGTTGGTCGCCGCTTTTGGCCTCACGTTCACTGCTATGGCTTCGGCCCACAACGACTCACTCCGAGTTCGCACCGGTTCGATCGGTGAAGATCAAAGTATCGATGCCCTGGCGGTCCAGGACCAAGAGGGAACGGTCGACGATTGGGACAACTACGTCGAGTTCATTCCAGAGGACGGCACCCGTCACGATTCGGTGATGCGAATCGAACCGCAGGGAACCGGGGGTGCGTCGCTGACCGCCGACGTCAACTTCAGGGGCCCCGAAGGCGACGAGAACCTTTGGACGGTGTCGGTGCGCGATATCGAAGCCAGAGCATGGGTCGAGGTGTTCAGCAATGAGGACACCGAAAGCTGGGTGTGGTCCTCAGCCTCAACCACGCTCGACGATTCTGCTCGGTTCGTTAACTCCCGCGGATCGGTGTGGGTGCGGTATCAATCTGCAAACGACTTCGACGTCAGCCAACTGGACTATGTCGGCCTGACTTTGAGTGGTGACCACCCGGATCCGACCGTCCCAACGACGATCGCTCCGACCACCACCACCATGGACGATACGACGACCACCACCGTGGACGATACGACGACCACCACCATGGACGATACGACCACCACCACCATGGACGATACGACCACCACGACCAGTGGTGACGGTGGAGGCGGCGACGTTCAACTGCCTCCGAGCAACGCCGGTTTCGACTACCAGATCGGTGGGGCATACGAGGTCCCGTCCGATGCTGGCGTCGTGTCCCGTGACTGGGAGGCCGAGGCCGCCCCTGGCGTCTACAACGTGTGTTACATCAACGCCTTCCAGACTCAGGGCAACTATGGCGGCACCCGTCCAGACGAGTCTCAGAACTGGCCGTCGTCGGTCGTCCTAAGAAGTTCTGAAGACCCGAACTGGCCCGGTGAGTTCCTCATCGACATCAGCACGACCGAGAAGCAGGAGACGGCGGCAGCTCACTTGCAGCAGCTGATCGACATCTGCGCCGATAAGGGTTTCGACGCTATCGAATACGACAACCTCGACTCCTGGACCCGTCTTCCGAACCTTCCGTTCGACCAAAGGGACACCGTGTCGTACGCCACCATGATCACCGAGCGTGCTCATGATGCCGGCCTTGCGGTAGCGCACAAAAACACGACTGACCTGATCGCCTCCGGTGATCACGAGACCATCGGCTTCGACTTCGCTATCGCCGAAGAGTGCGGTCAGTGGGACGAGTGTGATGTCTTCGTCTCCGGATACGGCTCGCTCGTTATGGCGGTCGAGTACTCCACTGAAGGGTTCGCCAAGGCGTGCAGCGAATATGGCGACCAGATCTCGATCATTCGACGCAACGTTGACGTCAGCTCTCCATCATCGGGTGGGTACGTTCGAGAGACCTGCTAGCGCACCTCTCGGATAATGGGTAAAGCGCACCCGGGTTGGACCAGAATCGGTTCCAACCCGGGTGCGTTGCTAATTTTTGGCCCCGTCACCAGCGGGCAGAACGCTAGGGCGAGGATCGTTCAGAGTTCTCGGACCGGGTTTGTGCCATCCCAATCGAGAGCCGCCGCCTCCACCATGGCGGCGAAGTCACGCATCCGCGGCCCCGTCTCGTAAACCTCGACCCGATGGCCAAGGTCGGCCCTGGCATCGTGAAACGCGAAGGGTCGTCCACCGACTCGTCCGGCGAGCACGGTTGGCCAACCGCGAGCAATAAGGATTGACGAAGCGGCCTCGAACGAAGCGACCTCGTAGCCAAGGTGATGGAGGCCCATGGCCGCCATCTGCACTGGATGGTGGACGGTGATGAGTTCAACCATCATCTTTCCCCACCACCCGAAGGCCGATGAGTGGTCGAAATCTCCCGGTACTCCTCGGATGGTCACCTCGTCGACCGGAATATTGTCGCGGACGAAAAAGGGGCCTGCTCCAAACGAAATCCATCTCTTGGCAGCCTGCCGGATATCAGGCACGCCGTAGGCCACCTGAACGGGGCCGCCGCCCAATACCGACATCAGCCGGTTGGGGCCTCAACCCGAAACTGCGCTGCCGTCATGTACCTGCTCCATACTCGTCGTGGCGACGGATCCAACCGTATGGTTCCGTCTGCGGCCACCCAGGAGGCGAATCCTCCCACTGTTCCTGTCGACCGAACACGGTCAGATCGAGATAGGTCCAATGACTGCCAAGGTGTTCGACGCCGCGGTCGACGGTCATGTAGGTGCGAAAGACGTCGTCGCCCCGCCGAAGAAATACGCTCAGGGCGTGAGATTCCTCACCGTCGACGGTCGCTCCCATGTCATCGTTGAAACTCGTTCGGCGTGATGAGTACCACGGGAGGTTCCACCCCATTCGGCTGCGATAGGCCTCAAGCTCGGCAACGGGAGCACGAGAGACGAGCACCAGCGAGGTATCGCGGGCAGCGAGATGGGCGGGGTGAGGCATGGCGTCGGCAACCCAGGAGCAACCGCTACACCCCTCAACCCAGCCCGGGCCAAACATAAAGTGGTAGATGATCAATTGGCGGCGGCCGTCGAACAAGTCGAGCAGAGAGATCGCCCCATCGGGCCCATCGAACTCGTATGGGGTGTCGATCTGCACCATTGGCAGTCGGCGACGTCGAGCCGCAAGAACGTCGAGTTGACGGGTTAGTTCCTTTTCGTGGAGGCGAAGCTCATCGAGAGCCTCCCGCCAGTCGTCGAGACCGACGACTTCGGGGAACTCGGTACCGCTCATCTTCCAACAGTACTACCGCCCGACGACACATACCTCGACGGCCTCGACCGGCCCCCGACAGGACCGGCCTCTTCCACCGCGGCGTTATCCACCGCAGCCACCACAGCCTCCACCACCACAGCCACCGCCGCCGCCGTCACCGCCACCATCGCTACCGCTGTCACTTCCGCCGTCACTTCCGCTGTTCGAATCGTCATCGGAGGAGCCACCACCGAAGAGGCCAAGGCCCCACAACGCGGCGTCGCTCGAATCGGAACGCCGGCGATTGCCAGACGTCGTACCGCCAGACGCCTTGTCGAGACCACCGCGAACGATACGGAACGCGATGAAGGCCAACCCGCAGACGAGAGCGGCCAGCAACACCCATCCGATGCCACCGCTCCCCTCAGACTCGACCTGGGCGGCAAACAGACACCCGGTCAACCCGCTAGCCGACGCGCCGACCAAGACCGCGCGACCGGCGACCGACGGGCCAGGCTTTGGCACCACCCACCGGTGGGTGGTGTTGATCCTCACGTAGTTCGACGCCTCACCGAACCGAATCTCGGATCGAGGCCAAATGTCCGATGGCGGTTCGGTCCCGAACCACGCTCGGTAACTTGCCAGCGTTCGGGCGTACCAATCGTCGAACTTCGCCCCCTCGGCTGCCCCGCCCTCCGT
Organism: uncultured Acidimicrobiales bacterium; assembly: GCA_938021675.1. Lineage (GTDB taxonomy): Bacteria > Actinomycetota > Acidimicrobiia > Acidimicrobiales > SZUA-35 > JAHELU01. The sequence goes on from CALIFY010000030.1 coordinate 29,221, forward strand.
CGGGCCGTGGTGGAACGGGCCACCGAGAATCCGGCTACAGAGATCGTCCCAGTACGAACGGGTATAGGTGAGGTGGAGATGCCAGGCTTGATCGACCTCATCACTTGGTGTGACCGGGTGTCCGGCCACTTGTCCGAGAAACAGAAATCGTCGGTACTCCTCGACAACCCGAACCGAGAAGTTACGGCTCCAGCCATTGTCACGGGCGAGCCGAGCTTCGAACGGAAAAGTTACGTCGCCCCTATCGATGGCCAGCGTCTGAAGCTGATCCCACAACACGCGATGTTCCGGCGACAACTTCGCCGTTTCGGACAGATCAAACCTGCTGCTCCTCTGCATAGAGAAATCATATGGGGGAACGATCAACCCGTCGCCGCGGCCGTCGCTTTGACGAAGTCGGTGCTGTCGTGATGAAGTGCGGGGGTGAACACGGTCATCGATGACATCCGTTCGTTGCGACGATCCTCTGGGGCACTCATCCTCATCACTTACCGAGGCGACTGGTGACCATACTGTTGCGCTCAGCTCGTGCGGCTGGCAGCAGATAGGGAACGAATCAACAACGCTGGGGCCGAGGTCATAGCGATTTCGGTCAACGACGACATCCGCCAAGCCGGTATGTCGCAGCGGTGGGGTCTTTCGTCAATCCGTCTGGTGAGCGATCCGGGCGGCACGCGCTTTTTGCAACCGCTCGGCCTCTACGACCCAGCCGAGCGGGGTGGTATAGCGTTGACCGGCCATCTAGTAATCGGCCAAGAGTCTATCGATGATGATGGCGTCGTCTATCGCTCGACCGGACGAGATTTTGCCGACCGTACGGCCGACGACCGCATGTACGAGGCCCTCGATGGGCTGAACTTGCCATCGATCTCCCCCGAGCCGGTCACCTACAGCGTTTCGGTCCCGGAGGATCTCACCGGGTTCTTCCGACCGCAAAACTTCGTGCCGTACTTTGGCGGAAACCGGTTCGCCGCCATCGCTATCGCCCGGAGGTTGCCGTCCAAAGAAACGGCGGCGGTCGCCCGACAGCACCGCATGATGGCAGAGGCCAGCCTGGAATCCTGGGATCGACATCAGCCCACGATCGAACCAGCGGACGAACCGGAGACCGAGCGCTAGATAGGTGACAAGAGAGAAATCTCGATAGGCGGCAACGATTCCTTCGGCCCCCACCGGCCACCACCTCAAGGGCCTCCCTCTTCCTGCCGTTCACACCACTTACAAGCGGTGAACACGGCTGGCACTAGATGCTGGGCCGATGAACGGCTTGAGACGATTTCCCCCGAAGGACCGCCGACGAGGGTTCGAACCACCGTGACCATCACACCGGCCCCAGCCGCCCCCTATCTCGCAGACCTTCACAGACACCAGACCCCCTTTCTCCGGGAGCAGCGATGACCAGCATCGTGCTCGTCACCTCCGACGACAAGCTGCGTAGCTTCGCAGACGAGTGGCTTCCCGACGGACTCAACGTGTTTGTTCGCAATGCGGCGCCGGTCACGGCAGAGGTGGTCAATACCGTCGTGGCGTCCGGTTCGACCATCGCCGTGTTGGGTCCAGACCTTCCCGAACGCGTCCTCATCGATGTGGTCAAGACATTGCAGACCTCGCGGCCAGAAATCGATTGTGTGGCATACCGAAACCCCGTCGCCCAGTTCTTGGTCAAGGGCATACATGCAGGGCTTCGTGATGTCATCGGCCCCCGAGACGGAGTGTCCGGACTAACCAATTCTCTGGTGGCGTTGAGCGAAGCCGCCGACCTTCGCCGAGCCAACCTGACCGCCGACGTCGAGCCGGTGAGCCGAGGCTCGATTGTCTCGGTCATCGGCCCAAAGGGCGGCGTCGGGAAGACGACACTCGCCGTCAACCTCGCATACTCATTGGCCCAATACGCGGCGAACGAGGTGGTACTGGTCGACCTCGATCTGGTGTGTGGCGGTATCGCAGATGCCCTCCAACTCGAACCGGTCAGCGACGTGGTGGCCGTGAGCCAAGGGCGGATCTATGAAGACCCGACGGCGCTGAAACTCAGTCTTACCACTCACTCCAGTGGCATGCTCATTCTTCCCGCACCGTCCATACTCAGCCATGCAGAGCACCTTCAGGCCGAAGATCTCACCGCGTTGCTCCGTCACCTAAGCACCCACTTCGCCCACATCGTGATCGATTCGGGCCCAGGGTCGACCGACGCCGCGCTGGCCGCCGCGGTCGAAGCGGATCACCTTTTTGTGGTCGTGACGCCAGAGATCGGTGGACTGAACGTCCTCAGCCGCCATCTCAACGGGTACGACGCCATCGGCCTGACGGCGGTCGGCCGCCACTTGGTGTTCAACAAAGATGACCCACGGGCCGGTATCACGGTTGAGGAAGCCGAAAGCGCGCTGAGTGAACGGATGTCGTTCATCATCCCCGCCGAGCAACAAATCGTCGTTACCAGCAACCACGGCATCCCATATCTCGAAACAAAACCACGGGGTCCCGTCGCTGAGGCGTTCGAGTCGATGCTGGCCGTACTCCAAGACGAACAGACAGTCGGAGGTACCGAAGAGCCGAAACGGTGGTTCCGCTAGTGGCCGGCCTCAGCAGAGTCCTCGCCGAGATCGCCAAGCAAGACGCGGCGCTACACGGTCGGTTGACGGGCCAAACAGCACCGCGACGAAACGGAGCGGCCAACCCGACCTCATCTGTTCAAACGTTCACCGACCGGGTCAGAACCATGCTGATGGAATCCATCGGAACGACGGCCACCGCGGACGCCAAACTCGACTCTGGTGCGCTCCGTCGCCGAGTGGCCGACGAACTGGCCCGCATCATTCAGGCCGAACAGTTGCCACTAAACGACGTCGAACGCCACGCCATCGTGGGAACGGTTATGGACGACGTGCTCGGATACGGGCCGATCGAACCGCTGCTCAGAGACCCGGAAATCAGCGAGATCATGGTCAACGGCACCGAGGCCGTGTATGTGGAGCGCAACGGACGGATCGAGCTGTCGGACGCCCGTTTTCGGACCGAGGGCCAACTCAACCAAGTCATCAACCGAATCGTGTCGTCGGTCGGACGACGGGTCGATGAGTCGTCGCCGATGGTCGATGCTCGACTGGCCGACGGTTCTCGGGTCAATGCCATCATCGCACCGCTCGCAGTGGATGGGCCATCACTGACCATCCGCAAGTTCGGTCAGGATGGCATCACCGCCGAAGAGCTGGTCGAGATGGGAGCCCTCACCGATCAGTCGTTGGCCTTCCTGCGGGGGGCCATACAGGGAAAGCTCAACGTTGTTGTGTCCGGGGGAACCGGATCGGGGAAGACGACGTTTCTCAACGTCCTGTCGAGTTTCATTCCCGAGACGGAGCGGATCGTGACGATCGAGGATGCGGTCGAACTCCGGCTCCGGCAACGACATGTGATTCGGCTGGAGACCCGGCCATCCAACATCGAGGGCCGGGGTGAAGTGGGCATTCGGGAGCTGGTGAGGAACAGTCTCCGCATGCGGCCCGACCGGATCATCGTCGGCGAATGTCGTGGGGCCGAAGCTCTCGACATGCTGCAAGCCATGAATACCGGGCATGACGGTTCATTGACCACACTGCACGCCAACACACCCCCGGACGCAATCTCTCGTCTTGAGACGATGGTATTGCTCACCGGGTTCGAGATCCCTCAACGAGCGATTCGTGAACAGCTGGCCTCGGCCATCGACGTCATGGTCCAACTCGAACGGCTCCGGTCTGGCCGCAGAGTCGTAAGCAGCATCACCGAACTACACGGGTTGGTCGACAACGAGCTGCAACTGAATGAGCTCTTCGCCCTCGACTACAACGAAAGCCGCACGACAGAGAAGGTTCGCCTCCGACCGACCGGAGCTCCAGCCGAATGCCTCACAAGGTTGACGAAACGGGGTGTCACCCTCGGCCATTGGGTGTTGGCCGACCCGATCGCTCGCCGTCCAAAGGTTCGAGCCGGCCATGGAGACCACAAGATTGGACTTCATACGACAGCGCTGGACGGGACCGATCGTTCAGGCCCGCCCCTGGTGCTCCAACCGATCGATCATCTCCCGAACCTCCGGCCAACACCAACTGCCGGCTCGTCGACCGCACCCGACCCATCCGAACCTCCATCGAACGTCGAGCCTTCCCAGCACTCGGGGCCGTCGGACCCTCTGTCACGCTCACGGACCGAAGAGGTCGCCAAGCCGGAACCGGCCCGGGCCGAGATCCCGGTCGAGCGAGACGACGAACCGCTCGTCGACGACGAGCAACCGGACACCGACACACCACCTCAAGACGAGACAACCGAACCGCGAGCCATAGCCAATCCATCGGAGCAGGTGGAGCAGGTGGACACCTCCAACCTGGCCCGGGCATTCGATCGAGCCGACCTGGCCCGGGCATTTGGCCACATCTCCCCCGACGACATCGCCCATTCAGCCGAAGAGGAAGAGCCGACAGAGGTCGCCGACCGACCTCGGCCCAACAACCCCAAAGCGACAGCAGAACCCGACCCATCCGACGAAGGTGATGACGAAACCGATCAACCATCGGCGGCACCAGCGGGCTGGCTTTTTGGGGCCCGCTGACGTCCAAATCGAAGAGGACGGGGCACAGAGCTCGTGACTAAGCTTCGGGCGTCACGCGCTAACCAGATTCGACCGTAAGGATCCAAACCCCCGTGCCATCCATCGATCCGTCCCTACTTTCCGAGATCCGGTATCGCTGTATTGGCCCAACCCGAGGCGGTCGGGTCGTCGCCGTTGCCGCCGACCCTCACCGGCCGGCCATCTTCTACTTCGGGGCCGTCGCAGGCGGCGTCTGGCGTTCGGAGGACGCCGGGTTGTACTGGGAAAACATCACCGATGGGCAGCTCAACACAGCCTCGATCGGAGCCCTGGCCGTCGCCCCATCAGACAGCAACGTGATATACGCCGGCACCGGTGAGACGGCGATCCGAATCGACGTAACCCACGGCGACGGCATGTACCGATCGACCGACGCCGGCCGGCACTGGACTCACCTCGGTTTGACCGAGACCCGACACATCGGCGAGATCAGAGTCCATCCCGACAACCCCGATCTGGTGTATGTCGCCGCCCTCGGCCATTCATCGAAAGACAACCCCGAACGTGGCGTCTACCGGTCATACGACGGTGGCGACACGTGGGAGCTCGTACTTCATGTGAGTGACCGGGCCGGCGCCGTCGACCTTTCGATGGACCCCGGCAATCCTCGCATCCTGTTCGCCACCATATGGCAAGCGAGACGCACGTTCTGGTCGATCGACTCCGGTGGACCAGACTGTGGACTTTGGCGCTCCCTCGACGGCGGCGACACGTGGCAGATCATCAGCAACAACCCAGGCTTCCCCACCGGCACCCTGGGCAAGATGGGGGTAGCCGCCTCCCCTGCACAATCCGGTCGGGTGTGGGCAATGGTCGAGGCCGAAGGCCGCACTCGGGGCCTCTACCGCTCGGACGACGTCGGCGACACCTGGACCAAGGCCTCATCAAAACCCGAGCTCGGTTGGCGGCCCTGGTACTACCAGCACGTCATAGCTCACCCAACCGAACCGGACACCGTTTTTGTGTTCAACATGTCGGCCTGGCGTTCGACAGACGGCGGCACGACCTTCGAAAAGTTTCACACCCCCCACGGTGACAACCACGCGCTATGGATCGACCCGATCGACCCAGACCGGATGATCGGCTGCGATGACGGCGGCGCATGGGTATCGCTGAACGGCGGCCACTCCTGGTCGACGATCTACAACCAACCGACCGCCCAGTTCTACCACGTGGCGGTAGACGACCAATACCCGTACCACGTCTACGGCTCACAACAGGACAACTCCAGCGTGGCAGTGCCAAGTCGCACCGGGACCGGCGCAATCAACTGGGGTGACTGCTACCCGGCTGGCACCGCAGAGAGCGGCTATGTCGCCACGAAGCCGGGGGACTCCAACATCGTCTTCGTGGGAGCGATCGGTTCGTCGCCCGGTGGAGGCGACGCGCTCCAGCGATATGACCACACCACCAAGCAAATCCAGTTGATCAGTGTGTGGCCTGAGCTCGTTCACGACGGCAACTCGGCAGAGGTCCGCTTCCAATGGACGTACCCGATCGTGTTTTCTCCGCAAGACCCGAACGTGCTCTACGCCTGCGGAAATAAGGTCTTCCGTTCGGTCGACGAAGGTATGAGTTGGGAAGCCATAAGCCCCGACCTGACATACGCCGACCCCGAGACCATGGGCGTGTCCGGCCCGCTAACGATGGACACCGCCGGCGCTGAAATGTACGCCACCATCTTCTCCTTCGTTGCGTCGGCCCACCGAGACGGCGTGCTGATGGCCGGCTCGGACGACGGCCTCGTCCACGTCTTGATCGATGGCGGCTGGCGCGACGCCACCCCACCCGACCTCCCGAGGTTCTCCCAGATCACGATGCTGTCCGAATCACCGCACCACGACGGCACCGTCTACCTAACCGCCGCCCGCCACAAGATGGGTGACTACGGCCCATACGTGTATAAAACCACGGACTTCGGTGAACGTTGGACCAGAATCGATGACGGGCTCCCCTCCGATGATTTTTGCCGCGTCATTCGAGAGGATCCGAATCGTCCCGACCTGCTCTATCTCGGCACCGAGCTCGGTCTCTTTCTATCGATCGACGGCGGCGACAGCTGGCAACCGCTGCAAGCCAACCTGCCCGTCTGCCCGGTCTACGACCTCGTCGTCAAAAACACCGACCTGGTGGTCGCAACCCACGGACGTTCGTTCTGGATCCTCGATGACCTGACCCAGATTCACCAGCTGGCGGACCAGTCCATGGGCCAACCCGAACCGGGAACGACCGACCCTGTTGCGCCCGGCCACCTCTTCACACCACGAGATACGGTGCGGGCCCCGACCCCGCTGTTCGGCGATGCCTGGAGTACGCCGGGCGGCAAGAACTATCACGTCACCCTCGGGCACAACGCCACGTTCTACGCCCAGAAATCCGACACCGGGCATCTCAAGAAACAGATCATCGATGCCGGGGAAGACATCGAGCGCGGCGTTCGGTTCACCTACCGAATCGATCACGACATGATCGATGGGGCACGAACGCCGATCGCCCTCACCGTTCTTTGGCCAGACGGGACCGAGATCGAGACATTCACCAGCGACATCCCAGCCGATGAGGACGATCGTCACGGCCTCTACCTCTCGGCCAACGACGGCATGAACAGCTTTCAGTGGCCGATGCGAGCCCCCGATGGGGTCCAGATGGTCGATACCGATTTTCACAAGCGGCCCGGCGGTCCACTACTACCGCCCGGCCGCTACCAGGCTCGACTGACGATCGGAGCGTGGTCGATGACCACCGACTTTTCACTCGTCCGCGACCCTCGAATAACAACTTCAGACGAAGACTTCGCAAAACAGTTCGATCTACTGATCAACATTCGCGACACACTGACGGACATCGCCCTCGGAGTGAATCGTTGCCGCGACCTAAAGAACCAATGGGCGGCATGGAAGACTCGCCTAACCGATGACCATGGTGCCGCAGACCTATTGGCGGGCGTCGATCGATTCGTCGAGCAGCTCGATGCCGTGGAGGCCGAACTTGTCCAAGCCGAATTGACCTCCGAAGGCGATTCCCTCAACCACCGGGAAAAGCTATTTGAGAAACTCGGGGCGCTTGCGCCGGTGGTCGCCAGCGCAGACACCGCCCCAACCGCTCAGTCATACCGGGTATACGACAAGTTGGCCGGCCAGGCGGCCCAACAACTGGCCGCCCTCGACGCGCTGTGCGACGGTGACCTCAACGCGCTCAACCAACAATTGGCACACCTCGGCGTTGCCATAGTCGGCACCGCTTCAGTGGCGTCGAGCCCCTGAAGCGGAATCGGGCCATCATCACGTGGAGTTTCTGGCTGCTTTCGCCGTCCTCACCCTCGTCTACCTTTCGTTCACCGTGTCGGCATCGGCCGGCCTCGGTGGCTCGTTGTTTCTGGTGCCAACCCTCGTCATGTACCTTGGGCCCAAGGAAGGTGTGGCGTTGGCCGCACTACTGCTGGCAAGCAACAACGTGTTCAAGACGCTGGCCTACCGGCACACCCTCCCGTTCCGAGCGGTGGTGGGGATCGTCTTGTTGATCGTGCTGGGCGCTGCCCTCGGTTCAACGTTGCTCATCGGGGCGCCCGAACGGTTGGTTGGCGTCGGAGTCGTTGCAATGTTCGCCATGACCTTGGCCGCCGAACGCCTCAACATCGGATCGGTACGGACCGGCTTCGCTCCAATTCTGGCCTTCATTTCCGGCGCGACCAGCGGGTTCTCGGGAACCTCGGGACCGCTGAAAGGCGCGGCTATTCGCAACCTGAATCTCGACCGGCGACACTTCGTCGGCGCAGCCTCGCTGGCGTCACTCGCCGGCGACGCGACCAAGACCGTCATCTTTGCCGAAGCCGAACTGCTCGGCCGACCCTCACTACTGGTGGCGTTCGCCGCCGTCCCGCTCATGACGGCCGGGACCTGGACCGGGTCGAACCTCAACCGTCGAGCCGGTGAGCGGGCGTTCGCCACCTTGTTCTGGGTGGTGATGGGCGGGTACAGCATCCGGCTCGGCTTTTTCTTGTTGTGACCGTCTTGATTGTTCGCCGAGCGCTCATCTGTGAGACTGAGGGGTGCGGCGGCCAATCGATGAGGGGAATGGATTGTCCACACAAAACGGGAACCAGCCCGACGTCGATGTTGTCGTTGTGGGAGCGGGGTTCGCTGGGCTCTATCTGTTGCAGCGCCTACGGACGCTTGGCATTTCGGCCACCGGTATCGAGGCCGGCGGCGATATCGGCGGCACCTGGTACTGGAACCGCTACCCGGGAGCCCGATGCGACATCCAGAGCATCGACTACTCCTACAGTTTCGATCCCGACATCGAGCGGAGCTGGGAGTGGAGCGAGAAATACGCAACGCAACCCGAGATCCTTCGCTACTTGGAGCATGTGGCAACGGCCCACAACCTCCGGCGCGACATTCGATTCAATACCAGCGTGACCAAGGCTCGATGGGATGATGACGGTCAACGTTGGCAAATCTCGACCGACCACGGTGACACCGTCAGCTGCCGATTTTACGTGATGGCGACCGGCTGCTTGTCGCAACCGAAGCAACTGGATATCGGCGGCGTTGACCGGTTCGACGGTGACGTGTACTTCACGAGCCGTTGGCCCCACGATGGGGTCGACTTCGCCGGTAAACGAGTTGGCGTCATCGGCACCGGCTCATCGGGGGTCCAATCAATCCCGGTGATCGCTCGACAATGCGAGTCGATGACCGTCTTTCAACGAACGCCAAACTTCTCCATCCCGGCCGGCAACGGACCGATTCCCGAACAGAAACTCGCTTCGTACAGGGGCCAAGAAGAGGAGTACCGTCACCAGGCACGCCGATCCCGGGGCGGGGTCCCATCGAGAGAGTCGCTCGGATTGGCGTTCCTCGCCTCCCCCGAAGAACGAACCCAGCGGTATGAAGCGGCATGGGCCGCCGGCGATCTGATCGGGATCCTCAGCGTCTATGACGACATCGTCGTCAACCAAGCCTCGAACGACACGCTGGCCGACTTCGTCCGGGAAAAGATCCGCTCGACTGTCGACGACCCTGCAACGGCGGAACTTCTCTGTCCGAACGATCATCCGTTCGGGACCAAGCGGCCGTGTCTCGACAGCGGCTACTACGAGACGTTCAATTTGCCACACGTCGAGCTCGTCGACCTGCGGTCTGAACCGATCACTTCGGTCACCGAGACAGGGATCGAGACAGCCTCGGGTTGCCGCGAGTTTGACAGCATCGTCTTCGCTACCGGGTTTGACGCCATGACCGGCGCCATCGTCGCCGTCGATATCGAGGGCCGCGACGGCCTCGGTTTGGAAGAAAAATGGGCGACGGGACCGAAGACATATCTCGGCTTGACGGTGAGCGGATTCCCCAACTTCTTCACCGTCACCGGCCCTGGTAGCCCGTCGGTGCTATCCAACATGGTGGTCTCGATCGAGCAACATGTTGCATGGATTGGCGACTGTCTCGCCTGGATGAGGGATCACGATGTAACGGTCATTGAACCCTTGCCTGCTGCAGAGGACGCCTGGGTCCAGTACGTAAACGATGCCGCCGACATCACCTTGTACCCAAAAGCCAATTCTTGGTACATGGGGTCGAACGTTCCAGACAAACCGAGGGTCTTTTTGCCGTTCGTCGGTGGGGTTGGGGCCTACCGTGAGGCCTGCGATGAGGTCGCAGCGCGGGAGTATCTCGGATTTCGGTTGACCGGTAACGGAACGGAGGTAAGCAACGAAGGCACCGTACGTCCCCTCCAGCCCGACGTCACCATGCTGCTCTCGATGCTGACACAGCTGGAAGTTCCGCCCATCGAGTCCCTCGGCGTCGATGGGGCGAGAGAGTTCATGACTCAGTTGGCAGTCTTGAGTCCGCCGGGCCCAAACGTCGGCGAGATCGTCGATGGCTCGTACCCGGCCGCCGGTGGCGATCTGAGCTACCGGCTGTACCGCCCGCCGACCGACGGCGCTCACCCGCTCGTCGTGTACTTTCACGGAGGTGGGTGGGTTCTCGGCGATCACACAGCCGATGACCCATTCTGCCGAGACCTCTGCCTGCGAGCCGATGCAGTCATTGTTTCCTGCGACTATCGCCATGCCCCCGAACATCGCTTCCCGGCAGCAGCCGACGACGCCATTGCCGCCATCTGGTGGGCAAGCGAAAATGCAGCAGAACTGGGGGCCATTCCGGGCCAGCTCGCGGTGGCCGGTTGGAGCGCGGGGGGAAATCTGGCCGCCGTCGCCTGTCAAGCAGCACGAGACGCTGCTGACCGAGATGGGTTAGGCCCCGAGATCGTCGGTCAGGTCTTGGTCACCCCGGTTACCGACCACGACCTCACTCGACCCTCGATGACGGAGAACGCCGAAGGCTACGTGTTGACCCAGTCGCTGCTTCGCTGGTTCTGGGATCACTACGCCGACGAAGCCGACCGAGCCAAGCCGGCCGCCTCGCCGCTCCGGGGCGATCTCGCAAACCTGCCGCCGGCCCTTATCGTCACCAGCGAATTCGATCCGCTTCGAGACGAGGGCCGAGCCTATGCCGCCGGGTTGTCTGCTGCCGGATGCGATGCCCAATACCTCGAAATGCGGGGACAGATCCACACGTCGTTAACCGCGGTTGACGCTGTGGTCTCGGGGGCGCGAGCTCGGGTTGCGATGGCTGACGCCCTCAAAGGATTCTTCGGGGCGCGACTCCACGCCAGAGAGCCTCGGCATTCTTGAGGTCGGCGGCCCGAGGGCACAGAGCGCGAGACCCTTCGCAGCAGCGAAGACTCTACGAGATGCGATGCATCGGCAACACGCCCCGGTTGGCCGACTCGACCGGAGCCAACCGTTCGAACCGAGAATGGGAACCGCACATCATGCCAATAACATGCCCCTGGTCGGCATCACTGTGGCGGTGCATAATGTCTTCCGACGCGAAGGACACGTGACAGGTCCAACAATGCGGGACACCGTTGGCGTTTCCCGCGCTGTCACACGGCGGACAGAGGTAGTCGACGTCGACCACCTGAAGAGCTCTACACGGGCATGATGTGTTCTCTGGTGGGTCCATCGAACCGGATTTATCGTACGACACATCAAATACGGCGGAGAGAAACGAAAACATGGGCCCAGCATGACAGCCAATCGATACCCATCCACTTCTCGTCGAAGGTTTTTTCGTCCCTTCACCAATTCTCGGCGACCGCAGCGGACGACCCGACAACTCAAGAGTGAATGCCATGCACACCGATCAAGCTAACGACGAGGCAAAACGCAGCGGCATGGCGGCCCGAGCACTACAATGGGTTGTCGCCGTCGTCGCCTTGGGGGTTTTGGGGTACGGCACCTTTTTTATCGTGTCGGCACTTATCGACGACCCTGACGGACAGCCATTCGACGGACAACCATTCGACGGACAACCATTCGATGTACAAGCATTCGAGGATGGGGCAACGATGGTCGCCGACAATGGTGAACGATATCAGCTCACCAACGACGGTTTATGCATCGGTATCGACTCGGAGATCGGCCTGATCCGAACGTGCGCCACCGATGAGACGGCCACGTACCCGGTTGGTTCGGCACAGTTCGACCTTCTCGTCAGCACCGACCGCTCGGCGGTCTACGACGAGGAACGATGCGAACAACACACGCTGTTCGATCTTGACGACGGCGCGGCAATCGGCTCGTGGTGCTTGCTCGCCGAGGAGACCAAGTAGCAAACCGTGGTGTGGCCATTACCTTGGGGCTATGCGCTCCGAGCAGCTCATGACGCTCGATCGGCGGCACGCCTGGCACCCGTACGCCCCACTGCCTTCTTCGGTCTCGTCGGTGCCGGTGGTGGGCGCCGAAGGGGTGACGCTGGAGCTCGCTGACGGCCGGCAGGCCATCGACGGCATGTCATCGTGGTGGGCGGCGATCCACGGGTACCGCCATCCGGTGCTCGATCAGGCGATTCGAGATCAATTGGATCACATGTCTCACGTCATGTTTGGCGGGATAACACACCCTCCTGCGGTGTCGCTCGTCCAATCCCTCGTAGACATCGCGCCAGAAGGGCTCGAACACGTATTTCTCGCAGATTCCGGCTCGGTCTCGGTCGAGGTTGCCATCAAAATGGCCCTCCAGTACTGCCGCGGCATCGGGGAATCGAAACGCACCCGACTGCTGACGGTGCGATCCGGATATCACGGCGACACCCTCGCCTGCATGTCGGTCTGCGATCCAATAAACGGCATGCACTCGATGTTCAGCGAGGTGCTCCCTCCACAGCTCTTCGCCCCGGCACCGGAACCGCGCTTCGGGGAACCATTCACACCAGAACACATCGCCGAGTTCGAATCCACATTGGTCTCCCATCGCCAGAGCATCGCCGCGGTCATTCTTGAGCCGATCGTGCAAGGCGCGGGCGGCATGCGGTTCTACGCTCCCGACTACCTCCGCGCTGTTCGCCAACTGTGCGATGAGCATCGGGTCCCGCTAATCGTCGATGAGATCGCTACCGGATTCGGCCGAACCGGGATGCTCTTTGCCTGCGAACACGCTGGCATTAGCCCGGATATCATGTGTGTCGGGAAGGCACTCACCGGCGGCTACCTCTCGATGGCCGCTACCCTCTGCACACCGGAGATAGCCGCTGGTGTGAACGCGGCAGAGTCCGGTGCGCTGATGCACGGCCCGACATTCATGGGCAATCCGCTCGCCAGCGCAGTTGCGTTGGCATCGATCCAGCTTCTCTTGTCACGACCGTGGCAGGCTGAGGTTGCCGCCATCAGCCGCCGGCTCGACGAGGGCCTCACCCCGCTCTTGGACCACCGGGCGGTTCGAGACGTACGGATCCTCGGAGCGATCGGGGTGGTAGAGACGGTCGACGAGGTCCCTCTCGAGTCGACCCAACGTCTTCTTCTCGAACGCGGCGTGTGGCTCCGACCGTTCGGGAAATTGCTGTACACGATGCCGCCATTCGTCAGCTCCGAACACGACATCACGACCATCACCTCAGCGATGGGCGACGCCTGTGAGGCGATGTAGTGTCCAACGATCACGTCTCTGCCAGCTCCGGCGGGGACGGCTTCGGTCGATGGATCGACGGTCAGCTAACCGCCATACACGAAGCTGATCAATGGCGTTCCCTTCGCCCCTTCGACGCCTGCGGACCGACCGGTCAGGTCGGCGGGCGGACCGTCACCTCCTTCGCATCGAATGACTACCTCGGCCTGTCGCACCACCCGGCCGTGCTACGATCCGCCCGTTCGGCGCTCGATCGGTGGGGATCGGGTGCCACCGCAAGTCGGCACGTCGTCGGAACTCGCCCCATCCACACCGAACTCGAAGAGTCGTTGGCGGCATGGAAGAACACCGACCACGCGGTGGTCTTCTCATCGGGTTTCGCGGCCAACGTCGGTCTACTCAGCACGTTCGGCGGGCCGGACTGCCTGATCGTCAGTGATGAACTGAATCATGCGTCGATCATCGATGGCTGTCGGTTGAGTCGCTCGCCGGTGGCCGTCGCCCGCCACAACGACGTCGACCATATCGCCGACCTGCTGGACAGGAGGCAACAGCCGAGGGCGATCGTGGTGTCCGAGGCGGTGTTTTCGATGGACGGTGACGTGGCCCCGGTCGATGAGCTTGGCGATCTCTGTGCCCGCCGGGGAGCGCTGCTGGTCCTCGATGAAGCTCACTCGGTCATCGGGCCCGATCTTCGGTCGGTCGCCGACCGGCACGACCTGGAACTTCTTCGAGTCGTCACGCTGTCAAAGGCTCTTGGATCGATGGGGGGCGCAATTTGCGGTCGGACCTCGCTCATCGACCTGCTGATCAACCGCTGTCGACCGCTGATCTTCTCCACCGCCCTCAGCCCGGCCGATACCGCGGCGGCAACGGCGGCGATCGGCATCGTCCGGAGCGACGAGGGCACCGAACTCATCGATCGCCTCACCGCGCTCGTTCACCAGATACGGCCAGGACACGACTCTCCGATCGTGCCGGTCATGGTCGGAGACGAGGCCGCGGCTCTGCGGGCGGCCGACGCCCTTCTGGAACAAGGCGTGCTCATCCCGGCGATCCGTCCCCCAACCGTTGCTCCCGGTACCGCTCGACTTCGTATCGCCGTCAGCACCGACCACACCACCGACGACATCGCCACCCTCAAAGCGGTCATCGGGCAGCTCGGTCTTGAGCTGTGACCCCGATCGACACCGGCGAAGAATCGCCAGCGGCTGACACCGAGCGACGGCCCGTCCACCTCGTGGCCGTGGCCGGCACCGCCACCGATATCGGCAAAACCTGGATCACCGCCGCGGTCGCCAGCCAGCTACGGATCAACGGCCGCACCGTGGCCATACGAAAGCCCGTCCAATCGTTCGATCCAACCGACCCGCACACCGATGCCGACGTGCTCGGCGACGCATCCGGCGAGCCACCGGAGACCGTGTGCCCAACCCACCGATGGTTGCCCGTTCCAATGGCTCCTCCGATGGCCACGGCCGCCCTCGGCCTTCCCCCGATCTCTCTGGACAACCTCATCGGTGAGCTCCGCTGGCCGATACCTCGTGCCGACATAGGGTTTGTGGAAATGGTCGGCGGTGTCCGCTCCCCTGTTGCCGATGACGGCGACAGTCGTGACTTCATACGACGGATCGAACCGGACGTCATCATCGTCGTGGCCGACGCCGCCCTCGGTGCCATCGACCGGATTCGGCTGGCCACCGACGCGGTAGCGTCGATCGCCCGGCCATTGGTGGTTCTCAACCGCTTCGACGCCAACGATGGACTACACGCCCGCAACTTCGAGTGGCTCACGAACCGGGACGGGCTCGACGTGACCACCAGCGCATCAACCCTTGCCGAACGCATCGAACGCACGCTGTCCGACGAAGCCCAGATTGGCCACCGATAAATTCTCTTGGCGAGATATCGCCTCTTCACCCGGACCGAGATGACCCGAGGTGGCGTACCGGCACCGACTGCCGTCAATTCGCTAATGGATGCGGCTACAACCAGGGGTCGTGATCAAACCAACGGTGGACATTCGACACAGCCTCGAACCGGATAAGCGGGGCGATGACGGCCCACCACCCAGACCACGGTCGCTGGCCACTGCCGGCCGCGGCATGGTACTCGTCGGGTTGGTAGCCGCCGGCTGCGTCATGGCCGTCGTCGCCTGTTCATCTCGAACGACCGGCGGGGGTGACGAGGTCAACGCCGGGCCGTCGTGCAGCGCGGAACCGGTGGTCTGCCGAGGGCATTCCGGCTTCGTCACCGCCATCGCAATAACCCCCGAAGGTCGGATCGCTTCGGCAGACTCCGACGGGACGATCCTCGTCTGGGAACCAAACGAAACAGGAACCGAACCGAAACCCTTTCAAAGCGATGCAGACTTCATCGCCGCGGTTGCTCCACTTCCCGACGGAAAGATCGCCTTCGCCGCCGATGCTAATGCCGGCCAGGGAGCGGGGTCCGACGGCGGTGATGTCGTAGGCATCTGGGATACAAACAGCTCCGGCGAGCCACAGCTGCTTACCGAGAGCGCCGGGTTCGTTACCGGCGCGCTGGCCGTCGACGACCACTTGGCAATCGTCGGAGAGCCGGTGGCCCTCCGAGTCTGGAATCCGGAGGACGGGTCCGAACCGTGGCGCCTGGCCGAGGTAGAGGAGCGGGACGCATCGGGCGTCACCCGGCTAGGTACCGGTGAACTCGTGGTGGCCGAGTCGACCGATCAGGTCACGATCCGGGAGTTCCCTCCCACATCGAGCCCTCCTACCGTGCTGGACATCGGCTTCACGCCAACGTCGATAGCGACGCTCTCCGATGGCCGTCTCGCCCTCGGCGGGCTCACCGGCGTCGTCGCCGTACTCGATACCGCCGCAACGAACCAAACGCCCACCGTCCTATCGGACCGACAACCGGGCGATCTGCCAACCGGCGATCCTGTCCTGGGAATCGCCGCGCTGCCCGACGGCACCTTCGTGACCGGGACCCGGGCCGGTGACCTACAGCAATGGAATCCCGAGGTGCCTGGAGAACCGATCGCCACGGTCGTCGAAGATCGGCGATTCGTCGGTGAAGCGATGGCCGCTTTCCCCGACGGCAGATTGGCAACCGCTGGCGTCGACGGCGAAATCCACGTGTGGCGCCTAGAAGGCGGCGACTCCTAACTCGAACTCGATCGGTGCGACGCCCACGCTCCACCGAAGGCGGGGGAACCAGATCTATTCGGTGCACCACTCTGTACGCGGTCGTAGCCTTGGGCGTGGCCCACATTTCGGTGTCCAATCTCGAGTACTCGCACCCCGGAGGCGCTGTCCTGTTCAGCGGTGTCTCGTTCTCGGTTAGCCCTGGCGCTCACGGTGCGCTCATCGGAAACAACGGTGTCGGAAAGTCAACGCTGCTGAAGATTCTGGCCGACGAGCTGACGGCCAGCGACGGTGACGCATCGATCGGAGGCCAGGTCCGCTACATGGCACAAGACGTCGGCGTGCGCACATCCGACGGCGCCATCGGCGAGATGACGGTTCGCCAGATGCTGATCGAATGCTCACCCGAACCGCTTCGGTCGGTCGGGCAACGCCTGATCGAAGCCGAACGGCAAGCCGAATCGGGGAGTACCGACGCCGCGGTCCGCCTTGCCGAACTGATCGGCGAGTGGTCGGACTGCGGCGGCTACCAGGCCGAAGCCAGTTGGGACGCCACCCTGAGCCGCATCGCCAGAGCCAGTCTCGACGAGGCCGGCGACCGGCTTACCACGCAACTTTCGGGAGGCGAACGAAAGCAGATCGTGCTCGATCTACTGTTCAACTCCGATGCCGACGTCCTCCTTCTCGATGAGCCGGACAACTACCTCGACGTGCCGGCCAAAAGGTGGCTGGAAGAGTTGCTCCGGTCGAGCCCGAAAACCGTGCTGATGGTGTCGCACGACCGCCAGCTGCTCTCGGCGGCCACCAACCGAATCGTGACCCTCGAATCGTTTGGGGCGTGGGTCCACGGCGAGTCCTATTCTTCATACCCCGACGCCCGGGCCGACCGGCAACGGCAGCTCGGAGACGCGTTGGACCGCTGGAAAGACGAAGAACGACGGCTCTTCCGCCACTTCAAGCTGATGAAGCAACGGGCTGCGATCAGCCCCGATATGGCAAACCGGGCTCGGGCCGCCGAATCACGCTGGCAGCGCTTCGTCGACGTCGGACCTCCCCCCGCTCCTGCCACCGACCAAGCGGTCAAGATGCGGCTCCAGGGAGGCGACTCCGGTCGACGAGTCGTCTCGCTCTCATCGGTAGAACTGCCGGATCTTCTGTTCGCCTGTACCGGCGAGGTGTTTTTCGGCGAGCGACTTGGACTCATCGGGCCCAACGGGTCGGGCAAGACCCATCTACTCCGACTTCTCGCCGGCCACACCATCGAGCACAACGGCGTAGTCAAAATCGGAGCCCGTGTCGAGGCCGGGCTATTTACCCAAATAAATGACAACCCCGAGTTCGTTGGCCAGTCGACGATCGACCCGGTCATCTCTCGTGTCGGTAATTACGAAAAGGCGATGCGGTCCCTTGGCCGCTATGGCCTGTCGACCAATGAGCGCCAGTCATACAACACGCTCTCGGGTGGCCAAAAGGCTCGCCTAGAGATCCTCTGCCTCGAATTGGACGGACACAACCTTCTGCTGCTCGATGAACCGACCGACAACCTCGACATCGATTCAGCCGAAGCCCTCGAAACCGCCTTGAACTCTTTCGAGGGCACGGTGATAGCGGTATCTCACGACCGTCAATTCCTGTCGGGATTCGACCGATTCTGGATGCTTGACCACGATGGATTCGCCTGGGCGCTACCCGATTGGGAGACCGGCCTGGCCGCCGTCGTCGCACCTGCACGGGTGGCCGACATCCGTTTGGCCAAAGCACTAACCGACGACTGACCGAGTCGCTCCCAACCCGACAACAACCAACGGCGGCAACAAAACCCATTTGGCTAGTGCGGCGCTGCTTCGCTGCGCCTAACATCTCCTGGGTGGAGCGACGTCCGGCCGCTCTGCTTGTTGCGGCTGAGGGGCCGCCGGAGGCGAGATCTGGTGGGAGCACTCGACAATATTCGTGTCATTGACTTTGGCCACTATGTGGCCGGGCCGGTCACTGGGATGCTTCTCGCCGACCAGGGAGCGGACGTCATCAAGGTCGACCCTCCAACCGGTCCGGCGCTCGACATCCCAGCGAATCAAACCTGGAATCGGGGAAAGCGCAGCATCGCCCTCGACCTGAAAGCTTCAAAAGATGTAGCGGTGGCCAAAGATCTCGTGGCGTCGGCCGACGTTGTTATCGAGAATTTTCGGCCCGGGGTAATGGATCGGCTGGGCTTGGGCCCAACCGAGATGCGTTCGCACAACACCTCCCTGGTCTACGCGTCGATGCCCGGATTCGGTCCAGAGGACCCGCGAGCCTCATCGCCAGCGTGGGAAGGCGTTGTGTTAGCGGCCCTAGATGCCTTCCGCCCGGCGGTCGGCCACCAGTCGATCCGCCGCCAACTGCACCGCCGTCCGGCAGACCGCGAAGGCGAACCGGTGTTCACCGCCGAACCAATCGCCTCGATGTTCGCTGCGTTGGTGTCCTCGATCGGCATTGCCTCCGCCCTCCATATCCGTGACCTGACCGGCATGGGCCAGCAGGTCCAGGTGCCGTTGTTCGACGCCTTTGCCCAGGCCATCGGTGTCTATGCCATGACGCCGCTTCCGTTCCGCCCGGTCACAGAGCCCCTCGGCAATCCGTGGGACCACCAGTATCGATGTGCTGATGGCCGTTGGATTCACCTCGCGTGCGTCAGGTCCCGGCAGGCCGAACAGTTGGCCGAAGTACTCGACCGGCGGGATCTGATCGAACGGGGGTTGACCGCCGAGCGGTTGGCGACCACCGGCGACCAGTTCCTGATCCACCGTGAGCTGTCCGAGGTGTTCGCTTCCAAGCCGGCTCTTCATTGGGAGGAGCTCATCATCTCAGAAGAGCTCCCGGGAGCAATCGTCCGCTCCGGGGCCGAGTGGTTACAGCACCCACAAGCCCGCCTAGGCGAGCTGTTCGTCGAGATCGACGATCCGACGCTCGGCCCAACCCGACAACCGGCCCCGGTAGTCAAGTTGGAAGACTCGCCGAGCAAAATCAGTGGGCCGGCGCCACGCCACGATGGGGATCGCCGATCGATCCTGGCCGAGCTCACCAAACCGGGTGGCCCCAGGCATTCGATCAGCAGGTTGATCTCGCCGGGCGTCGGTCCTCTCCATGGGCTTCGCGTGCTCGATCTTTGTGTCGAGGTTTCCGGTCCCACCTGTGCCAGGACCCTTGCTGAACTCGGTGCCGACATCATCAAGATCGATGATCCGAAGCGTGCTCCGGTCAGCAGCCATGACGACGTAAACCGGGGGAAGCGAAGCATTCTGCTCGACCTCGACACCGCAGAAGGCCGTCGCATCTTCTGGGAGCTGGCATCGACCACCGATGTCATCGTCGAGAATTTCCGTTCCGGTGTGGTTGAAGATCTTGGGATCGACTATCCCTCGGTCAAACGCATCAAGCCCGACGTCATCTACGCCTCGATAAAGGCCTACGGCGATGAGGGCCCGTGGGCCGACCTGCCCGGCTATGAGACCACGATCGAGGCGCTCACCGGTATCCAAGCCCGCTATGGGGGAAGCGACCGACCGGCGGTCTGGCCCTATGGGGCGATCGTCGGCTACGGCACCGGCTACGCCGCGGCCTATGGCGTACTTCTCGCCATCCTCGAACGAAACGTCACCGGGAAAGGTCAACTGGTTTCGGGCTCGTTGGCCAAGACGGCCGGGCTGCTCCAGTCGATGTTCCTACTCGACCATCAGGATCAAGACTGGTCTGAGCCCGCCGGCTCCGACGTCCGAGGATTCGGCGCTCACCAGTGCTTGTACGCCTGTCAAGATCGGTGGATTTTTGCCGGAGTGAGAACACTGGACCAGCTGAGCAGCGTTATCGGCAAGGTCGAAGACGATGCAGACGCCCACCGACGATTCGTTGCGTGGTGTGGGCGACGCACCGCGGAGCGAGCCGTCGCTGCCTTACAACAACACGGGATTGGCGCCCAATCCATCGAGTGGATCCACGATGCCTTAACCGATCCGATCGTCGTCCGGCGGGGGCTAAGTGTCATCCGGGCCCACGAACAAACCGGCATGTTCCGCACGACCGGTCCTGGCCCGTGGCTCTCTCACTCGAAAGTTGATGCCGGACGGCCCGCGCCTCGGATGGGGGCCGACGCCGACGTCATATTGCACGAGGTTCATCGGAGCGGCGAACTTCAACGGCTCGTCGAGGAGCAGGTCGTCGGGTCACCACCGCAGGGCCGCTAATCGCCGACCTCGGGCTTCGGGCCGGCCTCGGCCGTTTGGCGAAGATCACTAAACCGATCGACTCGCCGCAGCGACGGGAACGCGATGAGCCACACACCGACGACGGCCAGCGTGCCTATCCCACCGAAGACAACCGAGGCGGCCAAACCTATCCAGGCGGCGGCGAGGCCAGATTCCAGGGTGCCAAGCTCGTTCGACCCGCCGATAAAGACATTCTCCACCGCGAGGACTCGGCCCCGCATGTGTTCGGGGCTGGCCAACGGCACCATCGTGGCCCGAATGAACACGCTAACCGCATCGGCTGCGCTGAGAACGACGAGAGCCACAAGGGCCACCACATAGGAACGGGTAACCCCGAGCACGATCGTGGCGAGACCGAAGACGGTAATTACGCCGAACAGTACCAACCCGACGTGGCGGCGGATCGGTCGGATCGACAGGACCGCAGCCGTGATCAACGCGCCGACTCCGATTGCTGAATACAGGAAACCGACCGCCGCCTCGTCGACCCCGAGGCGCCGTTCACCAATCGCTGGTAACAGGGCGACGGCCCCACCGAACAAGACCGCGAACAGATCGAGGCTGATGGCGCCAAACAACACCGGTGTGCGACGGATGAAGCGAAGCCCACCGATGGCATCCCGCACGGCCTGGCGCGGTCCGGCCACCGATTCAAGCCGGCGGACTCCGGTGGAGGGCACAAAGGCCAGGAGCGCGATCGATGCCAAGAAACCAACCACCGACAGCAAGAAGGGCAGCGAGTGATTCACGCTGAACAGCAAGCCGGCCAGAATCGGACCGACAATCCCCGCAGACTGGAAGGCGATCGACCGAAGCGCCACAACCCGCTCGACGATATGGGCTGGGGCCAGATCGATGGGGAGGGCACGGCTGGCGGGGGCGGTAAACGACCGAGCCGCGCCGAAAAGAAGAACGAAGGCAAAGACCGGCGCCACGCCATCCACACCGCGGAACGCAAGGGCGAAGAACCCAAGCCCGGCAATCACTTCCACCGCCAGACCGACGGCGTACACGACCCGGCGATCGTAACGATCTGAGGCTACGCCGCTGAACGGGGCGAGTAGAAAGATCGGCAGAAACTCGGCCAAGCCGAGAAGACCGAGATCGAGTTCACTCCCGGTGATACTGAATACGAACAACCCGAGAGCGACGAGTTGAGAGCGGTTCGCTATCGACGTGGTGAAGAGGGCCGCCAAGAGGATCCGAACCCCGGTCGGGGTTGTTCCCGAACCTTTGGTATCCAGATGCTTGTCGACCGTCATGACGAGCTAACCGTACCTGGGCAGCAGCAACCCAGAAAAAGCAAATGGATGGCGGGCGAACCCACCATCCATTTACAACCCACCAAGATGGGCACTACCCGATTTGTTAGAACGTCAGTCGCCTGGCCTCACGATTCGGCATCGGCCGTTGTCATCACATTCGATGACCGGCCAAGGAACCGGTGCCGGCTCTGGCTCTGGCTCCGGAATCGGTTCAGGCAATGGCTCGGGGACTGGGAAGGGGTCAGGAACCGGTATCGGCTCTGGTATCGGCTTGGGCTCGGGCTCCGGTATCGGCTCTGGCTCAGGTACCGGCTCAGGCTCGGGTACCGGCTCTGGCTCCGGTACCGGCTCAGGCTCGGGTGCCGGTGGAGGTGCTACCGGCCGTGACGGCTTCGGTGTCGGTTCGGGGGCCGGCATCGTGAGGATGGCTTCCGGCTCGATCAGAACGGCTGAACGATCTGAACGAATCGGCTCATCAGCGCCTTTTTCAGCATCTTCATCAGCCGATGGGCCAACCGGGGCGGTCTGGACACGCTGAGACTCGAACGAATCGAGAGTTGGGGTATCGGAACGGTTGACAAGCAGCAGCAGTCCGACGGCGCCGACCAGCCCAACGCTGGCGATAGCCACGATCGAGTGGCGCAGCCGAGTGCTCAGCCGCAGATTACCAACAGAAACTGCCGTCACCCTCTACATAACGGCGACGGTGCGAACATGTATACGGCCAAGGGAAATATTTCTCATACAGCCGAGAACGACCGTTTCGGTGGGCGGCGATACGGGCCACTGAGATCTTTGGGCCAGACCAGCGCCGATAGGGCGATCTGCACCGGCCAACAAACCCTCCGATCGGCTGGTGCTCGCCTGCCATAGACTCTGGGGGTGGCCGTGACCGATACCAGCCGCCAGGAGACCGGCGGCAATACTGGCGCCCGCGATCCGGCCGACCCCCTTCCCGGTCGAAGCTGGTGGCATCGCACCATGGAGCCCGAGGAGCGGCGCCGGATCATGACCGATCTGGCCATTGTCCGGATCGAACACTGGACATACCGGTTCGCCATAATGCTGACCTTGTCGGTTGTCGTCGCGGTGATGGGCCTCAGCCTCAATTCTGCCGCTGTGGTCATCGGGGCAATGCTTCTGGCCCCCCTGATGCAGCCGGTTCTGGCCTCCGGCGCTTGTTTGGCCATGGCCCTGTTCACCAAATCGCTCGTGGCGGTGGCCAAAGTGGCATTGGCCACAACGTGGTGCATCGCCATCGCCTACGCAATCTCATGGATATTGCCGGTACAAGAGCTAACGCCCGAAGTGCTGGCCCGGACCCAACCCGATCTGAAAGACCTCGTTGTGGCCTTGGCCGCCGGAGCGGCCGGCGCCTACGCCACCGTACGATCCGATGTATCATCGTCTCTACCCGGTGTGGCGGTAGCCGTGGCCCTCGTCCCGCCGTTGGCCTCGGTCGGCATTCTGCTGCAGCAAGGCTTCGAGACCCGGGCCCAAGGTGCCCTACTGCTTTATATAGCCAACCTGGCCGCCATCGTGGTCGCCAGCATCGTGGTGTTTATCACCACCGGCTTCGTGCCACCCCGGCGACTGTCGGACAACCTGGCCAGACTGACCCTGGCCTCGGTGGCGGTCGTCGCCGTTGTGGTCGTGATCGCCGTTCCGCTGTACCGCACCGCGCTGACCAACATCGAGCGTCAAGACGACGAGCAAGCCGCACGAGATATCGTGGCCAACTGGCTCGGCGACCTAAACGACGACCTCGATCCGGAGATCTCGGTCAGCCGAGACGCAATGCAAGTCGTCGTAGAGCTCCGTGGCTTTGAAGACCCACCGGACAAGGCATCTCTCGTCGAAGCGATGCGCCAGGAGTTCCCCGAGTTCGACGTTCCCGTCCAGTTTCTCAAATTCAACCAAGCGACAACGACGACGCTTCCTCCACCGGAGCCGACCGAACGACTTCTAGCCGATATTCGAGTGACCGTTGAGCGCTGGCTAAACGAGCGCGATCTCGACCACCGTCTCGAAGATGTCACCCTCGATGGCGATCAGGTCCGCATCGAGGTGGCGAGTACTGATCAACCGCCCCCAATCGAAGAGTTAGTCACCCGCCTACAGGCCGTCAACCCGGCGCTCAGCCCAGAACTGGCTTGGTCGGAACTTCGGACGATCACCGAAGAAGCGGAACCATCGCCAGACGAAATAACGGCAGAATCGATGCGAACCCTCGTCGACCGCTGGGCCATCGACCGGAACTTGGTGATCACCGGTTTCGACTACGACGGCAACCGCGTGCTCATCGACGTGTCCGGCACCGAAGCCCCCGACTACCGCGAGCTTGAGGTTGCGTTGTGGGATGAGGCCGACCAAGCGGTTCCGGTACAGGTCTTCTTTACCGAACGAGCACTTGTCACCACCACCACGAGCCGGCCGACGGCGACGCCTCGCTGAGGCGAGCCTCGACGGCATCGCCAAATAGAACGAGCGCGGACCCAGGCCCGTTCACCCAATCATCGACGCAACGTCGGGGGTCGAATCGAGCGTGACCTCGATCATCGGAGCCTCGGAAACCAGCCGATCAAGTTCGGTCTGCGTCTCATACCACGACGCGTCCGGGTGGGAAAAGACTGCCCGGCGACGAGCTTCATCGACGACCGGGACGGCTCGGCCGGCATAGCTGTCATCACCGATGTGGACGATGACCGACGGATCGGCCCGCACATTGGCGTACCAATCGCGTTTACCCGGCGTGCCGGTGATAATGAAGCAGCCATCGATCAGAAACCACCAAATCTCGATCCTGGCCGGTCGGCCGCTCCACCGGCCGATGGTGGTGAAATCGATTGTTCGGTGAACGGCAAGCCGCTCCTGCGCTTCGTGTTCCATCGGTGTTCCAGACTACTGTCAATACCGTATGGTCTTGAATCGGGTGGTCGAAGGAGCCAAGCGACTCGTCTCACCGGATCGCCCGACGACATCGGGGGACCCGCTCCTTGACCAGCTCCGCGGCGCGCTCACCGCCGACCGGGTGCACCTCGACGGAGTGCAACGATCGCTACTCAGCCACGACGCCTCGGTGTTCGAAGGCGGTGTTGCCGGCCCGGTCTGCTACCCGACGTCGGTCGATGAGGTTGTGGCCATCATGAAGATCGCCGACGAGCACGGCCGAGCGGTGGTTCCTCGCGGCGCCGGAACCGGTCTCGCTGGTGGAGCGATTCCCCTCGGCGCACCGATCGTTGTGGCGATGACCAAGATGAATCGGATCCTCGATCTCGATATCGACAATCGGATTGTTTGGGTTCAGCCTGGCGTCATCAACCTCGACCTCACCCGATATCTCCGACCGTTAGGGTACCACTTCGCCCCAGACCCCTCTTCGCAACAGGTATGCACGATCGGCGGGAACGTCGCCAACAACTCCGGCGGACCCCACTGCCTGGCTTACGGTGTCACCAACGCTCATGTCGTGGCGATCGAGGCGGTCGTGCCATCGGGCGATGTGTTAGCGCTCGGAGGTCTCGACGCTGAGCCCCTCGGGTTCGATCTTCGTGGAATCTTCGTCGGCAGCGAAGGCACCCTGGGCATCGCCACCAAGGTGGCGGTCACCATCACCAAGAATCCCCCGTCGGTCCGCACCTTGTTGTTGTCGTTCGACTCGGTCCGCGATGCGGCAAATACGGTGAGCGGCGTTATCGCCGCCGGCGTCGTGCCGGCGGCGATGGAGGTCATGGATGCCAAGATCACCGCCGCGGTCGAGCACTACGTCGGCGCCGGCTATCCGTTGGATGCCGAGGCCGTACTGTTGGCCGAAGTCGACGGTTCGGAGGCGGGCATCGACATAGATGCCGACCGCATCGCCGACGTCGGCCGGGAACATAACGCCACCGAGGTTCGATTTGCTAAGAGTGAGGACGAGCGAGCCCTGTTGTGGAAGGGACGAAAAACAGCGTTTGGTGCTATCGCTCAAATCGCCCCTGACTATTACCTTCACGACACCGTTGTCCCCCGCTCCAAGTTGGCCGACGTGCTCGAAGAGGTCTACGCCATCGCCGAACGGCACGACCTGCTCGTCATGAACGTCTTCCACGCCGGAGACGGCAACCTGCACCCGCTGCTGATCTTCGATGGCCGAGAACCTGGGGTGCTGGCACGGGTCCACGCCGCCGGAGACGAGATCATTTCCGCCTCGCTGGCTGCCGGCGGCGTCCTGTCGGGCGAGCACGGCATCGGCGTGGAAAAACAGAAGTTCATGGACGACATGTTCAGCCATGCCGACCTCGATCACCAGAACCGGCTGCGGCGAGCCTTTGACCCAACCTGTCGGGCCAACCCCGGCAAGGTATTGCCCATGGGGCACAGCTGTGCCGATATCCAAGCGCTGCGGCGAGTCCCCTCCGGGGTCTGGGGCTGACGTTGTGGCCAAGATCGATGCCGATACGAAAATCGATCGGGCGCTGACCGAATTTGCCGAACGACTCGGAGCCGACGACCCGGTGGCCGTGGTCGGCGGACGCACGAAGTGGGAGGTCGGCGGCGCGCCGGCCGACGGCACCCGGATGGTGGCGGCGCCAACCGGGATCGTCAGCTACCTCCCATCGGAGATGGTCGCCGTCGTACGGGCCGGCACGACCATCACGGAACTGCAGTCGGCGTTGGCCGATGCCGGCCAACGGTCGGCCCTCCCCTATTGGGGGAACGGATCGACCGTCGGTGGCGCGTTGGCGGTGGGCCAAAACTCGCTCGATGTACTTGGCCGGGGCCGGCTTCGAGCGTCTCTTCTCCAAGTCCGGTACGTCTCGGCTGACGGCCACATCATCACTGGAGGTGGGCCGACGGTGAAGAACGTCACCGGGTTCGATCTCCCCCGGCTGATGGTCGGCTCGTTGGGAACTCTCGGATCGTTGGCCGAAGTGATCCTCCGTACCAATCCGATCCCGGACACGATGCGTTGGCTTCGGGGCCAAGGTATCGATCCCTTCGCCGCCTTCGATGCACTCTTCCGTCCGTCCGCTGTGTTGTGGGACGGCAAGACGACGTGGATCAAAATCGAGGGACACCGGGTCGACGTGGATGCAGAACAGGCGGCCCTTGTCCGTCGGGTTGGCCCCGTCGAAGAGGTCGACGGTCCCCCCGAGCTTCCGGCCCACCGGTGGTCGTTGGCCCCCAGAGAACTCCGGCACCTCGATCAGCCCATCACCGATCGGCCCAAAACATCGAACCCGACCTATCCGGTCGGTCGGTACGTGGCCTCGATCGGGGTGGGTACGGTCTGGGCCTCAGAGCCACAACCGGCTCGCTCCGTGTCCGACGCCATCCGAACGGTAGCCGCCCGAATGAAAGCAGAGTTTGACCCGACCGGCCGTCTCAACCCCGGCCGCGACCCATATACCACCGCTGGCATGTAATCACGAAACCACGGATCGAGACGTCACCGAGTGTTTGAAACGAGGCAGCAGAGATGGATCTGAGACTGGACCCCGATGACCTCAACAGTTGCGTCCAGTGCGGGCTTTGTTTGCCGCATTGCCCGACATTCCGTGTAACCGGCGAAGAATCGAAATCGCCTCGGGGCCGCATCGCCTTGATGCGGGCGGTACAAGACGAGGACGCTCCTATAACAACAGAGGTCGTAGATGCCTTCGCCACGTGTGTGCAGTGCCGGGGGTGCGAGCCGGCATGCCCCTCCGGCGTGCCCTATGGCCACCTCATGGAACAGACTCGGGAGACGTTAGCCGACGCCGGGGTACTCACTCCCAAATGGCAGCGACTTGCCTTCAAACCACTGGCCAGCCCAACGATGCTCAACGTTGGATCGAAGGCGCTGGCGATCGCCCAACGAGCCAGACTGGTTCCAAAACGTCTCGGCATATCCGCCACGGTCCCGCTGCGCCAGCCATCGCTCGACGCATCCGGCCAAGACGTGCACCTCTTTACCGGGTGCATCATGGACGCCTGGCAGCGCGACATCCACCTGGCGGTCAAACGGGTGGTGGAAGCGGGTGGAATTGGGGTCATGCCAACCGGTGACACCGCCCCCTGTTGCGGCGCGCTCCACACCCATGCGGGGCTGACTGGGGAGAGCCGACGTTTGGCCGATCGAATGATCGACGCCCTCGACGATGGCAAGCCGATCCTCGTCGACTCAGCCGGATGCGGCGCCGCCATGAAAGACTACGGCCATCTACTGGGCACGCCCGAGGCCGAAGCGTTCGCCAGCCGGGTCTACGACATCGCCGAATGGCTCGCCGGTTCCGACGAAGACCTCCCCACCGCCAAGCCGCTCGACATTCGGGTCGCGATCCAAGACCCGTGCCACCTCCGGCACGTGCAGCGAGTCCATCAAGCGACGCGAACCGTGCTCCGCCCGTACGTTCGTGAACTGGTCGAGCTAGACGATGATGGGTTGTGCTGTGGCGCCGGTGGCGCCTACTCGGTTCTGCAGCCCGAACTCGCCGGCCAGATCCGGGATCGCAAACTCGACGTCATCACCGCCACGAAACCCGATGTCGTCGTCTCGGCCAATCCCGGCTGTTCGATGTACTTGTCTCCGGAGCTAGATCGGCACGGCATCGAGACGATCCACCCGATGCAACTGATCGACCGAGCGCTGAACGGCCTCGGCTGAATCGAGGCCTGCTCAAAGTCGAACGGTAAACCGAGCGCCTCCCAACGGCGCCGATGTGCACGTCACCGTTCCACCGTGATCGGCAACGATCGAGGCGACGATAGCCAGCCCGAGCCCGCTGCCTCCGGTGTGTCGCGAGCGGTCATCGTCAAGTCTGACGAAGCGGTCAAAGATCCGCTTCCGGTCGGCGGGGGGAACACCCGGACCATCGTCGTCGACGATGATCACGATCCGCCCATCTTGGACCTCGGCTCCGACCTCGACTCGTCGATCGGCGTGACGGAGTGCGTTGGCCAAAAGATTGTTCACCGCTCTGGCCAGTTGCACCGGATTTGCCAGCCCGGTCGCCGGTGTCACCCGGCTCGTATCGACCGTCACCGCCGGTGTCGGCTGCTGGATCGCCAACACTTCGTCTTGCACCAAGTCGGCCAGGTCGACCTCCCGGCGTTCCAGCGGACCGCCGGCCGACGCCAGCCTCGTCAGGTCATCGAGCACCACCTCAAGCCGTTCTGCTCCTCGCCGTAACGCGGCGAGGCTCGGCTCGGATTCAGGGGACAACGAGCCGTCGCTGGCTAGAAGTTCGGCCGCCCCTCGCACCGCGGTCAACGGAGACCGGAGCTCGTGCGACGCGTCGGACACGAACTGTCGCTGGCGTATCAAGCCCGCATCGAGCCGGTCGAGCATGCCGTTGAGCGTCGCCGTTAGCTCGGCAATCTCGTCCCCGGACTCCGGCACCGGCAGTCGATCGCCCGACGTCGATGGGGCGATCCGGTTTGCCTCTTCGGTGATTCGGTGAACCGGCACCAACGCGGTCCCGATGGCCATCCACAACGCAAACCCGCCGAGCGCGACCAGTAACGGCACGATGATCAGCATGGCGATGGCGAGACGATCCACCCCACTGCTCACCACCCCTACCGGCGAAAAAGCCACGAGGGTAAACCGTTCGTCGTCGGGCCCGGTCACCGTGCGACGGGTCTCGAACCAGTCACCGGCATCGACCGCCTCTTCCTCGTCGCCGAGGACGAACCATTCTCCTATCAGTTCGTCCGGCAACGCCTGAACGTCGGCGACCGCGGTTCCATCGTCGGCGATCACCGTGCCATCGTCGGCGATCACCGTTCCATCGTCGGCGATGACGAGCTCACCATCGACCAGCGGCGAACCCGGTGCCTGGGCTTCGAAGACGAGTACCTCATCTGGGTCATCCGAGAGGGGGACCAATGTTGTGTCATCACCGGGAAAGAACGCAGGAAAGGCGCTGGAGTTCACCAACAGGTCGTCGCTATCGAGGATCAAAAACTCGGTGCCATCGGCTCCGATGGGCACCAGTAACGTGTCGGCCCGTGCCCCACCGGAGATGGCGTTGGACAATGCATCCAGCACTTCCTCGTTTTGAGCGGTGATGTCGCTCCGCAAACCAGCGGCCACCGCCCGGACGGTAACCCACGCGCCAATGCCGAGGACGAGGGCGAGCGTCACGACGCCGACGACGGTAACCCTGGCTCGGAGCGACCGCGGAATCATGCTCGAATCCGATAGCCGACGCCCCGCACGTTCTCGATATGGTGGCGGCCGAGCTTCGATCGGAGATACCCGAGGTACACGTCCGCCACGTTCGAATCACCGTCGAAATCCATACCCCACACATCGGCCACCAGATCCAACCGAGAGACCGGCGTGTCACCGGCACGTAGCAATGCCTCCAAGAGCTGCGCCTGGCGCCTGGTGAGATCCATTTCCACACCCTCGACCCAACAGCTTCGGGCCGCCGGGTCGAGGGTCACCGAACCTCGTGTCAGTGTCTCGGAAGCTTGTCGAATCGGCGGTCGACGGAGCAGTGCCTGAACCCGGGCCAACAGCACCGCGGGGGAGAACGGCTTGCGAAGATAGTCATCCGCACCGACCTCAAAGCCGTCGGTTTCGTCGTACTCACCGACCTTGGCGGTCAACATCAATATCGGCAACACGGCCCCCTCGGACCGCAGGGTCTCGCATACCTTGTAGCCGTTCATACCGGGGAGGAGAAGGTCGAGCACGATCAACCCGTAACTCCCTTCGCGAGCCATCCACAACCCGTCGAGACCGTCGGCTGCCCGATCGATGGTATGACCAGCGGGGGCAAGGCTCTGTTCGACGATCACTGCGATGTCATCGTCGTCCTCTACCAGCAGCAGGCGCATGACCGTACTCTAGGCTGACGGCCAAACGGCGTCGGCCGGGGCCGACGAACCGCAGCCGGCTACGAACAGTCCGGTAGCAAATAGTCCGGTGGCAAACAGTCCCGTCGACCGATGTTGATGGGACTGTTTACTTCTCCACCAATCGAGGTTCAGGCTCATGGCGCTCTCTTCCACTCTGTCGGCGATACGCCGATCGGGTCTTGAGCTCCAGGTTGACCGACTGGTCCTGAGAGGAGTCTGAGACTCCGGCCGGCCTACGGCAAAAAGGGAACGGCCCGGTGATGCCGGCTCAGACGAAACGTCGTTGGTTCGTCAGAGTCCGCATCACCGGGCCCGATACCGGCTCCAAAGGGAGAGCAAGCCGGCGTGGCCGCGAGGGGCGGGTTCAAAAAGCGATGACCGCTGCCAAAGCCAGTAGCAGATTCACAATGGCGATTCGCCAGTTCATGCCACCAACCTACGACGATTCGACCGACTGGTGAATAGGGTCGGCCCCCTATATGTCGGCCATGATGTACACAGACTTTAGGGAGTGAAAATACCTATACAGTCTTATGGCGACGGTACTCGGTGCCCCTACATGCCGTAGGCTGGAGATGTGGATCTTGGTATCGACGGTCTGGGGCCGGCAACCGAGGTCGGGGCGGGTGCGTCGGCCATCGTATATAGATCCCGCCAGGTCGAACTCGACCGGGAGGTGGCGGTCAAAGTTCTTAGCGTTACCGACGAGGCCTTCGTGCGTCGATTCAGACGAGAAGCCAAAACGCTAGGAAAACTCAGCCAAAAGGCCGGCATCGTCACCGTCTACGACACCGGTATCAATGGGTCAGGGCACCCCTACCTGATCTTGGAGCTGTGCGAGGCATCGCTCTTGGATCAGCTCAAGACAGACGGCCCCTTCGAGCAACGCTCCGCATGTCGGATCATGGCCGAGGTTGCCGAAGCTGTCGCCGCCGCCCACGACGGAGGGGTCATCCATCGAGACCTCAAACCGGGCAATGTGCTGAGATCTTCGATGGGTAGATATATGGTCACCGACTTTGGGATTAGCACCGTCACCGGTGCCACCATGGGTCAGACCAACTCGGTCGGATTCACCGCCGGGTATGTGGCACCGGAAACCCTGACCGGCGAGGCTGCCCGAACCCCAGCCGACGTGTACGCGCTGGGCGCCACCTTGTTCCACATGATCTCGGGCAAGGCGCCGTTCATCGACCCGGAGAACAACTCCAATCTATTGGCCCTGGCCCAGCGGGTGATCAACGACTCAATCCCCGACTTACGCCCCGACGGTGTAGAGGACGGGATCTGCACGGTCATCGATCGGACCATGGCCAAGGATCCGTCACAACGGCCGACCGCCATAGAGCTGGCCGTTCTACTCCGAGCGGTTGCCGACGGGCAAACACCCGATCTCAATGCCATCGTCGGAGTCGGACCGGAAGCATCCGGCGATGACACAAACAGCAACAAGAGCAACGTCGACAACAACGCGGGCGACGCCGGCAACAACGTCAACAACAACGAGAGCGATGGCGGCGAGAACACGAGCCCCGCGGTCGGACCGTCACAGCACTCAGCGGCTGGAGACGACGATACCGCCACCCCCGGACTCCTCGAAGTCAGCTCGGCGGCCACAAACGCTTCTTCGGCACCGATGGTCGACGACGACCCCTCCAGCCGGTCGACCAATACATCGAAGCCTCGGTTCGTCTTCGGGCGGTCGAACGATGACGCCACCTCCTCGGTCGACCCACCGGTCGACAAGCCGATATTGGCCCCCGTCGCTGGCATCGAGGGCACCGACGTCACCGTGGTACACAGTTCGCCAAAGGTCGACGTCGCCACCGATGATCCATCCTCATCCGGCGGTGGATTTCTCGCCTCCGCAGCCACCATCGCCCCGCTCCAACCACCACAAGACTCACGCCGAGACCGTCGATTCTCGTTCACCGAAGACGATTCACGCCGGGCCCCGGTCATCGTTGGCGCCGCCGTCGCCCTCGTGGTGGCCATCGCCGCCATCGGCCTCCTGCTGGCGTTGGGTGGCGACGACGGGACGGGCGACGAGGTCGTGGCCGGTCCAGACATCGAAGGAAACGGTGCAGAGGCGTTTCAACAAGAAGATGCCAATGGCCGGGGGTCTCTCGGCGACCGAGGCCCGCGTTCGCCGGTGCCGATACCCGACGTCGTCGGTTTGGGCGCTACCGAAGCCACCGCCCAACTGGAAGCGGCTGGTTTTGAGGTCAATCGGGTCGACGATGAAAGTTCCTCGGTCCCGATCGGTGACGTGATAGCCACCGATCCACCGGCGGGCGACATCGGGGAACCGGGTTCGACGGTCACGATGTTCGTTTCGTCCCAGCGAGCTGGCGAGACCGTCGAAGTCCCCTCCGTGGCCGGTGAAGATCCAGACGATGCTCAGGCCGTGCTCGAGGATGTTGGGCTCAGACCGACCATTGTTCAGCAGCCCTCATCGACGGTTGCCGATGGTGACGTGATCGGTACACAACCCGAGGCCGGCACGCTCGTCAACCTCGGTTCAACCGTGGAAGTTCTCGTGTCGACCGGCCCGATCTGTGCCGACCAAGTCGGGCTGTCCGAAGCAGCGGCGACGGCCAACCTCGAAGCAGCTGGAGCAGTTGTCGCCGTTACCGAGCAATCGAGTAGCTCGGTACCCGAAGGAGACGTCGTGAGTTGCACCCTCGACGGTGCCACCGCAACGCTCGTCGTTTCGTCCCCCGACGCCGACACCCCCTGTGCGGGGGCTGTCGGCCAATCGCTGGCCGCCGTTCAAGACGCATTGGAAGCCGACGGGTTCACCGTAGAAACGACCGGGGTGCAGGATTCGGCCCCAGTCGGCGAGGTGACGGCCTGCCAAGCATCGGTCTCCACCGTCACGCTGACGTTCTCAACCGGCTCCGAACCGACCTGCCCCGACGTGGCTGGCACTACCGCAGCATCGGCCCGTTCGGCCCTTGAGCAGGCAGGGTTTACCACGGTTACCGAAGAGACGAGGGCGAGCGAGACCGTGGCCACCGGCGCCGTGATCTCTTGCACTGCCAGTTCGGCCACGGCGGCCACGATCGTGGTGTCATCCGGGTCGGCACCGACCGAGGTACCGGACGTGATCGGCCTAGCGGTCGCCGCCGCGACCACACAGATCGAAGAAGCCGGCCTTACCGTTGGAGCGACGACCACCGTCGACAGCGAAGAGACCGCAGGCACCGTTCTCAGCACAAGCCCGACCGCCGGAAGCTCGGCCGAACCAGGATCGACAGTCGATCTAGAGGTCTCAGGCGGGCCCGCCACCGAGGTGACCGTGCCAAACGTGATCGGTAGCGCGGCGGCGGTCGCTCGGGCGACGATCGAAACAGCAGGTTTGACCGCTACGGTCGAAGAGCGGTCGGTCGGCCCCGGAGCATCCGGCCTGGTCATCAGCCAGACCCCCGCCGCAGGGACAGCCGCCGAACCGGGCTCGACGGTGAGCATCATCGTCGAGGTCGATGGTTCCACAACTACATCAACAGCAGCGGCGGCACCATAGCGCCGCGACGGCTCTTGGGGTTAGCTACCAGCCGACTCGTTGATCGACCTTGCCTTTCTCTATGTCTGCTCGTGCGTCGGAGACCGTCTGACGATTCGAAACCTCGGGGACACCGACCTCCCAGAAGCTGCCACCTTCGGTCCACGAATCGGCGTCGACCTTCATGACGATCACGTAAGTTCGGTCGGCGGACCGGGCCCGTCCAAGCGCCTCGGCCAACTCTGCGATCGACGATGCAGACTCCGCGCCGCAACCCATCGACGACGCATGGGCCACAAAGTCGACTTCGACGACGGTTCCATCTCCCGATGGGGCTAACCGACAGTCGGCAAGCAGGTTGTTGAACGGCACACCACCCTGATTGACCTGAAGCCGGTTGATGACGGCAAAGCCGCCGTTGTCGCAGACCAGAACGATCATTTTGTGTCCGGTTAAAACCGATGAGTACAGGTCGGAGTTCATCATGAGATACGAGCCATCGCCGACGAACACGAACACGTCGCCGTCCCGTTCAGCCCCACCACCCGACCCATAGGCCATCGCCGCGCCCCAGCCGCCAGAGGTCTCGTAGCCCATGCACGAGTAGCCATACTCACAGTCGAAGGTGGCGATACCTTTCGACCACCACCCGTTGTTGACCTCTCCAGGAAACCCCCCGGCGGCGGCGAGGCACACATCGCCTTCGCCGGCTTGATCGTTGACCGCCCGGACGACTTGGGCATAGGTCAGCACGCCATCGGTTTGCTCACCATCACCCCGTTGGCCGGCGGTCAAACCGACGCTGTCCAGATAGGCCCGGAAGCCTCGCTTCCCCTCATCGGCTTGTTCCAACCAGGAGGTCGGCGCCGACCATCGACCGACCAGGTCGGTCAGTTCGCCCAGCGTCTCTCTGGCGTCTCCCACCAGGGGCAGCGATCGGTGTTTCACGGCATCGAACCGGGTGGTGTTCATACCGACGATCGTCGTCTCTTCGTTTTTGAATACCGTCCAAGAACCGGTGGTGAAGTCCTGAAGGCGACAGCCGATCGCTATCACCACGTCGGCTTCGGCGGCCAAGCTGTTTGCCGCCTCGCACCCGGTAACCCCAATCGGGCCGATGTACATCCGGTCGTCACCCAACATGGACGACTTGCCAGCGACCGTCTCCACCACCGGCACGCCATGGCGGTCTGCGAACTGGCTAAGGGCCTCCTCCGCCCCCGAATAGTGCACACCACCACCGGCGATGATCAGTGGCTTGCGGGCCTTCTTGATGACATCAGCGGCCGCCACCAATTCGGTGGTGTCAGCCCGCGGCCGCACGATCTCATGATGAACCGGTTCGAAAAAGCGGACCGGGTAGTCGTAGGCCATGGCCTGCACGTCTTGGGGAAGGCCGATGAAGGCCGGGCCCCGGGTCGCTGGATCGAGCATGGTAGTTACCGCGGCCGGTAGCGATTGGACGATCTGGGCTGGGTGGGTGATCCGATCCCAGAACTTGACCACCGGCTTGAACGCATCGTTGACCGTCGTCGTCGGTTCACCGAACCGCTCGACCTGCTGGAGGACCGGGTCGGGTATGCGGGATACGAAGGTGTCACCACCGAAGAGCAGGAGCGGCAACCGGTTCGATGAAGCAACCGCCGCTGCGGTCACCATGTTGGTTGCACCAGGGCCGACCGATGACGTCGCCACCATAATCTGTCTGGCCTTTACCGCTTTGTTGTATGCCACCGCGGCGAGGGCCATCCCTTGCTCATTCTGGCCTCTCCACGTTGGCATCTCGTCCCCGGCTTCCTGAAGGGCATGGCCCAGGCAGGTCACGTTGCCGTGACCGAAGATCCCAAAAACCCCGGGGAACAGGCGGGCCCTGTCGCCGACCGAAACACCGGCCGTGGCGCCGGGGTCGAGCGTGGTGGTTTGTACCGTCATCCATCGAACGATGGCGTGCGCTGTCGTCAATCGAGTCGTTTCCATCACAGCCTCCTGCGGGTGTTCGTAGTTCGAGCGGCCGGTTAATCGTCGTGGTCGATGGGAATCGGCCGGTGTTCGCGAATGGATTGCCAGGCGGCAAGTCCGATCACTAACGGAGCTCGACCGTCGGCACCGTGGACCGGGACCGGTCCGTCGTCGGCGACCGCCGAAACGAACGCGTTCCACTGCGCGATGTACGACGGAATGTACCGATCGAGGAAGAAATGCTGGACCGGCGCCGTCAAACCTCCGGCCTTCGTGCGAGCCATCATCGAATGGTCGAGATGATTGGCCGACGATGCCATGCCGGCTGAGCCGAACACCTCGACCCGTTGGTCATAGCCATACGATGACTGACGGCAATTGTCGATCGTGGTGAGCGTCCCATCGGCGTGAGTCAGCAGCACGACAACCGTGTCGAGGTCTCCGGCGTCGCCGATGGCTTGATCGACGGTGACCGCCCCTCGGGCGTAGACCTCGACCACCTCGGACCCGGTCACAAAACGAGCCATGTCGAAATCGTGGATGGTCATGTCGCAGAAGATGCCCCCGGATACCTCGATGTATGGGATCGGTGGCGGCTCGGGGTCGCGGCTGGTAATTCTGACCTGGCGCAACCGGCCGACCGTACCGTCGACGACCGCTCGGCGAACGGCGGCGTGGCTCGGATCGAATCGGCGATTGAACCCGATCTGCAGTGGCACGCCGGCCGCCTCGACCGCGGCCAACGCATCGTCGACCTTGTTGAGGTCGAGCGAGATCGGCTTCTCACAGAAGATCGGCTTTCCGGCTGTGGCCGCCTCCACGAGCAGGTCGACGTGGGTGTCGGTGCTGCTGGCGATAGCCACCGCGTCGACGTCGGGACTGGCGATCAGCTCGGCCGCCGAATCGTAGACCTTGGCCGTGACCGCTTCACCGACCGCCTGGGCCGCCGCCGTTGCCACATCGAAGACACCGGTCACCGTCGTGTTGGTCACCTGGGTGGCCAACAGTTCGGCGTGCATCGAACCGATACGTCCGGCCCCGAGTATTCCGATCTTTAGCTTGGCCATCATGCACCCTCCGGTACTCTGCCGATGTCTTGCGACACGCTCAACTGCCCAACCCGACGCTGGTGACCTTCTCCCAGCCGTTCGACGACCACGACCTGATCAACGCCGCCTGGACGCTCACGTAGGCCAATGCTTCGGTGAAACCCGGCTCGTGCTGCATACCGTTCGCCACCGCGGTCAGGAAGTTGTAGTCCTCGATGACCTTGAGGTCCTCGTATCCGATGGCGTTTGCGTCACCGGGAACAAACGCTCCGTGATACGGGTAGCGGTCGCCGGCGTACACGGTCGTGTAGCCATCGTGAAGCACGTCGACCTCCCGTCCAGATGTCGTTTCAACCTCGACCTTGTTGGCCAGGAAGATTCGCATCTCATTCATCGTTTCCAAGTTCCACTGGATCGAGCCGTTGGTCCCGTAGATCTCGAACGCCATCTGACTCTGGGGACCGACGATGGCCCGCGACGCTTCGAAGTTGCCGACCGCGCCATTGGCGAAACGGGCCATACAGCCGGCGTAATCCTCATTCGTAACCGGACCGGTCGGGTCACCGGGTTTGCCACGATCGTAGTGGTTCCCCTCGCCGGGGGACGGAATCGGCCGTAACGGGATGAAGGTCCGCTCAAGACCAACGACCTCATCGATCGGGCCGTTGAGCATCATGGCCAAATCGATCGAATGGCTGAGAATGTCGGAGCTGACGCCGTACCCGGCGCCGTCGTGCTCAAACCGCCACGACAACAACCCGAGTGGATCGGCCCCGTACATTGAGAAGAAGCGCCCTCGGTAGTTGGTAATCTCGCCGAGGACACCATCGACGATCAGCTGCTTTGCGTACAGCACGAGGGGCGCCCACCGGTAGTTGTACCCGACGCCGGTGATCACCCCGGCCTTGCGAGCGGCCAGTTCTACTCGCGCCGTCTGCTCGGGAGTTCCGCCGACCGGTTTCTCGCAGAATACGTGCTTGCCAGCCTCGGCGGCAGCGACGCTGAGTTCCTCGTGCAACATGTTCGGGGCTGAAACGACCACGACGTCGACATCGGGATGTTCGATGGCTTCCGCCGGGTCTGTCGTCCCGTGTTCGAACCCGAAGGAACGAACGGCTTCTTCGGTCCGGGTCGCCACGTTGTCGGCACAGATCACGAGACGCGGGTCGGCCACACGATCGGGGAACAGAGACGGGATGCGAGCAAACGACCGGCTGTGTGCCTGGCCCATCCAACCGAATCCGATAACGGCGATGCCAATCTGTCGACTCATCGGGTGCTGTCCTCTCGTCGGCTGTCATCCTGGTCGGTCTTCTCGTCTCGGGAGGCGGCAGCGGAGGGTGACGCCTCGCCTGTTGCCACGAACCAGGGCCGTCCCGTTGCAACGATGGAGGCCAAGGTGGTGAACCGATCGGGCACCAAGTCGGCGAGCACCGCGGCTCGGACGGCGGGATCGACCGCCTCACGCCACAGCGCACGACCGACGGCGAACCCGCTGGCCCCGCCGGCGCAAGCTTCGATCAGCTGCGATTCGAACTGATGAAAGGTGACCCCCCACGACAGAAGTATCCATGGCCGTCCCTGAGAGGCCTCGGTCAGCGCCTCGCAGGAACCAACGCCCGGAAAGGGGAGCTTGAGGATCAGCTGCTCCGATACCGCACCACCGAGCGAACTCAACCGGCGAGCCGACGCCAAGATGACGGTCCGCCGGTCGGCGTCGTCGGTGACATCGAAGGGAACCGGCTCGATAAGGATCGGCACACCGGCCGCTTCCGACGCTGTGATCACCTCGGCCACCAACCGCTCTTGAGCCACGGTGAACTCGCCACGATCATGGCGATAGAGCACCAGCAGTTTGGCCCCGTCCGCCCCCACCTCGGCAACCCGAGCCGGTGTCCACCCTGGCATGAGTCGATTGCCGGAAGACGGATCGCCAAAATACCCTTGGGCCTCAAGAGCGCAGGTCACGCCCATCTCGTCGGGTACCACCGATGCCAGCTCAGGAAGCGAGTACTCCGGTTCGAGCATCACCGCCGATGGTTGGCTCCCGAGGGCAACGAGAGCGTCGAGTACGTCTCGTTTGAACTTCCGCAGCGCGCCGGCTCCGCCGAGCCCCGGGCCGAGCCGTTCGAACTCAGCCTGAAGGGCATCGCGGTGGTCGAGAGCAGCGATGGTGAAGTGCCCGTTGCCGTCGGCCAAGACGCCCGGAGTGGCCGGAGTGGCCGACGGTCTGTTGGGGCCATCGGTCATTTCGGGATCTCTACCGATGACGGACCGACGACGGGAAGATCCCAGGCACCATCGTCCCAGTCGGCCTCAATCCAGGTGTGCTGTTGATCGAAACAGGGCGGCGTCGCCCTCTCGTCTCCCACCAGCTCACCGGCCAAATAGTTGAGGAAGTACATGTTCGATCCCGGGCAGGCCACCGACGAGTGGTAGCCGCCGGGCACGAGAGCAAAGTCGCCGTCACCGCCTCGGTAGATCTCCTCCCACGGGTGGTCGGGATCATCGTCATGCCAGTTCCGATGCATCCAGAACCCTTCCCGATCCAAACGGAAGTAGTAGACCTCCTCCAGATAGGGCGAACCGTCGATACCATCGTGGCGGTGGGGCGCCCATCCCGACCACGTACCACGGGGCACGTAGACCTCATAGAGGATGAGTCGCTCAGCTTCGATGGGAGCAGCCAACGAGTGGTTGACCTGCCGGTGGGCGGCGCCGCCGCCTCGGACCTCGGACTTGATGGCGGCCGGATCGAGGAGCCGGGCCGGGTAGCGGCCCTCGGCCGGCGCCGACCCGATAGCGAACGTGAACGGCCCACCGGTGGCGGTCACCATCATCGGGACACCGGGAGGGGTGTAGCCCAAAGGGGCAAGCTCGGCGAATACCGACGAACGCGACACCGCATGAACCTCATCGCCGAGCCGTAGCTCGGCCGAGCCGGACAATGGAGTCAACGCTGTTTCCTCATCGTCGAGGAGATGGTGATGGGTCGCTCCCTGAGCCAACTCGATCACGTTGAAGGACAGGTACTCCCATCCCGCCGTTTCCGGAGTCACCGGTACCGTAGGCAATGAACGCATCACGACGAATCTCCTTCGATTCTGGCTGCTAGAAACTCATCGATCTCGTCGACGAACGGCATATCGTCGGCACACATCAGGCGGCCGGCGACGATGGCTCCCGCCGCGTTGCCGTATCGAACACTTTCGGCCACCGACCACCCCGAAAGAAGACCGTGGCACAGGGCGCCGCCAAACGCATCACCGGCACCAAGCCCGCACACCACTTCGACGGGAAACGGTGCCACCTGTTCCCGAGACCCATCCTCGGTCGCGACCAGCACACCATCGCCGCCCATCTTTATGACCGCGGCCTCGATCCCGCAGTCCAGAAGCCGATCGGCGGCGGTGTCGGGGTCGTCGGCCCCAACGGCGACCCGGCATTCATCTCGGTTGCCGATCACGATGCTGAAGTAGTTGAGCCGGGGGGCGATCTGGGCCGTGCCGGCGGCCTCGGAGTCCCAGAAGTGAGGCCGCCAATCGAGATCGAAGATCGTGTGCCGTCCCTGTTGGGATTTCGTTCGACGTTCCAGTAGCTCGGTGACCGTCGACCGGCTCGGCTCTTCGGAGAACCGTGAGGCGGGGATCCACAGGATGTCGACTTCCTCGATCGGAGCGTCGACAAAGTCGGTTGGCCGTAACTCGATATCGGGGGCTCGTGGCTGGCGGTAGAAGATGATGTTTGGCTCGGTCACCGGGTCGAGTTCGGCGAAGGCCAGCGGTGTCGGCAGCGTCGGATGGGTGGCGACGTAGCTGGTATCGACACCGAAGCGCTCGGTTAACGCATGTCGTATGTCGGCCCCAAAGGCGTCGTCACCGACCTTGGTGCCAAGGGCCACCCGGTGACCGAGACGGGCGGCGGCGACCGCCACGTTGGTGGCGGTGCCCCCGATCGACTTGGCCAAGGTTCGCACCTCGCTCATCGGCCCTTGTTGGTGGGGGTAGAGGTCGACGCTTGTCCGACCGATGGCCAGTAGCTCGATTGCCGGCGGCGCCATCAGCGGCACCGGCTCAACGTTAGGCGGGATGCTCGGTCGCTCGGAGACGTAGCACTTGGTCCACGCCGAACAATCGGAGCTGCCGCCGCTCGCCCGGTGGGAGGTCCGATTGGACCGAATCGGTGGCGACGACGTTGGGCTGATCGACGTGGTACGTCCGCCCCTCGGACACCAACTCGGCCGAACCGGCGTTCATGAGGTTGCGGACCCAGTCGGCGTTCGGCCCATACGGCAACGCGATCAAGAACCAACCATCGGCTGGGTGAACCCCGATCGGGGTCTCGTATGAGGCGCCGCTTACCCGACCGACATGTCGGATGATCGACGCGTAGGCACCGGGAGTCCCGGCCGATCGCAGTTGACGAGGGTTGGTGACCCGCCGATTGAACCGCCGCACCACCCCGAGGACGGCGGTCGACTTGCGTCGCATTCCGACTATCAGGGTCGCCACTGCGATGGCTGCGGCCGCCAGCAGTCCACCGATCGCGCTGGCGATGATGACGAAGATGATGTTCATACTCCGATAGTGAACGATGGGGCCAACGCCCCGGTTGAGCGGCGGTTGAGCGGCGGTTGGACGTCCTGGTCAATCGGTCGACTCCATTGCCTCGGCTAGCTCGTCTTGCAGTTGCGCCAGTTCCGCGCCGCCAGCCATCAGGCGGGTCAGTTCGGTCAGGTCGAGTTCGGACTTGTCGAAATCGCCCATGCTCCGACCTCGGTTGAGAATCATGAACCGATCACCGACCGGCCATGCATGGTTCGGGTTGTGGGTGATAAAGATCACCCCAAGACCGCGGCGACGGGCCTCGACGATGTAGCGGAGCACGACGCCGGATTGCTTCACCCCGAGCGCTGATGTCGGTTCGTCGAGGATGAGGACCTTGGCGCCAAAATACGCGGCACGGGCGATGGCCACCGATTGCCGCTCCCCGCCCGAGAGCGTCCCGACCGGTTGATCCGGGTCGCGGATGTCGATTCCCATCTTGCCGAGTTCGTCGACCGCGATGCCCTTGGCTGTCGTTTGATCGACGACCTTGAACGGCCACACCCCGACCGTCGGTTCGGATCCGAGCCAAAAGTTCCGCCATACCGACATGAGGGGGACCATGGCCAGATCTTGATAGACGGTGGCGATACCTCGATCGAGGGCGTCCCGTGGTGAGGTGAACCGAACAGGCTGACCCTCGACTAAGAACTGGCCCTCGTCGTGCTGGTGTACGCCGGACAGGATCTTGATGAACGTCGATTTGCCGGCGCCGTTGTCGCCCAGGACGCACGTTACCCGACCGGCCTCGACGCTCGTGGTGATGTCCTTGAGGGCGATGATGTTGCCGTAGAACTTCGAGATGTTCTTCACTTCGAGCAAGCTCATATGACTCTCGCCTCCCTAACGCTCAATCTCACTGCGGTCATTTTCGAACAGCTTCGGCCCGGCTGCGGATGAAGTTGTTGGCGATGACCGCCAGGAGCAGGATCCCTCCGAGGAACACGAACCGCCAGTCCGAGTTCCAACCGGCAAACGGGATTCCTTGGCCCGACATCGCCATGATCAACGCCCCGATAGCGGCGCCAAGGGCGGACCCGTACCCACCGGTGAGTA
The DNA here is from genome assembly GCA_938021675.1 of uncultured Acidimicrobiales bacterium. GTDB lineage: Bacteria > Actinomycetota > Acidimicrobiia > Acidimicrobiales > SZUA-35 > JAHELU01. The sequence continues at coordinate 72,452 of CALIFY010000030.1, forward strand.
GGTTCCCACCGACGACGGCGGCGATGATGTACTCGAACTCGTTTCCGTCCCCGGTGCTGGCTTGCAACGTCGTGAGTCGGAAGGTCAAGAGCATGCCAACCAACCAAGCCCCAGCGGAGACGACCATGAAGAGCTGCGTCTTCGTCCTGGCCGCCGGGACCCCGACCTGGCGGGCCGCCTCTTTGTTTCCACCGACGGCGAACGTCCAGTTCCCAAACTTTGTTCTTGCTAACGCCCACACCGCAGCTGCGGTGACCGCTATGAACCAAACGATCCGCACACTGAACAACGCCGGCGGGACCCCATCTTCGATCTCGGCCGTGGTGGTGAACAGTAACCGTACGACCACGGCGAGAACGATGAGGACGACGCCAACGGTCATCGTGAGTCGTCCGATTCGGTCGGCCTTCGCATCTGGTGCTGATCGCTCCGCGGCCAGCAACGACACGATCGACCAACAGAAGACCACCAACGCCAACAGGAGCATCACGGTAAACAGCTCGGCCCTGAACTTCCGGGACGCTGACTGGTTCTGAACGAAGAAGGCGATGGCTACGACAGCCAAAGCGATCGATGACTGGACGAAGGACCGGACGGGAATCGAGGTTGCTCCGGCTCGAACCGCTCCCATCGCCATGGCGATCAACCCGATCGCCACCAAGCCAACAAAGAGAATGGCCCTGATCCCCTGTTCGGTAAACAGCAGCAGCGACGTGAGGAAGTCGATGCGCGCCTCGCGCACCGTCTCATCGGACAACAGCAGGAGGATGGCGATGAGTACACCGATGACCGCCAAGGCCGAGAGCGTCCGAACCAGTGCCGTGCGATGCCCGGACCGCGATGCCCACAGAGCACCGAGGGCCACGGCCACCGCAGCCAACACCGTGAGGTAGATGGCTTTCAGGGGATCATCGGCGATGATCTCCCGCAGACTGACACTCGACTCGGCGTCGAAGATTATGGCGGTGATCACGGCGATCACAAGGCTGACAACCCCACCACCGATCAGCGTTTGAATGGCGACCGACGGACGGATGAGGTCGCTCGAGGTCCGCGGTTCGTAGCGATACTTGCCCCATGCACCGACGGCGACGATCACCCCAGCGCCGACCAGTACACCGAAAAACATATCGCCGCCGTTGCGAACGTGGAGTAACACGTATCCGGCAACGGCCAGCGCCGCGCCACCAAAGACAACCGGCAGCCATCGGGTGTCCGATCGACGCCGGTGGACGAACGCCATGTCGAAGAAGGCGAGTACGAACAGCACGACACCGAGCAACAGAAGCTGGTTGTAGACGACGTCGCGCCCCTCGAACTGGTGGTCGTTTCGGGCCCACGTGCTGGCGAACACCCGCCGCCAAAACTCGTATCCCGTACCCTCGTCGACTCGTCCGACCTGGATGTTGTCGATCAAGAGCTTGGCAAAACCAAGCTTCACTCCTTTCAATGCGAAAAAGGTGCCGAGGGTAACGATGAAACTCGGCAAGGATGTCTTCTCGACAACCGTTCCATTGAACCAGCCGATGGCCAACGCCACGATGAACGACAGCGGTATGGCGACAAACAGGTTCAGGCCGAGCCCCCCGAGCTCGCCGATGTCTTTCACCAACAGGATCAACATGATGCCGGTCGCCCCGGTCATGGCGCCGGCCGAAAGATCGAACTCGCCGCCGATCATCAACATGGCAACAACGACGGCAGTTATGCCGAGGGTGGCGGCGACGTCAAGCCAGTTCGCTGTTCCCCCCGCGGTGCCAAAAGGACGGGTCACCGCCCAGAAGAATCCCCAGATAGCGATGGCGCCGATAAGGGCGCCGATCTCCGGCTGGGTCAGGAGCCGCTGGAACGGCCCTCGGAATGTGAGGCGCTCGTCGGTTCCTGCCGTATCAACTGCGCCGTCCGCCGCGCCGGACGCCGACGCCTCAACCGCTGTATCACTCAAGTCGCTTCCCCCAATTGCCCACTCGATACCGGTGCGGGACGGCCCACTACGGACCGTCCCGCGTCGCTACGTGCTGTACCGGTTACCTACGTGTTGTACCGGTTTCGCTCACCGGGTGCCAGCCGAGACAAGCTCGGCCACGGCTGCCGCATTGTCCGGGGTCACGAAGCCAGGACCGGTCAAGATTGGCAGACCGCCACCGGCGGTGTTTTGGTTCGTGGCCTGCAAGAACATCAAGATGACCGGCAGGTAGCCCTGGAGGTACTGCTGCTGGTCGACGGTGAAGGCAATGTCGCCGGCATCGATGGCCGAGATGATGTCGGGCGTGATGTCGAATCCACCGATGGTGATTTCCTTGCCCGCATCCTGGGAGGCACTCAACGCCGAGACGGCGACGACGGGACCGGTGCCGAGGATGGCGTCGATCGAGTCGTCCTCGGCCAAGATGGCGCCGATCGCCGCCTGCTGTGCGGTTTGGTCGGCGTCGAGACCGACGAATTCCGATACGACCTCACCCTCAAAGGTGGCTTCGAGACCGGCGCACCGCTCTTCGAGGCCAACGTTGCTCTGCTCCTGGAACGCGCAGAGCACTTTGGTGGCACCGAGGTCGTTGAACCGCTGACCGGCACCTTCGCCAGCCACCGTTTCGGTTTGGCCGATGTGGGTGACGGCTCCGATCTCTTCATACTGGTTCACGCCCGAGTTGAGGGTGTATACCGGTATGCCAGCTTCAGCGGCCTTTGCGAGTGCCGGAGCCACAGCGTCGGGGCTGGCCAGTGAAGCGGCGATGCCACCGGATCCCGCCGAGATGGCGGCTTCTATGTCTTGGACCTGCTTCTCTGGATCGTTGTTCGATGGGCTCCACACCAATTCGACACCGACCGAAGCTGCCGCATCCTCAGCGCCACGCTTTACTACCGACCAAAACGGTCCGTCGTCGGCGTGGGTCACCATGTGGAACGTCAGGTCGCCGCCGGCGGTCAGGTCGACCTCATCGCCTTCGCCGTCTTCGGTAGCGGACGACTCTTCGTCGTCGGTTTCTTCTTCTTGTTCGGCCTCGGAGTTATCGGTCTCCTCGGTGTCGGTTTCCTCTTCGGTTGCATCGTTGCTCTCCCCACATGCTGCTGCCAGCAATGTGAAGGCGAACAATAGGGCCAAAAGCCCTTTGAACTTCCTCATTGTTTTCTCTCCCTTATTGAGTGTCATGACCATGCAGGTGGGGCGTTACCGCCGCCGGACGGCGCCAGACCATCCGACAGCGTCGATCCCACCTGCTGGAGATACGCGACGCTGATTGCAACGTCACGAACGGGTCCATCTCCGGGGCTTGGAATGTCGCCGGTGATGGCACAGTCTTGTTCGATCACGTAGTGACCATCGAACCCTTTTGCTTCGAGCGTGGCGATGATGTCGCCGATCGGAAGTTGCCCTTCGCCGAGCGCAGGAAACAGGCCAGCTTGCACCGCTTCCATGAGCGAGAGCTCGTTGGCGTTTAGTCGTTCAGCCACATCGAACCGGGTGTCCTTTAGGTGGACGAGGCCGACGCGATCGGCGAAATCGTTTGCGATATCCAGTGGATCGAAACCGCCCACCGCCAGGTGGCCGGTGTCTAGAACGAGCTTCACCGCGGTGTTGTCGAGCACCCGCCGGACATCGTCTTCGGTCTCGACAACGCATCCGATGTGTTCGTGTACTACTTGGACCAGATCGTGCGATGCACAAATTTCGTCGATCCGGCCAAGCTGTTCGTACAGGTGCTGCCATTCGTCTTCGGTATACGTTCGGCGGGGTGCCCAATCGACCGTGGTGACCGGAGCGGTGTTGAAGTATCGAGCACCAAGACCGGTAAGAAGTTGGGCCGTCTCGGTGGCCTGGGCAAGCGCCGCATCGGCCGTCGCCACATCGTGGAGTACCAGCGGAACGAACGATGCCAGCAACCCCAGACCATGGCGATCGAGAAGGGACCGTAGTTGGTCGGGGTGTGGGGGAAGCCAACCGGCGGATCCAAGTTCTGTCTTGGTGAATCCAAGCGCGGCCATCTCACCTAACACCCGGTCTGGAGAGAGCTGGTGTCCCCAGCCCGGCACCTCACACACACCCCAGGAGATTGGAGCGGTGGCAATACGGTCTGCGAACGCCAGGCGGTCCTGCACAGAAGTAGTTCCCCTCGATCTACGATCAGCGCGAACTTATCAACAATGCGCTCACCGTCGCCGTGATACGAGCAAATTAGAGCGCTCTAACAGTTCGGCTAGAGAATCGCACAGACCGACGTTGCCTGTCCAGCGAGTGATGTCCGATCGGAGTGGGCGCCAGCCCACTAGGGTTTGGTTCATGCGAGCGCCGACGATGGACGACGTCGCCGATCGAGCCGGGGTGTCTCGGGCCCTCGTATCGCTGGTGATGCGCAACTCACCGAAGGTGAGCGATCAGCGCCGAGACGCGGTACTCCTGGCGGCGGCCGAACTCGGCTACCGCCCAAACGCATCGGCCCGCTCGCTCGCCCAGCAGCAAACAAAAACTATCGGGGTCGTGCTCAACGATCTCCACAACACCTTCTTCGCCGACGTCGTCGATGGAATCCACGATGCGGCGGTGGAAGCTGGGTACCGACTGCTCCTGGGAACCGCCTGGCGCCAAGACGCCGACGAACAATGGGCCGTTGAGCAATTTCTCGAATACCGCGTCGACGGGGTCGTCGTCCTCGGGCCCCGAATGGATGATGAGCTCTTCGAGACGATGGGCCGAGCGGCCCCCATCGTGTCGATCGGGCGCCGGGTGGACGCCGTCGACTCCGTCGTGAACGACGACAAGGCCGGGGGCGACCTGGTGGCATCTCACCTTCTCGATCTTGGTCATCGGCGAATCGTTCACATCGATGGCGGCACTGGCGGTGGCGCCAAACAACGCAAAGCTGGCTTCGCTGCCGCGCTCGAACGCTCAGGAGCCGAGCTTCGAGTCTTTCCCGGCGACTACAGCGAAGGCCCAGCAGCGGTCGCCGTCGACCAGCTACTTCGGGAAGCGAGCAATGGTCTGGCTCCACTTCCAACCGCCATCTTCGCCGCCAACGATCTCTCAGCGATAGCGGCCCTCGACCGGCTCAAAACGGCGGGCGTTGACGTCCCAGGTCACGTGTCGGTCGTGGGATATGACGACACATCCATGGCCGCCCTTTCCTATATCCAGCTCTCCACGATCAACCAGCCACGGTACGAGATGGGCAAGCTTGGATTCGCCAGCGTCTTGGCGCGTATAGCCACCCCAAAACTAGAGCCCGTGGCCCATGTGCTCGAACCACAATTAGTGGCCCGAGGCACATCTGGACCGGCCAGCACTCAACTGGACTGACCCCTTACCGATGTTGATCGATCAGAATGGCGTTGCCGTCCGGATCGACGATCGAGAAGCTGGCGGGCCCTGACTCAGCCTCGGCATTGCTGTCAGCCACGACCTCGATGCCTTTGGCCTCGACCTTGGCCCGCAACTGACGAATGTCGGTAAACGATTCGGCCGGCTGCCCCGCCCCCTCCCACCCCGGGTTAAACGTCAAGACATTGCCGTCAAACATCCCCTGGAATAGGCCGATTACCGTGTCGCCGTTTACCAGGATCGCCCACCGTTCCTCATCGCCTCCAGCTACCTCGAATCCCAGCGTTCGGTAGAAGTCGGTTGAGACCGAGAGATCTGATACCGAGAGGCTTATTGAGAAGGCTCCAAGATCCATGAACCAACGCTACCCGAAGGCCAATCAGCTCAGAATCAGTCACCAATTTTTGCCGACATCTCGCCTTTCCAGCTTTCCTATTACGCAACATCTCAGCTGACCGCTGAAGCGACGCCCATCATGACGAACATTGGGTTATTCTGTCGCCAGCTGCACGGCGTGGGTGGAGCTACCCAAAGGCGAAAACTATGATGCGACCCCTTCGAGTCGCCGCGATGATCGCGGCGTTCTTGTTGATGTTCACCGCCGCGCCGGCCATGGCCGAGCCGGCACCGGACCCCGATGCGGAGCCAAGCCCTTCCGATCCCGCCCCCATCGAGGACCCCGAACCGGAAGGCGACTCTGACCCGGGAGACGAGTCCGATCCAGAAGACACCGAAAACGGGATTCCAACACCGAACATCGACTGGCGAGCCTGTTTCAGCACCTTCGAGGAACTCGACGAAATCTTCGGTGAGTTTCCCCCCGAGGCCCGCGAGGAACTCGAGCAGCTACTGGCCGAGTCGGACTTCGAGTGTGCCGAGGTCGACGTACCGCTCGACTATGACGAGCCCGAGGGTGAGCAAATCGAACTCGCCATGGTCCGCCGCCTAGCGAACGACCAGGACAACAAGATCGGCTCCCTTTTCACCAACCCGGGCGGACCGGGTGGATCCGGCATCGGCCTGGCAATTTTCGCTCCGGCAATCGTGTTTGATGCGGAGGTACTCGACCGGTTCGACATCCTCGGTATCGATCCTCGGGGCATCGGCCGCAGCACCGGGCTCAGCTGCATAAACACCATTGAGGAACTCCAGGAGTTCGCCGAGTTCATACCGGTCGACCCGTTCCCGACCGACCTCGACGGGGTGAAGGAGCAAAAGGAGTTCTCGCAAGAAATCGCCCGCCGATGCGAAGAGAACGCCGGACCGATCATCGATCACATGTCGACGGCAAACGTCGCCCGCGACTTCGAAGCCATCCGCAAAGGGGTCGGCGACGACGGGTTCAACTACGTCGGTTATTCGTACGGCACCCAGCTCGGCATGACATACGCCAACCTCTTTCCCGAGAACGTGCGAGCGCTCGTCATCGACGGCAACCTACCGGCCGCCAGTTGGTCACGGGGAGCGAACGCTTATGAGCGGTACCTGGTGCCGTTCACCACTCGCATCGACAGCGCCATCGGCGATCGCGACACCTTCGCCGAGTGGGCACGGCTGTGCGATGAGAACCCCGAGACTTGCCCGCTCGCTCCCAACGCCGCAGCCAGGGCAAACGCGGTGATCGACGCCGTCGACGACGAGCCCTTCCCGATCGTCGACCCAGAAACCGGCGAGACCGTCGGCGAGATCAACGCCCCCTTCCTCGTCGCCGCTACCGCCGGTGCACTCCGTTCAACCGATAGTTACCAGTTTCTGGCCCTTTTCTATTCGGACATCGAGGCGATCCTCGAGTCTGCGCCAGCGGAACCAGCGGAACCAGCTGAACCAGCGACACCAAGTGCCAACGCGGCAACCCGGGCTGCTGTCGCACCAGCAGACATGAAGGCGCTACACGACGACATGGCGGCACTGGTCGAGATTGGCGAGGCTCCATACATCGGGCCGCAGTCATATGTGCCGGCCGATGAGCCGTTCCAGCCATTGTTTGGCGAAGAGTCGTTCTTTGGCGTGAGCTGCGCTGAGACCGAGAACCCTCGGCTGTTCGCCGCATGGCCATTCGCCGCCCACCAGTCGGAACGAGAGCAAGGTCGTTTCGGACCGCTTTGGACGTGGAGTAGTGCCCCATGCGCCGACTGGACAGGTACCGACGACGACGCCTTCCGAGGCCCATACGACGCCACACCAGCCAATACCGTGTTGGTGGTAAATAACCGCTTCGACGGCCCCACTCCGTACCAAAACGCACTGGCCAATGTCGAGTCACTCGGCAACGCAACCCTGCTCACCGTCAACGGTTGGGGACACGTCTCGGCCGGCACCTCGACCTGCGGCACAACCGTTGTGTCGGACTACCTGACCAGCGGCGAAGCACCGGAGTCAAACGTCGAGTGTGAACCGGATTTCGTTCCGTTCCAAGACGATGAGCCGCTCACCGAGCCGCCCCAGTAACGGCTCGAACGACGAAGCGCACTTCAAGTTCACACCACGCGCCGGCGCACACGGTTGACGCGGGTATCGGTACCGGCCTCCGGAGATTCTCCGGAGGCCGGGCCGCGTCACTACTCGGCCGGGTACTACAGCTACCTGTGGTCCGATGCGTTGACCGCAAACGCGGCCGAAGCGTTTACGGAGGGCGGCGGGTACTACGACCGAGAGGTGGCCGGCCGTCTTCACGATCACGTGTTTTCGGTTGGCGACACTATCGATCCGGCTGCCGGTTTTCGAGCGTTTCGCGGCCGGGACGTGGACCCCGGCGCCCTGCTCCGCAAGCGCGGGTTCGTACCCGGCGAGTAGGGCAAGGCCGGTCGATCAACAAACAACGTCATCGGCCACATCTCAACCTCAGCTTGGTCGACCCGACGTTGGTGAGTATGGAGCCGGCCGCTACCAAACGTTTAGCCGAAATTGAGGATACACCCGCTCAACCGGCGATGGCGTGGCTCGTTTCTGATGATGCAGGCGAGGCGAACGACGTCCGCCGGGCCCGGATGCGTACGCTGCCCGATTCGGCGCTACTTCTGGCGATGGCTTTCGCATGGAACGTCGGAGGGCCGTCGTTTGCAGTCTTCGTGGTCCGTTCTTGGTGGGCGGTGGCGTGGCTGGCCTTGTCGGTGGCAACACAGATCGTCCGGATCTGGCTAAATCAGCGATGCCAACATGCCGTGACATCCCCAAATGAGCCAACATACGGGAGCTTACTGATGGTCAACATCGTCTCCTTCTTCCTCCTTTCGGTCGGCGTTTTTGGCCTGTTGCGCACGGCCGAACCCCGACTCGTCGCGGTGGCCATCGTCCTCTCGCTTGGTTGGATGAGCTACGTCGCATCGCGATTCGCGGCGTTCCCTCGAATGGCCGCGGCGTTGCTGTACCTCTTGGGATGGACGCTTGCCGCCGGACTGCTGACGTCACCGACGCTGTGGATCATCGGATTGGTGGCGATCACGTTCCCTGTCGCCTACCAGGTGATGATGAAGCAAAGTCACCAGATCATCGCAAGCTCTCTGAATGCGCAATACGAGAGTCGCCAACTATCAATGCATGATCACCTGACCGGTCTAGGCAACCGCCGGGCCTTGGAGCGATGGACCGATGAACGGGTCGCCGGCCGACAAGCAGGCCGAGGCGCGTCCCGCTTCGCCGTTCTGTGCCTCGACCTCGACGGCTTCAAGGCGGTAAACGACACGTTCGGCCATCCGGCGGGCGACGAGCTGCTCCGCCAAGTAGCCACGCGGCTATCGACCTCGGTTCGTCGAGATGATGCCGTGTACCGGACCGGCGGAGATGAATTCACCATCCTTGCCGGCGACGCCGACGGGCACAACGCCATGGAACTGGCGGGCCGGATCATCAAGATCTGCTCGCGACCACACGCCATACTCGGAAACCAATGGACCACGATCGGCGTGAGCGTCGGTATCGCGGTCTACCCCGATGACGGCGATGATCTCGACACCGTCGTCTCCCGCGCCGACGCCGCGCTCTACACGGCCAAGCAGACCGGCAGGTGTACCCGGTGGAATACCCCGACTCCCACCGCTCGGTCGGAAGTGAACCAGATTCAGAGATCGCAGCATTCGTCGCACTGACGGCCACCGAGCCGAGCCGAGCCGTGCTGGATATTGACGGTCAGTCCGGCAGTGCCCTCCGGGCGGTGACAAGAATCAGGGCAGGAACGACTGCGGAAGCGACGAGACCACCGAGACTCATCGCAATGTCGGCCCCCGACAGTCCGTCGGTGTTGAAGGCATGGTAAACGAGGTGGGGCAACGTCCACACCAGAGAGGCGATGGCGGCGGCCATGACCACCGAGCGCCGGAGGGTAAGCGCGGCGAAGATCAGCAGGCTGGCCAGCGCCAGGTTGAGGGCTCCGACGTCTCGCACAAGATGCTCGTTGTACGGCCCGTCGACGTGAATGAGACCACCTCCCAACCCGGGAAAATCGTCGTAGAACGAGCGGGGCCAAAAGGTCGCCCACACACCGAGCTGGAGCGCGATCACGCAGAGGTACCCGAGGGCGATACGAATCGAAACATCGATGTTCACGCCCAAACACTAGGGCAACCGGACACGACGACGAGAGTACGTTTCGAAACAACCCGAACTGGGTACTGTCTCGACAGCGTGGGACGAATTACCTAGAGGCGAGGACTATGTATCACCACTGGCGGATGGCTGCCGAAACGGCAGCCGGTTTAACGATGACGGTCTGCGGGTCTGTTCATCGAAAGGACGTCAAGCAGCGGGATGGAGGACGGCGTTGACAAGCCCGGACACACCGACGACACCAGACCAAAAGGGACGAATGACGAAACTACGTAGAATAATTTTGGGCTTCTTGGCCGTGAGTTTGGGTTGCCTTGGCGTAACCGCACTTATCGTCGTAGCCGCCAGCGACCCAAGCAGAGCATCTGGCACCGAGGCCCAAGCCGAGTTGGGTGAGGGCGATGCGTTGCGGGTAAACGTTGGTGGCAATGCGTTCACCGACGCATCAGGCGACCAATGGGCCGCCGACTCAACGTGCACCGGAGAAGCGTACGTCTCACCAAACGAAATCTCCGGCACCGAAGACGACGCACTGT
>CALIFY010000031.1 GCA_938021675.1 uncultured Acidimicrobiales bacterium
GTTCGGTCGGAACTCGAAACGGTAACCGAGGCCGAGCGCAGCCAGAAGATTCAACCGGAAGTTGACTGGACGTTTCGCAGTTTCGCTCGGGTTGCGAAGCCGGTACTCGCCGTCGTGGCCGGCTTCGGCCTACTCGGATACTCCATCGGAATGGTGTTCGGTGGCACCCACGTCGCGCAGGCCGAATTCGTGTACACGCTCGACGAGTCGATACCCGATGGCTTTCTTCGAGAAGACCGGCGGATCCTCACCCAGCTCGTGACGTTCGAGAGTGACGCCGTCTTGGCCCCCGTCGCCGACGATTTCAGTCTGTCCGTCGATCAGCTCCGAGCAAAGACGAACGTTGAGATACTTGAGCTGTCAGAAGTGCTCCGCCTCGACGTGTCCGACGATGACCCCGCACAGGCTCTCGCTATCAACCAGGCCGTCGTCGATCAATACCTGCAGGTGACCTTGGCCGCCGAACCAGCCGGATCGGGTCGAGAGCTGGAGGCACAGAGAGAAGACGTCTTGGATCGCCTCGACGACGCTCGAACAGACCAGCGGCAACTCCAGCAGCGGGACCTAGAACTTGAACTACGGCAACAGCAACTCGAACGGACGGTAGACCAACAGAACCTCCGGGTCGATCGGCTCCAGGATTCGATCGATGGCGCTATCGCCGATGGCGCATCGGCCATCAGCCGGTCGTCGCTCAGCACCAGCTTGGCCGAGGTCCAACAGGAACTCGACATCGTGGAGGCCGAACTCGTTCAGGTCCGAGCCGACCGGCTCGACTTGGCCGTCGGCGACACCGCAGATGCCGGCCGCAACGCTGAACTGGAACGGCTGGAATCGATGCTGACCACCATCGATTCCGAACTTTCGAAACGAGAACTCGCACCGCTTGTCGCCTCGCCGCTGCGATCGCTCGGCGACGAGATCGTTGTCGAGCGGTCAAGACACCTGACCGGGATGCAAGGTCTCGCCCTCGGATTGATGGCATCCGTGCCGGTGGCCGCGTTGGCCGCATACCGCTCCCGTACTCGCCAGCGGTGGAATGGCTGAAACGGCCACCGGCCAAGGCCGACGGCAGCAGGCGGACTCCATCGCTGTCGTAGCGGTTGAACGGCACCAGCCGTCGGTCGCCGACGATGCGCAGGGAAGCGGGTTGATAGGCGACTCAGCCCGCATCGCCATCGCCTCGGCCCTAAGCCGAATCACCGGCTTGGCCCGAATCATGGTTTCCGCTGCCGTGCTCGGGCCAACGGTGCTCGGCGACCTGTTCGTCGCCGTCAACGTGCTCCCCCTCGTGCTCTACGACGTATTGGCCGGGTCGGCCATCTCATCGGTCCTCGTGCCCCCTCTCGTTCGGTACCTGCGAGCCGGCGACCGCGCCGCGGCCGGTCGCCTGGCCGCCAACTCGCTGGGCGTCATCGTCGTCTCCATGGCCGTAGTGGCCGGCATTGCCGTAGCGGCCAGGTCGGTCATCGCCGGGGTGCTGACGTCCGGCGTCGACGACGCCCTCCGGTCGGATGCGATGGCGACTGCCGCCCTGTTGGCCGCGGTGATACTCCCCCAGTTGGTCCTCTACGCGGCGATCGGCGTCTTCGTTTCGGTCCAACATGCCAACCGCAACTTCCTACTCCCTTCGGTGGCACCGGTCATTGAGAATCTGGGGCTGGTAGCCACCGTCGTCATCGTGTTCCTCCGATTCGGTCGGGGGTGGGAGGTAGACACCGCCCCCCGTGATCTCATGTTGCTACTGGCTCTCGGGTCCGGGTGTTCGGTCGCAGCCCATGCAATCGTCCAATACGCCGGTGCCCGTCGATCCGCTGGTCGGTCGCTTAGACCATCGCTGCACTGGCGGCACCCAGACCTCATCGCGCTGGCCCGACCGACCGCCGATTCGTTCATCTGGTCAAGCGTCATCGCCGCCCGCCAATTCGCGCTCGTGGTAGCGGCCGGGTTCGCCGGCGCCGGCGGCGTTCAAGCCTTCCAGCTCGCCATGCTCGCCTACTTCGTGCCGCTGGCTCTCATCGGCCGACCGATCGCATCAGCCGCACTCCCTCGCCTCGTCGGTACCGACCGCTCCCAACAGCTGAGCAAGAGCACAAGATTGGGATACCGGCGGGCGGTACGCCTGGCGTCCTGGCTGGCCGTCCCGGCCGGATTGGGCCTGCTCGTCATGTCTCGTCCGCTGGCCACAGTGGTCGCCCGCGGTGACTTCGCCGACCCGGCGGCAGTCACCTTGATCACCGCAGCGTTAGCCGGTCTGGCCATCGGAGCGGCGTCCGAAGCGTTGTTCGAAGTGGCCAGGCAGACATCGATGGCCAGTGGTTCGGCGGTCGCCCTTCGGCGATCGACCCTCGTCCGGGCTGTGGTGTCGATCGTCGGGATTCCGGTGACGGTCGCCGCCCTCGACGGGCCGGCCCTGCTCGTCGGGCTCGGCCTCGTCGTCACCGTTTCCGACCTGACGGCCCTACTCACCATTCACCGCCCGCTCCGAGCAACACGCTCAGTCGATGCCGACCCCCGGCACTGGCCCCGGCTCCTACTCTCGGCCATCGTCGCCGCCGGTCCGACGATCCTGATCGATCGAGCCGCCACTGACTGGTCGGCAGCAAGCCGGGTGGCGGTCTCCAGCGTCGTGCTTGTCGGACTGTTCGCCGCCTCGGCCTGGGTTACGACCGATCAGGGCCGGCTGCTCAGCGTCCTCGAAAACGAACCAGGAACTTCGGAATGACCGCCTTCGTGCTCCCCCAGCAACCGATGACCGTCGCAACGGCTGGCGCCGGTCGAGCCACTTCGCTGACGCCATCGAACCCAGCCGTTGCTCTTGTCGCCCTTTATGTGGCCCTCATGCCATTGGTTGCCGGCATCCCGAGAGGAACGCCGGTACCTCTGCTGCGACCGAGCGAGCTGCTGTTACTCATAGCCGGCGGGGCGGCGGCTGCGACGGCGATAGGCCCGGCCATCGACGGCGCCCGCTGGCGACTACGGATCGGCCCGGTCGAATGGTCGATGCTCGGGCTGGTCATCACCGGTTCTGTCATTCCAGTGCTTTGGGTGATCGCCCGGACCGGCACCATCGGTGGCGGCGACACACTGGCCGCCTTCCCATTCGTAAAGTACGCCGCCTTGTTTCTCCTGGTCCGGCTGTCGGTCCGGACCATCGACGACGTACTGTTCGTCCGCCGGGCGGTTATCACCTCCGGACTCGTCATCGCCGGCCTCGCCGTAGCTCAAGCGCTCGGGGTTGGACCGATCATCGACGTGCTCGGCCAGTTCTTCGTGAGCAACGCCGAGGACGTCGTCGACGGGGGTCGGGCCACCACCACGATCGGTTCGTCGATCGCCACCGGCGCCTACCTCAGCCTGTCCGCAGCTACCTCGCTCTCGGCCGCGCTCTCGGCCGCGCTGAACTCGACCAGCGACAACATCGGTACCATATGCCGATGGGCGCTCATCACCGCGGCACTGGTGGTTGGAGCGTTGGCCAGCGGACAGGCGGGCACCATAGTGGCGCTGGCCGTGGCGTTGATCGTTGTCGCTATCGGCCACCGACGGTTGGGCGCCGTCACCGCAACCGCCGTTCCCGTCGGCCTTCTGGCCATGCTGGCCTTGTGGCCCGTGGTCGCCGCCCGGCTGGCAGACGTCGACCGCGGCACCGGTCTCCCATCGAGCTGGTTGGTCCGCTGGAACAACGTGTCCACCCTGTACTTTCCCGATCTGGCCGACTGGGGTTGGGTCCTCGGCGTCGGTCCGGACACCACCCGAACCCCGCCAGATGTCTGGCGCCAAATCGTCTATTTGGAGAGCGGTTACCTGTGGCTCCTGTGGGTCGGAGGAATCCCATTACTCATAGCCGCTGGATATTTCTTGTGGACGGCCTGGCGCCAGATCGGCTCGACCACCGCGGTGACCGGCGACCACGACCGAGCGTGGCTGGCGATGCGGGTCACGGCCCGAGCGGCGGTGGCCATGATGGTGGCGCTGACGATCATCGATCCCCACCTGACGCTGCGGGCGAGCGCCGACCTGTTCTACGTGCTGGTTGCCGTCGGGCTCACGGGCCACGGCCTGGCCAGGCGGGCACCGAGCACCGTCGACGGGTGGCGGGACCGACTCGGCGCGTCGCTCACCATCGACTCGACAGACCGGATGGTCATCGCCGACGTACCGGTCGAGGCCCGACCGGCGATCGACTCTCCCGCTGGCGACGCGCCGGAAGCATCGCTTCTCCTCGCGGTGACGCGGTCCGGTAGAACGGTCGCTTCGACCAGACTCGATCTGAACCGCCGCCGCCAACAACTCCACGGTCAACTGGCGAACCCCATCTCTTCGACCGACCCGCACGCTGCCGCTCTGACGTGGCGGTCGATTGCCCTCTGCGCGACCTCGCTCCGTCTGGCTTCGCTGACCGACGCGACCGGCGATCGGTTCGACCGACCCGACATACGACGAGCGGGGCGCCTCGCCGACCAGCTCTGCGCCTACGACCGCAACGCCGCCGGCAAGGCCGTCGACCGGCTCACCATCGAGGACCAGACCACCCCATGGCGACAGCAAACGAGCGGCTATCCGGCCGTCCGGCTGGAGACCGACATGACCATCCCACGATGGAAACGGGCGTCCGATGTGGTGCTCGGTGCGGTCGCTCTCGTCCTCGCCGCGCCGGTCATGGCCACCGCCGCGTTGTTGGTCCGCCGGTCGGGGGCCGGCCCGGTCATCTACCGCCAGCTCAGGATCGGAAGCGGTGGCCTCCCGTTCCAAATCAACAAGTTCCGCACGATGTATCTCGGCAACGACGACAGCGCCATGCGAGAACAAAACCGGCGGGAGTTACGTGGCGAATCCGGCGCGGCCAAAGAGGCGGGCGACGCCAGAATTACCCCCATCGGTCGACACCTACGCCGCCTCTCGCTCGACGAGCTGCCGCAGCTCGTCAACGTGCTTCGAGGTGAAATGTCGCTGGTCGGGCCCCGCCCGTCACTGCTGTGGGAGGTCGAATTGTTCGAACCGACGTACCGAAAGCGACTACGAGCCAGACCAGGGCTCACCGGGCTCTGGCAGGTAAGCGGTCGAGCCGACGTCTCGATGAGCGAGATGCTGATCCTCGACCTCGACTATTTGGAACGCATCGGCCCCACGGTCGATCTTCACTGTTTGGTCGGCACGGCCACCTCGGTCCTGTCGGGACGGGGGGCACGATGAAGACAAAGAAGGCTGAGACCACGGCATTCGTGGCCACGATCGGGGGTCATATCAGGGAGCTGGTTGAGCTTGCCAAAAGGATCCCAGCCGACGGCCCGACCGTGTGGATCACCAACGACAGCCCGCAGACCCGCGACCTCCTGGCCGATCGAGACACCATCTTTGTCCCGTTCGTCGCTGAGCGAGATGTTGCCGGTGTGCTCCGATCGACCCTGGATGCCCGACGGTTGTATCAGGTCAACGGCGTCGGCCGGGTCATTAGCACCGGCTCGGCCATCGCCCTCGGATACCTTCCGGTTGCCGCCGCCCTCGGCATCGAGGCTCACTACATCGAGAGTTCAACCCGCATTCGCAATCCATCGGTGACCGGGCGGCTCCTCGCCCGCACCCCGGGGGTTCGCTGCTGGTGGCAATACGGCGACACCCCGCCCAGATTCCAACGAGGTGCCGGGGTCTACGACCGCTACCGGTCGGTCGAACAGGACGGACCGACCTCGATTCGCCGGATGGTGGTGACGGTCGGTACGACCGACCGTGACTTCCGTCGGCTCATCGAACGATTGACAACGATCGTTCCGACCGGGACCGACGTCTTGTGGCAGACCGGGGCCAGCGATGTTACGGGGCTCGGAATCGATGGGCGCCCGATGGTGCCCGCCTCGGAGCTCGCAGCCGCCGTTGCCGAGGCCGACGTTGTCGTAAGCCACGCCGGGACCGGTTCGTTGGCTCTGGCGCTCGACGCCGGTCATGCCCCGTTGTTCATCCCTCGGAGATCGACCTACGACGAACAGATAGACGACCATCAGATCGAGCTTGCGGACTGGGCCGCCGAAGCAGGGTTGGCCATATCGGTTGAGGCCGACCAGATCGAGTATCACCACCTCGAAGCGGCCGCTCGGAAACGGATTATGACATCACCAGTAGGAGAGTTGGTACTGCAATGACCTCACACGAGCCCGTGGCCCCCAACATGGCGTTGGCGCCAGCTTCGAACGATCACTCCCCCGATCGCTCCCCCGATCACTATTACCCGGATCGGGATCCGAAGAACCGGGCGGCGATCAAAGCAGCGCGCCATCTCTCGGCGGTTCCGGCCGCGCCCGAAACCGATCGGGGAACCGTCACCCTATTCAACGGTGCCCGGTGGCGAGAAGCGGTCGAGGCAAGTTTTGACGTCACGATACGGTGCTTCACCCCGACCTCTGACCCCGATGGGCATGCCTACTACTCGCTGGTGTCGGACATCCGCGGCGATCGAGTCGTATGCACTCCGTTCAGCGACGTCTGCGACCCACTTCTTTCTGCAGCGGGGTGGCGAGAATTCGCCGCCCACCTCAGATCGTTCGAGCTTCCGACGACAATCCGGCCGTTCACCAACCCAGCGGCGGTGGCCGACGACTCCTTCGAGGTCCGTCGCGAGCTGCTCTGGCACGGCATCGACCTCACCGGTGGGGCCGAGGCCATCTGGGACGGACTCAAAACCAAACTGCGGACATCGATCCGTCGAGCCGACAAGTCTGGTATTTCGCTGCGTTGGTCGACCGAGCCGGCCGACGTCGAGGTCTTCCACCGGATGCATGTCAACCTCCGAAAGTCGAAATACCGGTTGCTCGCCCAACCCCTGTCGTTCTTCATGAACCTGAAGGACGGGTTCGGCGACGACATGGCGTTACTGATCGCTGAACAGCACGGTTCGCCCCTGGCGGCAATGATCTTCTTCGTCAGCGAAGACGTCTGCTACTACAAGTTCAGCGCCTCTTACCCGGCCAAATACCGACCGAACGCTGCCATGATCATGGAGGCCTGCCGGCAGGGCGCCGATCGCGGTGTCAACTTGCTCGACATGGGACGAAGCGACATCGAACAGACCGGTCTCGTGCAATTTAAGCAGCAGTTTGGCTCAATCGAGCGACCGTTGACGACGCTGCACTATTCGCCGGCCAACGGAGCCGACAACCATCGGGGGGCTGCGGTAAGCCAAACCCTTGGCGACATGACTCAGCTACTCACCGATCCGACCGTTCCAGACGAGGTAACCGCCGAAGCCGGCCGTTTGCTGTACCGGTACTTCTCTTGATGGTCCGTCCGACCAAGGACTCGCCGACGGTCTAGCTGACGTAGCTTTCCCACGTCCGTTCTTCGAGGTGGAATCGAACTTCCCCGACGTACTCGTTGGCCGGAGTATCCCACCACCGGCCGGAGAACCAGGCGCCGACGCAGCCGAACTCGTCGCCGATTTCGTATGGAAGGTCACCCTCGACGTTGAGCCACACCATCGATCCCTCAAAACAGGCCCGCAGCCACGCCATGGCGTAGTCGACACCGTAGGCACTCGATTCGATTGTCGATGGATAGGTCCCTCGGTGGACGGTACCTTTCACCTGAAGCAACCCGTAGCTTTGGGGGCACGGGGCATCGAGCCCAATCAGATCGCAAAGCTGACCATCGTCCGTCTCGTCTCCAGCACGGCTTGACCGCCACGAGCTCTCGGTCACCGCCCTGGCTTTCGTGACGTCCTCATCAAAGCCCCATTTGCAGGCACCCCACCGGAGGATCTGTTCGGTGGTGCCAGCAAAGTCCCCGGTGATTCGAGGGGCCAATGCATCGTTCCAAAAGGAGTCCGCACCGTCGATCTCCACCGGAGGAATGGTGACGACAGTGCTGTTCATGGTGTTGTTTTCCGGTCGGTTCTCGGTCGACGGTTCATCGGTCACCAACTGAGCGCACCGTTCACCATCGGGCAACGCACTTCCCGGGGGCAACGTTTCGAAGTAGACCTCCGGTATC
Organism: uncultured Acidimicrobiales bacterium; assembly: GCA_938021675.1. Taxonomy (GTDB): domain Bacteria; phylum Actinomycetota; class Acidimicrobiia; order Acidimicrobiales; family SZUA-35; genus JAHELU01. Next base: position 7,984 of record CALIFY010000031.1, read on the forward strand.
GAGGATGTCTCTGCGATTGTCGAATCGGCATCGTCGGTGGTTGTCGCCGTGGTCGAATCATCCGATGGTGTCGATACCGAAGTTGAGCCGGCCGCGGTCGGCTCCGATCCTTGGCTGGCTGCACCGGAGGTGCATGCAGCGAGAAGCAGCATCATGGTCATGATGGTCGGGCGAAAACGATGACCCACACAACGTTGATCGGCAACCCGTGGCCTGCAATGAATGAACCGACACCCGGCCAGTGGAGCACACCGGGGTCCCGACGGGACGATCCGGTTAGTTTCTGGAATCAGAGCCGGCAGCGGGGATGGTCGATGCCGGAGTCTCGGGCGTTTCCGGAGACTCAACCGGATCAACCGGATCAACCGGATCAACCGGGTCGACCGGATCAACCAGATCGAGGGAATCGACCGGCCTGAACACCTCGCGTTCGACCGAGATATCGCCAACGTCGACCCGAATATCGAGCTCTACCAACGCATCGGGTTCACCAGAGGTCAGCGTCGAGTTGACCCCACCGGCGGAGTCCTCAAAGACCGAGATCTCTCCGAGATCGACCTCTCCAACGATGTCGACCGGCAAACCCTCGGGCACGAATACGAGGACCTCGCCAACATCGAGACCGATCGACACCTCGACCGGCTCGCCATCGAAGGCAGCCGGTTCGAGCGCCGTCAGATCCAGCACAACCTCACCAACATCCTCGGATATCGAGGTTGGAATGTCGACTGGCTCACCTGGACGGTAGGTGCTCGACCGGTCCATGCCTGGATCGAACGTGGCTTCGGTACTGGCGATAAACGCTATGAGGCCAACGAACCCCCAAAAACCTATGAACAAGAATGCGGCGACGAAGATCGCCTTCCCCCGGTGCCGTTTCTTTGGCACCGGAGTACCGGGCGGTAGTCCAACCGATGGCGGCGGAACTGCCGCCGGTTCGAACGGCGAGGCGTGGTGGGAGACTGCGACACCGCCGGCCGAGGCCGCCCCCGGGTACGTCGGATCTGGCCACTGGTCTCCGGTGACCGTGGTTGAACCGGATGACCAGGCTTCGTCGTCAGCGTCCTCTTCCTGGTTGAGCAGCCACAATCCACCGCCGACGAGAGCGACGGGAACCAGAACACGAGACACCGTCCCGCCGCTAAAGAACAGCGCCACCAGCACGCCGACGGCCACCAGGCCGAGGGCGAGTTCGCGGGTCGAGATCGACCGCTTCGTTCTCGGGGCCGCTACCGGCGGCCAGTACTTGGCCCTAGGCATAATCAACCAGGCCAACAGGTAGATGAGCAATCCAAACCCGGTCACAAAGGTGAAGAACACGATGGCGAGCCGGATGAGAGATACATCGATGCCGTAGTGATGCCCGAGGCCCGATGCCACACCTCCAAGACGGGTGTACGGATCGCGAACCAGCTGACGGGCTACCGGAGGTGGCGGTACATGACTACCGGGCGGCACACCACCACCAGGAGGTACCCGACCACCGGGCGGCACACCACCACTAGGAGGTGCATGACCACCAGGCGGCACACCACCACCAGGAGGCGGCGGGGCGGAGACACTGGGCGGCACACCGACACTCATCGCCGGAGTCGTGGTATCAGCCGACGTGGACGAAGAACCCGGAAACCGCGGTGGGGCAGGAGCCTGCGTGGGTTCCGTGGTGGATTCCCTCGGCTGGTCGGTGGATTCGTCGCTCATTTCATCATCCTGGCCCATGATGGTGGTACGGCCCATCGGGCTTTTCCCCGATCCGACCCTACCCCTATCCGGGGCCCTCAGGGTTGTCTCAGGGGTAGCCCCTGATGCAGACGGGTGGTTCGGCTGCAATCATAGAGAGGTGTCCCTCCACCTGTCGGCCTCGGCTGACCATTGGCAGCTGCCCCCGATCGACCCGGACGAGCGTTGGGTCGGAGGCGTCGCCGCGGCCATCGCCCGAGAACTCGGTGTTCAACCCACAGTAATTCGCATCGCCTTCGCCTTCTTGGCACTGGCCGGCGGGTGGGGCCTCATCATCTATGCCGTCGCCTGGTTGGCCCTCACCGTATTGAACACCCGCAGATTCGCGCCATACAACCCGAAACCGAAGGGGCTCAGCGCCCTCCATCGTCATGCCGCCATCGCCATGGTCGTCCTGGGGATCGTTCTCAGCCTCCGAACCCTCGGCTTCGGCTTTATCGATGAGATCGTGTTTCCCGGAGGCTTCGTCCTCACCGGGTTCTTGATCGCTTGGTCGCGCCAACAGGAGGAAGGCGGGGTGTCCGCCGTCGTCCGAATCGTCGCCGGTGTGGTGGTGGCGCTCGGTGGCCTCATCGCGGTAGCCGCCACCTCGCTAAGCTTCGGCGATGCCATTCGACTGCTGATTATCGTTGTCGCAGTCGTCGGGGGGATCACCGTCGTTGTCGCCCCATCGATCGCCAGGATCGGCCAGGACTTCGACGCCGAACGCCAGGAGCGCGTCCGAGCCGACGAACGGGCCAGGATGGCGGCCCATCTACACGACTCCGTGCTCCAGACACTCACCCTCATCCAACGAAACGCCAACGACCCACAGCGGACCGCCCAGATCGCCCGCAAACAAGAGCGGGAGCTTCGAGGCTGGCTCTACGGTAACGAACCGACGCAACCGGGGACGACGAGGCTTGAACCGGCCCTTCACGAGGTGGCGTCAAAGGTTGAGGAGGACCATGGGATAAAGGTAGAAGTCGTCACGGTCGGCGACACGGCCGACATCGATCCGGCCATGATTCATGGGTTGGTCGGAGCGACCCAAGAAGCGGCAACAAACGCGGCGAAGCACGCCGGCGTGGCCAAGATCGACATCTTTGCTGAACGCAAGTCCAACTCCATCGACGTTTTTGTCCGGGATGCCGGTGCCGGCTTCGACCTCTCCCAGATCGATGAAGACCGCCAGGGCATTCGAAAGTCGATCATCGACCGAATGGAGAGACACGGCGGACATGCCTCCATACACTCCGAACATGGTGCCGGCACCGAAGTCGAGCTCCATCTCCCCCTCACAGAAGCGAGTTCCACATCATGATCCGTGTCGTCCTGGTCGATGATCACGCTCTCGTACGTTCGGGGGTCAAGAGCGAGCTGGAGCGGGAAGTCGACGTCGTAGCCGAAGCTGGAGACGTCGGCGAGGCGATCGACCGAATCGTTGCCACCAAACCGGATGTCGTCGTATGCGACGTACATCTGCCCGATGGCACGGCGGCAGACGTGATCGCCGGAGCGGTTGAGCGAGGTGTCACGTCCCGTTTCCTCGCCCTGTCGGTTTCCGACGCGGCCGAAGACGTGATCCAAGTCATCCGCAGCGGTGCCCGGGGGTACGTTACCAAGGCCATCGAGGGTGATGAGCTGATCGATGCAGTGAAGCGGATCAACGACGGCGACGCCGTGTTCTCGCCCCGGCTGGCCGGATTCGTTCTCGACGCCTTCTCGGCCGACCTCGAATCACCATCGGACCCAGAGCTCGACCAACTCACCGCTCGAGAGCAAGAGGTGATGCGGCTCTTGGCCCGTGGTTATGCATACAAGGAGATCGCCAGACGATTGACCATCTCGATCAAGACGGTAGAAACGCACGCATCGGCCGTACTGCGAAAGCTCCAGCTGTCCAGCAGAAACGAGTTGGCCCGATGGGCGGCCAACAGGCGAATCGTCTAAAGACTACGACACCGCAAGATCGCTCGGCTCACACCGGAAACGTCTGAAGCCGCATCGGGCTTCCGGTTGGCAAATTTCGAATCGTGACCAATACATGGGTCAGGATCTGGGCCGCCTGGTCGAGAGAGCCGATGCCATCTTCCCAGTGGATGCTCCAGTTCGGGTCGTACTCAGCAAAGCCAAGGTCGAGCATCTGGTTCCGGCCCTCATCATCGAGCTGCATGTCAACCGGCACCAGCCCTTCACCTTGCACCTCAAGGGTGAGGGTCCCACTTTGGACCAGCCATTGAACGTAGAACGACGTCTGGACTTGCTCGACGACCCCGGCCATCGTCTCCCCCGCGTCGAGCGCTTCTCCTATGACCGCCGTCAGGTGGAGCGGTAAATGGGCCGCCTCCGGTAAATCGAACTCGGCGGTGCGTAGCAGGCTCACAGCCGACGGAATCATCTCATTCCGTTGTGGATCGAACGCCACGAGGCCGAGCTCTCCCGCCACCTCCTCGACCAACTTGCGCACATCATTGGTTGCGTTTGGTGACACGCTGAACGAGATGGACGCCCCGACCGCCTGACGGACAAGCGGAGTTTCAAGAATCGGCGACGACTCGAACGCCGGATAACTCTGCTCGATCGCCTCAACGAACTGGATGATGGACGGCGCCGGAGGATCTTCGCCCCCAGCGGCCATCAGCCGCTGATACTCCGACGTTGCGTGCGCATTCGACAGCGGCGACGGACCATGCCAGATGGTGAAAAAGTAACTCATGCCAGCTCCAACCGCCATCCAAGTTCGCCACGTTCGCCCGATTCAGCTCCGAGCGACCTCATTCCACGGCACGTTCTTATCGATGCGGGGCTCTCCTGGAAGACCCAAGACCTGCTCACCCAAGATGTTTCGCATGATTTCACTGGTGCCACCTTCGATCGAATTGGCCCGCACCCTTAAGAACGCATGCCCGAGACCGCTTTCGGTCCCCGTGACCGAGAGATCCTCGGGACGACGGAAAGTGTAGTCGCAACCGACCATTCCGACTGCGCCTCGAAGTGTGACAGCGGTATTCAGGATCGATTGATTCAGTTCTGCAGCGGCCAATTTTGCCACCGAGCCTTCTGGACCAGGGTTTCCAGCTCGTCGATTGGCTGAGGCTCGAATGTTGGTCAATCGTAGTACCTCGGCGTCGATCCATAGCCGCATCACCTGGTCTCGACGGTCTGCGGTCTGTTGATCGGACTGAAGCGACCGCCATTCTTCAACCAGCGACGCGATCACCCCCGATCCACGTTTCGGGGACCCGCCACCGCCGATAGCGGTCCGCTCATTCATCAGAGTGGTGAGAGACACCCGCCACCCCTCACCGACCTCTCCGATCCGATCGGCATCGGGCACTCGGACGTCGGTCAGGTACACCTCGTTGAACTCGGCTTCGCCGGTAATCTGCCGCAACGGCCGTACCTCAACCCCGGGGCGTGCCATGTCCAACGCGAAATACGTCATTCCCTTGTGTTTTGTTACCTCCGGGTCTGTACGGGTCACCAACATGCCCCAACGGGCCACGTGGGCCAGGGTGTTCCAGACCTTTTGGCCGTTCACCACCCACTCGTCCCCGTCTCGGATAGCGCTGGTGCCGAGGCCGGCGAAGTCGCTCCCGGCTCCGGGTTCACTGAACAGCTGACACCATTTTTCTTCTCCGGAAAACATCGGACGAAGCAACCGGCGCTTCTGTTCATCAGAACCGTGGGTGACGATGGTCGGGCCCGCCAGGTGAAGGAAGAACGTTGACGGATCCGCTGGTGCCGCACCGGCGGTCCGTAGCTGATCTTCAACCATCTGTTGCAGCTGTGGACGGACGCCTAGCCCGCCAAACCCTTTCGGAAAGTGAACCCAAGCCAATCCGTAGTCGTATCGGAACCCTCGAAATTCGATGGAAGAGCAGCCCGTCGGCGGATGGTCGTGTAGGAGGCGACCTAGCGCGTCGGCCACCGTGTGGGTTTCGAGGTCTTCGGTGGTTGTCGGCCTCGTCAGCGCATCGGTCATAGAGTCATGATGGACGAGCGGACCCGAAGGCGTCTAGACGAGATCGAGCCACGACCGGATCAGAGATCGGAGTCGGTCGATCCCGACCCCCTTGACCGAGCTGACCCACACGACGTCGCCTTGTTCTAGCCGGCAGCCCTCGGCGACATCACGCTTGCGCCGCTGCCTCGTCGACGACTTCACCTTGTCGTGCTTCGTAGCGACGACGGTATGGGGGATGTCGTATCCCCGTAGCCAGTCGAGCATCTGTACATCGAGTTTGGTTGGGCCGATCTCGCCATCGACCAGCACGATGACCATCGCCAGCTGCTCCCGTTCCAGGAGGTAGGTCTCGATCATCTCCTGCCACCCAGCCCGCATGTGCTTTGGCGCTGCCGCGTAGCCGTAACCCGGAAGGTCCATTACCGTCGCTTTTAGCCTTCCGTCGCTCCGATCCGGCTTACCATCGAGCGAAAATAGGTTGAGCAGACGAGTGCGCCCTGGCGTGTTGCTCACGTTGGCCAGCTTCTTGCGATTGCTGATGGCGTTGACCAGCGACGACTTTCCTACATTGGAACGCCCCACGATGGCCACTTCGGCCACCGTCGGAGGAAGTCGCTCAACGTGATCACCTGACAAGACGAATTCGAGGGAGAGTGGACCAGCCATCGCCGCCTCAGCGCCAAGTCACGAGGTCGTTTGAGATGTCGGTGACCTGTTGGCAACCGCAGAGCGCCATCGTTCGCTCCATACCTTCGCGAAGGAAGGACAGCACGTGGTCCACTCCGGGCTCGCCGGCGGCGCCCAGCGCGTAGAGGTACGCTCGGCCGGCCATCACTGCGTTGGCCCCCAGCGCCACCGCTTTGACAACGTCGCTGCCCCGCCGAACCCCACCATCGGCAATGATCTCGATCTCTCCCCCAACCTCATCGGCAACCGGTTCGACCAGCTCGATAATCGACGGTGCCCCATCGAGCTGGCGACCTCCATGGTTGGATAAGGCGATGGCGTCGGCTCCGTGCTCAACAGCCAGGCGAGCGTCCTCCACCGTCTGAATCCCCTTGAGTACGATCGGCCCGGACCAGACCGAACGAAGCCAGGCGACCTCATCCCACGACAGGGCTGGGTCGAACTGAGAGTTTATGTATTCGCTTAGCGTTACCGCCGATGCGGAACCGTCGTCGGCGGCGTTGTCGCCGGTGACGCTGGCGAACGTGATCGGCTCGGATCGGAGAAAGTCCAGGGTCCATTCCGGATGGAGAATGCCGTCGACGATCGTGTCGAGACCGATCTTTGGCGGCAGGGTGTAGCCGCGGCGAACGTCTCGCTCGCGACGGCCGAGCACCGGCGCATCGACGGTCAACATGATGGCCTCGTAGCCGGCCGCAGCCGCTCGTTCAAGAAGGTCTTGCACCAGCCTCCGGTCGCGCCAGGTGTATACCTGGAACCACTTCGGTCCTGAGGAGACGGCGGCAACCTCCTCGATGGAACGGGTTCCCATCGTCGACAACCCATAGGGTATGCCCGCTCGGGCCGCGGCCCTGGCGACGGCCAACTCTCCCTCTGAATGTGCAATCCGGGTAAATCCGGTGGGGGCCAAGACCAGCGGCATCGGAACCGACCGACCGAGCAACGTCGTTGCGGTATCGACCGTCGAGACGTCGCGAAGCACCCGGGGACGGAACTCGACCCTTCCGTAGCCCGACACGTTGTGGGACAGGGTCCGCTCATCCTCGGCGCCACCATCGATGTAGTCGAAGATCCCCCCGGGGAGCCGACGACGGGCCAAGGCCCGCAGATCGCCGACGTCAGCCGCCGAAGACAACCGACGCGTCGTGCGGTCCAGCTCGATCGGTTTGAACCGGACAACCGACCGAACCGTCTTGATCATCCCCATCAACTGAGTGTACCCACCGGACCGAACCCGACCCGTTCACAATGTCAGGACTCGACGGTGGCCTTCGCCCCACCGAGCCCAGGGGTTCGCGGCGCCGATGCGATCTCCGGATCCGACGTCGCCACCGGGACCGGTCGATCGCTCGACGTACGCTCGCCGGATTTCGGTTTGCCGGATTTCGGTTTGCCGGATTCGGGTTTGCCGGGCGTTGGTTCGGCGGGCGTCGTGGTGCTCGACGATGACCGGGGGCCATCGGACGGACGGTCTTGCACCACGATCTTGCGGAGCTCGCCGGTGCTCTTTGTCACCATCTCGTTGATCGTCCACGCTCGGCGGCCGCGTTCAACCCCAAGCCGCTGGCCGATCAAATAATTCACCGCGCCCCCGATCAGCAACACCTGTGCCGCCAACCAAATCCAGGTGAGGGCCAACAAGCCAGCACCGACGGCGGCTCGAACCTCGTTCGCATTCGACGTCAGATCGACGTATCGGGCAAAGCCGAAGCTGAGAAGCCACCACAGTACGGCAGCCACAACGGCCCCGGGAAGGTCAAACCGCCACCGGTGCCGTTCAGCCGGGCCGTAGTGGTACACGATCGACGCCCACAGGATGAGCACCACCACCGCGACGACGCCCCGCAGCACCGATTCGACGACGCCATCGGCCAGGTTGCCCCACACATAGATCTCGATCAACACCAGCGGCACGGAAATCAAGATGCTTCCGATGCCGACGATGACCGCGACCACTCTGGTGTGATACCAGGGCCGGCGATCCTCGATGTCGTAGATGTCTTCCAACGCTCGGATCAGGCCGGCAAACCCCCGACTGATCGTCCAGACGGTGAACGCCGCCGACACGACGGTCAAGCCGGTGTTGGTCTGGGTGAACAGGCCGCTGACCGTATCGCTGACCGTATCGCTCTCATCGGTGAAGACTTGGGCGATGAACTCTTCGACCGAGGTTTGTATCCGGGGTTGAAAGAGGCCTTCGTCCGGGCTGACGAGCCGATCGAGCGGGCCGAGAACGCCCAGCAAGGAGAGGACGAGCGCCGGCAACGAGATTACGATCCAGAACGTCACGCTGGCAGCCAAGTCGCCGACTCGACCGTGATACCAGCGAAGCGCAACGTCGACCACGAACCGCCAAACGGCGGCAATCGTGACGGACGAGGATGCGCTCATCGTTCTCTACCTTCCGATCCCATACCACGAGACCTGCTTGACCCCTTCCAGGGTACGCAAGGGAAGCGGTCAACGGGCAGCAAGCGGTCATCGCCGGGCGACGACACGCTAGAAATAGCGGCCGCAGCCTCCCAGATCCCGATTCTGGCCCCCGGTATTGGTTATTCTGGCCTAGGTCTTGCTTATAGAGTGCGGTAATGCCGCCCGAGCCCCACTCGCCGTTTACCAACCGAAAAGCGGGCGAGGCATTCCTGATCGACCCGTCCGGTGGGGCGGGACCAGGGGTGCTCGTGCTTCATTCGTGGTGGGGTTTGACCCCTTGGGCGAGGGATTTTTGCGGTCGATTGGCAACACTCGGCTATACCGTGCTCGCCCCCGACCTCTTCGACGGCGTCCAACCGGTCACAGAGGCTGAGGGTGAGGCAATCCTGGCCGAATCCAACCCCGACGAACTTTCCGGGCTCGTTATGTCATCGGCCCAAACTCTGAGAGCAGCATCACGCAATGCCGAACATCCGATCGCCATCGTCGGCTTCTCGATGGGGGCATCGCTCGGCCTGTGGCTATCGGCCCGCCTTACGCAGGAGGTCGGTGCGGTCGTCGCCTTCTATGGCACACAGTCCATCGACTTCGACGAGGCCACCGCCACATACCAAGGTCATTTCGCCGAGGACGATCACATGGTGAGCGAAGAGGACCGAGTCGTTACCGAATCGTTCATTCGACTGGGCGGCCGGGAGACCGAATTCCACCTGTACCCCGGCACGAAACACTGGTTCTTCGAAGGCGGCAAAAACTTTGACGCTGATGCCTCGAGCTTGGCCTGGGATCGAATGACCGCGTTCCTCGGTGCTACCGTCGGCACAGATCTCTCCGATTGACCGGATGCCACTCCGCTCTCCCCACGATCGGGAGATCGCCCGCCTCGCCATCCCTGCCCTCGGCACCCTGGTGGCCGAGCCGTTGTACATCTTGGCCGACACCGCCATCGTCGGTCGATTGGGCACCGACGAATTGGCGGGCGTTGCCTTAGCCTCGACCGTCCTGCTCACCGTCCATTCGCTGCTCATCTTCCTGGCCTATGGCACGACGTCGACCGTCGCCCGCCTGCTCGGAGCGGAGCACGAACGGGAAGCGGCTCGGCAGTCGATGCAGGGATTGTGGCTCGCCATTCTGCTCGGCCTCGGCGCCGTTTCGGTTCTGGTGGTGGCCGGCGACCCCTTACTCATCTTGCTCGGCGGATCGGGCCAAGCGCTGACCGCGGCCAGTCGCTACCTGACGATCAGCCTCGCCGGTTTGCCGTTCCTGCTAGTAAATCTGGCCGGAGCCGGGAGTTTCCACGGCCGGCAAGACACCAAAACGCCCCTACTTATCGCGGTGGGCGGGGCGGCGTTCAACCTGGTCCTCGAACTGATCCTGATCCCTGGACTCGGATTCGGTGTGGGGGCATCGGCGCTCTCGACCGTCGTGGCTCAAGTGCTCACCGGCAGCTTCTTCGCCTGGCGGGTGTTTACCTGGACGCGACCGCTGGGCAGCACCCTCGCGGTCGATCCGGCATCGCTGGTCCGTCTCATGCGGGCCGGACGACCGCTGATCGTGCGGTCGGTGGCGCTTCGCGGTTCGTTCACTCTCGGTACCGCGGTGGCGGCCAGGATCGGGGTCGCCGAACTGGCCGCCCACCAGATCGCGCTCCAGCTATGGTCGACGCTGGCCTTGACCCTCGATGCTGTGGCGATCGCTGGTCAGGCCTTGACCGGGAAATGGCTCGGGGCCGGCGATGCCGTTCGAGCCAAGCGAACCGCGGCTCGGATGATCGAACTTGACGTCGCCGTCGGCGTGGTCGCCGCCGTCGCGGTGATCGTCGTCCGGTCACCGTTGGCCTCCCTGTTCAGCACCGATCCAGCCGTCGTCGCCTCGACGGCGTTCGTCCTGATCTGGGTGGCGCTCTCCCAGCCGGTCAACGGTTACGTGTTCGCCCTCGACGGAATACTTATCGGTGCCGGCGATGTGTCCTATCTCGGCTGGACAATGGCCGCTGCGGCCGCAGTGTTTGTTGCCGGAGCGGTTGTGCTGATCGTCGCCGGGCTCGGCCTTGGGTGGCTTTGGGCCCTATTCACGCTCTTTATGGGGCTCCGCGCTATCGCATTACGACTTCGGTGGCAGAGCAACCGGTGGCTGGTCCTCGGCGTCGCCGACCCGGCCGGGGGTAAGAGCCAATAGCGACGGCCGATAGTCGCAGCCGGTTCCGACCGCTGATCATCGCTACGGGGCGACCTCCAGCGTGATCTCGACCCGTCGATTCTTGGCTCGTCCCTCGTCTGTTTCGCTGTTGTCGATCGGTTCGGCTTCACCTCGACCGACCGCCTCGATGCGGGATTCGTCGATGCCGCGTTGCGTCACGTATCCGGCGACGGCATCGGCCCGTTCTTGGCTGAGTTGTAAGTTGTAGGCCGGGTCGCCTCGATCGTCGGTATGCCCCTCCACCAAGGCGGATATGAACGGATCTCGGGTCAACACGCCGACGCCATAGTTGAGGATCTGCCCAAACTCGGGCGAAATCGCAACCGAGCCGGTGTCGAACACCGCGGTCCCGCTCAGCGAAGCGGAGAACAGCCGACCATCGAGCCGGACTTCATAGGACGCAAACGCCGAAAGCGCCGAGATCAGCCGACCCCCGTTTCCCATCCAAAGCACTGGGTACACGCCGGGGTCAACGGTTGTGGCATCGACGACATCATTCACGCCGTAGAGGTCCACCGCGGCCGCCACCAAGTCGCGTCGAATCTCCTCGGTCGGCAACACCCCACTGATCGCTACGCGCTCCCCTTCGGCGGCCACCACCAGAATCGGATCCTTCAATCCGGTGATCTCCACCTGATCGACTTCCACCGGCAAGCCGCTTGCTTCAACCGCCGCCCGCTGCAACCGTTCGACCGCGGCCCGGGAGGGCGCCGAACCGGTGACCACCACCTTCCCATCGGCCAGTTGGATCTGCCCTTCGACCAGAGCCTGAAGCAGCACGACCACCTGTGGACTGGCAGCCAGCCAGTCGGCGCCGCCTGCGGTAGCGTCGATCGTAAGATCCCAGCGAACGGACGGTGAGTATGCGATCTCCGACGCTAGCTGAAGGCGATCGGCCAGTGTTTGGTCCGGCACCCGACCGACGACGACAACTTCGCCATCGCTGAGCCTCGCTTCGACGAACGCTCCCGAGGAAGCCGTCGGTTCGTTGGCACTCTGGGGGTTCTCAGCGGATTCGCCACCAGTTGATTCACCGCTGTTCGATTCACCGCTGTTCGATTCACCGCCTGCGGGGCTCTGGTCGGGTGAGGACTCATCGGCGGTAACCGATCCTGTCGTGCGGCTACCGGCAGACAACCCGGGGCCCAGCAGCACCACGATGTAGGCGATGGCGGCCAACACCACCATGACCAGGGCCGCCACCAAGACCAGTACCGTCAGGCGGTTGTCTCGCTCCTGGTTGGCCGCGCCCGGATGTTGCGGTCTGACGATCCGAGCCGCCCCGGTCCGAGCCCGTTTTTTCTGATGAGGAGGCGGGATGGACTCGCTTCGTTCCGGGTCGACGGGGCGGACGAGCTTGGCGCTCGGAGCGTCGGCCGGCGGAAGCGGACGCCGGCGGGGAGGTCGATGGCCGTCAGCCATCGACGGGAAGGCCAGAAAAGACGAATCTGGCGATGATCGGCAGAGCGGAATAGTGGTGCATAACCTCGACACAGGTTCTGCGCCCGCGACAAGCAACGTAGTCGATCGACAATGGTGTTGTCTGATCGGGGGCCGGGCGATCGACGCCGTCAGGGCCGCCAAGCTTCGAGAACGATACCGACGATCTCCGGACCGGTAGGCGTCTGCTCTAGATACACGTGAGACCGAAGCCAGCCCGGCTGATACGGCGGCGTCTCAACCGAAATGGCGACCGATGTCAGATCACCGAAGAACGCTCCGGCTGCGTCGACATCGAATACCAGTTCCGGTCTTGGGTCGACCGTCGCATCGGCCCAGTTAGCCACTTGGTGATACTCAAGAAGTGAACCAGTAAACGGCTCGGAGGAGCCTTCGGGAGTCAGCAGAATCCGAGGTTCATTCCAGGTCGATACCGCGTTGAAATCTCCATCATCCAACTTGGGTGCCGAGGTGAGCCCGATAGCGAGTGGCGCCCGGGTGGTAAACGGGAGTTCAAGCGATTCGGTCGACCCGGCGGAAGCGGCGAACAGCGCGTTGCGCACCCGGTGCCCGATATCGAGCCGCTCGGCATCGTTTGGCGACGCCGCCAAACCAAGAAAATATTCGTTGACCCACCCTTGCGTGCCGTCTTCGGTAATGATCTGACGCCAGACGGCGTCACCGACCGAGGCCGGAGCTGAATTTACCCGGATGATGCCCCCACGCCCCGGTGATAGGACGGCCACCGAGGCATTCTCTCGGCCCGGACCGGCGCGGACCACCAGGCCACCATCTGGATCATCTTGGGCGACCCGGACCACCGTATAAGACCTACGATCGCCGATCGATTCATAGGACAGGGCCTGTGCGGCGTACTCGCCGGTACCGGGCACGCGAACGATAAGCCACACCTGTTCGGTCCCCACGACGGGCAGCGTCGACTCGAACGACGCTCCCGCCGCTGAAGTCGTCGTGGCGGCAAGCACCCGACCGTCGAGCACCGAACGGACCTCGACCACCAACTCACCGCCGGCGGTTACCTGTCCGGCTGCAATCACCGAGTTCGTGTTCTGATCGAACCGGGACTTCTCAGCGTCGAGTCGGATTGGTCCGGTGGTCGCCGTCACCACGATGCCAGCTGCGGTATCGACCTCGGAGGCGAACGGAAGGCCGGTCAGATCAGCGAACCGTTGCTTCGCCTCAACAGCGTCCTCAATAGGTTCGCTCTCCGTCCTGGACTCGTTCCCGGTCTCGTTCTCCGTCTCGTTGTCGCCGGGTCGTCGCCGTTCGGTACCGGCATCACCTACCTCGGCATCATCTTCTTGGCCGGCGTCGGTGGACGCTTCGGCAACCGGTGTCGTAACCATCACCGCGTCCGGGTCGTCGGTCGCAGCCTCGACAAGATCGACATCGCCGCGCTGCAACACAACTCCCATCGCCACGATGGCGGCGATAGCTACGAACGCTGTGGTTATGGTGGCCAAGGGTCGGAGCCAGTTCGAAAACGGCCGTTCGGTCGTCGTCGCCTCAGCCACCGCGGTAGCGAGGGAGGCGTATGCGTTCTTCGACGGCTCGACCCGATCAGCCTGAGCTGACAAACCCGCCGAGAGACGTTCGGTCAACGCTTCGAATCGCTGGTCGTCGAATCCGAGGTCTTCGGGCCGATTAGCGCTCATCGGCCCATCCCTCCCCCGGTCTCGCCAAGCATCCCTTCGAGCTTGAGTAACCCTCGGTGGGCATGCGATTTGACCGAACCGCGAGCGATTCCGAGCGTCTCGGCGATCTCCGCCTCAGACAGGTCGAGGTAGTAGCGCAGAATGATCACCGACGCCTGTTTATCGGAAAGCTGGCGGACGGCGGCAAGAATCCGCTGACGCTCGGCGGCGGCAACGCCGGATTCCTCAGCTGAGGCGACATACCTGGCCTCTCCATCCTGCTTGGCGGCATGATCGCGCCGTACCCGCCGCTTCCTAAGGGCGGTCCGTGCACCATTGAGCACCATCTTGCGAAGGTACGGACCTTCCCGCCCAGGTTCGATCCGATAGTTCCCGCCGAGCAGCTTGACGAATGCGTCCTGCACCACCTCTTCAGCCGAGCCAACGTCGTCGACGTACATCGATGCCAGCTTGACGAGTTGTCGAAAATGCTGATCATACAAATAGGGAAGTGACGAAGTGGTCGCTCGGAGGTCTACGTTGGTATGAGCACCATCCATCGCTGTCACCGTCACACCCCACAGACGCTCAAGAGAGGCCTCGGGTTTACCATAGGGTCCGAAAAGGTTCGTCGCGAGCCGCTAGATCTCAGCTTTGAGGCTGAGCAACCGGTTGACGACTTTGCCATCGGCCTGGCCTTGAGTCGCCTTCATGACCTGACCGGTGAAGAAGCCTTGCATCTTCTTTCGCTCCTTGTCGTCTCCGTCGGTGAAACGACCCCACTGTTCGGCGTGTTGGGCGATGATCCCATCGAGGAGTGACTCCAACTCGTCGGTGTCCATGGCTTCGAAACCTCGGGCCTCGGCCACGTCGGCTGCGCTGCGGCCGGTATCGACCATCTCGGCCAACACCTGTTTTGCCTGGGTAGCGGTCAAGGCACCGCCGGTTTCCATGGTTACCAGCTCGGCGAGGCGAACCGGTTCGAGACGCTCAGCTCCTTCCACCGCCAGGTTGTTCGCCACGTGGGTCATGACCCGGCTGCAGTCGGCGCCGGCTTCGATAGTGGCCAGAGCCAACCCATCCAGATCACGAGTCACGGCCAGGGCCGCCATCTGCGGTTCGGCCCCCACCGCCTGAAGTGACTCACGCCGCTCCTTTGGCAGCGCCGGCAGGGCGCGGCGGATCTCATCGATCCACTCCGGTGATGGGTCGATGGGCACGAGGTCGGGATCGGCAAAATACCGGTAGTCTTCGGCCTCTTCCTTCGAGCGTCCGGCTCGGGTCCGACCACCCTCTTCGTCCCAATGGCGGGTCTCCTGGCGAGGAGCGTCACCGGCGTCGTAGAGATCGACGTGGCGACGGGCCTCGTAGACGATGGCTCGGCCGACGGAGCGCAGGGAGTTTACGTTCTTGATTTCGCATCGGGTCCGCAGTTCGTCGGCACCGACGGGCCGGACCGACACGTTGGCGTCGACCCGAAGCGACCCCTCTTCCATCTTGCCGTCACTGGCTCCGATGGCGACCAGTATCGACCGGAGCTCCTCGACGTATTCCTTGGCCTGCTCCGGTCCTCGGATGTCTGGTCTGCTGACGATCTCGATGAGGGGCACTCCGGCCCTGTTGTAGTCGACCAACGAGTACCCGGCATCGTGGATCCGACCGGATGCCCCGATGTGGGTGCTTTTCCCGGTGTCTTCTTCCATATGGGCCCGCTCGATGCCGATTCGGGCCCCCGACGCGAGGTCGAGATAGCCATCGGCATTGAGCGGCTGGTCGTACTGGCTTATCTGGTAGTCCTTCGGCATGTCTGGATAGAAATAGTTCTTCCGGGCGAACACGCAACGTTGCACGGTGCAGTTGAGGGCCAGGCCGATCCGGATCGACAACGCCACCGCCTGTTCGTTTACCACCGGCAGCGTGCCCGGCAGGCCAAGGCAGACCGGATGGACGTTGGTGTTCGGCTCGCCTCCGAACTCGTTACGGGCCGGAGAGAACATTTTGGTCGCGGTCGAAAGCTCGGCGTGAACCTCCAAGCCGATCACCATCTCCCAACCCTTCGGCAACTGGTTCGGCTCGCTCACGACACGCTCCCCTCAAGACTCCGTTCCAATACCGCGGCCGCTCTGAACAGATCAGACTCGCCAAGCATCGGGGCCAGGACTTGAACGCCGACCGGCAACCCTTCGGCCCCCGTGCCGTAGGGAACGGAGATTGCCGGCTGGCCGGTCAAGTTGGACGGAATGGTACAGACGTCGTTGTAGTACATGGTCAGCGGGTCGGCTTTCGCCCCGAATCGGAAGGCCTCGCACGGCGAGGTGGGCGTGAGCAGCACATCGAACCGTTGATAGACCTGCTCGAATTCTTGGATCATGATCGTGCGTACCCGTTGCGCCTTCCCATAGAACGCGTCGTAGTAGCCGGCCGACAGGGCGTACGTGCCGAGCATGATACGGCGCTTCACCTCGTCGCCGAATCCGGCGGTTCGCGATGCTGCCATCATCGACGCCGTGTTCTGGCCGGGCTGTCGCAGTCCGTACCGAACGCCGTCGTAGCGAGCGAGGTTCGACGACGCTTCGGCCGGGGCGATCATGTAGTAGGCGGATAGCCCGGCGATGACCGACGGAATCGACACCTCATCGACCTTGGCGCCGGCGTCGGCCAACGCCTCGGCGGCCCGACTGGTGCGTTCCACCACCGCCGGTTCGAAGCCTTCCAAGTCTTGGCGGCACAGTTCGGAGATAACCCCGACCCGCAACCCTTCGACGCCGTCTGTCAGGT
Organism: uncultured Acidimicrobiales bacterium; assembly: GCA_938021675.1. Lineage (GTDB taxonomy): Bacteria > Actinomycetota > Acidimicrobiia > Acidimicrobiales > SZUA-35 > JAHELU01. Next base: position 24,865 of record CALIFY010000031.1, read on the forward strand.
GGGGGCCAACCGGTTCGTAGGCGGTTGCGATCGAGGTGGCGTCCCGGGGATCGTGACCGGCGATCACGTCGAATGCCAGCGCGGCGTCGGCGACCGAGCGGGTGAACGGGCCGATCTGATCGAGCGAGGAGGCGAACGCCACCAGCCCATACCGGCTTACCCGGCCGTAGGTCGGCTTCATCCCAACCACTCCGCACAGCGAGGCCGGCTGGCGAATCGAGCCGCCGGTGTCGCTGCCGAACGACAACGGAGCAAAGCCGGCGGCCACCGCGGCGGCCGAACCGCCCGACGATCCTCCGGGGACCCGGTCGGTGTCGTGAGGGTTGCGGGTCGGCCCGAATGCCGAGTTTTCCGTTGAAGACCCCATGGCGAACTCGTCGAGGTTGGTTTTTCCGACGACGATCGCCCCGGCCGCGCTCAGCCGTTCGACGACGGTGGCGTCGTAGGGGGGAATCCACTGCTCCAGCATCTTCGACGAGCAGGTGGTGGTCACCCCCCGGGTACACATGTTGTCCTTGAGGGCCACCGGGACGCCGGCCAGCGGGCCGGGATCCTCTCCGGATTCGATCTTCTGGTCGATAACGGTCGCCGCTTCCCTGGCTCGATCGGCCACCACGGTAGTGAAGGCGTGAATCTCGTCGTCGAGCTCACCGATACGGGAAAGGTGGTCTTCGACGATCGAACTCGCCGAACGGTCGCCGTTTCGGACCGCCGACGCGACGTCGGCCACCGATACATCGGTGGCCTGACCGTCGGCCACCACATGGCCGGACTCGGCGCTCACAACGCCTCCCCGAGCGCCGGCGGGACCTTGAACCGGCCGTCTTCGATTTCTGGTCCGGCGGCCAACGCTTCGGCCCGAACGTCGTCGTCGTTCTCGACGGTGTCGGCCCGGAACACGTTTGTCAGCCCGTAGGGGTGGGCGGTCGGTGGCACGTCGGCGACGTCGAAGGCATCGAGCCGGCCGCCCAGATCGAGGACGGCGTCGAGCTGGCCGGTGAAGCGGTCGAGCTCTTCATCGCTCAGTTCCAGCATGGCCAGCTGCGCCACCTTGGCCACATCTTTCCTCGTCAGGGGTTGGCGTTCAACGGACGGCGTGTCTTGGTCGGGCACCGCACCAGCGTATCCAGCAGCCCGTCTTCCCCTCACCGATTTGCCCCCGCCAGTCGTCCACTCCCGAGGTGGCGACCGCCAGAGAAACGCTTCCGAGAACTGCTCCCTTGTTCCGGAAACCGATGGCAGACAGAAACTCTCTGCACCCGGTCGGGTGGCTCCGAGGCGAACGTGGGCGGCATTCCTGCATTTCACGCCGCCTCGGAGACTTCCCGATCAGACTGTGCCCCGTACTTCTAGCCGAAGCATGGGCCAACAAACTATGGCCATTTAGATCAACAAAACCGACCGAATTCTAGATGTCACAACGGAAGCGCAGCACACTCAGACATGGGTATGAAAAGTGCCTTTTCCCATGGCCTCCAGAGACATCCACCTCTTTCTTGATGTTCGACGTCTACCGACGTGATACGAAAGCCGTAAAACCTCGACCCTTCGACGACAGGAAAGAATGAGTACACATGAAAGGAGTAGAAGCAACCGACAGGGCACGAGTCGAGACACCCACTAAGCCCGAGCACAACTCGGTGACGACCGTCACGTCGATGTCGAGATCAAAGATGACACCGAACGGTGCTGGACAACCCCGAACCAGGCCCATCCGACCAGCGCTCTCACATCGAGCCGGTGCTACCGGATACGCTCGACGGGTGACCAGCTACGACTTCCTGTCCCCCGAGTGGATCACGGCCGCTCGCGCCCTGAGAGACGAATACCGCGACCGACTCCCGCCAAGCACCATCGAGGCTCGGGTCAACGTCGTGGTCAACGAGGTGCCACACGGACAAGCCGACACGGTGAAGGGACACATCGATACCGCAACCGGGCGCACGGTCATCGAAGAAGGCCATATCGACGACGCCGACGTCACCATCACCATCGACTACGCTACGGCACGGGCAGCGTTCGTAACCCGCGATCAACAAGAGCTCATGCAGGCCTTCCTCGCCGGCAAAATCCTCGTCGACGGCGACGCCACCCAACTACTGGCCCTCCAGTCCGCACCACCCGAAGTAGACCCGGCAGCAATCGAGATGTACGAACGACTCGACGCCATGACAAACAAAGACAACTGAGCATTCGGTGTCATGCCGCTAACCTTCCCGGCCCATCAGGCGCCGGTGCTGCCGCTGAAAATCTGGCGGCCGTCATGGTTCGACGGCATTGCGCTCGTCGTTGGAGCTGCGGCACCCGATCTTCACTACGCCGTCGACCGGTGGCTACCGGGTCAAGGCCATCATCTCACCGGTCTATTGATATTTTCGATTCCGTTCACGGTGATCTATTCGGTCGTCTTGCGGCGATGGGCCGTCGATGGTCTTTTTGGTTCCTTGCCCGATCTTGGGCCGCTCCGCCTCCGAAGCTACCGGGTACTCGGCCGACGGCGACCGACGTTCACGCTGACCCTCGCCTCGGCGACGCTCGCCGCTGGAACCCACGTCTTCATCGATGGTTTCACCCATCAAAATCGGTTCGGGTCGAACTGGTTCGATTTGAACTCGGTGTGGTTTGAGGCCCCCAACGGACCGTTTACGGGCGCCCGCCTCCTCCAGTATCTGGGGCACTCGCTGGGGTCGGTCGTAGCTATCGGTCTCTTTCTCCTCATCGTGGGCCGCGACCACCTCGACCGTTGGTACGGAGCCGATCAGGTGACTGCCGCCCGTTCGGCTCCGATCCACGGGTCGAGCCGACGTATCGCTGCGATGACGACGTTGGCGGGGGTCGGCATCGGCCTGTTGTGGAGCATGGCAGCCGACAACCGCGGGTTCATCACCGTCTTCGCCTCCGGCTTCGGCCTGGCCTGCGGATTGCTGGTGGCCGGAATCATCGTCGGAGCGATGAGCAGAACCACACGAGACTTCACCCCGAGTTGACGGCGGCCTACTGGTCGCTGGAGAGAATCTCGATCTGGGATCCCATGCGTATCGACTCCCCGGCAACCGGTCGGGTGGCCAACACTTCAGACCCGACCGCTCCGTTGATAACCACTTGGAAACCGGCGCTCCTCAGCTCTTCGATCGCCGCCGTGACCTGTTGTCCGGCCACATCGGGCACGGTGACAAACGGCTTCCCCAGCGACACCATCACCGTCACCGTCCCGCCACGGGACAGTTCGCCGCCCGCCGCCGGGTCGGACCCGATGATCTGTCCTTCCGGCACACTCTCCGAATAGTCCTCGGTGGTTGTCAGCTCCAGGTCAACCGAATCGAGCGCAGATCGGGCCTGCTCGACGGTCAAGCCGGCCACGGTGGGGATCTCGCGAGGGGACGGACCGGAACTGACCACCAGTTCGACTTCGGTTCCGGTGACAAACTCGGTGCCCGGTTGGGTTTGTACCCCATCGATCGTGGCCTCAAGCACCACCCCGGCCTCGACGGTTTCGTCGAACCGCTCGGTTTCGGAACCGATCGTCAGCTTGGCCAGGCGAACCTCGGCCACGACCTCATCCCGAGTCCGACCGACCATCTCGGGCACCGACCGCAGCTCCGGGCCGAGGGAGACGGTGAGCGTCACGTCTCCGCCACGCCCGAGCCGCGAACCCGGCTCCGGCACCTGATCGAGAATTGCGCCGGCATCGGTGCCGTCCCGATATTCCTCTTCGACGACGAGCCTCCAACCGTTGGGTTCGATGACCGCCTCCACCGCGTCCGGTGCCAACTCCGAGTAGTCCTCCACGGCGAACGTCGGCAACCCCACCGGGATGGCCTCGACCTCGGGGCGGCGGGACTCTCCGACCAGCCGCCCGACCACCAGTCCGCCGACGGCCAGGAGCCCGAACACCATCGCGACGAGCAGCCATTTGCCAATCCGCCGTTTCGACTGGGGCGCCACATCGATGAAGACGTCATTGGTGTGTTCGCCGAGCGGGGTCTGGTCGGTCTCCGATGACGGCTCCTGCACGCCCTCTGCGGATTCGGCGGTCAGATCGATCTCGACAGGTGTCAGCCCGTCGTCGGTTTCGTCATCGAAGTACTCTGATGCAGCGGGCTCGGCCAACCCATCGATCCCGGCGGCATCGTCGATCTCGGCGGCATCGTCGATCTCGGCGGCATCGTCGATCTCGGCGGCCTGGTCGCCGCTTGCCGAACCCGATGGAATCGCCAGGTTGGAGTCATCGCCCTCGATGATCAGGTCACCATGGTCGTTGAACCGTACATTCGGTTTCCACGACTCGGCGGTGCCATCGGGTCCGACGCCGTCGGTGTGCGAGGCGCTCGTCACATCGACAAGGGTCAATGGCTCGGGGTCGGGAAGATGGCGACAGGCTTCAAGAAAACAATCGAGTAGCTCGCTGGCCGACGCCCGGTGGGACGGGTTGGCCAACCCGCCGAGCCGTAACGGTTCGGCCAGCTCGCCGAACGAATCGTCGATCGGGATGTCCTCCGACTGTCGAAGAATCATCGTGCCGAGCGCGTTCTCCTGTACCAGGGGCACCGAACCGGTAAGCGCTTCGACCAGACACACCGTGAGCGAATAGACGTCGACCAAACCGTCGACCGGGCCGGGGGTCGCCTGCTCGGGGGCGGCGTATCGAGCGGTCCCGATCAGCACCCCTTCCGGTTCGGTCCACGCTGCCTCGGCCACCGCCCGGGCGATACCGAAGTCGGCGACGTGAATCCGGCCGTCGTTCCCGAACAACAGGTTGGCCGGTTTTATGTCTCGATGGACAAGTCCCTGATCGTGGGCGGCGGCCAGCCCCTGGGTGGCCTGGAGCCCGATGAATGCCGCTTGCGACAACGTCAGCGTGCCACCGACGTCCAAAACGTGACGCAAACTACCGCCGACCAACAATTCGGACACGATGTAGGCGCCACCATCGGCGCCATCGGCATCGTCGCTCCAGTCGAACACGGTGACGATGTTCGGGTGACTGAGCCGGGCCGCCAACTGCGCTTCGGCCCGAAACAATTTCCGGAACCGCAAATCCTCCGAGAGGTCGGAACGGAGCTGTTTGACCGCCACGGACCGACCGAGCCGAAGGTCGCTGGCAGCGAACACCTCAGCCGAAGCGCCGGTACCGATGCGGGACGTAAGCTCGTATCGATCACCGATAATCCGGCCGACCACCTGGTCGAGGTTGGCTCTCGACATGCTTCGAGCGTAGTGCGAGTGGTGTTCGCCTTGGCAGAATACGACCAATGATTTCCAGAACCCAGCAATGGCTACTCATCGGTGGGCTGGTAGTTGTCGCCATCGGTGCCCTAACGCTTGGCGCCATCTACCAAGATGACGACAAACTCGACGGTGCGGTCATCGTTGGCCTCGACGACGATGCGCCACCGGTCACAACCGCGCTCGGCGAACCTGCGGGATCGGGAGCGATCGAGCTCGGAGACAGTCAGGAAAACGGAGAAGAAGGCGGCGGGGAGAGCGACGATTCGTTGGCCAGCGGGCCGATCGAACGATTTTTGCCACGGGCCGGCGAGGCCAGCGCCTGTAGCGAACGGGTAGGAGTTGATCTACTCGACGGATTCGGGGCCAAGCTGACCATCAATGACGTGACCATCGCTCCCGAAGACATGAACGTCAACCTCGACGACAACGGCGAGATCACCAGCGAAATCACCGCGTCACGATCCCTCGGCCACTACACATTCCAACCGGACGACAATTGTCCCAACGGCCGGTTTCTCCGCCCGGTCGACAATGTCCTCCAAGTCTGCGTTTTTCGCCTCGACGACCAAAGCCAACGTTGCACCGTTGTCGAAGAGCGAGTCTTCGACGCTCTCTGACATCTCCCCCTCCGCCCGTCTGCCTCGGATACGCACGTCGACCGACCCGCCGACCCTCGCCGTTCGAGGTTGCCGTCGGTCGTGCCGTCACTCCGGCAGTTCGCCGGTGTCCAAGAGTTTCACGAAACCGGCCTCGTCGAGCATCGGCACACCAAGCTCTTCAGCCTTGGACAGCTTGGATGCTCCCGGTTCGGTGCCGACGACGAGCGCCGTGGTCTTCTTCGATACCGAGCCTGGATTTTTTCCGCCCCGAGACTTGATGGCGTCGGCTGCGCCATCCCGGGAAAATCCATTCAGGGTGCCGGAGACGACCACCGTCTTGCCGGCCAATACCTGAGGAACATCGACAGCTTCCGGCCCGTCGAGGTTGACCCCGGCAGCCCGAAACTTCTCGATCAGAGTGGCCGCCTCCTCGGTTGCGAAAAAATCGGCCACGCTCACTGCAATTTTGGGACCAACCCCATCGACAGCCGCCATCGCCTCGCCGGTGGCGGCCGAAATCGCGTCGAGGTGGCCGAAGGCCTTAGACAACGCTTCGGCCCCCGAAGGACCGAGATGGCGGATACCGAGACCGACCAATAGGTTGGCCAAGGGCCGCTGCTTCGACGCTTCGATGGCCCCACGCAAGTTGTCGATGGAGGTTTGCCCAAAGCCTTCCAACTCCCCCACCTCGCTCCAGGCGATGTCGTACAAGTCGCCGACGTCGGAGATAAACCCCCGGGCAAGAAACAGCGCCACCCGGCTTTCTCCCATTCCCTCGATATCCATTGCCCCGCGGGAGGTGAAGTGCTCGATCCTGGCCTGGCGTTGCGCCGGGCACACCGGATTGACACAGAACGTGTGGGCTTCCCCCTCCGGCCGGACGAGACCACTGCCACAAGCGGGACACGAGTGAGGAAACGACCACCGCCGCAATCGCTTCGGCCGCTCGGACAGTACGGGACCGAGCACCTCGGGGATGACGTCACCGGCCTTTCGGACGATGACGGTGTCGCCGGGGTGAACGTCCTTCAGACGGACTTGATCATCGTTGTGGAGCGTTGCCATCTGCACAGTCGACCCTCCGACGAACACCGGCTCGAGTACCGCGAACGGCGTGGCCTTTCCTGTGCGCCCGATGGACACGTTGATGTCGATCAGCTGCGTCGCCCGCTCCTCCGGGGGGAATTTGTAGGCGATCGCCCATCGCGGCGCCTTGGACGTCGCTCCGAGGCTCTCCTGCCTAACCAAGCTGTCGACCTTGACCACAGCGCCGTCGATCTCGTAGTCGAGGTCGTGTCGATGTTCTAGCCAATGATCGGTAAAGGCCACCACCTCATCGATTCGCTCTACCCGCCTCCGCTCCGGGTTGACTGGAAAACCCAGCTCGTCGAGCCAATCGAGGGCGTCGCCATGGCCGGGAAGGCTCGGGCCCCCCTCGACAACTCCGAGCTGGTACGACCAAAACGCCAACCCTCGACCGGCGGTTACCGACGGATCTTTCTGCCTGAGGCTCCCGGCCGCAGTATTTCTCGGGTTGGCGTAGCGAGGCAGACCAGCGGCCTCCTGAGCGTCGTTTAGGGCTGAGAAGGTCGAGACCGGCAGGTAGATCTCACCTCGGACCTCGATAACGGCCGGCGCTGCCTGACCTAACTCGTTTGGGATAACGGAGATGCCGCGGACGTTGGCCGTGATGTCCTCACCGACCCGACCGTTGCCTCTGGTCGCCGCTTGAACCAACACGCCGTCCTCGTAGCGCAACGAACAGGCCACACCATCGATCTTCAACTCACAGACGTATCCAACCGCCGGGATCGTTGCGCCATCACCTTGATCGTCTTCGCCGTCCAGATCGAGGCCTTTGACCAACCTGGCGGCCCACCCATCGAGCTCGCTTCGATCAAAGGCGTTGTCGAGGCTCATCATCGGCACCGTGTGCTCGACCGGGGCAAAGGTCGCCGATGGGGCGGCGCCCACCTGCTGGGTTGGCGAATCTGGGGTGACCAGCTCGGGGTGGGCCGCTTCAAGCGCCTCCAACTCACGGACCAACAGGTCGTACTCGACATCGGGGATCTCCGGTGCGTCGAGGCCGTGATACCGCTCGTTGTGATAGCGGATCGATTCCCGTAGCTCGTCTATTCGGGATGCCGGAGAGTCCATAGTCACAGACTGAGAATAGCCACGGCCGATGACGTCGAGGGGCTCCTCGGCCTTGGCTGGTTGCGGCCCGCCCGACCAACGGCACACTGGACGCCGTGAGCCTCGACCTTATCAACCGTCTCGGTCTGTGGCCGGTTCGGATTCTTTGGCTGTTCGCCCCACCAACCATCGGATCGGCGCTCGGTAACGCCATCGAGTCGGCGGCCGACGGGCCCCGCGTAATCGTCGAGATCTTGGCCTGGATGGCATGGTTCACGGTGTTGGTGGCCACCCTGGTCCCGTCGCCGATCAGCCTGACGATCTGCCGCACCGCCGCACCGGCCGCCACCGCCATCGGTGTCCTGATCGGGGTGCTGAGCGGGGGAGGTCAAGCCATGGTGTCGGCGGTTGGCCACGGCGCCGTCACGACCGTCGTGATGTTCCTCCCAACCGTCAGCGATTCGATGATCAACGGCTCGGCCTACGGTTCGGAGCGACGGATGGCCCTCAAACCTCAGGCCTTCACCTTGCTCGGGCCGATCGAGTTGATCTGGTGCCTCGTTTTTTGTGGTCTCGTGGCCGCTCCCCTCCTCATCCTGGCCGAACTTTGGATTCTCGCTGGGGTTGCCGCTCTGGTCGGAGTGGCCGCGGTGTGGTTCGGTGGCCGGATACTCCATCAACTGGCCAGGCGATGGATCGTGTTCGTCCCGGCCGGCTTTGTGATCAAAGACCCGATGCAGATGGTCGACGCCGTATTGTTCCGACGAAATCGGATCGCCACCTTCGGGCCGGCCCGGCAAACCGCGGCCGACGATGACGCCACTCTCGACCTGACCGGTGGAGCACTCGGCCTCGCCCTTCGGGTCACGACCACCGAGCCGGCGCCGGTGACGCTTCGCGGCGCCGGTGAACACCACGCGGTCGAGACAAATGATGTGCTCTTCACCCCGAGCCTGCCGGGTGCAGTGCTGACCGAGGCGAGGATACGCGGTATCAAGATCGGCGAACCGGCGACCGGGTGAGGCCGGGCCAACCGCTCAGTCGACGACGGTAGGGTCGGGGATCAACGTCCGGCACAAAAACTCGAACGACTGCCACCCGACAACCGGGTTCTCAGCCCATTCGGCAACCTTCTTTGCCCCTTCGTCGGAAATCGGTACCCGCTGCGGCACCTTGACATGAACTTCGGCGACCCGTTCGGCCATCACGAAGAATCCCACGGCCTCGGCCACCGAACCACCAGCGGTCAACAGTCCGTGGTTGCGGAGAATGCACAGTCGGGTCGTTCCCATCGCCGATGCGATCCGCTGACCGGTGGCGAAATCCATCACATTCAGTTCCTCACCGTCGAATATCGACTGGCTGAACACGAATGAGCACGCCTCTTGGCTGACCGGCTCGAACGGAGCGACAGCGGCCGACCATGGGGTGCCATACGCCGTGTGGGTATGAGCCACGCACACGGTATCGGGCCGTGCGTCGTGGATCGGCATGTGAATGTGGAACGCGGTGGTGTTGATCTCGGCCGACCCGGCCCCGCGCCCGTCGACGGCGGGTCCATCGACCACCGATCCGTCGGGCCCGACGAGCACGAGATCGGCCACCGTCGCCTGGTCGAAGGGCACGCCATAGCGAAGCAACCAGAAATGGTCGAGACGCTCGGGGTCGCGGGCGCTGATGTGCCCATCACCGGACTGCCCCCAACGGAGGGCCCCGAAGAGCCGGTATCCGAGGGCACACTGGCGTTGTCGATACCGACGTTGCTCGACCGGGTCTTCGACGTTTGGCTCAACACCATCGCGTCGCAGCGGGGGGTAGCTCACGTGTTGCCCTCCGTTCGTGTTCTTCCGGCTAATTCTCGTCTCGTACAACGGAGCCGGAGATTCCACTGCGCAGTGTAGAACATGCCGAGAACCGCCCGCCGTAGCTCTCGGGACATCCGTCGGCCTCGGTGGACGCGCCCTCAGTGGACAAGTGAGACCAGCATTTGGAGAAGTGAGACATGGCACGCCTGTGGTTTGCTGTGACCGAAGCACGCCTATCCTCGAAGTATGACCGTTCTCGACACGCTTCTGTCCCGCCGCGGGTACGCCCTGATCGATGGGGCGACCGGAACGGAGCTGTTCCGCCGAGGGCTCGAATCGGGAGATCCGCCCGAGGCGTGGAACATCGACGAGCCGGAAAAGATCAAGTCGGCATATCGGGCCTATGTCGACGCCGGATCCGACCTGTTCCTGACGAACAGTTTCGGCGGCACCCACTACCGGCTTGCTCTTCACAAACTCGAAGACCAGGTGTTCGAGCTGAACGAAGCGGCGGCCAGACTCGGCCGCGAGGTCGCCGAGTCAACCATGGCCAACCACCCCGACCGAATGGTCGTCGTGGCCGGTTCGATGGGACCGACCGGTGAACTGCTAGAACCGATGGGTTCGATGTCCCCTACCGCATGCGCCGCGGCGTTTGAGCAACAGGCCGAGGGCCTCGCGGCCGGCGGCGCCGACGTACTATGGATCGAGACGATGTCATCGCTCGAAGAGCTTGAGTCGGCGGCCATAGGGGCCCGGCGAGCCTGCGACCTACCGGTGTGCGCCACCATGAGCTTCGACACCGCCGGCCGTACCATGATGGGGGTGACCGGCACCATGGCCGGTGAGCTAGCGACCCGCCTCGGGCTCGACGCCATCGGCGCAAACTGTGGCAACAACCTGGCCGACACCGAGGCGGCCATCCGTCAGATGCACGAGGTGAACCCCGAGCTGGTGTTGATCAGCAAGGGCAACGCCGGCATCCCGGAGTGGCACGGTTCCGAGCTGCACTACACCGGGACTCCGGAGGTGATGGCGGCCTATGCGGTCCGAGCCAGAGAGGCCGGAGCCAGCTTGATCGGTGCGTGCTGCGGCAGCGAGCCGGAGCACATCACCCTCATGCGGTCGGTCCTCGACGGCGATCAACCGGTGCCGGAGGTCGAAGCGGTGACCGCCACCACCCAACTGGTTGCGAAAAAGCGTGGCGGCCGCCGTCGAGGCAGACGAGCCGGCGACGTTGCATCTGCACCGGCAGATGACTGAATGAGCGGCCCCGGCCATCACACTGGTTAGCGGGGTGCTGCCGCCTTGTGGAGGCGATCCAGCACCGCGTCCAGCAGTCGACCATCGGACGGTGGTAGGACGACAAGCCGGTCAACCCCCTCCCGGTCGGCGTCACGAAAAGTTGCATACAGTTCGGCCGCATACCCGCCTGCATCGGCCGGTAGTTTCCAGGCCGGCTCATGATCGACGGCGATCGGCGCCATAACCCCCACCGTCTCACCGTTGGTGGGGTCGTCGGTCATCGCAGCGGTGAGCGCTCGCCGAAGGTCGGCCTGGTCGTCGACCACCGTCACCACCGCTCGGGGGGCGTAGTGCGAGGCCAACATCCCGGACGCTCTCGCCGGCCCCGACCGTCCATCGAGTATCGGCCCGACGACGAACTCAAGCTCCACCGTCGAGATCCCCCCTGGTCGTAACAAGACCGGGGCACCCCCCGACGCTTCCCCCGTTCCCGACACGTCGACGATGGTCGACTCAACCCCGATCGCCGAACGGCCACCATCGAGCACAATGTTCACCACGTCGCCAAGGTCATCTACGACATGGCGGGCCGTCGTCGGGCTCACAGAACCGAACCGGTTGGCCGACGGGGCGGCGATACCGCCACCGAACCGCTCCAGTAACTCCATCGCCACCGGCTGATCCGGCACTCGAAGCGCCACCGTGCCAAGTCCCCCGGTCGTCTCGGGGGCGACGGCGTCGGTACGGTCGACCACGAGGGTGAGCGGACCCGGCCAGAAAGCCTCAGCCAGCGCCAGCGCCTGAGGCGTGACCCGGGCCGCGTATCGGTCGAGATTGGCCAGGTCGGAGATATGCACGATGAGCGGATGGCCGACCGGTCGGCCCTTGGCCGCGAAAATCTGGGCCACCGCGTCACTCCGACCAGCGTCGGCTCCGAGCCCGTAGACGGTTTCGGTTGGGAACGCCACCAGCTCGCCGTCAGCGAGGGCGGCGACCGCCTCGTCGAGCCGTTCAGGGGGCAGGACCGTGGTCACCGGTTCGGTCGGTGACGGCCGGCGGTACCGCCTCCAACAACATCATCGCCTCGATACAGCACGACGGCCTGCCCGGGCGCCACCCGGCGTTGCGGGTCAAGCCAGCGGAGCTGATCTTCATCGCCGCCGACGACCAACGCCGCCGGTTGCGGCCGACCGTGGGCCGAGCACTGCACCAAAAATTCACCGGGCAACGGCTCGTGCGACCAAGCAAGATCATCGATCGTTTGGTGATCGACGAGAAGCTCCTCTTGATGACCGACGGTCACCGTCGCTCCGCCGTGGTCGATGTCGACCACGTACCTCCGTTCGGCATCACCACCGAGATCCAAACCCTTTCGCTGGCCGTAGGTGACGAGCTCGATCGAATCCACCGAGCCGACCTCACGGCCATCACCGTCGACGACCCGAGCCGCCCGCAATGGGATCCGATCACCGAGAAATACTTGCCGGCCTCCTTGGGAGTGGATGAAGCACACATCTTGGCTGTCCGGTTTGTTTGCGGTGCGCAGACCGAGCTCACCGGCGAGACGACGGACATCGTCTTTGGCAAGATCGCCGACCGGGAACGACAGCCGAGCGAGCTGGGTCTGATCGAGCATGTGCAACACGTAGGACTGATCCTTGGCCGCATCAGCGCCCCGAGCGATACGACGGATTCCATGATCGTCGGTTGAGATTCTGGCGTGGTGACCGGTGGCGATACGGTCGAAGCCGAGGGCGTCAGCGCGGCGGAAGAGTTTGTCGAACTTGATGTGTCGGTTACATTCGATGCAAGGATTCGGGGTCCGACCGCTTTGGTGGTCGGCGACATAGGGGTCGACGACGAACCGGTCGAACTCATCGCCAAAGTTGAACACGTGATGATCGATGCCGAGCTGTTGGGCCACCCGTCGGGCGTCGTCGACATCGGACACCGAGCAACACCCGGAGTCGCTCTCCCCTCCCCACAATTTGAGGGTCACGCCGACGACGGTATGCCCTCGATCGACGAGGAGCGCGGCGGCGACCGAGGAGTCGACACCGCCGGACATCGCAACCAAAATCTCTGCCATCAGGTCAGCCTCTCGCTCGTAGCCGCGCAACAGCCGGCGGGACCGCAGCCAGCGCAGCGTCGACATCATCATCGGTCGATGCGTAGCCGAGTGACAATCGGAGTGAGCCGAACGCCAGCGCCCGATCGAAACCCATCGCCGAAAGCACGTGGCTCGGCTCCATCGCCCCACTCGAACACGACGACGCGGCCGACGCCATGACGTCGTGCTTTTCCAACAAGAAGAGCAGCGCTTCGCTCTCGATGCCCTCGAAACAAAGGTGGCACATGTTTGCCGTCTTTATCGAGCGGTCGGTGCTTACCACCCCCGTCTCGATCACCCCATCCACCGCAGCTCGGATGCCGTCGGCCAGCCGATCCCGTCGAGCCGCTACGGCGGGAACCCGAATCGGGCGTTCCGCCACCGTTTCAGCGGCGGCAACGGCCATGGCCGCGATGCCGGCGACGTTGTGGGTCCCACCCCGCCGGCCTCGTTCTTGACCACCACCATGGAGCAGCGGACGGAGCTGACTGGCCCGATCCCGAACCACCAGCGCACCGACTCCTTTGGGGCCGCCAAACTTGTGAGCGCTGACCGAGATCAGGTCGACGTCGGCCAGAACCTCAGCAAGGTCAAGCCAGCAAAGGGCCTGAACGGCGTCGGTGTGAATCAAGGCCTGGGGCGCTCGTTCTCGGGTGAGGGCCACCACCTCATCGATGGGTTGCACGATCCCGGTCTCGTTGTTGACCGCCATGACCGAGACGACGGCCACTCGATCGTCGAGGGCGTCGGCCAGGCGATCGAGATCGATCCGTCCGTCGGGGCCAACCGCTACCACCCGCCCACCGTGATATTCGACCGGATCGAGGATGGCGTGATGCTCTATGGCCGAACACACCGCAACACCACCGGATTCGACCGCGCCGCGGATCGCGAGGTTGTCGGCCTCTGTGCCGCCCGACGTGAACACGATGTGGCCCGGCGTCGACCCGAGAACGTCGGCCATGGTCTCCCGGGCCTCATCGATAACCCGGTTCGCTGACCGGGCCATCCGATGGGCACCCGACGGATTTCCGTAGCCGTCGACGAGAAGCGGCACCATAACCTCAAGCGCGCCAGGGCGGATCGCCGTGGTCGCCGCGTTGTCGAGGTAGTGGGTCACCTGACCAGGCTAGCGACTTACCGACCAGGCGCCGGGCGGTGCAGCACCGCGTTGACGGCAACGACGATCACATGATCATCGCCATCGAGGCGAGCCTCGCCGTCGACGATCAGACTGTGCCCATCGTCGTCGACCGAGGGCCACAGCACCGTCACCGCCGGTCGTCTCTCACAATTCGACCGGCTGGTTCGTCCCGCCTTGGCCCGCAGCTGAACTTGACCATCGGCGGCTGCCACCTCAAACGCCAGGTGGGCGGCGTGCGGACGGCTGTCGACCACCGAGGTAAGAAGAAACCCGGGTCCTCTAGCCAGAATCTCCGACGGCAGCTCGGCAACCTCAACTCGGACGCTCATGCTCGTTCCTCTCATCGCACAACCGGCGGCGGTAGATCGCTATTCGCCGGCCCATCGGCTGCATACTACTTCCCTGACCTCTCCCTCTCCGATCGATAGCGACCGCACCAAAGCATCCGTGGACCAAGACGAGCAGACCGATCGCATAGACCTGCACCGGGCCGACGCATACGGCCGCTCCTTTACCGACGTGTACGACCGTTGGTACGACGGTGTGACCGATGCCGATGCCACCGCTCGCTTCGTCGCCGACCGGTGTGGCCGTGGGCCGATAGTCGAACTCGGCGTCGGGAGCGGCCGATTGGCCGTTCCGCTTGTCGAGGCCGGTGTCGAGGTAGTCGGACTCGACGCATCGCCGACGATGCTGGCCCGCTGTCCCCCGACGGTGGCCGGATCAAGCGGTTCGCCACCGATTCACCGCGTCCTTGCCGACATGCGGGCGTTGCCACTTCGGGGACCGCTGCCCGGTGTACTCATCGCCTTCAACACGCTCTTCAACCTCGCTGACGAGCACGCCCAACGTCAACTGCTGGCCGAGGTGACGGGCATACTGGCACCCGATGGTGTCGTCATCATCGAAGCGCTCGATGGCACCGTATTGGCCGACGAGTCGAGCCAGGTGCCATCGATCGGGGTTCGTGACCGGACACACGACCAGCTGGTGGTCACCGCAACGACGGTCGACACCACAACCCAGACCATGCTCGGTCAGCACCTTGAGATCGATGACACCGGGATCACCGCCCGCCCGTGGCTTCTCCGTTGGCTAACACCAAATCAGCTCGACGAACTAGCCACCGACGCCGGCTTGGTGTTGGCCGAACGGTTCGGGGATTGGGATCGTCGAGCATTCGACAAAACATGCGATGTCCACGTATCCGTCTACGTCGCCCGATAGCCCCAGCAGCCAACGCGCTCCACGGCCAGCGACACCGAGCGAACCTAATGGTTCAACACGCACCGCGTTGGGTAAAGTCTTCGTTGGCCGGATCCGGGCGAGGATCCGGCCTTGTCTGAGGTGCCCAGGGCGGCACCCAAAAGGAGATACTAGTGATACAAGAGTTCAAGGATTTCATCAACAAAGGAAACGTGTTCGAGGCGGCGGTCGGACTCATCATGGCCCTGGCCTTCCAGCCGGTCGTGCAGGGTTTGGTCGACAACATCATCATGCCGATCGTTGCCCGCATCTTCGGTCAGCCAGACTTCTCAAGCATCCGGATCGGCCTCGGCGGGTCACAAGAGGTGACATTGGATGATGGGTCGGTCGTTTTCCAGGAACCGACGATCGAGATCGGCACCTGGATCACCACGGTGATCAGCTTTGTCCTGCTGGCAATCGTGATCTTCTTCATGGTCAAGGCTTACAACCGGGCCACGAACAAGGTCGAAGAGGCCGGTGGTCCAAGTGAGGTCGATCTCCTCACTGAAATCAGGGACAACCTGCAGGCACAGCGTCGATAGCCGAGTGATGGCGATAGCCGAATGATGTTGGAGGCGGGCCGGCAACGGTCCGCCCCCGGCGCGTTTCACCATCGATGCGTTTCACCATCGATGAGAACGTGGCACGCCGTCGGTTGCAGCGGCAAACCCCGGCTACAACGAGACCGCGGTGCCGTCGTCGGCGCCAACCAGGGTCTCACCAACGTGGCGAACCTCGGTCACACCCGGGACCCGTTGCTTCAGAATACGCTCCAAACCCTCCTTGAGGGTCTGGGTTGAGGCCGGGCATGAGACGCAGGCACCGACGAGTTCGACCGATACCACCCCGCTGTCTTCTTCGACTCCGCGGAGGAAAATGTCGCCCTGGTCGGCTTGAACAGCCGGCCGAATGACCTTAACCACGTTGGCGACCGCGTCATACATGTCACCCCCGGAGGTGTCCGTCTTGGTGTCGCCTCCGGTCGTACCAGCTGGCGATTCGATCGAATCGGAGTCGGTAGCAGCGATTGGTGAGTTGTCGGGCATGGTCTCCACGCTATCGGCCTACGCTTTGTACATATGAAACCGTCGTGGGCGGCCCAAACATTCCAGGGGCCACGGGTTCACGTCCTGGCCCACCAAGGCGGATGGGATGAGATCCTGCTCGTCGTTGGGCCATTGGTCATCGTCGGCCTCCTTTTGTGGATGGCAAACAGGCGGGTAGCGGCCCAGCTGGATGCGTCCGGCAAGGCCGGGGAACGGTCGGCCGACTCGCCCGACCGCTGATGGCGACGATCGACCGAACACGCCTGGTCGGCGAGGAAGAACTCGACCAGCTCCGCACCGAACGCCGTGACCTGCTCGTCGAAGCGGCGGACGGGCCGGACAGTTGGATCAGTACCGATGGCCCGTTCAAGGCGTATCGTCGCCGACTCACCGTTGAGCCGGTCGTAACGGCGGGCAACGGCTCAAGCCCCCAGTACCGGGTCAACGAGCGGACCGAGTACAAGCTCGATCTGCCGCTTTGGTGGCCATACCTTTGGCCGCTGATGCGGTACGGCCTGGCCCAAACCGACCGAACGCCACGCCGGCGGTTCTGGTGGCCAAAAGACGTCGTTTCGACCGAGACCACCCGGATGATCGCCTTCTTGGGAACCATCGGCACCATGGCCGGATACATGGGGGTACTCATCGGGCAGACGATCACCTTCGCCTCCGAGGACTTCGGGGTCGCCGACGACGTCCAGGCGAACACGCTGGCCCTGGTACGCGTCGGTGTACTGCTCCCCGCCGGTGTCCTGTGGTGGGCCGACAGGCGAGGCCGACGACCGCTGATCCTCGCCTTCACCTTCGCCGCCATCGTGTTCACCGCCCTCGGGGCGATCGCTCCCAGCATGTTTGCACTCGGTGCCTCTCAGGCCGTGGCCCGGGGGCTCACCACCGGGTTGTTCACCTTGATCACGCTGGCCTCCACCGAACAAGTTCCGGCCGGCGCCCGCGCCCTCAGCATCAGCTTCATGACGCTCACCGCAGGCTTCGGGGCCGCCCTGGTCATCTGGGTTCTCCCCATCGCCGACCGTTTCGACGGGGCCTGGCGCACGGTGTATCTCGTACCGCTTCTCTTCATCCCACTGTTGTGGTGGATCAGCCGCAACCTGCCGGAGACCCGTCGCTTCACGATGGCCGACTCCCACCGGTCGCCTGGTGTCATCAACTGGTACCGGTTCGCGTTGATCGGCGGTGCGGCGTTCGTCGGCGCGTTGTTCCTCTCGCCCGCTTCCCAGTTACGGAACGAGTTTCTCCGAGATGAGCAGGGCTTCTCGGCCACCGACATCTCGCTGTTTCAGCTTTCGGTGTCGATTCCGGCGACGGTGGCGATCCCCGTGGCGGGAGTTCTGGCCGATCGATTCGGTCGCCGCTGGCTTGGAGCCATCGCCATGGGGGGTAGCGCGGTGATGTCGGCCTTGTCGTACCAGTCGGACGGGTGGCGGTTGTGGGTCGCCGCCTGCTTGTCGGTGACGTTGGCGTCGGCCGCCGTCCCGGCGCTGCGGGGCTACCAGACCGAGCTCTTCCCAACCAGGGCCCGAGGCAGGGTCGGAGGCCTTATCGACCTGCTGGTGGTGTTGGGCAGTGTCATAGGTTTCGTGGTGGTCGGCCAGTTGTCGGTTCGATGGGGCGATCTCGGCGACGCCATCTCCTCGATGGCATGGGCGCCGCTGCTCGTCGCCGGTCTGGTGTTGCTCGCCTTCCCCGAAACGGCGAATCGAGAGCTTGAGGAGTTCAATCCCGGTGACCCGACCCTGGGGGACCGATCACGGCAGGTCAAAGACCCCTGAGCCAGCTGTCGACGAGGTCGACGATTTGTGGGTCGAGGCCGGCCGGTGGGTCATGGTTGGCCTCGAACCAATGCTCGGTCAGCGGCCCGGCGATCGACGGGAGGTGTTCGGCGAACTCGTCCGGGGAGCCAAACGGATCACGACGGCCCTGGATCAACAGAACCGGACAATCGATCGCTTCGAAATGGTCAACCCTGAGCTTGTCCGGTTTGGCCGGTGGGTGCAGGGGGTAGCTGAGCATGGCGAGGCCCGCCGGCTCGATCCGGCCCTCAGCCGCCGCCACCGATGCGGCACGACCCCCCATCGACCGCCCGCCGGCGACGATGCGATCGGCGGCAACCCCCCACGTACCGGCCGCTTCTTCTACCGCCTGTTCGACGGCATCGACCAGTACGGGCATTCGGTCAGGAAACCGGCGACCCGGTCCCTTTGCTCGATACGGAAAGTTGATCCGTCCAACCGGGATGTCGAGCGAGTTCTCCAGTGCGACAAACAGACGGTGGTCACGGTCGCCGCCGGCGCCGTGAAACAGTACCAGCCCGGCCGCCCCCGAACCGCTGGCCGACGTGCTGGTCACGAGGCGAGCAGGATCCGACGGGCTTCCGTCAGCTCAGCGATGCGACCGGCCGCATCGGTACTCTGGCCGCCGTGGTCGGGGTGGGCGTCTCGAAGCAGCGACCGAAACTTGCGTTGCACCACCCGCTTCGATGGGGCGTCGTCGTCGAGACCAAGGGTTTCCAACGCCCAGGCGACCGGGTCGTTCCAGGCCCGCAGGTCGGCAAGGTCGGCGGTTCGTCCTCCCATGACGAACGATATGAAGCCGGCATCGACCGGCCGTCCCCACACCAACGACGCCAAAATCGCTTCGAACACCGGCCCCCGGGCCGCCAGCGGGAGTGACGCCGCAGCGTAGATTGCTCCGAGGGCCAGCTGTACCGGTCGGCCGAGTTCGTCCTCGAAATCGAACGCCAGCGTGTCGCCTTCGGTAACCAACCGCTGAGGGCTTGTCGTCAGGCCAACCCGATCGACCTGGAAACGATGCCGGACCCGCGGCTGGACCACCTGTTGTCCGGCGGCCAACGTTTCGAGCACGGAGACGAGATCTTCCCGAAGTTCGGGCTCGACTCGGGGGGCGGTATGGGCCACGATGCCGGCCAGCAACACGCCACCGGCGCCCGGGGCCGGGTCGATCGGAAGGTTTCGGCTGCCAAGCGCCACCCGCCGAGTCGGGGCGATCGGGCGCGAGTGGCAGATTTCGATTTCGGCCACGATCACGTACCCCACGGTATCGCAGCTCACGCCAACGACGACTGATCGCAGCGGGGAGACGGGTCGGGAACACGCCCTCGACCGCCGGAACCGGTTTGTTCAGCCGCCACGCTCTACCATGCACCGTGATGAGCGAGTTCGACATTGATCACTACCGAGTCCGCCCTGGGCAGAAGCTCGATCTCTCTGCCTTGGACACCAGGGACACCCCTTTTTGGGATCCGAAGGACAAAGATGGCGGCCGAGCCCACCTGTCCGAGCTAAACGAACGGCTAGAGGCTCTCCAAGAACTGCTCTGGGCCCAGGGTCGCGAGCGGGTACTGGTCGTCATCCAGGCCATGGACGCGGGCGGGAAGGATGGGACGGTGCGGCACGTCTTCGAAGGCGTGAATCCCACCGGTGTCCGAGTGGCGTCGTTCAAACGGCCGACGGACAAGGAACTGGCCCACGACTACCTCTGGCGGATCCATGCCAAGGTCCCGGGCAACGGCGAGCTCGTCGTCTTCAACCGTAGCCACTATGAAGATGTACTGGTCGTCCGGGTCATGGAGTTGGTGGCCGAAAAACGGTGGCGGAAGCGCTACGACCAGATCGTGGCCTTCGAACAGATGCTGGCCGACGAGGGCACAACCATCATCAAACTCTTCCTTCACATCTCGAAAGACGAGCAACGGGAACGGCTCCAGGCTCGGCTCGACGAACCGGACAAGAACTGGAAGTTCGAACAGGGCGACCTCGTTCCTCGGGCCCGCTGGAAACAGTATCAAGAGGCGTTCGAAGAGGCGTTGTCGAACACCAGTACCGAAGACGCGCCGTGGTATGTGATTCCGGCCGACCGGAAATGGTACCGAAACTTGGCGGTGTCGGAGATCCTGATCCAAACGTTAGAGGGCCTGAACATGACGTTCCCAAAAGCGGCCGAAGGCCTAGAAGACGTCGTCATTCCCGAGTAAGCCCGCCGGCCAACGCTCGATCGGAACGTATCAGTCGAATTTGTCCGGCCGGTGGCGACCCTCGATGAGTCGAGTCGTGCCCGACCGGCCCCTCATGACAAGCGACTGCGTCGTTATTCGGTCGGCGCCAAAGTGGATACCCCGCAGCAGCGGTCCGCTGGTGACGCCGGTAGCGGCAAAGAAGCAGTTGTCGGTGCCGACCAGGTCATCGAGACCCACTATTTTGTCGACATCGTAGCCAGCGTCGATGAGCGCATTCCGCTCCTCGTCATCGCGAGGCCAGAGCCGTCCCTGCAGATCTCCCCCCATGCATCGCAGCGCCGCGGCGGAAATTACCCCTTCCGGGGTACCTCCGATGCCGAACAAGATATCGATGCCGGAGTCTGGCCAGGCGGTGGCGATGGCTCCAGCCACATCCCCATCGCGGATAAGGGTTATCCGGGCCCCGGTTTCGCGGATCTCGGCGATGATGTCGGCGTGGCGAGGCCGGTCGAGAACCATGGCGTTTAGGTTTCGGACATCCATCCGCTTGGCCTTGGCCAACGCTGTCAGATTCTTCTCAATCGGTAGGCGGATATCCACGATGCCGGCACCCTCGGGGCCGACGGCGATCTTCTCCATATAGACGGCGGGCCCCGGATCGTACATCGACCCCTTCTCGGCGACAGCGATCACTGCGATCGCTCCCGCTCCACCATCGGCGGTCAGCGTTGTGCCGTCGATCGGATCGACTGCGATGTCGGTATGGGGCGGTTGACCGTTGCCGATACGTTCCCCGTTGTAGAGCATCGGGGCTTCGTCCTTCTCTCCTTCTCCGATGATGACCGTGCCATCCATCTCGACTCCGTCGAGCACCGACCGCATGGCATCGACTGCGGCTTGATCTGCGCCGATCTTGTCTCCACGGCCCATCCAACGGGCCGCGGCCATGGCGGCCGCTTCCGTGGTTCGGACCAACTCCAACGCCAGGTTGCGGTCGGGCGAGATCCACTGCGAAATCATGGCCACACAGTAGCTGGTCAACCCCGGTCACAAGCAAGGTAGAGGTCGCAGTTCATGCTGGTTTCCGGTTGTTCGCGCCCCTTCTCGTGGGGTGCGATGACACTTGTTTGACATCGGTTTTCGTCAGCATAACGATGCCGATAGGGCTACTGTCCTGAAGGTGAGATCAGCTGCATTGTTCCTGGCGCTCCTAGCTGCTGGTGTGCTGATCGCGCTGCTCTTCATCTGGTCTGACGATTCCTTGCTGGTCCTTACGGCGTCGATAGTCGCCTTGTTTACCTTGTTCGCGTTGTTCGAGTTCAGGCCGTGGGAGAAGAGGTTCGGTTCTCGTTCGGCCACCAAACGAGAGGCACTCGACGAAACGACCAACGATGCCGACGAAAAGGACGCTGGTCATTCCACTCGAGTCCGGCACCAAACCACCGACACACCAAGTTCAAACACACTAAGTTCGGACGCACTGGGTTCGGACGCACTGGGTTCGGATGCACCGAGTGCCGACATCGACCCGACCGTACCGGATAGCCCGACGGCGACGAACTCCTTTTTACGACAGATGCCAACGGTCGGTGGAGGTTCGGCTACCGCTACCGGTTCGCGAATCCAGCGGTTCGACGAACGCCCGGTCGACGAACGACCGGGCGATGACGGCGATGGCGACACGGAACGGGCTCGCACCCAAATCTGGCGGGTCAAGTTCGATGCTACGAGTGACGACCGGGGTCTATCCGGTGTGCCGGTCGGCGGTCGACGGCTACACCACTGGTCATGGTCACAGATTGAAGATATCGGAGCCGATCTTTGCGAGGAGATGGCCGGTACAAAACCGGCGTCGAGATTGGCGCTCCAGCTCGACCTCTCAAGCCCGTTGGCGCCGGGACAGTCGACGGTCGCCTACGTTGGATTTGGCCCCCATCAGCAACCGGATGACGTCATCGATGACGCCTTCGAGGCGTGGCGAAGTTCAAAGATCCCGCAGTCTCGGGTATATGAGTTGAGCGCCGAAGAACAGTTGACGATGCTGGCCGATCACTTCGGGGCGGCGGAGGTCATCGGCCACGGGTGGTCATCACGGATCGGGATCGACACAAACGATCCTGGTCTGATGCTCGATACGGTCTGCGATGAGCTTGAGGAGGGCGGGGCGCTGTGCCGAGTCGACCACCGCGTCGAGCCCGATGAGCTTCTCGATCTGTTCGACACCCTGTTCCAGGTCAGAGCACTCGACGTGTTGCTACAAACCGAGGCAGACGACATAGAGACCGCCGTCGGCGACCGGACCGGATTTCCGCTCGTACAGGCGGCCCACCGTTCGTTCGAATGGATCGCTGAAGACCGGGACCACCACCCGGCATACATCGACCGCGGCGGCGCCGATTATCTGGTCGGGCTCGTCCCGCTCGAAGTTGCCGACGACTGGGACGGACAGACCGTCGGTGACGGAATGGGATGGGTTACTCTACGGCCGCCGACGTAATCAGTGAGATCCGGCGGTATCGCGCTCGCCGGCGGTGACGAGTCGAACCTCGGCCCAGTCCCGGTCGGCCTTGGCGTAGGCGTCTTCGGGGTTCGCCTCCAACGCCGCCTCGGCGTCGGCCAGGTCGGAGCGAGCGGCGACCACGTCGATGTCGGCGGCCGGTACGGCGGCGTCGGATAGTACCGTCACCGTCGACCCGGTCACCGAGACGAATCCACCTCGAACCGCGAACCGTTTGACGTCGCCACCATCTTCGAAGACCCGCGCCTCGCAGGTCAGCAACGAGCCGATAAACGGTTCGTGGCCGGTAAGGAACGCAATGTCGCCACCACCCCGGGTACGAGCGATGACTTGGGTCGCCTGCCCGGAGTACAGGATGTCCTCGGGCGATACGAACTCAATCTGCATCGTCAACTCGATACTCCTTTTACCACGGGCTGCCGGCGGCGAGGTTCGCTGCAATCCATCTGACTGCTACGCACTGGCCTCACGCTGGAGACGCTCAGCCTTCTCACGGACGTCATCGGCACCACCGACGTTGAGGAACGCTTGCTCTGGAAGATCGTCGAGCTCGCCGGTGACGAGGGCCTCGAAACTATCGATCGTCTCTTCGACCGGCGTAAAGATGCCGGGGAGACCGGTGAATTGCTGGGCAGCAAACATCGGCTGGGCCAAGAACCGCTGCACTTTACGGGCACGGTCGACGGTGATGCGATCTTCCTCGGAGAGTTCATCGAGACCGAGGATGGCGATGATGTCCTGCAGTTCCTTGAATCGCTGCAGAATCTCCTGCACCTGGCGAGCGACCTGATAGTGACGGTCGCCGACAACCTCGGGAGCGAGGATGGTGGAGGTGGAAGCTAGCGGGTCTACCGCGGGATAGATGCCGAGAGCTGCGATGTCACGGCTCAGCTCGGTGGTGGCGTCGAGGTGGGTAAAGGTGGTGAACGGAGCCGGATCGGTGTAATCGTCGGCCGGCACGTACACGGCTTGCATCGAAGTAATCGACTTGCCGCCGGTCGAGGTGATCCGTTCTTGCAGCTCGCCCATCTCGTCGGCCAGCGTGGGTTGGTAGCCCACCGCCGACGGCATACGACCGAGCAGGGTCGACACTTCTGAACCGGCCTGAACGAACCGGAAGATGTTGTCGACGAACAGAAGGACGTCCTGCCCCTGAACGTCCCGGAAGTACTCGGCCATGGTCAGGGCCGCCAACGCCACCCGGAGGCGCACACCCGGTGGTTCGTCCATCTGGCCGAAGACCAACGCAGCCTTGGAAAGCACCGCTTGGTCGCTGTCGCCCATCATCGTCTCGCCCATCTCCAAGAAGAGATCGGTCCCTTCACGGGTGCGCTCGCCGACACCGGCGAACACCGACACGCCACCGTGGTTTGACGCTACACGGGTGATCATCTCCTGGATGAGAACGGTCTTGCCTACGCCGGCACCGCCGAACAAGCCAATCTTTCCACCCTGAATGTAGGGGGTGAGAAGATCGATGACCTTGATGCCGGTTTCCAGCACCTGCTTCGTCGGCTCGAGAGAATCGAACGACGGTGCGTCACGGTGGATAGCCCACCGCTCACCGATGTCTAGTTGGTCGGCGGGAACGTCGAGCGGCTCGCCGATCACGTTCCAAATGTGGCCGAGGGTCACGTCGCCAACCGGGACCTGAATCCCGTGGCCGAGGTTTCGAACGGATTGGCCTCGCTGGAGGCCGTCGGTCGGTCGCAGGGCAACGGCTCGAATCCGGCTCTTGCCAAGCTGTTGGGCCACTTCGGCCATGACCGTGGTGGTCTCGCCGCCGATCGACACTTCAAAGTCGATGGCACCGTTGATCTCGGGGAGTGCCCCCGGTGGGAATTCGACGTCGACCACCGGACCGGCGATGGCGACGATCCGGCCGTCCTTCAGTTGGGGTTCGGTGGCAGTCATGCTCTGTCTCCAGCTCCAGTCATCAAGGTTTCGATGTTCGTCTCTTCGTCGGTGGTGTTGAGGCTTTCAGCACCGCTGACGATCTCCATGATCTCAGTGGTGATCGCCTCCTGACGGGCCCTGTTCATGGCCCGTGAGAGCTTGACGATCAGCTCTTCTGCGTTATCGGTTGCCGCTTTCATGGCCCGCTGCCGGTTAGCGTGCTCCGAGGCTGCCGCATCGAGGAGGGCGGTAAATAGGCGGGCCTCGACGTAGCGGGGCAGCAGGTCTTCGAGAACTCCCTCAGCGGATGGCTCAAAGGAGAATCCGGCCAAGGCGGCTTGGTCGCCGCCACCCTCTCCCGCCATCACTGCGGTGGACTCGAGCGGGAGGAACCGCCGAACGACCGGCCGCTGGGTACCGAGGCTTACGAACTCGGTGTAGAGCAGGTCGACCTGGTCGACCTCGCCGGAGTCGAACAGTTCCCGTACCCGACGGGCAACGTCTCGGGCGTCTTCGTATGTTGGATTGTCGGTGAATCCGGCGAAACGGCTATCGATGTTGTAGCCCCGGAAGGTGAAGTAGTCGACGACCTTCTTGCCAATGGCCAGGATCCGGTAGTCACCACCGTCGGACCGTACCGCCTGAATTTCACGCTCGGCCGATCGAAGGATCTGGGCGTTGTAGGGTCCGGCCAGACCGCGATCCCCGGCGCACACGATGAAGGCGACCCGTTCGACGTTCTCGACCTCCCGGAGTAATGGGTGGTCGACATCAGCGCCACCGGCAGCGAGGTTCTCGATGACTCCGGTCAGCTGCTCTGAGTATGGCCGCGCCGCCCTCGCCCGCTGCTGCGCCCTCGCAACACGGGTGGCGGCGATCAGCTCCATCGCTCGCGTTATCTTCTTGGTATTGCTCACGCTGCCGATGCGGCGCCGCAATATCCGTTCGGCTCCACCGGGCATTAGTTGTCCTCGGTTGTCTTGGTCATACTGTTCGGCTTTCTACCGTCCACTCGTTTGGCCACCGACAAGGGCAGGAAGGCCCGGTCTGGGCTGATCACGAATCGACTCGGGAGACATCTTCTTCGGGCAGGGTGTTCGACGCATCGACCATCTTGGTCGTTGCGTCGGCCTGGGCTTCGGCATCCGGTTCTGACGACGATGATTCCGAGCCGACGAACTGGTCGGCGAAGGCGGCGATCGCCGCTTCCAGAGCCTCTTCGTCCGGAACGATTCCTTGGGAGCGGATACTGTCGAGCACGTCGGAGTGACGGCTATGGAACCATTCGAGCAACTCGGACTCGAATCGGATCACGTCGGCGACCGCCACCGCATCCAGGTACCCACGGGTACCTGCGTAGAGGGCCACAACCTGCTCCTCGACTGGCACCGGCGCGTTGATGCCTTGCTTAAGGAGTTCGGTCAGCCGGTACCCGCGATCGAGCTGGGCCTGCGACACCGCGTCGAGGTCTGAGCCGAACGCCGCGAACGCAGCCAAATCTCGGAACTGCTGTAGGTCGGATTTGAGCGTGCCGACCGCGTTCTTCATGGCCTTGATCTGGGCTGCGGAGCCAACTCGGGACACGGAAATACCGACGTCGACCGCCGGTCGGATACCCGACTTGAACATGTCGTCCTGCAGGAAGATCTGACCATCGGTGATCGAAATCACGTTGGTCGGGATGTACGCCGACACGTCGCCGGCCTTTGTTTCGATCACCGGCAGTGCGGTGAGCGATCCGGCTCCACGATCATCAGACAGCTTGGCTGCACGCTCCAACAGGCGGCTGTGGAGGTAGAAGACGTCTCCGGGGTACGCTTCGCGGCCCGGCGGGCGTCGGAGCAAGAGCGACACTTGCCGGTACGCCTCAGCCTGCTTCGAAAGGTCGTCATAGATGACGAGGGCATGCTGGCCGTTCTCCATCCAGTGCTGGCCCATCGCGCAGCCGGCGTACGGAGCCAGGAACTTGAACGGTGCTGGGTCGGAGGCCGGAGCCACGACGACGACGGTGTAGTCCATCGCTCCGTGTTCCCGCAACAAGTTGACCGTCTGGGCCACCGTCGAGCCTTTTTGCCCGACCGCTACATAGATGCACTTCATCCCGAGCCCTTTTTGGGCCAGGATGGTGTCGATTGCGACCGTCGTCTTTCCGGTCTTTCGGTCGCCGATGATCAGCTCACGCTGGCCCCGCCCGATCGGGATCAATGAATCGATGGCCTTGATGCCGGTCTGAACCGGCTCGTGGACCGGCTGGCGGCCGAGGATTCCGGGAGCCTGGATTTCCATCCGCCGTGGTGCGACGTCTGACAGTGGACCGTTGCCGTCGACCGGCTCGCCGAGCATGTTGACCACTCGACCGACCACGCCATCGCCTACCGGCACGGAAAGAATCTCGCCGGTGGCTTCCACCGATTGGCCTTCTTCAATGGCATCTACGCCACCGAGGACAACCGCTCCAATCGTGTCCTCATCGAGGTTGAGGGCCAACCCGATCGTGCCGTCTTGAAAGCGCAGCATCTCATTGACCGACGCGTTCGGAAGGCCGCTTACCCTGGCGATGCCGTCACCGACCTCGGCTACCCGGCCAACGGTCGAGCTCCGGACGTCGGTGTCTAGCGCATCGAGGTTGCGCTGAAGGGCAGAGGTGATTTCATTCGGATCGAAGGACAGTGCCATCTGGGATTCTCTCTCTTGGTCTTCTTCGAGTTCGGGCGGACGGGCGGCGTCTCTAGTGCCGACAGCGCTGATCTTGTGCCGACAGCGCTGATGTTCTGCCGGCAGTGTTTAGAGCGCGTCTTTCATCTGGTTAAGTCTTGTTCGAATCGATCCGTCGATGACGGTGTCGCCAATGGTGGTAACGGCACCGCCGATGACCTCGGGGTCGACGACATTCTGTAGTTCGACAGGCCCGCCGGCGTTGGCGCTCAACGCTTGACCGAGCCTGATCCGTTGTTCTTCGGTGAGCGCGACGGCGCTGCGAACCACCGCCACTCGGTGTCCGGTAGACGCTGCGGCGGCGTGAACGAAACCGTCCACGATGGCCGTGAGATCGCCCCCTCGACCGGCGACGACGATCATGCCCACCAGTGCTCGGGTTACGTCTGTGGCCTTGCCGCCGAGAATGTCGTCGACGATCTGGACTCGATTTGTCGCCGGCATGAGGTTGTTGCTCAGCGCGGCCCGGAGTCGGTCGTCGCCTTCGACGGCACGAGCGACATCGGTCAGCTGAGACCGGGTTACCTCAAGATTGCCTTCGGCTCGAGCCACCGCCAAGATGGCGTCGCTATAGCCACTAATTCGGTCGCTACTCATGACTCCACTCCTCGAGCTGTGACTGTGGTCGATCGTGTCGACGTCACATCTGCCCCACTTCGTTGATGTAGTTCTCGATCAGCTGGTTCTGAGCCTTCGGATCGAGGCCGTCTACCACGACTGCTTCTGCGCCTCTGCGGGTCAATTCCGATATCTCGGCCGCGAGATCGGCTTGGGCCTGTCGTTTCCGGTTGGCAACCTCTGCCCGGCCTCGCTCGCGGGTCGACTCGGCTTCGGCCTCGGCTCGGGCCACGAGATCGACCTTGAGCTTCTGGGCGGTTGTCGCCGCTTCGACCCGGATGCGTTCCTCTTCGTCGGCGAGATCTGGTAGATCTGCAGAACTCGAGGTCAGTGCCGCTTCGGCTTCGGCCCTCGCCTGTTTTGCCTCGTTCAGCTCTTGTTCGATCCGGGACGTGCGATCGGCGAGCGCCTCTTTCACGATGGGGCCAACCTTCCAGATCAGCAGCCCAGCGACGACGAAGAACGCGATACTTCCCCAGTAGACCTCTCGGAGGTCACCGACAAAGTGCGGCCCGTTCTTTTCTTGTGCAGCAACTATGTAAAGCAAATCCATCTCATTGCCTCTTCTTGGGCCGCTAGTTCGGACTGTTCAGAATCTGGTTGACGACCGGTCGTGCCCGACCGAGATCGACGGTGCCGTTCATGACCTTTGACGCAGCACCGACCGCAAGGTCGGCCACCTGCGGGCGGAGCGCCTGCATCGCCTGCTCGCGTTCGGTCTGAATCTCGGTTTCCGCGATTTCGCGCATCGCAGCAACCTCACGCTCAGCTCGGGCGACGAGACGCTCGCGCTCTGCGTCGGCCTCTGATCTGGCCTGCTCGATGATCGAAGCCGCCTCGGCTCGGACACCTGCGAGCTGATCTTCCAGCTCTGTCGATGCCGATACCGCTTGGGCCTTCGCCGCATCTGCAGCGTCTCGGTCTGCTTGAATCGTGGCCGCCCGATCGTTCATCGCTCGCTGCACCGGTGGCAGAAGCACGTAACGGATCAGCGCCCACAGCAGGAAGAACGAGATGGCCCCCCAGAACAGTTCGTTCCAGACGGGAATGATCGGGTTCGAGGGTTCCTCTGCGATTTCCTCGGCTGCGAGGAGTGCGTAGTACATCGCTAGCCCTAGGCGAACTTGAGCAGGATGAAGACCACGAAACCGATGAGGGCGAGCGCCTCGGTGAACGCGATACCGAGGAACATGTTGGTCCGAACCGCACCTGCGGCCTCGGGCTGACGGGCCATGGCTTGAACGGCCTGGCCGACCAGGTAACCGATACCAATACCGGGACCGATGGCGGCGAGGCCGTATGCCATACCGGCGCCGGCAGCGGCGGCGATGTTCTGCTGATCGCCGGCCTCCAACGCCTCCTGGGCCAGCTCCAACGACTGGGTGGCGATGAATGCGAGATTGCTCATGTCTGAGTTTGCTCTCCTGTGTGAAGTCCCACCGGCGGTGGGATTGCGTTACGTCAAGGGTCTTACTGGCGGATCGATCAGTGGGCGGGGTTCAACGACGAGTCGATGAATACGGCGGTGAGAAGTGCGAACACGAAGGCCTGCAGGAACGAGACGAACATCTCGAATGCAGTTAATAGGACAAGCATGATGAAGCTGAAGGGCAGCACTATCACCAACGGCGAGAGGGTGAACAGTGTGATGCACAACACGCCGAAGGTGACGAGGAGGATGTGCCCAGCCAACATGTTGGCGAAGAGCCTGACGGCCAGAGCGAACGGCCGGATGATGAACACCGTAAGGAACTCGATGAGGCCAACCAGCGGTCGAAGGCCGACCGGCACGAACGACGGCCAAATGGTTTCCTTCAGGAAACTGAATCCGTGATGTTTGAACCCGACGCCGACGTAGGTCACCAGCGAGACGATGGCGAGAATGAGCGGGTTGGCCATCCTGGCGTTGGCCGGCATCTGGAAGGTCGGGATGACCTCGAAGAAGTTTCCGATGAACACGAAGAGGAAGATGCTGAGCAGCAGCGGCATGTACCGCATCCCGGCCGGACCGATCGAGGGCATGATGATCTGCTGCTCGACAAACTCGACCGTGAGTTCAACCACGTTCTGCATGCCGCGCGGCACCAGATCCTTGCGGGCGAAGTGAAACATCAGGACGGGCACGATCAAAGCGATCAGGCTGATGATGCCGATCTTGTTGAGACCGTAGAACGTGCCCTCGCCGAAGTAGCTCGGCCACTTCACCAAGTTGTCAATGGACGGGAATTCGAGGCCGAACACTGCGTAGGCTCCTTGCGCCAGAAGTATTTTCGGGTGAGTCGATCAGTCGGTTTCGTAACTACGTACGGTTTCGGGTTTCAGGATTGCTTCGGATTTCATCACGGAGTCGAATCGGTCTGGCCGATACCCGGCCGCCGGTTGCGGCCGTTGTCCCAGTCGGCCTGCATTCGCTGCCGCTGATGGTTTCAGCCCGGGGTGAGCGAACGACGCCGAAACATGGCGGAGCTCCCATACCAACAAGCCGAGATGGGTTGCAATAATGGTGATGCCCAGTGGAATCATGCGAAGCCAGGAGGTATCCCTCACCAACCACACCGCCAGGAAGACGAGGGCCAGCCGCACAACATAACCGCCGAGCGCCACAGAGGGTACCAAGCCAAGAGAGATCCGAGCGGCTCCAGCCAATAAATAGGCCGAAGCGAGGAAATTGGCGAGCACGACGAGCATGCCGTACCCGATGGATAGCGCCACTTCTCGCCCACCGACCACCAGGGCGACACCGACCACGATCGGCAAGATCAACATTCCTCGCCGAACCATGTCACGGGCTACCTGCGCTCCAGGCGCCGGACCGGGGACGGGGCTGGCCATGGCCGCTGCGACGTCGGTCATGCGTCGAACACCTCACGGGGTGGACGACATTCGTGTCGCCCCCATTGGCGTGTGTGGGCAGAGATCATCGCGGTTCCGATGCCTGTCCATCGCCACCACGGGTGGCTTGACGAATGGCCGCCGTTTCGGCTTCGATCTGCGCGATGTCGCGACGGTAACGGAAGTAAATACTGCATACCGCTCCGGCGAATCCAGCGATGACGAAGCCGACGGTGAGCCACGGTGTCGTACCCAGCTGACTATCTATCCAAAGTCCAAGAAGCGAGAGCAGCACGGGGCCGAGCACAAGCTCGTATCCACCGCTGCCCTGACTTATCTCTCGACCCAGATTGGGTTTCTCGGCGTTCACCGGACCCTCACACCTTGTATCCGCTGGCGGCAACATGCGCCAGCTGCCCGTCCGACGATCGGTGCGGGCTTCTCCGTCTTCGGAACGGCCACCCAGCGGGCCGTGTACCGATCGAAACGATAGGTAATGCCTAAGACTAACCGCAACCTGCCATCGGTCACCCGCCAGCCATCGTCCGCCGACGCCACCGTTTTGCCCTACTGCTCAGTTGGTAAATCTCCAATTCAGGTCATCCCGACCAAAAATCCAGATCGCACCGTTCACGCAATCGCAACGTTGGTGAGCCGAGATCCGCCAAAATTAGCGGCGAGAGCCGGCCCTCGGTTTGCCCCGCGGTAGGGCCCGACGGAGCGCCGCGGTCCGTTCCGGCGCCACCTCGAGCGGCCGACGGCGAGGGGGGCGACTCTGGACAGGGCCCGTCCCGGCGTTGGGGTCAGGATCGAGGAAGCCGGCGGCAGCGATCGCAGCCGGAGAGCCCGGGGCAAACTCGGGGCCCGTTTGGTCATCCGACATCGACGGTACAGGTGCTGCCCACAGTGACCGGTGGCCCTGAAGCCGAAGCCCGGGATGGAATAGGGTGTAGAGCACCAGCGCCAACGCCCCTACCCCCATCGGGACGATCCCGTCGCCACGGCCCTCGTTGTACGTTGGATAGAGCACGAACGCCGACAGCAACGCAGTCCACGACCAGAGAATCCCGACCGACCGTCGGTGCCCATGCCCAAGGCGGACCAGCCGGTGGTGGAGGTGATCCTTGTCGGCGGTAGCCAGACCCTTTCGGTGGGTGGCGCGACGCACGATGGCAAAGGCGGTATCAACGACCGGCACGCCAAGGATCATCAGCGGGATAGCGAGCGGGGCGTAGAAGAAAAACGTTTGGCCACTGAAGGGATCAGGGGTTCGTCCGCCGACGGCCATGGTCGATGCGGCCATCAACGTCCCGAGCAGCAGGCTGCCGGCGTCACCCATGAAAATCCGGGCCGGGTAGATGTTCCACGGAAGAAATCCGACGCAGATTCCCACCACCAATGCGGCGATGAGCGGACCGATATTGCCCGGCAGTAGCAGCTCAACCTGACCGAGTCGGAACCCGTAGAGGAGGAACGCACCGGCACCGATGCAGATGATTCCTCCGGCCAACCCATCGAGACCGTCGATGAAGTTGACCGCGTTCGCCATTCCCAGCACCCACACCACCGATAACAGCAATGCCAGGTCGTATGGCAGAACGAACACGTCGAGAAACGGAATCCGGAACCAGATAATGCTCACCCCACCGATGCCGAGCAGCAGTCCTCCGAAACTCATTCCAGCGGTCTTCGCTGGCGCCGAGATGTCCCGGGCATCGTCGAGCAAGCCAACCACGCAGGCGACCGTCGCACCGGCCAGCACCGCGATCGGTTCGGTGGTGCTGGTAAACACGGCCTCGAACAAACCCGAAAGCCATGCAACAACGAAACCGAACACGAATCCGATGTACATCGCCAACCCGCCGAGAAGCGGGGTCGGCTGCTCGTGCATGCGACGGGAATCAGGCTCGACCAACAAGCCTGTCGATCGAGCGAGGAGGCGAACGAGTGGAACGAGTGCCAGGGTCACCGCCGCAGCGACGGCAGCGATGACGAGGTACGACGTTAGAGCGGGCCTCATCTTCGCTTCCGACGCTACACCGCGAAAGCCACCACCCGGTGCGATCCAAGCCGTATATGTCGGCCGCTCAGCAGCGGGGACCGTGTGTTACCACCGTGCGTTACGACCGTGTGTTACGACCGGGCGTTACGACTGTGGGTACGGAGCGAAGGGGGCACAAAGTTGGCGCACCTCTTCGCGGATGTTTGCCACCGCCGAAGGGTCGGTGCGATTGCGAAGTGTTGCCGCCGTCAACCGAGCAATCTCGACCATCTCCGGCTCGGTCATACCCTGGGTGGTTACCGCCGGCGTCCCGATCCGCAGGCCTGAGGTCACGAACGGTGACCTCGGGTCGTTGGGGATGGAGTTGCGGTTGAGGGTGATACCTGCCTCGTCGAGCACTATCTGAGCTTCCTTGCCGGTCAGCTCGGCATCGAAGGGCCGAAGGTCGATGAGAAGGAGATGGTTATCGGTGCCTCCAGACACCAAGCGGAACCCTTCCTCCCCCATTGCACTGGCTAGCGCCGAGGCGTTCGCGACGACCTGAGCTGCGTAGGCCTTAAACTCGTCGGTCGCCGATTCGGCGAACCCGATGGCTTTGGCTGCGATGGCGTGCTCCTGCGGACCACCCTGTTGGCCGGGGAAGATCGCTTTGTCGATCGCCGCCGCCAGATCTGATGTGGTGAGGATGCACCCGCCGCGGGGGCCCCGCATGGTCTTATGGGTGGTAAAGGTGACGACGTCGGCGATACCGACCGGGTTTGGGTGAACTCCGCCGGCGATCAGACCAGCGATGTGGGCTGCGTCGAACATCAACAAGGCCCCAACCGAGTCGGCAGCCTTACGGAACGGCTCGGGGTCGATGGTTCGGGGATAGGCGGTGGCACCGGTCACCACTAGTTTCGGGCGATGTTCGTTGGCTAAGGCCAGTACCTGGTCGAGATCTATGCGCTCGTCACTCTCGGTCACGCCGTAGCCGACAAAGTTGTACATCAGACCCGAAGCGTTTACTGGGGAGCCATGGGTGAGGTGACCACCGTGATCCAGGCTCAAGCCGAGCACCGTGTCACCCGGTTCGAGAAGAGCCTGATACACGGCCATATTGGCGTTGGCTCCGGAATGGGGCTGCACATTTGCGTGTTCGGCGCCGAACAACTCGCATACTCGTTGCCTGGCGAGATCCTCGACCTGGTCGACGACCTGATTGCCACCGTAATAGCGGCGCCCTGGATAGCCCTCGGAGTACTTGTTGGTAAACACCGAGCCGGTTGCGGTCATCACCGCCGGCGAAGCGAAGTTTTCTGAGGCGATGAGTTGGAGGGCGGTATTCTGCCGATCCGTTTCGGCCTTCGTGAGGCGGAGTACCTCTTCATCTTGCAGGGTTGGCCACGGCATGAGTCGTCTTATCTCCTCGTTGGCTGTTGACGGGGCAGGGCATTACGAACGCTGTTCGAGTTTCGAGATCTTTTCTACACGCCTGGTATGGCGACCGCCTTCAAAATCGGCGGCCATGAACGCATCGACGGCGTCCAAGGCAACCTGGGGACCGACGAAGCGCGCACCGATGCACAGCACGTTGGCGTCGTTGTGCTGCCGGGCCAGCCGAGCAGAGGTCACATCGTGAACGGTCGCGGCGCGGACACCAACGATCTTGTTCGCGGCGATGCAGATTCCGATTCCACTTCCGCAGAGGGCTATGCCGGTTTCGACGTCGCCGCTGGCCACCGCCTGACCGACGGCGGCACCAAAGTCCGGATAGTCGACCGAAGTCGTGTCATCGGCTCCGAGATCGACGATGTCATGTCCTGCGGCGTGGAGATGATCGACGATGTCTTGTTTGAGCTGAAATCCAGCGTGGTCGGAGCCGACTGCGATACGCATGACGATCAAGGGTACTCAAACCGACCGGCGACGAGAGCCGCCACCTCCACCGATCGGGAGCCCTTAGCATCACCCACCATCTTTCTCGAAGTCTTTTCGACCCCGTCATCGGCGAGTCGTTCACCTAGGCCGAGCTTTAGTTTCAACCGACTACAGTCACCGTCCAAAGAATGAACGATTTCTACCAATATGGGAAGTTGGAAAGAATGGACTCCACAAGGCATGCCAAGAGAAGAGCAATCCGCAACGCAGTCACCACAGGGATAAATAGCTTGGCCTTATTCAATCCCCAACGGGCAACTCGACTTACCAACTCCTACTACCGCGCGATGCACAAAAATCTCATCCATCCATGGCTAT
>CALIFY010000032.1 GCA_938021675.1 uncultured Acidimicrobiales bacterium
GCCACGTGCCCCTAGGACCCAGTTGGAGACCCAACGGCCCTGCAGGTCGGTGCAGCGCCTAGCAATCACTCCACCCTGGATGCTGCCAAGCAGCTACGACCTTGCAGTCTTGTGCAGTCTCGGTGTGGCATGACATGGAGGAAGTCGGGGGTTCAAGTCCCTCATGGCCCACCAAACGAAAGCCGCTGAATCACGGGTGTTCTCTCTAGCAGACACCCCATTCATCGGTCGGGCGAGTCGACCAGACACCCAAATGGACACCCATCAAGGCTCCAAATCGGCCACAACGGCAGAGCTGAGCTTCGATACATCGTGTAGGCGGTGGCGGTAGATTTCCTCGATCATGCGCGCACTGGTGCCGGCCCAGTCGACTACCTCGACCGTGTCGTGGCCGGCGTCGCATCGGAAACTGATCGCGGTGTGGTGAAGTTCGTACGGGACGATCCGGTCGACGGCTGCGTGTTCGCAGATTGCTGTGATCATCCGTCGAAGGTTGGATGAGTTGTGCGAGGTCCCGTAGCGGGTCGAGGCGACGAACGCCGGGTTGGCAAGCCACTTGTTGCCGGCGCGTTGCTGTCTCGCCGATTGTTGTCGCCCCATGTATCCAGGACGTGTGCTGTGGTTTCGGTGGTCCTCGTGAGATAACGTACGGCGCACGCTGTCAACATCGTCCCCATCCTCGTCGGCGACGTCGCCCTTTGACCTGATTCCTTCCTCCGGCCTGAGCGATAAGTCGGCCATGTTCTTGGCCAGATTGCCGAGCCGCATCTCATTGTGGAGTGAGTTGACGAGCAGGCTTCGTAACCGGCGAGCGCCATCTGCGTTTACGGTTTGGTGGGCGCCCAGGCGCCTGTACTCCACCTCCGTCAGCTCGGGGGTGGTGATCTGTTCGCCAACTATGTCAATGCCTTCGACCGGGTCTGGGCTGGCGCTGTTCCTCTGTTCGAGGTGGCAGAATCCGCAGTGTGGCTGTCCCACGCCGAATCGACTGGCTCGACGACCCAAACGCCCCAGAGATCAACAGCCTGGTACCTTCTGCCAGTGCTGTCGTCCTCGACGACGTCGGCCGTGTCCTCTTGATCCACCGAACTGACAATGACCTTTGGTCGGTCCCTGGTGGCGCCATGGAGTACGGCGAGTCAACTAGGCAAACAGCGGTCCGGGAGACATTGGAAGAGACCGGCATCGAAATAGAGATCGCAGGTCTGGTCGGCATCTACACCAACCCTGCCCGCCGCATTGAGTACACCAGTGATGGGGAGGTCCGCCAAGAGTTCTCTGTCGTGTTCTTCGCACAACTCTCCGGCGGTGCC
Organism: uncultured Acidimicrobiales bacterium; assembly: GCA_938021675.1. Lineage (GTDB taxonomy): Bacteria > Actinomycetota > Acidimicrobiia > Acidimicrobiales > SZUA-35 > JAHELU01. Next base: position 1,314 of record CALIFY010000032.1, read on the forward strand.
CCGGCGGTCAGCTCGGAGTCTTCCGAGGTCCGTTGGGTCGAGCCGGACGAGCTGGACCAGATGCCGATGAACGCTGAAGTACGTAAGCGGATCGACCGGGCTCGAAGCGGAAACGCTAAGCCTTACTTTGGCTGATCAATCTTTGCTTGGACGTTGGCAACTATCCGGCGAAGCTCGACTTCAGCCTGATCAAGAAATGCCATAACTTCCACATCAGTCGCCCGCCGCTGCCGAATTCCAGCGATTCGAACGTCGATCGTTGTGGGTTGTCCAGTGGCGCTCGTCGTCAAATCGCAGAAGCAAAGTTCGTCATGCGGCAATGATGGATCTCGGGGGAACTCGCTCCGCAGGAGCCCGCCCAGGCCACGGATATCGGCCTCTGCTTCAGCGCAAGTGTGATGCGCTACCAGGTTTACGATCGACTCTTTGCACCCAGTCCGCCGTAAGTGTCGGGCGCCATCGATCGGGTGGAAACCCGTATCGACAATCGTCGGTGCGTAGCCGATGTCGTGCAACATGCCTGCGACGGCCAGCAGCTGCCCAACGTTGTGTGATCGAACAAGATGTTGACCCGACTTTGCCGCTCCCTGCACGTGTGCCAAACGCTGTGGCAGCGACTCTCTTAGCAACCCACTCGCGATAGCCCCGGCATCGCTCAGATCCATTCACCCAGGGTATTCGCCGGCGAGTCAGACGTCAGGCATGGGACTGTTGCGGTGACCGGCAGGTTGGCCGCCACTAGGTTGACGGCCAACCTCGGCGAGAGCCGGGCCGGTTGATCAGGATCTTGAAGCGATCCCCGTCAGACCGCCTTATCCCCAGCGAGCTTCGTAGCGGTCCTCCATCTCAGCAAGCGTGTATGGCGTGTAGAGCCCTATCTCTTCACAAATATCGACAGGATCATTAAAATATGTTTTTGCGTAGCCTTCGCATGTATTTATCTTTATATCAGGGTCACTGAGAGCCTGCGCACATTGCAAAACTACAATCGGCAGGTTAGCGCCCGGTTTGTGTACTTTGTAGGCGGTTCCGTTTTTTTCTGAATAGCAGAGTCGTTTACCTGCCTCGGCGTTTGCTGGACTTGCTACCCCCATAGTTGTTGCAACAAGCAACATGGCAAGTGCTAGAGCTAAAGTGAATGACTTTTTGTGTTTCGAAAGTTTCATAGAATTCCTCTAAACGGTGTGTTGGTGGTCTGGTGAAACGTTGTTCGTTGCCTGACCGTGTCCTAGTGGTCCGGCGATTCGTGTGGTCTTGCTATATGAGAGTTCCCCGTCGAAGGCGAATTCAAACACCGCACCCCTGTGTGTTCGGTCCTCTTCTTGATGGTTCTATCGTCTCCCTTTCCCCGCACCTGGGCGAACAGACTCGACCGGTCGAAGAATTAGAAGCCGAACTAACCTTTGGTGCCGAAGTCGCATCGACCATCTTGCTGTCGCTCCAGAGCCTCCGAGTAGATGGGTGTCACAGTTGTTTCCAGGTATGACGGCTTTTCGGTTCTGAGCGGGCAGTGAGGGTGGTGATGGTCCGCGACGCGTGACAGGGACTCAACGAGTCTCGGTGCTGTTCTGCGCCGTTCAGAGTTCGAGAGTCCTTGTGTCTGGTGATCCTATTCGGATATGTGAGTTGTTGGTTGGACTGGATCAGGTCACGATCACTTCGGTGGTTCGGAACTACTTCACGGGCCAGCTCCGGATCGAGATCGAGTCCTCAACACCGTCACCGGTCTGTCGACGCTGCGGTGGGCGATGCCGGTTGAAAGACCACAACACCGTCGAGCTGATCGATCTGCAGGTGTTCGGGTAGCCGTCGGTGTTGATGTGGCGGAAACGACGATGGAAAGGTTGCTGTGGTAGCCGGTCAACCACCGAGATTGACGAGCGGATCGCTGCTGCGGGTCAGGTCCCAACGACCCAGGGTGGGCCGTTGGGCCACCCTGCAGGTGGGCCGGTATCGGCGGTCGGTATCGAGCGTGGCGGCGGAGTTGGGGTGTGAGTGGCACACCGTGAACCGGGCCGTGATCGCCTGGGGCCACGCCCTCCTCGATGCCGACACCGGCCGGGTTGGGCGAGTCGCCGCCGTCGGACTGGACGAAACGCTGTTTGTTCGTTGTGGCCGTTGGGAGCGCCGGGTGTGGGCGACCTCGATCGTTGATGTCGACACCGGCCAGCTCATCGATATCGTCCCGGGCCGCACCGCCACCGCCGTGACCGGCTGGTTCGACCGCCAAGCCGTCGACTGGGTTCAACACATCACGCACGGGGTGTTCGACCTGTCGGGCCCATATCGCAAGGTGTTCAACGACGCCCTGGAATGGGTCCACCAGATCGCCGACCCCTTTAATGTGATCCGAGCCGCGAACCAGCGGGTTGATGAATGCCGACGACGCGTCCACAACGACATGCTTGGTCATCGAGGCCGCAAAGACGATCTGCTGTATCGGATCCGCCGTCTGTTGACCGTCGCTGCGGAGAACCTCGACACCAACGCGACGGACCGACTTCGGGCCCGCCTTGCCGCCGGTGATCCGCATGGTGTTGTGGGCGTGGGAAGCCAAAGAAGCGGTCCGTGACCTCTGCTGGATCAACGAGCACTCGACGGCGGTCGAGACCATCGACCAGCTCGCCGAGTTGATGACCCACCGCGCCTTCCCGCCCGAATTGAACCAGCCCGGTCGGATGCTTCGGCAATGGCGTGTCCAGATCACGAACTGGCACCACAACGACAATTATCGAACGGGCCCACCGAGGGAGCGAACAACATGATCAAGCTCGCCAAACGCATCGGCTTCGGGTTCCGATCGTTTCAGAACTACCGGATCCGGGCCCTGCTCTACACCGGACGACCCAACTGGGACCTACTCAACACCGCCCAGCCCGCTCAAAACCGATGACCCCCTTTACATCAGTACCTTCCAAAGGTGGAGGGCACACCCCGAGTGGAAGCTCGCGAGATTCCCGCGGTGTTCTTGGCCGTCACCATGTGCTGCATCCTGTCTGGCTTCCCCCTGTGGCTCGAGTGGTTTGAGAGCAGTGCCTGGCCGGCCGTGCACAACATCACCGGACTTCCTTCAATCGTGTTTGCGCTGTCCCACGTTTGGCGTAACCGCCAACGACTGGTAGGCCTCGTTCGACTACGAGCGGTAGCGCCGACCCGGTAGCCGGCTACTGAGCCTGCCTCCCAAGCCGCCGCGGCACAGCAAGGAGTGATCGTCAATGAAGTGATTGACGATCACTCCTTGCTCACCTAGCGTTGCAGGCATGGCGAAACCGACGTATCCAGGACCGGCACACGCACTCGAACTCTACGAAACGTTGGTCGCCAATAACGCGTCGGCCAAACGCAAGGGCGCCAAGAATCCCTACACCTCGCACAACGGGCACATGTACAGCTTTCTCGACCCGGACGGACTGCTGGCGTTGCGACTCCCACCTGACCGGGCCGAAGCGTTTCTTGAGAGCTACGACTCTGGGCCGGTCATCGCCCATGGTGCCACGATGCGTGGCTACGTCCGTGTTCCCGCAGATCTTCTTGAGCGCACCGCCGAGTTGCAATCCTGGTTCGATGAATCCCTCGAATGGATCGGCACCCTGAAACCGAAGCCCACCAAAAAGCCTGCGGCCAAGAAGGCGTCTCGGTGACCGCAACGGCGACGCCCGACCTCGACGCATTGTTCCGAGCGCTGGCAAGCGAACCACGGCGTCAAATCGTTGGGCACCTCTCGGCCGGAGCGACCACAACACCCGATCTCGGTCGCCGGTTCGACTTCACAAAACAAGCGCTCAACCGCCACGTGGTGGCCCTCGAAGAGGTCGGCCTGGTCGCCAGGCGTCGCAAGGGCCGGGTCGATCATGTAGCTCTGGTGCCCGAACGTCTGGTTGAACTCACCTCGTGGGCCGACCACATCCGCGCTGCGTGGGAGGGGAACCTCGATCGGCTCGGTGCAGTACTCGAACAACTCGACGACCAGGAGATCCAATGAACCGAACGCGAACCGCCACCCAATCCCGAACCTACCCGTCTTCATCACAGGCGGTATGGAAGGCATGGACCGATCCGACGCTGCTCAGCACCTGGCATGGTTGTGGGCCCGACCAGCTCTGGACCGTGCACGAGTGGGATGTGCGAGTCGGGGGAAGACTGCACGTCAGCATGGAGATGTTCGGTGAGCCGTTCGATGTCGAGGGCGAGTTCCACGACGTCGAAGAAGCATCGCTGATCCGATACACCTTCGGCGATGGCGTGCTCATCACCGTGACGATCGAGGAGAGCCCGGAGGGGACACGGGTCCAGGTCGAGCACGCCGGTCTGCCGAACGACGAAATGCACGGGATCGTGATCGAAGGCTGGACGAGCAGCCTGCAACAGTTGGCCGACGCGCTCGGCGAATAGGCGCTACCCGACCAGCGTCAGGCTCACGCCGACTTCATCGAGCACGCCATCGGCGCTGACCACTGCGAAATCGAACGTCGACGACGCCCCTGCGGTGGTCTTGTGCTCGATCGAGATGGTGTACGGCTCGCCGGTGAGGTGGGAGAACGTCGGGCTCGGGTCTGTCACGGTGCCGCCCGAACTCGTGATCTGCGTGGTTGGGTGGTCGGTCGAGACGTCGATCCCCGAGGCTGCGAGGTTGGTGCCGCCCGCGTAGCGAACCGAACCCAGCCACGATCCCGCCGATTGCTGGTAGACCCGGAACAGCGGCTCGTCCGTGCCTGCCGCCGGCGACGGAATCGTGAGTGCAATGACGTTGTCAAGCGGGACCGACGGCTCGATGAGATCACATTCGATCTCGAACGAATCGATCACCGGCGTCACCGATCCGTCGGTGGTACACAGCTCGATTTGGAACTGCACCGTCGATGCGAAGTCGGCGGAGTAGGGAACGATGTCGCCGTCGGCGAACGATGTGGCAGCCGTTCCGTCCGGCCCGTAGAACGGCGAGCCGTCGGTTGAGATCTGCAGGGTCGTGGTGGTATCGGTCGGCTGGGTCGACTGAACGTTGGCTCTACCGAACACACCGCTGGCCGGCAGCAGTGCCGAGGTCCAGGTCCCACAAAGCACCAACTCTTCGACGGCGGAAGCCGTGTTGGTGACCGATGACGTGTACGGCAGGTTGCCTCGGGGGCCGAGAAGGTTCGTTTCGTTCCGAGTGCCCGACGTTTCGTAGTACATGAAGATCGGGTGGTCGGCCTCGACCAACGTGCCCGCCGCTTGGAACCCGAACCCCGAGTAGTAGCGTCCAACACCGATGCCATTGCACGGGGCGGCGGGGCCTCCATCGACTTGGATCATCGTTCCCGGCACCGGGCAGGCGATGGTGAAATATCGAGACGACACCGGCGTGCGGAAGGTTTGTCCCAGCAACCGCTCAGGGATGAACGAGGTGACCTCGGTCGCGTCGCTGTCGGCCTGTTGGGCGACATGGAAGTAGTCCGGTCCCGACACGGCAACGGCGTGTGAGTCGCCGAATGCCCCAAAGGGTGAGACGGTGGTAAGCGTGTTGATGGCGATCGCCTGCGCTGGATTCGACGACCCGTCGCTCGACATCCATGACACGGTGGTCGGAACGAACGCACCGAGATTCATGACTCGCGACGGCACGCCGAAGAGCGTGTCGCCGAACCACGGCACGCCGATCATCGAGTCCTGCCGGTTGGTGCCGATGTGCATGGCGACGAAGTCGGCGCCAGTTGTCGAGCGGACCGACACCGGATCATTGCCGACACCCGGGGCGTCGAGGACGACGGAACCATCGGCCGGACCGACGGGGACCGATGCGATCACCACGCCGTCGGAAACGGCCTCGATCGTGGTGTTGGCGTGTGGTGAGCGGACCCAGAACCGCTCGTCGTAACGGCGTGTCGGGAAGCTGAAGCGGGTATCGGCGTAACCTTCGGGGATGGGTGTTTCTCGGCCGTCGCGGTCGTAGTTCGCCTCGATCGGACCGGTCGAGGTGATGACCGTGTCTTCGGTCGTGCCGGTGAAGGTGTGGGTCTGTCCGGTGTTCAGACTCACCGAGCTGATGCCGTCGGAGACGACGTTGCCATCGGAGTAGGACACGACGGTGAGGAAGCTGTTGGCGTTACCTGCTCCGCCGAAATGACGATCCGACAGGGTGTAGTGGGCCACGGTTTGACCGGCATCGAACGTGAAGACACCGATCTCATCCGACACCGTGGGTGCCGGTGGATTGTCGAAGTAGACACAGTATGTCGACACGCCTGCGGGCAACGGTTCGGCCTGAGCCCACACGACGGAGTCGGCCGCCGGGAACGGCCCTTCAGAGTAGGAGGTGAGGACGGTGCCGGTCGCGTCGTCGACTACTCGAATGTCCGCCCCGGTCGTCGCTGAGGCCGACGTGTCGACCTCGAATCGAATCGGATACTCCGGCTCTGCGTCTATCGACGTCACCTCGAAGCATTGACGTTGTTGCCAATCGGTGTCCCACCAGTCGCCGAAGTCCAGTTCGAGCGAACCGGTTGACTCCAACGTGGAGCTGTGGGTTCCGGTCGTGAAGTCGGCAACCTTCGGCGTGCCGGTGCCGTACTGGTACAGCTCAAGACCGGGCGTTGCGCCCTCGGCCGTCGCCCGCATCTCATTGGCGATCGCCACGGTGGCACCTGCGGGATTCGGAAGCACTACGGTCAACGCCACGAAAGCGATCACCAACGCCTGTAACTTCATGCGGTTTCGCGGTCCCGGTAGTCGATATAGATGAGTGTTGCCGACACGGCCAGGCCGACGAGACCGATCAGCACCATGGCATACATCCACCGAGCGGGGGCCAGGGCTGAATCGAACCACCAGGCTCTGGAGAGGTTGACCCCGCCGATGAGGGCGATGTCGAGCCAGGCAAACGACCGGCCGGCTTGGACTTGGAGGCGGCGGTGACGAACGAATGCCATGATGGCGAAGATGGCGAGCGTGATTCCGGTGGCGATGCTTGCCCACCGGATGATCGACTCAAAAAACGATCGCTGCGTTTCCATCGCCAAGAATGGAAGAACATTCTTCCAGAGCCGAATTTCGATCGGGACTCCTCGCTGCAACGCGATGTAGATCGTGAAGACGAACTCTCCGACGACGGTGAGCAGCGCGGCTTGGACCGAAGCCCAGAACATAGGCCAATAGTTCTCTTCTTCGTCGACGGGGTCCGACCCGACCTGAGCTTGTTGCTCAGGGTCGGATCGGATTTCCTCGTCGAGAAGTGTGATCTGGCTCATCAATACCAGCTCATCAATATCTAGGTGTGGATGGTTGGGTATGGGATGGACTCGTTACGGCATCTCTGCTTGGACGGTCCATGTCGCATCGCCGGTGCCGACTGCAGCCGAGCCGGTGGTGACGATCAGGCCGACGGGGACCGAGGTGCCGGCCGGGACGGTGACGGTGCCGGTTGTGGCGTTGGTCGGGCCGCCGGCCTCGAACACGAGGGGAGCGGTGTCGTACTCGCCGGCGACGATGCCGGGGTAGTCGGTGGGGGCAGCCGTGTCGCCGAGCCAGACTTCGAGGTATTTCTCGGCCCAATCGCCGGACTGCGCGCCGGACACGATCGCAACATCGAGATCGACGGTGCAATCGTTCTGGACTCGGTAGACGTCTTGAGACCAGACCTTGTCACCGGTCAGGCCATCGATGGTGACGACCTCTTGGGTGACGGCGACGCCGTCGACGATCGTGGTTCCCGTTGCGTCGAAGGCGAAACCGTCGAACGCCACATCGGAACCGGGCACCTTGATGAGACAGGGTGGAGCGCCGGCGTTGAACTCAGCGGCCATGAAGTTCTGGACGAGGACCGATGCCCCCGCCACACCTCCGATCGAAACCAGCCCTGCGGCAATTGCCGCCATCTTGCGTTTGAGTCGACGCTTTCTTGGCGCCTCTGTCGTTGCCGTCCCGCTCATGATCGTGTATTTGCTCCTGTGTCCGAGGGTGTCGCAATGCCTACACCAAATTCTCGACGAGGAGCAGAACTACCTGAAGTGCCATTTGGTCTATTTGTCGGTGCGCCGTCGCCTGGTAGAGAGCGGGCGTGATGGTCGAGGTCAGCCACTTCGAAGCCGTTGCGCCGTGTCAAGATCGCAACTATCTCTGGCTCCGATAGGTCGCTTCACGGTACCGATGGGGAGTCATGCGCACGTTTTCAACCTTGAACTCGGTTCTCGACGGCTTGGTGCAGGCCGACGATGGTCGGCGCATGGATATGGTCGAGGCATGGATCTCGCTACGGCTGCACGAAAGATCAACGACACGGGCTATGGCTACATCGCCTCGTGGGCGTTGCTTACCGCATGCGAGCAACGGTTGTTCGACCGACTCCCGGCAGCCGCCGAAGAGCTTTGCGACACCTATCCAGATCCGGGCCTCGTCGATACGTGGCTACACGTGTTGGCTGAAGAAGGGCTCGTCGAGCAGATCGACGGAGTGTGGCATCTGGCCGACTCGATGGAGCGACTGCTGGTCGGCGACAACTCCTACGCCGACTATCTCGGTGGGCAGGTGCTACAGCAGATGACGCCAAGGCTGACGCTCGGCCTTGCCGGTGAGAACGTGCTCGCTGAAGTTCTCACGGACCCCGATCGGCGGACCGGTTACGAAGGGTGGTTCGCCGACGCCGAAGAGGCCCAGGCCTATCAGGCGTCACAGTACGCAGGTTCGCTCGGTCCGGCCAAAGCCATCGCCACGTCATTGACAGATCCCGATGATCGGGTTCTCGATCTGGGCGGTGGGTGGGGCGCCATCGCCCGGTCGATCGTCAAACACCACGATGTTGATGTTGATGTCGTCGACCTCGACGTGGTCATCGAATCTGCACCGCCGGTCGACGATCGGGTTTCGTTTGTCGCGGGAAGCGCGCTCGATCCGACATCGTGGCCAACCGACACCGACGGCGTCCGATACGACGGCACGGTGCTCAGTTACCTCTTCTCATCGATCCCGGGCGATACCCACGAGGCACTTCTCGACGCGTTGACCGAACGCGATATGCGGTGGATCGCCATTCATGACTTCATGGTCGGCGGGGGCTCCCACGCTGCGGCGTGGTCTCTCCAACATGCGGTGTTTGTTCCAAAACATCGCTCTCGATCGGTCGACGAGGTGTCTTCCATGTTGGCTGATCGCGGGTTTGAGGTCGATGCCGCATCCTCGGTCATCGACGAAATGACGACCCTCGTAGTCGGTCATCGGTGACGGGCTAGAGCCGACGACCAGGCCGGGAACGTCAACCGGTCGTCGGTGACAATGCGTCCTCGGCCGCTTCGGAACTTTCCATCACCGAGACAACTTGGTCGAAGCCGCTCGTACTCAACAGGCTCCGGATGGCCGGGGTGCCGCTCACCACCGTTACCGACGCCCCCTTTTCTTTGATGCGATGCGTGCCTCCGATGAGACCGCCCAACCCGGCGCTGTCCATGAAGGTGACGTCGGTCAGGTCAATGACGACCTGCGGCCTGTTGTCTAGTTCTGAAATTGTCTCTCGAAATGCTCCAAGGATGTCTGCGTTGAATTCACCTAGAAGGCGCACGCTGGTGTATCGGCTCAAATCTTCGACAACAATTTCGAGCATTAATGAAACCCCCACGATTCAGAGACAGTATAGCCGCGTGTCTATTGCATCTCCGAAACTCCGCCCAGTGAGCACACATCGAACTAGGTTCGGGCGCTGCGGGGCTGGCGGCGAGGACAGAGATCTATTGGACCAGCGGCGGGCCGGCGTTGATCGACAGAGGACAACATACCCCATGGTAACGTTTGCTTCAAGCCGGGAATAACTCGATCCTTTTCGGGCCGGTCGGCCGTCCGCTCAGCAGCTGTAGCCGGGAGGTTTGATAAGTGCCGAACGATGTGGTTCGATCTCGGTCCTAAACACCGCTTCGCTCCAGTCGTTGGGAGTGATGGCGGTGAGGTGGATCGACACGGCGTCTCGATCGCAGTCGAGGCTTTCGGTCAGCACGTCGGTCAGCTTCTCGCTGAGGTCGATGCGGTCCTCCGGTGAAAGGTCCTTCGGGAAGTGCCAGATCTTCATGTGCGGCATCTCAGACTCCTGCGGTGATTCGTTGGTTGGAAATTGCATGGGCGACGGCGCCGACCTCGGCGGAGTGGAGGACTTCGTAGTGTCGTTGGGGTAGCTCGGTGAGTTGCCGCCGGTGAGCGAGTGTGTTGCCATATCGATGAACAAACGACGGTTGGTCACCCACGGCGGTGACCACGTGAGTTCGTTCGATGCGCGCTCCAAGAGGACGCGGTGCACTGTGTCTCATCCGAAACGTGGAGGCGACCACGTCGATGATTCGATGGGCTAGGGCTTGGCTGAAACCGGGTACGTTCCGTTCGACGAACTGAAGAAAGGATTCTCTGTCGGAGACCACGGACAGTTCGGCGTCGGTTAGGCCGTCGCCAAGCGATCCGAGGAAGACGCTGGCCAGGATCTTCCGGTAGTAGGGATGTTGGAAGTCTGGTTTGTCGGCGTCGTCCTCAGCCCCGTCGACGATGGGAGAGCCCGGAGCGATGAGAACGACCTGGTCGACCTCGATCCCGTAGGTGTTCAACCACGCCGCCGTGTCCGACGCCAGCCGAGCACCAAAGGAGTAGCCGACGAGGGTGAGGGTCGCATGTTGGGTGTGCGCCAGTATCGCCTCGCCGTCGGCGGCGACCATAGCATCCAGGGTGGCGTGGGGACTCTCGCCTGGGTTGAGACCATGGGTCTGAATGCCATACACGGGCCGACCGTTCGAGAGCGCTTGGGCGAGGTGTCGAAGGTTCATGGGGTAACCGCCGAGACCGGGCCAGATGTAGATCGGTTGGCCGGAGCCGGCGGCCAGAGGCACGATCCGGGAATCGGGGGTTGCTGCGCCCTGGGTGCGCGCCGCCAACTCGGCGATCGTTGACGCCTCGAATATCGCCTGGACGGGAAGGTCCGAACCGAGTGCGTCGTTGAGTGCATGGACCAGTTCGACCGCGGCGAGAGAGTCGCCGCCGACCTCGAACAGGTCATCATGTATCGACGTGTTGGCCGAGTCGAGAACTGTTTCCCAGATCTTGGCCACCGCAGCTTCGTGACTGGTTCGGGGCAAGACGACCTCGCGCCGCGCCGGTTTCATGGATTCCACGCGGGAGATGAGGGCAGAACGGTCGGCCTTACCGTTAGCCGTTTGAGGGATGGCATCGATAAGTTCCAGCCGGGCAGGGACCATGTAGTGGGGGAGCGAACGACGCAGATCGTCTCGAAGAATTTCCAGCGGACCGCGGGTGTGGACCGCGTCTTCCTTCATCCCGGTGGCGTCCCGCTGAGCGGCGCTGATCGAACCGGCTACGGCAAAATATGAGAGGTGGTGCCCGCCACCGAGTAGGTCATCGATTCGCGATGCCGACGGCAACCCACGGCCGGTCTGAGAGGAGTATCCAGACGACATCAAGCCGATCAGCTGATCATTCATCTGTATCTTCTGGAGCGCTCGTCCCAACGCGACGTACCCGTCCCACCCCACCGACGCATTGCTTAGGAGGGCGACCGCGAAACTCGATCGATCGTAGGTCTCTTGGTTGATGGCGACGACGTGACGCCGTTCCACCAGCTCGGTTGTGAGCTGTTCGAGGCAGTCGCCGTCAGACCGGTAGATTCCCTTCGGTACATCCGCCACCTGGCCGTGGACTTGAACGAAAAGGTCCACGGCGCCGTGTGTGTCATCAGGCGCCGGGCCGGGGGCGAGTTCGAGGACGGCCGAGACAATGAACTCTTCATCTAGGTGGTAGCTGGAACCCCGATCTTCGACGACGGTGAGGTGGTGGCCATACTCCGAAACGGCACGATCGAGTACCCCGGCCATGTGTCCAGCTTCGAAACGGAGGACCTCCTCGACGTTGTCGCAGTAGACCGAGGTGATGACCCGAGGGATCCCGACGAGATGAATTCGAACGGAAGGGTCTCGATCGTCGGCCAACGACTGGGTATCGAGAAGGTGAAGGGTGTGATCGGCGGGGTGAAAGTAGTGCAGGCCATTGGCAACTCCGTTGACCCCATTGGTCTCGACGTACACCTGGGTGGCGTTGAGTGCGCCGGGGGAGGCGTAGGCGTACTTGGCCAGAAGTCGATTGTCGCTGGTAAATGGCCCCAACCATCGCAGGACGTCGGCCAGTTCGTCGATGGTGATTGGACCGGTTCGATGGTCGGTCGGCCACGGCGTGTAAAGCCATTCCCGGAGGGCACACAGATCGTCGGCGGTGAGGGTCCGGCCTTCATAGTGACGGTAGGTCTTGCGGGCGAATGCGGTCGTTCGTTGGACGGCTCGCCCGTCGGGATTCGGAAGCGCTGTCACCTCCGCGTTGCCCTCACCGAAGTTTCGAAGGGCAAGACCTTTGAGTTGGGCTTTCGTTTGGAGGTGGGACCCTTTGGAGCGGTGGTGATTGCCGGCGTGGTCTTGATCCATGAGCGCAGCCTCTTTTGGATCGAGTTGAACGAATCCGGCGAGGTGGGTCAGGTTGTCAGCCCCGTCTTCCCACGGAACCACCGCGGCGGCCTCAACCCAATGGTGGTCCTCGATGGCGATGCGAATTTCGTCGGTCTCGATGCGGTGGCCATTGACTTTGATTTGATCGTCGGTTCGGCCACAGAAGTCCAGCCTTCCGTCGGTCCGCATCTTGGCTCGGTCTCCGGTTCGATAGAGCCGTACCTCTTCGTCGTCGATGGTCAGGGTTACAAATCGTTCTGCGGTCAGTTCGGGTCTGTTGAGGTATCCGACGGCCAGTTGAGGGCCGCCGATGTACAACTCACCGGCGGTGTCGCTGTCGACGGGTCGTCTATCGTCGTCGAGGATGTGCAGGCTGCAGCCGTGGACTGGACCACCGATGCCGACCGCCGCCTCGCCACTTCCGAGTAGGCGTCGATCGACGGTGTGGTACGTAGCGTTGATGGTTGTCTCGGTTGGCCCATAGAGGTTCGTTAGCTCGGCGTTCGGAAGGGCGGTGAGTAGTTGGCGAGCGAGGTTGGTCGACAGAACCTCGCCCCCGGAGAAGAGGCGACGGAGGCTATGGCACTCGCCGAGCTCGTCCCTGGCCACCAGGGCTTGCCACAGGGTTGGTACACACTGGAGAAGTTCAACTTGGTGGCGCTGTACAAGGTCGCATATTCCCCGAGGGTCTCGATGGGTGCCGGTTGGCGCCACGACCACGGTTGTGCCCACGGCGTTCGCTAACAGTTCCCATTGCGAGGCATCGAAGCTGGTGGGGGTTTTGAACAGGATCCGGCTTCGGCTGGTGAGTCCGACGCTGTCACGCAACCAATTCATCTGATTGGTGATCGCCCGATGGTCGATGACGACTCCCTTAGGTCGCCCTGTACTTCCCGAGGTGTAGATGACGTATGCGCTGTCTTCGCGCTGGTAGTCGATGACCGGCGTACCTGTTCGGTGTTGGTCGTCGGCGCCGGCCGGTGTCGTAACGGTTAGGTCCGTGTCGGCCAGGTTTGTTGCTGTGTCGACGAGGTGTGGGTCGGCGATGACGTGGCCAAGTTTGGCATCGTCCACCATGAACCGCAGACGATCTTCGGGGTAGTCGACGGCGAGTGGAAGATAGGCTGCGCCGGCTCGGAGGATTCCCCAGACCGAGGCCACCAGGTCGGCGGTCGGCTCCATAAAGAGTCCGACGAGGTCTCCGTGGGATGCTCCCGAGCGATGCAGTTCCGAGGCGATCTCGCCGGCCTGTTGCCACAGCTGGGAGAAACTCAGGACTCGGTCATGGTCGATGACGGCCGGTTCGTGAGGTTGACTACGTACCTGGCACGCCATCAGGTCGGTGAGATGGACGCGGCGATCTTCAAAATTGTGAGACATGACGGTTCCTCATCAATAGTCGGCGGGGAGGAGGGTGATTAGCGGGACTGGCCGTGGAGTTGGCCGGCGATAGATCCGACGAGGGCGGTGACGAAGCCCAACGACTGGAGGGCAGACATGGATTGATCGAGGATGATCCATCCGAGAGCGGCGGCTGTGAGCGGGCTGAGCAGGCCCAACAGCGCCATGTTTGTCGAGGGCAGGGAGCGTGCTCCTCGCAGCCAAACGGCATAGGCAACCGCAGCGCCGACGACGGTAAGCCAGGTGTAGCCGAGGATGGCGGCGCCATCGATAGGCCAGGCAGAAACGTCGTAGACCCCGATAAGTGGGATGATGAGGGTGCCACCGATGAGGAGCTGCCACGCGGTGGAGTTGAGTGGACTCACGTCGGGGGGTAGGCGCCACCGGCGGGTGAGGAGTAGTCCGCCGGCCATACTTGTCGTGCCCGCTATCGCCGCCGCGAGGCCGAATGGGTCGATCGATATCCGACCGGTGAGTGTGATCATCGCCACGCCGACGACAGCGATCGATGACCACAGCATCTGTTTGGCGGGAGGGCGATGCCAGCCGAGGCCGGTGCTTAGCCCACCGATGATAAGGGGTTGCAGCGAGCCGACGACCGCTGCCGTCCCGCCGGGAAGCCGGGATGCGGCGATGAACAGGAGTGGAAAGAACGCCCCAATGTTGAGGATGCCTAAGGCAATGGTCTTGAGGCGCCAACCCGGCCTGGGCATGCCGGGAGCGATGGCCAGCAATATGAGGCCGGCCGGGATCGCCCGGAGGACGCTGGCGGTCATCGGCCGGTCCGGAGGGAGGAGTTCGGTGGTCACGATGTACGTCGATCCCCACACCAGCGGAGCGATCGCCGCAGCAGCGGTCAGCGACGCCACGGTCGGGTTCGCGGCCCGGGGGATCGAGGCCGCGGGGGCGGTCGCTACACCGGTCATTGGATCGTTCCGAAGAACCGGTCGCCGAAATCACCGATGCCGGGCTGCATGAACGCTTGGCTGGTAAGCGAATCGTCGATGAAGCTGGTGACGGTCCTCACCGCCGGTCGTTCTTCGGCGAGGCTGGCGAGTGCCGAAGGACAGGTCAAGACGTTGACGATGATGATGTCTTGCTCCTCGACACCAGCTTCGACGAGCAGATCGATGGTGAGCCGCATCGTGCCACCGGTGGCCATCATCGGTTCCAGGATGAGAACCTCGCGGTTGGCGATATCGCCTGGGAGGTTGGAGTAGAACAACTCTGGATGCTTCGTCGTCGGGTCTCGCTGGATCAGGATCTTTCCGAAACGGGTTCCTGGGCAAAGGTCTCGGAGCTCGGCTTCGATGGCATCTCCGGCTCGTGGGATCGTCACCGCATAGAGTTCCGTTTGAGTTCGGCGCCGACCGGTGAACTCGAACCCGGTGGGTGTGGTGACCGTCAACGGGTCGTGGCGCAGATGACTGAGGCTGTCCTCAAGCAACATGCGAATAATTCGTCTGGAGGTGCGGACGAAGTCGTCATGGGAAGTCGCCGTATCTCGAGCCACAGCATGCAACGAGAGGAGATGCGGGGTCCGCCGCATCGGGAAAACGGTTCGTCCAATGAGTTCATCGAGCGACGGACGGTTGCATAGGGTGATGGTCACAGTCGGGTCCTTTCGGGGGTTTGGGAGATATCGAGCACGGTGGCGATGACGTCGTCGAACCGGTCTGCTACGACAATTGGCGATAGGGCAGTCAGGTCGTCGATGAGGCCAACGCCATAGGTGACGCCAATACTTCGCATGGGAACGTTGGCGGCCATGGCCAGGTCTGCGACCGCATCGCCTACCATCACCGCCGCGGCCGGTGCGGTGGTGAGTCGGTCCAGCGCTAGCACCGCCGGGTCTCGAAACGGTTTTGGCCTGCCGGTATCGTCGGAACCGACCACTACGTCGAAGAAGCGGTCTAGGCCGGCAGCTTCGAGAAGACTTACGGCGCTTTGGTGGTACTTTGAGGTGACGACCGCCAGCTTCAGCCCCTGGCCGCAAAGGACGGCGAGTCCGTCACGCACGCCATCGAAGACCAGGCGCGACGCCTCGGGGACGATCCTTGTGCGATATCGGTCGAGGTAGGCGTCGGTGATTCGTGTGGCGTCTTCCGAAGCGGGCGACACGCCTCCGAGTTCGGCGGCTATATCGGCTAAGGGAAGTCCGATGAGGTTCCGAGCCTGGGTCGCGTCGACGGTGCGGCCAACGGTGGCTCGGACCGCGTCGACGAGTTCCGTTGCGATCGCCCCTGGGGTGTCGACCAGTGTGCCGTCCAAATCGAACAGCACCGTTTCGACCGGCTCGGCGGTCATCGAGCTACTTCCGCTTGGCCGATGGGCCGGCTGATCAGCGCATTGGCGATCGGTGCTGCGGCCGTGGCTGTACTAGCCAGCACCGCGGCATTGGCCGCCGCGGTGCGGCCTTTCGTCGCCTCGTTGATGGCTGTCATGATGTGTTTGGTCACGGCGGCTCCGGTTATCTGAGCGTCCGCAGCCGAGCCGACCGCCGCATCTATGGCGGTACTGATGGTTGTCGAATCGATGGCGTCCGCTTCGGGGATCGGGTGGGCGACCACCACCGAGCCAAGCCATCCGGTCGCCCATTGCGCACGGGCGGCCGCGGCGATTTTGGACGGGTCGTCGATTCGTATCGAGCATTTGACCCCGCTGCTCGGAAAGTAGAAGGCGGGGAAGTCGAGGCATCGGTAACCGAGCACCGGCACGCCGTGGGTTTCGAGGAATTCGATGGTTTTCGGAAGGTCGAGAATCGGCTTTGCCCCGGCACACACCAATACGGTTTGGCTCCGTGTGAGTTGAAGTAGATCGGCCGAGACGTCCAGCGTTTCGGTTGCACCACGATGTACTCCGCCGAGCCCTGCTGAGGCCACAACCTCGATCCCCGCTAGCTCGGCAATGGCGAGCGTGGCGGCGATGCTGGTGGCCCCACTGGCTCGTCGAGCTACACAGTGGCCGAGATCACGAGCGCTTACCTTTTCGATCGTCGTGTCGCTGGCCAGTCGGTCGATCTCAGGTTCGGTAAGACCGACGACGATTTCTCCATCCAAGACAGCGATGGTCGCTGGCACGGCACGTTCGGCTCGGATGCCGGCCTCCACCTTTCGTGCGGTGTCGTAGTTCAGCGGCTTTGGTAGGCCATGGGAGACCACGTTGGATTCCAAGCCGACGATCGCCGTGCCCGACGCGAGGGCGTCGGTGACCTCATCGGAGCTTCGAATGCGAAGCCGGGAATCTGGCAGGTTGGCGCCGCGTATCTGTTTCACAGCAGATTCTCCTTAGGAGGAATCGAGTAGTTTCGGTGAGCGTCAAATATATGAACGTTGAACTGTTGAACGTAACCCTAGGTAACCATACCCTCAGTGTCAAATAGTTTGATGTTAAGATGTTTCGATGACAGAAGATGCCGTAGACCGACTCCTCGCTCAGTGGAACCGAGAGCACCCCGAACTTGACGTCAGCCCGATGGGCATCGTGGGGCGGATGAGCCGCGCATGTGCAATCCTCGAGCGGAGTATCACCGAGGTCCTCGGGAACCACGGCCTCTTGCCCGGTGAGTTTGATCTCCTAGCAACGCTTCGCCGGTCGGGCGAGCCGTATCAACTCACCGTTGGCGAACTGCTGAACAGCGTCATGGTTACCTCTGGCGCGGTTACCAACCGCCTCAATCGACTCGTCGACAAGGGGTTGGTCACCAGGGAAACCGATCCAAACCATCGCCGGAGCGTTATCGTCGGACTCACCGACAAAGGCTTCGACCTGGTCGAGACCGCGCTACCAGACCATCTTGAGAACGAGCGCCAGCACCTCGACAGCTTGACCGAACGACAACAACAACAGCTCGCCGATCTGCTCCGGCGGCTTCTTGTCGGTCTCGATTCCCGCTGAACAGGTTCGGCCGTTGTTTCAGTCGACCCGAACGCTCGGACCCAATACATACGCGCCGAGTATCGAGCCGACGAGCCCACCGGTTGACGACAACAGAAGGTCTCCCACGGTGTCGGTGTACGTGAGGGCGAGCCCATTTGGTCCGCCAAACCCGTCGGTGGACACCAGCCACTCGAAGATCTCCCACCAGATTATGGCCAGCCCACCGAAGCCGTATCCGATGAAGATCGCCTCATTCCTGGTGTGGACATTTCGGAATCGAAAGGCATGGAAAGCCGAAACGAGAAGTACCCAGTTCACGATGTGCAGCACATCATCGGTCGCATTGAAGGCCTCGTAGAACCCGGCGACGTTGGCGACGGTGTCGAGGAGGAACGGAGCGGCGAGAAGCGCATCGGCGGTATGGGCTAGCGGGGTCCAACCGCGTTTGATTGCGATCACCGGAACGAACACCGCCGATCCGATGAACATCGGGGCCCGAAACTCCATCCCCTTGCCTTGAGCCCCTTCGGGTTGGACGACGATCGCCACCGCAAATGCGGTGACGAGCCCGACCTTGATCGCGACGTTGGCATACAACACCCAGCGGGTCCGGTCCAAGGTCAACACGCGAGTGGGAGAGTTCATGGACGCCGAAGGTAGCCCACGAGTCGCCTTCGATGTGCCCAATCCGAATGGAAATGGAACCGTTGGCCCGTCCTATTTGCGATTGGCCGGTGGTAAGCCCTAGTCGAGACCGACCGAGTGTTCACTCCCGAGGTATGCAGCGATGACATCGGGGTCGGCTTGAACCTCGGTTGGAGAGCCGAGAGCGATCGGTGAACCAAAATCGACGACGAGGACACGATCGGCGATGTCCATCACCAGGCCCATATCGTGCTCGACCAGGATCATGGCGATACCGAGCTCGCTTTGAATATCGAGGATGAACCGGGCCATGTCTTCTGTCTCTTCCAGGTTCATCCCGGCCACCGGCTCATCGAGCAACAGGAGCTGGGGGTCCATGGCCAACGCCCGCCCGAGCTCGACCCGTTTCTGGAAGCCATAGGGGAGAAGGGCCACCGGATGACGCCGCCACTGTTCAATCTCAAGGAAATCGATGATGTCCTCTACCTTGCGGCGGTTCTCCACTTCTTCGGTCCGTGCGCCCCATGGTCCCCAATAGGCCGCGCCGGCCAGCCAGCCCTTCGACATCCGAATGTGGCGACCGGTCAAGAGGTTGTCGATCACCGT
This sequence comes from uncultured Acidimicrobiales bacterium, assembly GCA_938021675.1. Lineage (GTDB taxonomy): Bacteria > Actinomycetota > Acidimicrobiia > Acidimicrobiales > SZUA-35 > JAHELU01. The sequence continues at coordinate 20,294 of CALIFY010000032.1, forward strand.
CATCTGCGGGAAGAGCTCGATGTTTTGGAACGTCCTGGCGATTCCGCGATGGGCGATCCGGTCTGGTCGCTGGCCCATGATGCTCTCACCGTGCCACCGGATGTCGCCCTCTTGGGGTTGATAGACCTGGCTGATGGCGTTGAAGATCGACGTCTTGCCCGCACCGTTCGGGCCGATGATGGCGAACAACTCGCGGGGGGCGACGTCGAAACTTACGTTGTTCACCGCGGTCACGCCACCGAACCGCAGGGTGATGTTGTCCACTTCCAGAAGTCGGTCGTTTACCGCTGGGCCCTGGCTCTCCGGGCTGGCCGCCTCTTGCCCCGATTCGGTCACGATGCCCACTTCTTCTTTCGCTTGTAGTGCTTGACGTTGCGGAAGGACTTCCTATTTCCAGACTCATCGGAGCGGAGGCCGAGATAGAACTCCTTGACGTCATCGTCATCCAGGAGTTTCGATGCCTCGCCGTCCATCACGACCTTGCCGGTTTCCATGACATAGCCGTAGTTGGCGATAGACAACGCCATCATGGCGTTCTGTTCGATGAGTAGGACGCTCGTCCCTTCTTGATTGATGTTGATGATGATGTCTCGAATTTGCTGGACCAGTTGCGGGGCAAGGCCGAGCGATGGTTCGTCGAGTATCAACAACTTCGGGCTTGTCATCAGCGCCCGGCCGATGGCCAGCATCTGCTGCTCGCCACCGGACATGTAGCCCGCCACCTGTCGCCGGCGTTCCTTCAGGCGAGGGAACAGCTCCATCACCCGCTCATAGGACGCCTGACGTGTCGACCGGTCCTTGACGGTAAACCCGCCACACATCAGATTCTCGTGGACCGTCAGGTCGGCAAAGGTGCGCCGGCCCTCCATTACCTGTGTGATACCAGCGGTCACGATGGCCGATGCTTTGTCGTTCGTTATCTCCCGGCCGTCAAAGGTGACCGAGCCTTTGGTCGCCTTCCCTTCGTGAACTCCGAGAAGTCCTCCTATGGCCCGGGCGGTTGTCGTTTTGCCCGCTCCGTTTGCCCCGAGCAACGCAACGATGTGCCCATCGGGAACCTCGATGGACAGGCCGCGTAGCACGAGGACCACCTCGTTGTACACAACCTCGAGATTGGCGACCTCCAGCACGGGGCTTACTCCTTCTGTTGGCGAGCGGTGACCGGTCGGACCGAAGTTGCTCGGTCCGACCGGCCGCAATGAATTAGCTTCGAGGCATTACCTCCGAGTGGTGTTGCCCATCACTCGGCTACGAAGCAAGCGCTAGAAAATTCGTGATTGGCGGCCGTTTCGGAAACGAACGGGCCGTCGATCAAGCTGAAGCCCGTCCCGGCACCTTCGTCGGACACCGTGCCTTCGGGGGTGAGGAGCGAGGAATCGATGTCGTAGACGTAGCTTTCACGCACCACGAAGTCGTTCCAGTCGCCAGCCCAGGTTTGATTGGGGGCCAAACCCTTTAGGTCGACGCTGACTTCGTTGGCTGCGGCCAACACGCCAGCTCGGGTGAGGTCTCCGTTTTCTACCGCTTGTTCCAAGATGGTCTGGACGATAATTCCGTTGATCCAACCAATGAGGTAGACGTCGGACACCGGAGCGTCTGGGCGACGTTCCCGCATGGCCTCGACAACCTCGGTCATGCCCGGGGTGTCATCGGTGTTCCACAACGCGGTGTACGTCGAGTGGGTATAGAACTGGTCGAGGGCGGGGCCCAGATCGGATGCCAGAAGCTGGAAGTTGTATGTCGGTGAATTTCCGCTCCACTGCCCTTGGAAACCCTGCTGGATTGCGCCACCCATGATCTCTGCCAGAGTCCCTGGGTTGACGGTTGCCCACACAACGTCGGCGTCGGAGTTCACGATCTCGGTGATGACCGGGGTCTGGTCCGACCCGGGCACTACGGCACCTTCGCCGTCGAATACGACATTGAGACCAAGGGCCTCGGCTGCCAACTTGGCGCCTTGGGCGCCATCCTGACCGTACTCGCCAGGGAACGAGATGATGGCGACGTTCGTGCCATGGGTTTCCGACATGTGGGTCATGCCGTTCATGGACTCAAGGCAGTAGTTGGTCTGAACCTCGAAGACGTTTTTGCCGATCGCTTCGTCTCCCCAACCGGAGTACCAGGACAACGGAAGCGCTGCCAGGTCGTCCTCGACGAGGAGGTCTGAGGTGGCCGCGGTGTGAGGCGATCCGGTCGACTGGCCGATCATGACGACGCCCTCGGCACCTTCACCGGAGAGAATTTCGTGGTTCTCCAAGTGTTTCGGAACGTCGTACGCGTTGTCGAGAATGACGGGTTCGACCATACGGCCGCCGATGCCGCCGGCCTCGTTGACCCCTTCCCAGTACACCTCGGTGGCCTCGATGATTTGAAGAACCAACGGGGCGAAGAGACCTGAAAGGTCGGCGTTGTAGCCGATTCGGATCACTTCGTCGTCAACGCCGATATCGGTGGCGATGTCGCCTGCAGCCCCGGCATCGTCACCGCCTTCGCCCTCATCGGTGGTGTCTTCATCATCCGTCGCGTCGCCATCTTCGGACTCATCGTCGGCTGACTCGTCGGTGGACTCAGCGGCATCTTCTCCTCCGGCCGCAGTGTCGTCTCCATCGTCGCTGCCGCCGCATGATGCAGCAATTAACACAAGGGCCACGAGCATGGCCCACCATTTCGTTCTTTTCATGGTTCTCTCCTCTTGGTGTTGCTAGGGCGTTCTGGGTGGTTGTTTTCGCTGTTAGTAGCTGAACGGCCACCGTTGGAAATAGCTCTTGATATTCAGCCAGATACCGTAGAGCCCAAGTGGTTCGAAGATGAGGAACACGATGATCAGCACCCCGTAGAGCGCCACGTTCCAATCGAACACGTTCAATGGCCAACCCGGTGATTGCGTTCCTGTTGATACCGGTCCGAAGTCGCCGGGACCCTCGGTCAACACGGTGTCGGCAAGGATGCCGAAGATCCCTTCGGACTCGGTTTGTCGGTCGAGCCAACGGGTCGCTTGCTCGATGAGTAGCGGGCCGAGTACGACGAAGATCGTGCCGAAGATGGTTCCGGTGATTGAGCCGAGGCCGCCGATCAACAGGATGGCTACGAACTCGACCGACAAGAACAGATCCCACTCAGATGCCGGAAGTTTGCCAACGAGCGATGCAAACAACGCGCCGCCGACGCCAGCGAAGAACGACGAGATGGCAAACGCGATCACTTTGTACCGGAACTCTGCGATCCCCATCACCTCGGCTGCGATATCGCGATCACGGATCGCCTGGAGTGCTCGACCGGTTCGACTTCGGACGATGTTTTTGGCCAACAGCACCATGACGAGCATGATGGCCAGCAGCACCAGGTAGCTCTTCTGGTTGGTTGCGGCGTCGAACCACAGCCATTGGCCGTCGTCTGACACCGACACCAACGGGTTTTCCTCTTTCCAGAGCCGAATGTCGAGTGTTGGAAAGTCTCGACCGAGCCCAGGGTCGCCGGCGAAACGTCGACCCCAGTCGGTGTTGCCGAGATGGATGCCGATGAACACGAGTCCGAGGGTCACGATGGCCAGATAGAGGCCGCGAAGTCGTACCGCGATGGGAGCGATCAACATCCCGACCAGGGCAGCCCCAACACCGGCGCCGGGGAGCCAGATCCAAATGGGAAGACCGTGGCCATAGACGGTGGCCGTGGCATCGCCGCCGAGGAACGCTGCGCTGTAGGCGCCTACACCCATAAAAAACCCGTGACCCAACGAAACCTGACCAGCCACCCCAGCCAGAATGTTGAGGCCAATAGCGGCTATGACGAAGACCAACACCGTCGATACCGGCCGCAACCAATCGCTGTCTCCGAGGAAGCGGATGAATGGCAACTGATTGATTACCGGTAGGTCGAATGGCATCAGAACCAGAACCGTCAGCCCGACCGCCATCGCAACCCGTTGGGTCGTCGACGACAAGATCTTGGCCTCACTGGCATAGGAGGTAAACATGTGAGGGCGTCGGTACATGGAGGTCTCCTAACGCACTCGAGAAATATGGGTCACGGTTTTTGGCACTCTCTCTCCCTGGGGTGTCTTCATCTTTGCCTTACCCTCAGACCCGGCGAACCTCCGGCGTTCCGAAGATTCCGTATGGGCGGACGAGGAGGCCGATGATCATCACGACGTACGGGACGATTAGCGGGTATCCGGCGCCGAGTTGGCCTGAGAACTGCGACAGATACTGACCGGCCGAAATTTCGGCTAAGCCGATGATTAGCCCGCCAACCAGCGCCCCCTGGACTGAGTCCAGCCCGCCGAGGATGACAGCGGGAAGCGTTCTGAACGCAATGAATTGAGTCTCGATTTGTACCGCACCGGTTTGGGCGATCGGCGGCTGGGTCGCGTAAATCCCGCCAATCGTGGCCAGCACGGCCCCGGCAGCCCATGCGATGGCAAATACGAGCCCCACGTTGATTCCGTTCGCCATCGCTGCCTCTTGATCGAAGGCCACCGCTCGCATCGCTACCCCCATCCGGCTGCGATAGAAGAGAAAAACGGCGACGAAGGCCACCGCTGCGGTGATGACCGCAGCCACGTACGACCAGGCGACGAATGCGCCGCCGGTCGTTATTCCGTTGTCGCCGACAGTGCCGCCAAGCGTGAAACCGCCGGTACCCCACGGGATACCCAGCGGCCGCAACTGCACGCGGACCGAATCGTTGGCGAACGTCCTGAGGAACGCTTCCATGCCCAAGGTGATGATGGCAACCGAGAAGAGCGGTTGGCCAATCATTGGCCTGATGACAATTCGCTCGATGACAAGGCCGAGGAGAGCGGCGAAGACCAAGGCGACGAGAACGCTCAGGCCCCAACCGAACCAGCTAGGGCCGATTCCGATCAACGGATTCTGGATTGTCGTGAACGGGATGTGCTCGTCAACGGCCAGGAACGAGAGGAACAACGCGCCGACCATCGCCAAGCCGCCTTGGGCGAAGTTGACCACTTGGGTCGCCTTAAAGATCAAAACGAAACCGAGAGCCACAATGGCGTACACGGCGCCGAGGCCGAGCGCCTTTGCCAAGGTCTGGACCAAGACGGTCGTCTCGAAGATGGCTCGATTGATCAGGAAGAGCACTACGGCTGCGATGAATACGGTGAGGGCCGACGAGCCGATCGAGGTAAACGGGTTGAATCCTTTGATTCGGTCCATCAGTACATCGAATCCACTAGTTCAGCGAACCGATCGTGTATCGCCGATCGCTTTACCTTCTGTGTCGCCGTCAACTCGCCATCTTCGTGATCAAGTTCCTTCGGAATGAGGCGGAACTTCTTGATCCCCTCGACACGGGCGAACTTTTCATTGGCACTGTCTACCGCCTTCTGAATGAGCATGACCACTTCGCTCTTCTGGCTTAAGTCTCGGTACGTGGTGTAGGGGATGTTCTGTTTGAGGCACCAGTTTCCTACCGTGTCCTGTTCGATCGAGATCAAGGCGGTGAGATATTTTCTACCGTCTCCGATGACCATGGCCTCGTTAATGAACGGCGACGTCTTTAGCGCGTTCTCTATCTCAGATGGAGAGACGTTCTTTCCACCGGATGTGATGATGATGTGTTTCATCCGGTCGATCAGTTTGATGTGAGTGCCATCGACCCATTCGCCGACATCGCCGGTACGGAGCCAGCCATCGGAGGTGAACGTCTCCGCAGTCTTGTCTGGCTTGCCCCAATAGCCCGCGAAGACACCGGGGTGGTCCATTTGAATTTCGCCGCTTTCCTCATCGATCCTGATGCCGTCGGCAATCTCTGGGTACGGTTCCCCGACCGTGCCAAGTTTCATTCGACCGTCGAGGTTTACGGTAGCCACCGCAGTGTTTTCGGTCATGCCGTACAACTCGTAGACGTTCAAGCCGATCCCGATGAAGAATTCCAAGACTTCGGGGGCGATAGGAGCAGCACCAGATGCCGCATACCGGCAGTGTCTCAGACCGATCCGTTCGCGCAACGCCCGAAACACAAGGACCCAACCGATGGCGTAGACAATCCGTGCCGGGATCGTCCAGCGGCCGGCATTGGCCACCCGGGTGCGACCGATCCACGAGGCGGTGGCCATGGCCCGACTGAGCATGAACTTCTTAAACCGCGACGCATCGGAGTGGCGGATGAGCACGCCGGCATGCAGCTTCTCCCAGATTCGGGGGACAGCGAAGAAGAGCGTGGGCTGAACCTCCCTCAGGTTCTGAAGGACCGCATCGGGGCTCTCGGCCATGTTCAGCACGGTGCCACAAGCCACCAGATGCCAGGTTGAGAAGAGCCGTTCTGCGATATGGCACAACGGCAGGTAGGTCAGAATCTCATCGTTGTGATCGGGAAGTTTTCCGCCAGGGAACCGACCCTGGGAATTGACGATGATTTGCATTCCGAAGTCGGCGTTGGCGTTGGTGAGCATGGCCCCCTTCGGCGGTCCGGTGGTGCCAGAGGTATACACCAGCGTCATCACGTCGCTTAGCTCCGCCGACGCCATGGCGGTCTCGACCGCCGCCGGATTGGACTGTCGGTGCTGACGGCCGATGGCCAGGAACTCTTCCCATGAGACCAGACGTTCATCGTCGTAGCCATCGAAACCCCGGGGCTCAAGGTAGATGATTTTTTCCACTGCTGACCCGGCGTCGCTCGAAAGTTCGAGGACCTTATCCACTTGCTCCTGGTCCTCGGCGAGGTGGATGCGAGCGCCGGAGTCGGTAAGGGTGTATTCGACCTCGGCCGATGGATTTGTTGGGTACATGCCAACGGTGATTCCTCGGATTGCCACGGTGGCCAAATCCATGATGACCCACTCGACACGGTCCTCGGAATGGATCGAGACTCGATCGCCGGTGTCGACACCTAAGGACAGCAGCCCGTGGGCGGTAGTGAGGACCTGCTCCCACAGCTCAGCCCAGGTCATCTCTTGCCAGATGCCGAAGTCCTTCTGCCTCATGGCCACTTGATCCGGTGTCGCTTCCGCACGAGCCTTGGCTCGTGAAGCGATCGTCGCGCAACCGGCTGGCGTTTTTGACTCCGTCGGCATCACCGCGGTGGCCATCCTCGTCTCCCCTTGCCCTGCATCGGGGCGCCCGTTTCGCGCCGCAGGTCGCACAAAGATATATCAGACCGGTCTGGGCCCACACAATGCGAGACCATGGCGCTGACTCATCGTCGTAACGCGACCGCCGCATTCCAGCGAAAAAGGACGCTGCTATTGGAGCAAAGCGGGTGCCGATGGATTAGCGCGTCGTCGGCCGCCGCCAGGGCCGGCGCTAGGGTTCGGGGAGTTTGTCGCCGATCTGCTCGCTCGAACAGGTCCAGCCGTCCCCTAGAGGATCGCAGTCGACCCTTGGTTGCGAACATTTTTCTGAGTAGGCCGTTTTGGCGTCGTCAAGCGTGTCGCCCTCGGCGGTACACGGTTCGTCATCTGTCGTGTCGGTGCCCGATAGTTCGGTCGGAGTTTTGGTGGTCTCATCAACCGCGGTGGCCGATGGGTCCTGTCCGGTGTCGGGGGTTTGAACGTCGATCGCCGGCGTTGGGAGTGCAGCCGAATCGCCGCCGGCAGCTGGATCTATGGCCTGTGGACGTAACTGGGAGGTTGCGACGGCGGCGACGACAAGCACTGCGGAAGCGACAACACCAACGAAGATGGCCCGGCGAGCGAATTGAATCTCCACATCGACGAGTTCAGCGAGTCGACCGAAAAAGCTGCGACGGCTCGTTTCAGCCATGACGTCATCGAGTATCGAGCGCTGCGTCAAATTCGTTTCGAGTTGATCGAGCTGCGCCGGAGGCATGGGATTCATAGCTTCCAGCACTTCATCGATGCGGTGGTCTCTCATCGAGATCGCGTTCCTTTATGCCGTCCCTCGACCGGGGATTGCGTTGAGATTTGTTCCCTCGTTAACTCATGTCCGGATGAGCCGGGTCGTCCCAGGTGATTTTCCCCAATCTTGCGACGAAGGCGGTTTCGAGCGCGATGGAGTCGTTTTCGGACGGTAGCGCTTGAGACGCCGAGCACGACGGCGATGTCCGATGGTGTCAGCTGCTCCCAGGCAACCAAGCGGATCAGCTCCCGGTCGTCGGGTGCGAGTTTCTCCATCGCCGCTTTGACTTGCGCCATTTCGTCGCTGACGACTCCATCGGAGTGGTCGACCTCGACAGGTTCGGGAAGCAACGTAAATAGTTTTTGGCCGAGCCGGCCGCGCCGTACCCGTCCTCGCCGTTGGTTCGCCAGTGTCCGTCGAGCTACGCCGAACAGCCATGGCAATGTCGCAGGCTCTGGCGGGACATCGGCCAGCCGCCGCCACGCCACGACAAAGGTTTCGGCGACCACGTCAGCCGCATCATCGGCGGTGGCGCGGCGAAGGGCGTAGGCCGCTATGTCGCCCGAATAGCGGCCATAGATAACCTCGAACCGTTCTGCCTCGGATCGGTTGTCCCCGCCTCGTTCCATGCAAAGGCACCCGCTCTCCTGCGAAGGAGTCGATCATCGTGTAACTCCGCCGACCGCGCCACTCGGCCTACCCTTCACCGTATCGATGGAACGGCGAAGAGTCCTCGCTGATCGCCGCACGATCGCCAACTACGACGTCTCGTTCCGTCGATTACGCCCTCGGAGAGGTCAGGGTTTCAGGTGATGGAGCAGGAAGGCATAGATGTCGGCGGACTCTTCGATAATTTTGGCCGTTGGTTTACCAAGGCCGTGCCCGGCTCTTGTCTCAACCCGAAGTAACAGCGGTTGTTCCGATTCGCCGCCAGCTCGGTGTTGCACCTCGGCCGCGAATTTGTACGCGTGCATCGGAACCACCCGGTCATCAGATTCTGCGGTGGTAATGAGGAGCGGGGGGTAGGTATCGGCCTCTCCGACGTTGTGAAGCGGGGAGTAGCTGATCAACCACTGGAAGGCGTCGGGGTCTGACGCCTGGCCGTACTCGACAGCCCAGTACCGGCCGGCGGTGAACAGCTGATACCGCAACATGTCGGTTACCGGCACTTGTGAGACCACCGCACCCAAGAGGTCCGGTTGTTGGTTGATCAACACGGCGGTAAGCAAGCCGCCGTTAGATCCTCCCCGGATGCCGAGCTGCCCCGGTGTCGTGATGCCATCGTCGATGAGCTGCTGGCCACAGGCTCCAAAGTCGTCGAACACCTGCTGTTTGTTTCCAAGCTTGCCCTGCTCGTGCCAAACTTCGCCCAGTTCGGTTCCGCCTCGAAGGTTGGCGACGGCGACGATCCCGCCAGATTCGAGGAAGGCCAGACGGGCAGGGCTATAGGTCGGCGTCATATCGATCGAGAATCCGCCGTATCCGTAGAGTTCCACCGGGCCCGGTAGTGCCGTGTCGGCGAGTCGGACGACGAACATCCCGACCTGCTGCCCATCGGTTGAGGTTGCGTAGCGCCGCTCTACGACAACTTCAGCAGCAATACCGCCCCGAGAGGTGGCTTTTCGTGTTGTCGCGGTGGGATCGAAAGGTTCGGTCGTTCCCTGCCGCCACGAAAGGACGCTCGGGGGGTCGACGAATGACTGGTACCCGAAATACACGCAGTCGTCGTCGAACCGTCCACTGAGCCGATCGATACTTCCGAGGCCCGGAAGCTCGATCTGGCCGAGGATTTCGCCGGTCGGCGTCGCCCGCTCGATGGTATGAGATCCGTCGACGAGGCGAACGACGAGCAGTTGACCGGCGACAGCTCCGACGCCACCGATGACGCTCGAACCCTCGGCGATGACTGTGGTTCTGGCATCCCGATCGTGGAGTGGTACGTGGACAATCGAGCCGTTCGGCGCCTCATGATCGGTGTGGAGAATGAACCCGTCATCGAGATGTAGAACGAAGGAGTTGAGCGCCACTTCGGGGTCGACGAGGCGGGTCCAACGATCGGCCGGCACCGGTTCGCCGTCGGTCAATCCGTCTGCCAGTCCATTTCGGAGGTCGAGGTATAGCAGACCATTGCGGCGGGACGTGCCGAGGTACTCGGATAAGACGAGATAGGCATCGTCGTGGGTTACGGTCGGTGCGTAACTGGGCTCGGGGTCGTTGTCGTTGTGAAATACGAGCCGGTCGGCGTCCTGTGGGTCCCCGATGCGGTGGTAGTGCACGGTCGGGTCACGTAGTGGCTCGGTTGACTCCGGATCGACCTCGGGGAACCGGTTGTAGAAAAAGCCGTTGCGGTGCCAGGCAATGGAGGTGAATCGAAGATGGTGTAAGACGTCGTCGAGGTCGTCTCTGGTCTTGGTCGACCGTATGTGAAGCCGCTGCAGGTCGCTGCCAGACTCAGCGACGGTGTATGCGAACAGTTGGCCATCGGGCGACAAAGAAGTCACGATTACCGCGACCGCTCCATCGTCGGACATCGTGTTCGGGTCGAGGAATACCGATGGCTCCTCTTCGCCCTCCCGGTGGACATACCAGACCGGTTGATCTTGTAATCCGTCATTGTGAGCCCACACCGAGATGCCGTTTCGGACCGTTGGTGGAGACGTCCTTGGCACGTCCCACAGTTCGGTCATTCGCTCGTGGAGTAACCCCCGCTTCGGGAGTGAGCGGATGTACGGCTCGGAGATGGCGTTTTGGGCCGTGACGAACGCTGCAGTCTCCTCCGATGCTGGTTCCTCGAGCCATCGGTATGGATCGGCTACTTCACATCCGTGGTAGGAATCTGCGGCAGCTGAGCGGCGGGTTGGCGGATAGCGGAAGTTCATAATCGAACGATCGTACCAAGCGTGCCTGTTGGCAGGGGTGACCTTGGCTTCGTGTCAGACGTTGGCTACACAGCGGCCGGAAACCGTCGATGGGACCGACCGGCCCTTAGCGTGATCGACGCCCGTTTTATCATCGTGTAGCGATGACGACCAGATCGGTGGGTGGCTGATCTTCGGCGCCCGGCAACGGCTCAATGCTCCGCCGGTGCCCGACGACTTGAACGAGCAGCGCCGTGCCCGACGGATCACGAACGACACCCTTGGCCCGGACCACATCGGGCGGAAGCTCGTCGAGGATGGCATCGAGTTGCTGAGTGGTTACCGGGGTGGGGACGGAAACGGTTGTGGTGACATGAACGTCGAACAGGGTTGCTTGTGGGGTCGATGCCACCCCGCCGGGCCGTCGGGTGGCGGTGCCGAGCAGCGAGGCCGTGGCCGTGGCTGTCGGGGGGCGAAGGATCGGCGCCCCCGGTACCAGCTCCGCCAATCGGCGCTCGACCTCGACGGCCTGCTGAGGGCCGACAAGATCTGACTTGGTAACTATGACCATGTCGGCCGCCGCTAGCTGGGTTTGGACGGTTGCCCCGATCACCGGATGGGTTTCCTGGTCGAGGAACTGTTCTGCATCGGCGAGCACGACGACGCCGTCGAGCCGAAAGCCGTCGCTGTCGGCCCAGGGCACCACCCGAGCGGGGTCAGCAATGCCGCTAAGTTCAAGGATTAGATGATCGGGGGGTTCCGGTCTCGCCCGAATGGCGTCGAACGCTTCGGCTAACCCGCCGGCCAGGCTGCAGCACACGCATCCGTCGGTAAGTTCGACCACCCGCGCTCCACCGACCGGAGATCTTCGGGCGAGCAGGGCCGCATCAACGTTGACCGTGCCGACGTCGTTTACCAGCACTGCTACCGGACGGTCGGTGGTTGCCAACAGCTCATTTATCACCGTTGTCTTGCCGGCGCCTAGGTATCCGCCGAGCATGGTGACGGGCACACGCCTTCCGTCCCATGGGGCGAAATGAAGCGTGGCCCGTTCGTCCAACCCGTTAATAGTTCCGGTCTCAGATCCTTCCACGCCGACAGCTTATGCCGGGAAAGGCCGTGGTCGGAGCGGCCGACCACGGCATGGCCGGCTACTTACAGGCGTCGCGAGACGACTTCCGCAGTGATGAGCGTGAGTGAACAAACGACGACGGTGACCGCAGCGACCGCGCCGACCAAGGGGTCGCCGCCGGCCACGATCGTTCCCGCGACCAGGGACTGACCCACGACGGTCAAAGCGATCGACGCTCCGCGAAGGGTGCTGCTCGTCTGCTCTATATCGGCAGGTCCGTCCGGTTCTGGCTCGTGAGCGACCAAGGTGGGATTTGATCGTTCGATGTTCGACGCCGGCACCCCGTCGCCGCACTCATAAATTTGTCCGTCTGCCGCCTGCCGAGTCGAAATGCTGGTTTGTTGGTGCACGGGTGTGCCTCCTCTCCTGTGGTTATGAGAGAAGTGTGACTGACAAGCGAGCGGAGGTGGTGAGGCTCTTGTGCGGGATTTGTGCAGTCGGCGAATTAGCGATTTCTATCGTCGACAATCGAGATTGTGACCGTGCCTGCCGCGCCTGGCTGGCCGGAACCATCTTGGGAGGTAAACGGCGTGGCGGTGATGACGTGCGTCCCCGGACCTGGGTTCCACGGCCCATAGCTACGGCCGCCGTTGCCTTGGATCGCCCAAGGTGCACTCTGCTCGAGTTTGACGTCTCGGCCGCCCACTTGAAACAGGACGCTGTTTGTGAGATCCGAGGCGCTGACCACGACACTGATGGGCCGTTGAGTAATGTCGCTCAGCAAAATTTCCTGTCCTGAAGAAAGTCCTCCCAGGCTCCGACCATTTCTTGCTGAGACCAAGCTGAACCCGAAGACGGCGGCATCGGCCTGGACCGTGGTCGGTGGGGGTGGCGCCGTGCTCGGTGTCGCGGTAGTTGGCGTCGCGGTTATGGGTGTGGCGGTAGTTGGCGTCGCGGTTGTGGCTGTCGCGGTCGTTGCCGGTTCCTGCGTCGGAGGAGGCGACTCGGTGGTCGTTGTAGCAGAGGTATCGGTCGATTCGCTCGTGGTCGGGCCCTGGTCCGTCGGCGATGGGGCGACCGATGGCCGAGCGGTGCCGGTCGAAGTGTCGGTCGGGAGTCTCGGCGCGATCGCTCCCTCCGAGCGCGATGACTCCGATGATGTTGTTTTTTCGTCGGGGCGACCGTTCGTGGCGTCATCCGAATTGTCGTTCGTCGCGGTTGAGGCGCTAGTGCCGCTGGATTCGCTCGCCAATCCTGCCGGGAACAACGCTGACTCGTCGTCGCCGACCTGGTCGTCTGTGTCGGTCCGGAACTGCCAGGCCAATAGAACTGGAGCGGCGATGGCGACCGACCACCCGAGAACGATCAGAATGCTCCGCCAGCGCTCTCTGGCAAGTTTGACCACGTACTGAAGGGCGGACTCGTCGGAGCGTGGGCGGAGTGGTGCATCAGCGCCGGCCCGTTGGGGTCCATCATCGATTTCCCGCAATAACATCGGGGGTCCGTGAAGCTCTGAAGCGGCGTCGCTGTCTGTTGCGGTGTCGGCGCTGTTCGCTGCTGTGTCGTCAGGCCGTAGCGCAGCGGGTGCCGCATCGTCTAGGTCCTCCGGGCTTGCATCGACGTGGCCCGGATTCTGGTGAGTCGCATCACGGCTGTCGAATGAATCCACCTGTAACATCTTCCCCCTGTCCCACCATTGTTCGACAAGGGTAGGCAAGTCAACGGTCGAATGCCGACCGGAAAGTCTCGTTTCGCGACCCTTGATCTTCCCAACATGAGGTGACGGATCGCTTCCGGGAGTTGTCGCTGCTGCGAACCTCATTGCAATCGCCGGGATTTGATGGCGTCAAAGGTCGGCGTGCGGGGTGCCGGTAGCCGGTAAGTCCATCTTGACTACACTCGACGGCGAGAAGGACTTCCACTGCGGGCAGGGCTCGGATGACCGATCACGACACCTCAGATCACGCCGTCGTCGACGGGCCGGATCGGCCACGAAACGTCCCCAATCCCACCGCGGAGTTGGTTCGCCCGACATTGCCTCCCCCTACGCCACCGGGAACCGAGGCCACGACTTCCGATGGAGCGGTATACGCCGACCTCACAAAACTTCGTTACGTGGTGCCGGCGTTGTTGGCGCTGACCGTCGTCAGTCTTGGTGTTGTTGTGTTGCTGCAAGTTTTTGGATCGGACCCCAGCCTTGAGTCGGAACCGGTTACCCAGGGGGATCTGAACGGCCCGGCGATCGATGCATCAATAGATCCGATTGGGGCGGCTGAATTCACTGTGGCCGAATTTATCGAGGCCATCCAGGTGGGAAGTTTTAGCGGCTGGAGTTTCGCCTTCAACGATTCCATAGAGGCCGAGGAAGAGTTGGCTACCATCGGATCAGGGCTTGGCGAGTATTCGATCGCCGTGGTGGCCGGGGCGGTCGAGATAGTAGACCCGGCGAAAGCCACGACGCCATTGGATATCACGTGGACTCTTGCTGATGGCGTGACATTTACCACCGAGGGTGAACTCGATCTTGTGCTCGTCGGCACCGAGTGGCTCGTCGATTGGGAGCCGTCCGCATTGGAAACGTCTCTCGATCCGGGCGATACTTTGGTTCGTGAACGTGTCGTGCCGCTGCGGGCACCGATCCTCGGTCGTGACGGGATACCCCTGGTCGACAACCGGCCAATAGTCAACATCGGCGTCATCCCAAGACAGGTCGATGACGTGGTGGCACTTACCGCCATACTTGCGCCGCTTTTAGATAGCGATCCAGCCGAATTGCAGAGCCGGATCGCTCCGGCGCCCTCCGACTCCTTTGTATCGTTGGCGGTTCGTCAGGCCGATGAGATTGAAGCCGTCCGCGGTCAGCTGACCTCGCTGCCGGGCGTCGAGCTTCAGCCCGGGACCTTTCCGGCAACACCAAACGAACGGTTTGGGCGTGCCTTGTTTGGGCGGTCGGCGGAGGTAACGGCCGAGATCATCGACGCGTCACCGGAGATTTATCAGGCCGGCGACATCGCTGGCCGCTCCGGGTTGCAACGGCAGTACAACGAGCGGCTGACCGGGGTGCCCGGCTTCCAAATTCGGGTCGATCGTCAGTTCCCCGGAACGGCCTCCGTCCCGTCGACGACGGCTCCGCCAGCGGGGGCCGACCCGTCGACTACCACCAATCCGGCCGATGGGGTAGCCACGACCGCGGTGTCGGCCGCCGACGCGGCCACCGATCCCGATGTCATCTTCTTGTCGGAGCCGCAAGAGGGTGACCCGTTACCGACCACGATCGATATCGAAGTTCAGACGGCGGCCGAAGATGCGCTCACCGAGACAAACCTGCCGAGCGCCTTGGTGGCGATCGAGGTTTCAACCGGCCAGGTTCTAGCCGTCGCTAACGGTCCGGAGGCCGCGGTCGACAACCTGGCCATGACCGGGCAGTTTGCGCCAGGCTCGATCTTCAAAATCGTGACCGCGTACGCCGCACTGGAACAAGGGCTTGAACCGGACACCCGAGTCGATTGTCCCGAGGTACTAGAAGTAAACGGTCGAGAGTTCCGAAACGCTGAAGATGAGAAATTGGGCTCGGTGCCGTTCTGGCGAGCCTTCGCTCTCTCTTGTAATACGGCGTTTATCAACGTGGCGGATCAGCTAGACAACGGAGATTTCGCTACGACCGCCCAAAGGCTTGGGGTCGGAGCCGGCTACGAACTAGGCACCGACGCTTTTTCGGGAAGCGTGCCGAACCCTGGCGGCCCGGTCGAGAAGGCGGCAACGTCCTTTGGGCAATCGCAAGTGCTCGTAAGCCCGCTCAGCGCAGCGGTGATGGCGGCATCGGTGGCCGGCGGTACTTTTCGCCAACCGACGCTTATCGACCCACCGACGACGCCGGTGGCCGACGAGCCTCTCGATCCTGCCACCGCTGAAGTGTTGAGAGAGATGATGCGAGCGGTGGTAACCAGCGGGACGGGTCGGGCGGTTGATCGAGTACGCGGCGAACCGGTCGCAGGCAAGACTGGAACAGCGGAGTTCGGCAACCAGGATCCGCCTCAGGCCCACGCCTGGTTCGTTGGATTCCAGGGCGATATTGCCTTCGCCGTATTCGTCGAAGGTGGCGAGTTTGGCGGTGCTACAGCGGCTCCAATTGCTGCTGATTTCCTTGGTGGATTAAATGGCTAAACTTTTTGAACTAGAGTCACAGTACTAACAGTAGTCAACTCGGTGCGGGCAGATAGAGGACTTCGTGAGCTCTCTTTTGCGACCACCTAAGACTATTCATTGGCGTCATGCGATGCCGATACTGGTCCACCCCTACCGCGGATACCGGCGCCTCCATTCTCGGTTCGGGCCCACCGTTGCTATCGAGCGCTTGGGGCGAAAGCCGATAATTCTCACGATGGACGAGGATTTGGTGGCCACGCTCTTTATGTCCCATTCAGAGAATTTGGTTCGTCCCGAGAGTGTCGTGTCGGGAATATTCCGGGCCAATCTCGGAGAGGGGATCGTTAGCGCAGAGGGAACCCGATGGGAGGAGAGGCGCCGGCGCGGGGGCCAGCGGATTCATGGTGCAATCCTGGAGGAGGACCAAGTGGAGTTTCTTCGTGAAAGCCTCCGAGAACTGCGCGACGACGTTCGGGCCCTCGCAGTCGGTGGAGTCGTCGACCTGCTGCCCCTCATCGAACGATTCACGTTAAGCGTTTCCATCCGGTTGTTTTCTGGTGATGCTGTCGCTCGAGGTAACGGGTTCGAAGAGATCTATGCCGCGGTCCGTACTGCCAGTTCAGGTACTCAGAAAATTGCCGACATACGCTGGCAGATGTGCACGGCCTTGCCGCGCCCGGTTCGGTTCAGAGACAACTCACGGCGCCGAGCGCTGGCGCCGTCGTTCAACCGGCTCGCCGCCTTAGCGCCAAACCCGGAAGTGCGTGAGTTGCTGATGGCAACCTACGAGAACCCGTCCTCGGCGCTCTCGTGGAGTACCGAATTGTTGGGGGAGAACCCCGAGGCGCTGATGCGAATCCGAGCGGAGGCGGCGAACGTTGACCTGATCGATACCCCCGGGCTCAACGTTTCTGACCTCGATGGATTGCGGTTTACCGGCGCCGTCATCCAAGAAGCACTTCGGCTCTATCCACCGATCGCCTACCTGGGTCGCCGGGTCTCCAAGGACATCGATATCGGGGACCTCCACATCGACAGTGGTTCGAACCTGGCCGTAGTTCCGTACTGTCTGCATCGAAATCCGGATCGCTGGGATGCACCCGATCAGTTTCGGCCCGAGCGCTTTCTCGACGACGGTCATTCAAGCAAAGGAATACCCCGCCTTTGGTCCTTCGGGGCCGGCCCCCGCGGTTGCCCGGGTAGTCGCTTGGCGATGCAAATTAGTGTCGCCGCCCTCGCAGTTATCGCCAGCGAGGTTTGGTGGACTGCGCCCTCGGGACAGCAGCTGGCCGAGCCCACCGGTCGTTACCCGTGGAGCGAGAAGGCGCCTGGTCGGCAACAGCTCGTCGCCGAGCCGGCCGTGGCGTGATCGGTTGGCTCTCCGCAGCATCGGCTGATCGGTGCTACTACCAAGAACCGGTCGGTCTTACAAAGATGGTGAGGAGAGGCGAGATGCCCCATCGGCCCTTCGCCGCCTACCATCGACCAAGTGACAGCACCGACCGGGTACCCCGAGCGCTGGGAGAGCCATGCCGTTCTCAAGGACGGCGCCACGGTCGAATTGCGACCGATCCGAGCCGACGATCGTGACGCCGTCGGTAGATTCCACAAGCGCCAGTCCAAGGAGAGCATCTACTTTCGGTTCTTCCGTTACCATCCCGACCTGACCGACAAGGAGCTCGACTACTTCACCAAGGTGGATTACCGGGACAGGATGGCCTTTGTCGCGCTGCTAGGCCATGAGCTAGTGGCCGTAGCCCGCTACGAGCGACTGGACGGCGGACCGGCGGCCGAGGTGGCGTTCTTCGTAGACGATCAACATCATGGCCGGGGCGTGGCCACGCTACTGCTTGAATATCTGGCCGCCGCAGGTCGAGAACAGGGACTCTCCCGATTCACCGCCAGCGTCCTGCCGGAGAACTACGGCATGCTCGCCGTCTTTCGTAGCGCCGGGTTCGAGGCAAAGACGAGGTTTGTCGACGGGCTCATCGAGGTCGACCTCGACATCGAAGTCACCTCCGAGTCGTCGGCCAAGATCGTCGATCGTGGCCGTCGCTCGAATGCGCGTTCCATCGCCCGACTTCTTGAACCGGCATCGGTTGCTGTAATCGGTGCGAGTAGGGCGGCAGGACATGTTGGTCACGAGCTGATCAGGTCGCTGCTCGGCCCCGCTCGATCGTCGCCGTTGGCCAACAGGATCTACCCGGTCACGCCAAATGCTGACGAGGTAGCAGGGGTCGTGGCCTACCCGACTATTTCCGCTGCCACCGCGGCGTTGGCCGCCGATATGGCAGAGCCGGCACCGGACAGCGGTGAACCAACGGAGACAGCAGCAGTCGTCGGAGATCGGCTGGCATCCGAACTGGTTGGTGTCGGCCAGCAATTCGCTATCGAGAGCGATGGTCGCCATAGCGAGGTTGCGCCGAACGATCCCGTGTTCGATTTGGCCGTCGTCGCGGTGAGAGCTGATCTCACCCCATCCATCGTCGCGGAGTGTGCCGATGCCGGAGTGCGCAGTTTGCTTATCGTGTCGACCGGAGCCGAAGGATCAGGTCCGGACGGAATGGAGCTGACGGACCTGGTCGAATTGGTGCGAGATAACGGAATGCGGATGATTGGCCCGGGTTCGTTCGGTCTGGTGAATACCAATGAGACGATCGGGCTGAGCGCCTTGTTTCACCATGTGGCCACCGAGCCAGGATCGGTGGCACTCGCCTCGGAATCGGGTCCGCTCGGAGCGGCGTTGCTCGAACGGATGGCGGCGGCTGGGCTCGGATTGTCGAGCTTCGTCGGAGTGACGAATCGCTCCGATGTGTCGGTGAACGACCTTCTTGACTACTGGGATCTCGATCGTCGGACCGACGTCATCCTTCTCTACGTCGAGAACTATGGAAACTTGGCCAACTTTGCCACTGTGGCCCGGAGGGTGTCGACATCGAAGCCGATCGTTGCCGTCGCCCCCGCGGATCCCAACGTCCGCGAGCTGTTGGGCCAAACCGGGGTCATCATCGTCGACGAGGTCGGCCAGCTGGCCGACCAGGCGCAGCTTGCGGCCAACCAGCCCGTGGCAACCGGCCGCCGGGTAGTGATCGTCAGCAATACAGCCTCGGTGGCCAGACTTACCGCAGATGCATGTCGACGCAATGGGCTTGAGGTGGTGGTTCCGAGCACGGCGATGGCGGCGACGACAGGAACGGGCCGAGACCTGATCAGCCTGACCGATCACGCCGTTCTTATCGGCGACCTCGACACGACGACTCGAAAACCTTCGAGTGATCCGGGCGACTACGAGCCAATTATCGTGGCTTGCGGTGCCTCCGACTCGGTAGACCTTGTGCTCGTTGCGTTGGTGCCGACGTCGTATCTCGGCCCCGTTCGTCTGGCGCAAATTCTGAATCGTGTCAATCGATCGATTGACAAGCCGGTAGTTGCGGTTGGTCTTGTCTCGACCGACAGAATCGTGGTGGAGCGTCTTCCGACGTTCGTCTTTCCCGAGGAGGCGGCGCGGGCACTCGCCGGAGCGGCCCGTTACGGCGAGTGGCAGGCTGCCCACACGGGTGGTGGCCATTCGGACGAACGGGCATCATCGCCGGCTTCGGACGAGGTCGTTGACGAAGTTCTGGCCGGTCGCTCCGAGGCGCGGTTGACAATGTCGAGTCACGACATGACTCGGGTCGTCGACGAACTCGGTATTCCACTGGCCCCATACGGCATCGCCAGAGGGTTTGACGAGGTGTTGGCGTTGGCTGACCGGATTGGGTATCCGGTCGTGATCAAGGCGGGAAACCTGTCCCGTCGGGCCATCGGGGAATCTCGGGGGGCCGCCATCGATCTTCACGACGCCGATGCCCTCCGTTCGGCGTACCACCGGATGGAGGACGTGCTTGGTGTGGCCATGCGATCGACCGTGGTACAGCGCATGGTGACGGCTTCCGACCTGGCTCGCATCGATTTACGTCAGGATCCTTCGTTCGGGTCGATGATCTCTATCGGCCTTGGTGGAAGTCACAACGCGGCGAAAGGCCCGGTCGCCCGTCGCTTCCTTCCGGTAGACCGAGAGAGCGCCGACGAGCTGGTCGATGCTCTCGCCCAGGCGCTGAGCGCTGAAGACAACCCAGATCCCGTCGACGAGTCGAGCCGGGCGGCGTTGATCGAGCTGGTCTTGTCCCTCGACGCGGCAGCCGCGGCAACGCCTCGTCTGGCGGCCGCGGCTCTGAACCCGGTGATGCTGTCTGGCGCTGAGACGGTGCCGGTCGATGTGCAACTGGTGTTACGTTCCCAGCCGGCTGATTCGCTCGCTGGCGTCCGTCACCTCTGACCGGTGTCCTATCGCTGGTCGAAAGGCAGGTAGTCACGCTCGGCTGGTCCGGTGTACAACTGGCGAGGGCGGCTGATGCGCGACCCCTGTTCGATCGACTCGTTCCAATGGGCGAGCCAACCTGGCATGCGACCGATGGCGAACAGCACCGTGAACATGTCCATCGGGAAGTTCATGGCTTGGTAGATCAACCCGGTGTAGAAGTCGACGTTCGGGTAAAGGTTCCGGCTCTTGAAGTAGTCGTCGTTGAGCGCGATCTCTTCCAGTTTGAGAGCAATGTCGAGTAGCGGGTTTCGACCAGTGACTTTGAACACCTCGTCGGCGTGATCTTTCACGATGCGGGCTCGTGGGTCGTATGCCTTGTAGACCCGATGACCGAATCCCATCAGGCGACCTTCGCCGGCTTTGACCGACTCGATGAATGCTGGGATGTTCTCGTAACTGCCGATGTCGTTCAGCATGTGAATCACCGCTTCGTTCGCTCCACCGTGGCGTGGGCCGTAGAGGGCGGCGGTGGCACCGGCAGCGGAGCTGAACGGATCGGCGTGTGATGAGCCGACGACCCGCATTGCGGTTGTCGAACAGTTCTGCTCGTGGTCGGCGTGGAGGATCAACAGTACGTCGAGCGCCTTGCTCAGCACCGGGTCTGCTTCGTAGGTCGGCTCGGCGACTCGCCACATCATCGACAGGAAGTTCTCGGCGTATGTCATGTTGTTGTCTGGGTAGACGAACGGCATGCCGATGCTGAACCGGTAGGCCATGGCGGCCAACGTCGGCGCCTTGGAGATCAGCCGGTTGATCTGGATGCGGCGGTTGTCGGGATCGAGGATGTCCTTTGCTTCAGGGTAAAACGTGGACAGCGCAGCGATCGAGGAGACCAGCATTCCCATGGGGTGGGCGTCGTAGTGGAAGCTGTCCTGGAACCGCTTGCGCATGTTTTCGTGAATGAAGGTGTGATGGGTCACGTTGTGGACCCATTGGTCGTACTCCGCCTTGTCCGGCAGTTGGCCGTTGAGGAGGAGGTAGGACACCTCAAGGAATGTTGAGTGCTCGGCTAGTTGCTCGATCGGGTAGCCCCGGTAACGGAGCACACCGTTTGCCCCGTCGAGTTCGGTAATGGCACTCTCGGCTGACGCAGTGATACTGAATCCTGGGTCGAGGACCCAGATACCGGGCATGAGGTCCTTGATTGCATTGCCGTCGATACCGCCGTTTACGATCGGGACCTCAACCGACTCACCGCTTCGGTTGTCGGTGATGGTTACGGATTCAGGCACAAGTGCATCCTCTCTCTGTTGTTGTCTACTTGGACGCTTGAAATTGGTGGCTCACGGAGTGCACGACACGTCGTCGTGCCCGCGGAGCTTCGATCAGATTGTCGGCTTGCTAGTGCTGGTGGTTAACCGCAACTCGCGACCGTGCAATCTCGAATCTAGCTGTCGCCAAGTTGCCGCGTCACACCCGCCGCTACAAGGGTGTGTTGTCATGTCGTCGGTTGCGGAGGCGTTCGCGCTTTGACCGAAGCATCGTGAGCGCCGCCACCAGCTCTCTTCGTGTCTCTGCGGGGTCGATGACGTTGCTGATCGAGGAGCGCTCCGCTGCCTCATAGGGAGTCAGGTGTCGCTTTTCATACTGTTTTTCGAGTTCGAGTCGTTCCTCGGGCGAGGCCTTCCGGTGGAGAATTTCGACCGCGCCCTTTGCTCCCATGACCGCCACCTCGGCCGTTGGCCAGGCCAGCATGACGTCGTTGCCCATGGGCTGGGAGTCCATCACGATGTATGCGCCTCCGTAGGACTTTCGAAGGATGAGGGCGACGCGGGGCACGGTAGCCCTGGCATAGGCGAATGCCAGTTGGGCGCCGTGGCGAATCATGCCCCGCCATTCGAGGTCCTTGCCGGGCAAGAACCCGGAGGTGTCGATCAGCGTGAGAAGCGGGACGTTGAATGCGTCACACATTGCGACGAATCGAGCGCCTTTTTGGGCCGCGGCGATGTCGATGCTGCCGGCGAGCGCGCAGGTTTGATTGGCCACAACTCCGACGGGGTGCCCGCCAAGGGTGGCGAATCCGATAACGAGGTTCGGAGCCCAGGCGGCCCGAAGTTCGAGAAACTCCTCGTCGTCGCAGACGGTGCGGATTACGTCACGGACGTCGTAGGAGCCGGCCTGGGTGGCTGGCAGCAGCTCCAACGCTTCGGGGGTCAGACGGTCGACAGGATCATCGGTGGCAAATATCGGTGGGAGTTCATCGACGGTGCTTGGGAGAAAGGCCAGGATTTCCCCAGCAGCTTCGAGCGCTTCTGGTACATCGGTGACGACCAGGGATGCCAACCCGCTCGCACGGGCGTGGGCTCCAGAACCGCCGAGTTTGGTCCCCGACGTGGGAACACCGGTGTACGCCTCAACGCTGCGGGGCCCGTTGAGGAAGGCGTAGGCGTCGGCGGTGAAGATTGTGACGTCGGCCAACCCGAGCAACAGCGCGGGGCCGGCAACGACCGGCCCTGAAGCCACCATGAGGATTGGAATTTGGCCGCTGGCCCGTACCAGTTCTCTGGCGACTCGGGCCCAGGCATCGGACGCCCCGATTCCGTCGCCAACCTCAACTCCGACGGTAGCCACGACGAGCACCACGGGCAGACGTTGCCGGCAGGCGGACCGCACCGCCTCGGCCAGAGCCGCGCTGTCGGACGCTGATAGCCGTGGCTCTCGCCGGTCCAACTCCGATGGAACGATGCTGGCCAACACGACCCGACGACCGTCGAGTTCGGTGGTGCGGATTGTCGCGAGCTTGCTGGCTTCAGCCCGGATGGTTGCCGTCACGGTAGTGCACGGTACCGCCGTCGATGCTCGGGCTACGCGCTCACAGTCGAGATTTGGGACTGTGCGGGCCAGGCGGGCCCAATGGTTGGCTCCTGATGTTCAGCGGCCGGCGCCTCCACCGACGACGTGGAGTCCGGGTACTTCGGGGGCGTGAGCGGCCACGACCTTCCTGAGCACGCCGACTGTGGCTTGCGCGGCAACCGTCGGCATGCCGCGTCGTCGAGCCGCGAGCCCGACGGTGCGGCGTGAGAGGCCGTCGACCTGGATTCGGGTCCATGGCCCGCCAACCCAGCCTGGTGCGGCGGTTGCGGGAACGATGGCGACGCCGAACCCTTGGAAGGCCAAGGAGGCCAACAACCGGAGCCCATCTACTTCGAGCCGTGCTTGAGCGCGCAGTCCCTTGGAGCGGAACGTCTCATCGATTTCCTGCCGAAACGGTGTTCCCGGGGCGGCGAGGAGCAATTTATGTTTTGCTAGATCGGCGATATCGACCTTGCCGTTGAGTTTGGCCAATGGGTGGTCGTCTGGTCCGACGACGATGTGGTCTTCGTCGAAGAGGGCGGTGGTGCGGATTTCGGGATCCTCGACCGGGAGGCTGACCAGTCCAACGTCGAGTTCACCGTCGAGTAGGCGCAGTTCGAGCGACCGCGTGGTGCCTTCGGCGACGACGAGCTGGATATCGGGTGACTCAACCGCCAATGTCTCGACCAAAATCGGAGTCAGCCACCTGGCGGTTGTGCCGATTACGCCGAGGCGGACCCTACCGCGAGGGGATCCGCGAAGTGACGACACATCGGCTTGGAGTGAGGCCAACTCGGTTTGGATCCGGCGGACCCGGGTAATCACCGCCTCGCCCTCTTCTGTGGCGCGGCCTGTTGCCCGATCGATGAGGGTCGCTTCGAGTTCGCGTTCGAGCCGTGCGACGTGAGTTGATATGTTCGACTGGACGGTATGCGTGGCACGGGCTGCGGCTGTGAAGCCTCCATGTTCAACGACGGCGAGGAAGGCTTGGAGCTGGCGTAGGTCCATCGATATAGATGATGGCACACATCTGTGAGATTGTCCGTAGTGCAATCTGCCTAACAGATGACTGATATCGATACGAACGGGTAGACAGATAGCAACCCTGCGTTGTAGTGTTGTTTCCAGCGGGCAGCACCTAGATCCCCCTCTAGAGCTGCCGTAACGAAATTGGGTCTTGACGATTCCCCCCTTTCGTCACCCAATTCATCCGAAACCGGTCGCATGGCGGCCGGTTTCGTCGCGTCTGGTCACCCGGTCAAACGGCGCTCCGAGGCGCGGGTGAGCGCTTCGATGGCGGTCAATGGCGTCATGGCCGGTACCGTCAAGGGCGCCATGGCTACCACCCAAGCTGCCACCTCCGCCGCCTTCTTCGACCTCGACCGCACCCTCCTGCTCGGAGCCAGCGGTCCGCACATCTCCGAGGCCCTTCGACGACACCAACTCGTCGGCCAACGACCCGTACCCGGCGAACGGCTGTTATTCGGCCTGTTCAATACGATCGGTGAAACGCTGCCGGCGATCCTGCTCACCAGACAGGGGGCGAGGGCAGCAAAGGGATGGTCGGTCGACACCGTCCGCGTAGCGGCCGACGAGCTGGCCGAGGTACTCGAAACTGAAGTCGAGCCCTTTGCCGTAGAAACGATCGCTGAGCATAAGGCCGAGGGCCGAGCGCTCGTGTTGGCCACCACCACGCCATACGATCTCATCGCACCGTTGGCCAAACGGCTCGGATTCGACGATGTGCTCGCCACCAGATACCGGGTTGCCAGCGACGGCACCTACGACGGCACCATCGACGGGGAGTTTGTGTGGTCCCGTGGCAAGGCACGATCGGTCGGAGCCTGGGCTAGCGCTCACCTGATCGAGCTTGCCGACTCCTATGCCTATTCCGACAGCGTCTTCGACATACCGATGCTGTCACTGGTCGGGAATCCGGTGGCGGTCAACCCCGACCCCCGCCTGTTGGCGTACGCCGCGTTCCGAGGCTGGCCTCGAATTTGGTTCAATGCTCCGCCGGGAGTGCCGAAACCGCTCGGTGTCGAGCCCCAGCAAGTTATCGCCCAGCTAGCACGGCCCGAGTTGATGCCGTGGATCGACCTTCGGGTCGAGGGCATCGATCACATCCCCGCTGATGGCGGTGCCCTGCTGGCGCCGAACCATCGGAGCTACCTGGACCCATTGGTAGTTGCCTATGCCGGCGCCCGCCGAAATCGGCCCGTTCGGTTTTTGGCAAAGAAGGAGATCACCGACGCGCCGGTGATCGGCTCGTTGACCAAAGCGCTCGGGGCGATTCGTGTCGACCGGGGGAGCGGCAGTACTGCTCCCATGATCGAGGCGGCGCGAGCCCTGCGGGCTGGTGAAATTGTTGCAGTGTTCCCCCAGGGAACGATTCCCCGTGGTCACGCGTTTTTTGAGCCCCAGTTGCGAGGCCGGTACGGGGCCGCACGGTTGGCCAACGACACTGGCATGCCGGTGATCCCGGTCGGAGTATGGGGCACTGAGCGGGCATGGCCTCGAAACAGCCGCATGCCATACCTGCTGAATCTGGCCGACCCGCCGACGGTTACGGTCACGATCGGCGAGCCCTACCACCCCGGTTCAACCGATCCTGAACAGGCCACCGCTGAACTGATGGATCGGATCGTCGAACTATTGCCGCCCGAAGCTCGGCGGCGATGCCAACCCTCGGGGGCCGACATCGCCGCAACGTTCCCTCCAGGAACCGTTTCTTAGACTACGAGGCAGCCTCGACGTCTCGCCGGATGACGGCGAGCGCCGAGCCAGCCTTGAACCATTCGATCTGGTTGTCGGAGAACGTGTGGTTCCCCTCAAACGTCCAGGTCTCACCATCTGGGGTCGTGACCGTGACGGTGACGGGTGTGTTCGGTGCTAGGTCGGCGAGCCCAACCGTTCCCAGTCTGTCGTCCTCGCCGATCCGGTCGTAGTCGGCTGGGTCGGCAAAGGTGAGCGGTACGATGCCCTGCTTTTTGAGGTTCGTTTCGTGAATTCGAGCGAACGACCGGGCCACGATGAGTGCAACACCCCGGAACCGAGGTTCCATTGCCGCGTGTTCCCGTGAGGAACCCTCGCCCATATTTTCGTCTCCGATGACGGCCCACGGCTGGCCAGCTTCGTGATACGCCTTGGCGATATCGGGGAAGCTCTGTCGCTCTCCGGTCAGTTGGTTCTTGCCCATTCCGACGATGCCTTCGTTGAAGGCACTGACTGCACCCAGGTACAGATTGCCGGAAATGTTTTCCAGGTGTCCACGATATTTGAGCCACGGTCCTGCCATGGAGATGTGGTCGGTGGTGAACTTGCCCTGAGCCTTGACTCCGATCGGGAGGTTCGCGAAGTCGCTGCCATCCCACGCCGGGAATGGAGCGAGTACTTGGAGTCGATCGGAGGTCGGCGAGACCCGCACGTCAATCGATGAGGTGTCTTGCGGTGGGGCGATGAAACCGGACTCGCCTTCGTCGAAACCATTGGCCGGTAGCTCGACACCTTCAGGTATCGCCAACTGGACCTCACGGCCATCTTCGGTTGTCAACGTTTCCGAGATCGGGTCGAAGTCGATCCTTCCGGCCAGAGCGAGGGCCATCACCGTCTCCGGCGACGTAACGAACGCCAGGGTTGCGCCGTCGCCGTCATTTCGCTTTGGGAAGTTGCGGTTGTAGGAGGTCACGATCACGTTCGGTTGACCCTCGGTGTGGCCGTCTTCCTCGGACCGGTCCCATTGGCCTATGCAGGGCCCGCAGGCGTTGGCTAGCACCGTTGCCCCGAGCGCCTCGAAGTTTGCCAGCAGTCCGTCTCGCTCGATGGTGGCTCTGACTTGCTCGGACCCTGGAGTGATCATCAGCTTGGTCTTGGTCGTCAGTCCTTCGGCTGCGGCCTGGCGGGCGATCGACGCCGCCCGGGTTATGTCCTCATACGACGAGTTGGTGCAGCTTCCGATGAGGGCGGCGGAGATGTCCAGCGGCCAGCCGTTCGCCTCGGCCTCGGCTCCGAGTTCGGAGACCTGGCGGGCGAGGTCGGGGGTGTGGGGGCCGTTGATATGAGGGCGCAGTGTCGACAGATCGATCTCGATGACCTGGTCGTGATAGTCGGCTGGATTGGCCAGCACCTCGTCGTCCGAACGGAGGTGGTGTGCGACCTCGTTTGCCGCGTCGGCGGTGGCCTCCCGGCCCGTCGACTTGAGGTATCGGGCCATGGCGTCGTCGTATCCGAATACCGATGTGGTCGCCCCGATCTCGGCCCCCATGTTGCAGATAGTGGCTTTGCCGGTGGCCGACAGCGAGTTGGCGCCGGAACCGAAGTATTCGATGATCGCCCCGGTGCCGCCTTTCACCGTCAGGATCTCCGCCACCTTGAGGATGACGTCCTTCGGCGATGACCAGCCGGAGAGTTCGCCGGTGAGATGGACGCCGATCATCTTTGGCCACCGTACGTTCCACGGGAAGCCGGTCATGACGTCGACGGCGTCGGCCCCACCGACCCCGATGGCGATCATGCCGAGACCGCCGGCGTTCGGTGTGTGGCTGTCGGTGCCGATCATCATTCCGCCGGGGAAGGCGTAGTTCTCCAGCACGACCTGATGAATAATCCCACTTCCCGGTTTCCAGAAACCGGCGCCGTATTTGGCCGACACCGACTCGAGGAAGTCGAACACCTCTTCATTGTTCTCAAGCGCGGCGAGGAGGTCCTTCTTGCCATCTTCTCTCGCTTGGATGAGGTGGTCGCAGTGGGTGGTGGTCGGGACCGCCACCGAGGGGAGTCCAGACGTCACGAACTGGAGCCAGGCCATCTGAGCGGTGGCGTCTTGCATGGCGACCCGATCGGGCCTGAAGTCGACGTAGCTGACGGCTCGCTCGGTTTCGGCGTCGGCTTGGTCGAGGTGGTTTGCCAGGATCTTCTCGGCCAGTGTGAGGGGTCGGCCCATGCGGGTCCGATAGGCGCCAATCCGTTCATCGAGCGTGCCGTATACGCCACGGATCAACTCGATCGGTGTCTCCGGCCCTACGTTGACTTCGCCGCCCATCTGGCTATCGGACATTATGATCCCCTTTCGGTCTGAGCATGTGCGCTCGTGGCTGTTGTGGCGGGTTCCTGGTTCGGTGTCGCCGGGACAGCGGGCTCATGCTCGGTGCACACTCATAGTTTGCTTGTACTTGTGCTTCGCTTGGTTGTTGCATACTTGCCTGCTGTCATGATACAACCAGAATACAGGTGAGAACATTCCGCTATCAAGACATTGCCGACTCGCTCCGACAACAGATAGACGACGGCGAATTCGGCTCCGGCCAGCTTCTTCCTAGCGAAGCGACGCTGGTAGAAACCTATCGCGCCAGCAGGGTGACGATCCGCAAGGCTCTTGAGCTGCTTCGCCATGAGGAGCTGGTCGAGTCACGGCAGGGGTTTGGATGGATGGTGGCGGCACAGCCGCTGACCCAATCGCTCGATCAGTTGGTCACGATCGAACAGCAACTGGCCCAGCGGGGCGTCGACTCGACTCGAGAGATCGTCGATTTCTCGTTCGTCGATGCGCCGCCGGCCGTGGCGCCGGTGCTCGGCCCGCAGGTCCTCGAGGTCCGGCGGGTCCATCGAGTAAACGGCCGGCCGTTCGCCAGGGTCATCGTGTGGTGCCGGGAAGACCTCGGGGCCGAACTCTCCCGGGCTCAGGTGGCCCAGTCCAGCTTCTACGATTTGGTTCCTGGCCCAAAACGAGCCAGTCAAACGATCGGCGCGGCGTTGATGTCGGAGCCGGACGCCGACCTGCTCAACATGCCGGTGCACAGTGCCACCCTGATCGTGAAGCGCACGACCTACGGTGATGGCTCCGGCGCCATCTTGATGTCCGAGCACGCCTTTCCCGGTCACCTCACCGAGTTCGTTGCCGAGTTAGCCGGTAGCGCCGACGATCTTGCCCCAACCGTCGGATTCCGGCTGGTTGGAGGCGCCGAAGCGTGAAGTCACTTCCAACGCTCAGCTTCGACGAAACCCGGCCGACAGGACCGGCGTGGAAATGATCCCAATGACCCATCGCCTTCTTCGACTACTCCTCGTTGCTGCGGTCCTTGCCGTCTCCGCCTGTGGCGGATCGGAGCCGACGGCCGAATTGGCGACCGAAACGACCGGGGACGAAGATCTGCCGTTCGCCGGCGATAGCACCGAAACGACGGCGACCGGGTCGGACGGAGCGACCACGGTGCCCCCGCCCGAGCCGGAAGCCGATACGACCCCGACGACCGATGGCAGCGGTCTGCCGCCGGTTACCACCGTGCCATCGAGCGCCGGTGGTGACCCCGAAGGCCTCTATCGCGGCGTCATCGGCCTGCTCACACCGGACGAACTGGTCATACCGCCGAACGGCGATCCGCCGTCCTTGCCGGCCGACGTGTTGCCTCTTACGGGGCAGTCGGGTCAGGTTCCGAACCGGCCCGCCGCGGCGGTCAAAATCGACAATACGAGCGCCGCAGTTCCCCAGTACGGCCTGCAGGCAGCCGATCTGGTGATCGAAGAGGAGGTTGAAGGGGGAGCGACCCGCCTGATGGCGGTCTTCCATTCGACCCCGTCGATCGTCGGGCCGGTCCGCTCCGGCCGCACGACCGATATCTCGGTCATCGGCGGGCTCGGTTCTCCGCTACTGATGTATTCCGGGGCCAACGACGTCACCGAGGGCATCATCCGGGCCCAGCCATTTATCCAGAATCGCAACTCAGGTAGCTCATCGGGATATTGGCGAGATGAGAATCGTCGGGCGCCGTCCAACATGCTAAGCGACACCGCGCCCCACTGGGAGTCGGCGACCGGTGGTCCGCCGCCGGCCCAGTTCGCCTATCGCGATGCCGGCGCCCCGGTTCAGGGGACCCCGACCGAGCAGGCGACGATCACCTACCCGGCATCCTCGGCCGAGTGGCGATGGGAAGATGACCGTTGGAAGCGATGGCAACGGGGAGCGACCCACCAGGTGCAATCCGGCGCCCAGGTAGATGCCGCCAACGTGGTCGTCGTCGAGGTCGATCGAGTCGACACGGGGCTGGTCGATTCATCCGGCGGCGTCGTTCCCGAGTTTGTCTTCGTCGGTTCGGGCGCCGCGTCGGTTTTCACCGCCGGTCACCGTATCGACGGGACATGGACTCGCTCGACCCTGACCAGTGTCGCCACCTTTACCACCGCAGACGGTGAGCAGATCGAGCTGACGCCGGGTCGCACCTGGATCCAGGTCGTGTCTCGCGGTTCGGGCGCCCTTGGGTAGGTGTGGGATGGTGATTCTCGCCGACCGATCGCCGAGTCATAATTCGGTGCTGCCAGGTCCTTAACCGGTGGGCTCGTCAGCCGACGGAGACAGCGATGCTGTTCCGTCTTGCCTCCGCCTTTTCCGCCGCTTTGCTCGTTTGTACCGCCTGCGCCTCGTCGGACGGCGAGTCGAAGACGGCCGAAGTGAACGCCGACAAAGCCACCGCGACGACCGATGCCGCAACGACGACAGTCGATCGGTCGGCGGTGCTCACCATCGACGAACTAGCTCCTGAGGAGCTGGCCTTTATCGCCGGTGAGTTCGAGGGTCGACCATTGAGGCCGACCACGACAACGACGACCAGAGCCGCAACCACCGCCACCGCGCCGGCGACATCGGGTGCAGCTGCAACGACCTCAACCGCTACGACCGGCGCGGCGGCGGTAAGCACCGGTGGTGGCGGTTCTCCGGTGACCACAACGCCAGGTGGTGGCGGGGGAGTCGACCCGGCAATCTATGTCGGCGTGCTCGGTCGCCTCGGCCGAGACGAGCTCTACTACGATCCGGGCCGTGCCTTACCAACCCATCCGGCGGTTCCCGGCGTGCTGCCGTTGACCGGCGTGCCCGGAGAGGTCCCGAACCGGCCGGCGGCGGTGGTCAAGATCGACAACGGGAGCAGAGCCCGCCCACATTCCGGTCTGAACGCCGCCGATATTGTTGTCGAAGAAGAGGTAGAGGGAGGGATCACCCGGTTCGCCGCCGTGTTCCACAGCACGTCGAGTGTCGTCGGTCCGATCCGTTCGGCCCGAACCACCGACATCGGAATCATCAACGGCTTTGGTTCGCCGTTGCTCCTCTATTCTGGTGCCAACGAGCTGACCGATTCTCTCATTCGAGCTCAGCCGACGGTGCAGAACCGAAACGCCGGGACGTCATCTGGCTTTTGGCGAAGCTCATCTCGTCGGGCGCCCTCGAACCTCTATAGCGACACCGCCCCACACTGGGCATCGGCCACCGGCGGCCCGCCGCCGCCACAGTTTTCTTTCCGACCGGCCGGTGCTCCCGCAGCCGGGAGCGAGGTCGGCTCGTTCTCGGTCGTATACCGGGCATCGACCGCCGGTTGGACCTGGGACGGCTCGGCGTGGCTTCGAAGCCAGGGCGGCCGGGCTCACATGACCGACGGACACCAAGTGTCGGCAGCAAACGTCGTCGTCGCCGAAGTAGAAGTTGTCGATACCGGCATGGTCGATAGCTCCGGAAGTACGGTTCCCGAATTCGTGTTCGTCGGGACCGGTCGGGTGACCGTGTATAGCGGTGGCCGCAAGATCGGTGGTACGTGGATCCGCCCGACGTTGGCCAGTGTCGTGACCTTGATGACCGACGAGGGTGCGACCATAGAACTGGGCCAAGGGCGAACCTGGATCGAACTCGTCCGTCCAGGCCACAGCCCCGGTTGACCTTAGGCGTCCCTGTTTCCCCAGGTGTCCCAATGGGTCAGCTGGGACGCTGGTAGGCGAGAGGCCAGCTTGAAATCGGTGCCCTTCGTGTACGCCACGGGAAACAACCCAGCCTGGGTGTAGGTGTCAAAGGGGATTCCGAGCAGTTCGGCCGTCGCCTCTTCATCGGGGAGGTGCAGGGTTGTCCATGCCGAGCCGAGGCTACGTTCCCGGAGGGCGAGCATGAAACTCCACACCGCGGGCAGAATCGAACCCCACACACTGGCCTGCATGAACGATACGGTCTCCGGTCCCATCCGGCCCTCAATCATCGGAATCACCAGATACGGGGCTCGATGAAAGTTCTCGGCCAGATGGCCAGCGGACGTTCGGACCCGGTCCTGTCGAAGACTGCGGACGTCGTCTTGGCCGTACTCGGCACCCGGTTGACTCGCGTACCAGTCGAAGTTCTTTCGGTATAGCTCGGCGACGGCCGCCTTCTTCTCGGCGTCCTCGATCACCATCCACTGCCAGCCTTGACGATTCGATCCGGTCGGTGCTTGCTGGGCGATGTCGATGCATTCGAGAATGACCGAACGCTCGACCGGTCGATCGAAATCGAGCCGCTTGCGGACCGATCGGGTGGTGGTCAATACCTCGTCGGCCGACAGGTTGAGATTCATGAACGTCCTTTCTCGGTGGGTGGTGTGGCGCCGCCCCCGAAGTATGTGGTTTGCACACCGTGGCCGACCGTTGGCCGATGGTCAATTCGGAGAACCGCCGGTTCCTTCGCCCGGAACACTTTCGGGGGAACAGCGGCGGCCGACTGGTCACCGATGGTAACTCACGTCGCTACCCGGCCCCTCGTTCGCCGTCGCCACGGCGTCACGACCGCGGCGCGTCTGCCGGTGTTGTTTCTCGCCCTAATGCTGCTGTCGTCCAGCTGCTCAACAGATGGATCGGCTCCGCCGACCGAGTCGGCCAAGGATCGGACGGCGTCGGATTTGGCCGACCTCGATGTCGAGCCGGGGGTGTCTGAATGCGTCATTCGCTTGGCTGGTGGTCAGCTCGACGATCCGGCGGCCGAGCCGCTCGGATCTGCAGCTCTCGGTGAGCTGGTCGAGACCTGTGTCGACCTCGGGACGGCCAGCGACGCCGCCGCTGCGGCCGACTCAGCCTCGGACCAGACCGTTGACCCCTCCCGATCTTCGCCACCACCGGCGGGGCCGCACACCAATGGTGACGACCCCGAACTCGATCGGTTGTGGTCACGATGTGAGTCGGGCAGTGGCGCGGCCTGCGATGAACTGTTCGAACAGGCACCGGTGGCCAGCGATTACGAGAGGTTTGGGCTTACCTGCGGCAGCCGTGAACTCGTCCTCCATTGCGCAGAACTCGACGGTGCGGAGGACAGCTAGCCAAGTTCAGCGCATTGGTCGGCGACCGGGCGTCACGGTGAGATGATGGCCGTGCCTGGCGCCAGATCGGTGTGTACTTCCACCGTCGCGCCTGAGGTGACCCCGATGGTTACCGGCACGAACTCGGTCGTGTCGGGACCGGTAACCACCTCGAGTGCATAGTCGCCGCTGTCGAGCCTGGTCAGGGCGGCGGCCGGCACAGTAGCTACGTCGGTGCCGATCGGTACCGGCCAGGTCACGGCTACCGGTATCGATTCGCCGTCGGGTAGCACCACATCATCTTGGCCGTCTTCATCATCTTCATCATCTTGGTCGTCTTCGAATTCGAGCACTGCTGTCGCCAGCTGTGATCCTTCCGCTACCACGGCTAGATCGGTTACAACGGCTGATATCTCCGTTCGGTCTGGCAATCGAGCCGAGACCTCCGTGCCGATGTTTACGGTGTCGACGTCGGCCGGGGCCACGTCGAACGACAGCTGGCGTCCCGAGGCCGACACGACGACCGTCTCGGTCGGGCTGGTTCCGGCGACCGAATCGCCGACTCCAGCTAACGTCGACGTGACCAGGCCAGCCTCATCGATAAACACCACAGACCCCAGCTCGGCGACGCCCGTCTCAGGCCGACCGATGTCGGCCTGCCATAGGGAGACGACCTCTGCGGTATAGGACGTGTAGGTCTCGTCGGTGGTCAGCAGTCCGTTCGGATCGTAGCCAAGCTCGACAAGCGCCAGTTCCAGCTGGGCAACATCGGCCCCGACATCATCAACGGTCATCGATCGCCACGCCGGCTGCTCACCGAATAAGGCGACGGTTGGTTCCCCATCTACCTCGAACACCACATCACCGGACGACAAGGTGTCGCCCTGTTCGACGATCGATGTGATCGTGCCAGCCTCCGACCCGCCGGCGATTGCCGTGGCTGAGCGGGTGTACTGCAGTACTCCATCGGCCTCGACCGTCCGTTCCAACGAGGTCACGGCGATCTCGGTCTGGTCGCGGGAGACGGGCCCCTCCGCTACCCGTTCATCATCGCTGACGAACCAGCGCAGCGGATTCCACACCACCAACGCCGCGGTGACCGTCACCGCGGCCACAAACAGAAGCAATCGGTTCAGCACTCGTCCTACCATCCTCACTCGCCGCATCACGCCGCTCGCAGTGCTTCGGTCGGGGCCATGCGGGCCGCCCGCATCGCCGGGTAGAGGCCGGCAATGGCTCCGATCACCAATGCAGACACCAGCCCGCCGACCATGGCCAGTGGTGGTACCACCACGTCCCACCCCTGAGTGCCGGCATAACCTGCGGTCACCGCGACCCCCAATGCCACCCCGGCCAATCCGCCAAGAGCGGACAGTAAAAGGGCTTCGGTCAGAAACTGGTGCCGTATGTGAGCTCGGGTCGCTCCCATGGCCCGACGGAGCCCGATTTCGTTGCGACGCTCGATCACTGCGATCACCATCACATTGGCGATGCCGACCCCGCCGACCAGAAGCGACACGGCGCCCAGTCCGAGGAAGAGATTGGTGAACGCCGATTCGGTAGCATCCTGGGCTTCGAGGAGTTCCGACGGTCGGGAGATCGAGACCTCGTCAGGACTCTGCGGATCGACGGTGGTACCGAGTACCGCTCGGACCGCGTCGATTTGGTCGGGGTTGGTCCGTAAATACAACGCCGACGAACTCAGATCGCTTTCAAAGAGTTCCTCAGCGATCGGTTTACCGATCAGGGCTCCACGGTCGAGGTCGGCGGCGAGGGGAAAGGCTTCCAGCACGCCGATGACGGTGAACCATTCCCCACCGATCAGGATCATGGCCCCTTGACTAACCTCCACGATGCCGAGACGTTCCGCCGTCACGGCCCCGAGCACCACGGTCGGTGTCTGGGCGGTGGCCTCGTTCAGCCACGATCCGACGGCCACCTCACCGTTGAGTGTGGCCAGCAGGTCGAGGTCGGCGGCCATGGCTGTGACGCCCCCGGTCTCGTTCTCGTTGACCAGGTCGTTTCGGAGAACCGCCGACTCCAGCTGGACGACATCGGCTACCCGTTCCACCGGCCCAACCCGCGACACTGTTGCTACAGCGTCAGCCGGGAGGGCGCCATCCCCGCCCCCGAAGCCGCCGCTTGGGGTAACCGTCAGAAGATTGGTGCCGAGGGCCGCTATTTGCGCTTGAAGATCAGCCCGGCTCGACTCGGAGATTCCCAACACTCCGACCATGGCCGCGATGCCGATGGTGATGCCGAGAGCAGACAACGCGGTGCGGGTCACCCGGGTTCGAAGACCTGATGAGCCGACGCTGAACACGTCGGAGATCCGGAGTCGGCTCGGCGTCAACCGCCGACCCGATACGGCAGGGGTGGGTGTGGTCATGTCGTCACCACGCTGTCGTGTCCGACGGTAGCCGTCCTGGAGATCGGTTGGTCCGACCGCCGGACGTCATGTTCGATGCGGCCATCGCGCACGGCGATTTGGCGGGGGAGAGCGTTGGCCACATCCACGTCGTGGGTGATGACGACGATGGTCGACCCGGCGCGGTGTAGCTGGTGTATAAGTTCGAGGATGGCCTCGCTCGACGTCGAGTCGAGGTTCCCGGTTGGCTCATCGGCCAACACGATCGCCGGCTTGTGGACGATGGCCCGGGCGATGGCTACCCGCTGACGCTCACCACCTGATAGTTGGTTCGGTTGGTGTGTTAGCCGATGCCCCAAACCGACCGAAACCAGTGCTTCGGCAGCTGAATAGCGGCGGGTGCGCTTCGGCACTCCGGCGTATAGCAACCCGTTTGCGACGTTGTCGAGAGCGGTCATTCCGTCGATCAGGAAGAACTGCTGGAACACGAAACCTATGAGTTGGGATCGCACCGCCGACAGCTTTCGGTCACCGAGTGACGACACCTCTTGCCCATCGATCGACACCCGGCCCGAGGTGGGGCGATCGAGGGTACCCATCACATGGAGCATGGTGGATTTGCCGGAACCGGAGGGGCCGACGATGGCCGCAAGCTCCCCTTGTTCGATGGTCAGCGACACTCCGTCGAGCGCTCGTACCGGTGGTGTTCCCGCATACTCCTTGACGGCGTCTGTCAGCTCTAGGGCTTTTCTTGGGCTCACGCTGGAACAACAACTTCGTCGCCTGGTGCCACATCACCTTGGAGGATTTCGACGACGCCGTCATCGAATGTGCCGAGTTCGACACCGACCAGCGTCGTTGAGCCGGTGGGGTCGATCTTTTCAACTGCGAAGCCGCCCTCGGCCAGCGACACGAGCGACCGGGTGGGAACTACCACCGCGTCTTCCACCGTTTCACCGACACTGAGTACCGTGGCAGGGCCGACCAACGCCTGATCCTGATCGGCTCCGGTTACGCCGACGATGATCGTCACCGTCGGATCCTCATCGCCGTTGCCGGGCACCACAGCTCCGATCTCTTGCACCGTCCCATCCACAATCGTTTCGTCGGCTAGCTCAACCGAGACGGACTGGTCGACAGCGAATTCGTCTGCATCGGCGACGCTGACGACGATGTCGGCTTGTAGTTGCGAGGTGGATGCCGTCAGTACCGGGCGTGGGCCAGCCAGGACCGAGCCCTCTTCTGCAAGATAGCTGTCGACCACCCACCCAACCGGGGCGTGAACGAAGTTTTGGGTGGCGGCCACGCCGGATTCGGCTTCGGTCTCGTCGGCGAGGAGTTGGGCCGCGCTCACTTCTTCGATGGTCGGTAACGCCACGACATCGACGTCGCCCAATCGGTAGAGCACGGTCTCCGCTTCGATTTCGGTGCCGACAGGCGCCAGGTTGGATACGGTCCCGGCTTCAGCACTAGCGACCGTTGTCGTTTGTCGGACGACGGCCAACTCGGCTACCGACCCGGAGGCGACATCGCCGACTCCGCTCACGGCCTGAACCAGCGCGGGACCGGTGACGATTACCACGTCGTCGACATCGACGGTTCCGGTGATCTCGCGGCTCAGGTCTTCCTGCCAGCGCTCGACCATGGCTTCGGTACTGGCGGTAAATGTCTCATCGACATCGACGGTGTGTTCCTCGTCGTAACCCAACGCCACCAGGTTCGACTCGAGCTGAAATACATCGGGCCCTTCGTCTCCCTCGGCTAGCGGGCGCCACATCGGCCGATCGCCGTAGAACACGACCATTGGGGCGTTGTCGATCTCCAGTAACACGTCGCCCTGGGCCAACTCGGTCCCGAGCGTGGCGGCGGCGGTGACGATGCCGTCGGTGCCGTTGACGGCAAGGGTGTTGCCGAAGCCCAACGTGCCGGCCCACTCGACTTGCTCAGCGAGGTCTCTCTGTTCGACCGGAGCTGACGCCACCGCCACTTCCTCCCGTTCGGTCTCGGTGCTGGTGTCGTCCCGCTCGGAGTAGGCCAGGAGGCCCCATGTGATGGCGCCTCCGATCACCGCAGCGAGCGCTAGCGACGGCCAGCGCCGACGTTGGGAGGCTCGATCGACGCTGGCCAGCAGATCGGCCACCTCTCGTTGGTTCGGACCGAGGTCGGCCGCTGTGTTGTCGGGGGCTGAGGCGCGTGGGGTAGGGGTAGCTTCGGTGGCTGTTTCGGTCATCGCGAGCCTATTCAGACTCGGGCTGCTGTTGCCCGACGCCGGCGTCGGCGAACGCTTCCTCCACTATGGGCAGGCAGTTCGCGATCGTCTCTTGGACAGCCGGATCTTCGTAATCGAGACCTAAGTTTTGGGCGAATCGGGCGCCTTGATCCCCGAAGCCCTCTTGTCGCTGCCCCTCGGCTCGGGTTCTCCCCAACCCTTCTCCACCGGCTTCTGCCCCGCCGGCTCCACCGGCTTGTGTCCCATCGGTGGCCGAGTCATCGGCGGTTTCATCTTCGGCTGTTGCTTGGTCGTTGTCTTGTGCTCCGCCTCGTTGCCCTCGGCCGGCGAGGGTGAGGTCTCCCACGTCATATCCAGCGTCACGAACACAATCGGTGAATTCCAGCAACGCATCCTGGACTTCGGTCGATTGGACGGCTTCTCCTCGGCCACCGCCGAATCCGGTCTGTTCGAGGATTTCACGACACGACTCGTTGGCTTCGCGGAAGCCGTCGGCCTCGCGGTCGACCGATTGAAAAGCGGTCCGTAACTCGATATCACCCTCAGCATTGAGGGCCAGATCGGGAAAGTCGTCGATGCCGGCGTCTCGCATGCATTGGGAGAACGAGAGCGCCGCTTCGTCGGGGCTTAGCTCGGTTTCGACCTGACCGTCGACGGTTGCGGCGTCGGCGGCGTCGGCTAGGGAGTCGCCCTCAGTGCTGAGGGAGGCAACCTCGTCGGAAGCCGTTTCGGGTGTGTCGGCACCACAGGCCGCCGCCACGAGGGGCAGGGTCAACGCGATTGGGAAGAGAGCGAGGCGGGCTGGCGAGACTCGTGAAGGCATGAATGGGAGTCTGATAGCTGATTGTTATCGTCCTGTTAGAGCCCGGTTCGGCTGTCGTTACATGTTGAGGGCAGCCTGCTTCATCGAGAAACGCCTGGTGTGGTTAGTCAAATTGGGAACAAAGTTGTTTCAATGGTCTAGTCAACTTCGGTGAAGTCTTTGTCGCCATCAATTTCGTCCCGAATTGTCGTTACAAGGTACACTTTTCCGTGTTCCATTCGATCGCAAATGTTGCTGTCTTTTCCATAGTGATTATTTGCGAATCGCTTGCAGTACTTGTTGTCTTCAAGACCCATGGTGATCCAGTCGTAGTCACCAACGTCAACCGCATCGCAGTGGGAGTCTTTCGTCATGTCTCGCACTGTCATGACGTATGTTCCTTCATGGCGTGCTCGACAGAGCCGGTCGGTGCCTTCGGTGTAATCTGCCCCGGCGATCGCCGGAAAGAGAAAAACAGCCGAAACGGCCGCTGCTGTCGACGCTGCCGCAATCATCGCCGCAATCGGCCGAAATGGTGGTTTCTTGGTCTGCTTGCCCATGGCTGGAACTCCCCGTAACTCGATGTGCCTCATTCGTGGTGTGTCGCTGTATTTTGAGATTTGGCATCTCGAGATAGTTTGACAACTAAAGCTCTACACACGAGTATTCCCCTTCTTGCGAAGTTCTAAACATGTTTTCTGGTGACGCTGCAACGAGCTACTGGGTCAGCACGTCTGTCGTGGCGACCCAAGCCCCGGCTCGACCACGATCGGTGCCGATAGCGACAACGACCCCATCGGCGGCGGCAAGGCCCGAGACGGACGTCGATCGGGCGAAGCCGTCGCTCTCAAGACCGGTATCGGTGATCGGCTCCCAGCCATCTTCTGCCATCCGCCAGATGGTGGCGTCGGTTCTGTCTCTGCCCGGTGAAGCGGTCCAGCCAGTCAGATAGGTCTTACCATCGACCTCGTCGATTCCGAGCACGCTGCCACGGTCGGCGATCGCTTCGACCGACCACCGAGCGGAGTCGGGCGATGTGGCGACGATCGGTTGCCCAGTCGCGTTTTGCCCGGCCAGTAGCCATCCACCATCGGCGCTGCGGTGGCAGCTTGAGATGTCCAGGTCGCCGCCCAGCCCGGTGGTGGCGACCCCGCTCCACCGTTCGCCGTTTGGTCCGGCCACGATCCCAACCTGGCCATCGCCCCACTCGACCACGGCCATAAGGTCACCAGTGACTCCCGCCAGGCAGGCAACCTCAGCGTTCGTCTCAGGGTCGATGGGTGAATCGGTGAGCGGAATCTCTCGGATGGAATCATCAGGCTCGATGATCACAAAGAGTGGATCGAGGACGTCGACTTCGGGGTCGGGGTCCGGCCGAACGCCGCCAGCGATGATCGAACCGCCAGGACCAGCAACCGCGTGGAGAAGGAACGCCGATCCAATGTCAAGCGTGGTAGAACCCCAGCGACCCGAGGCCCCAGGTCGCTCGATTCCAGCCGAGCTGAAGAATCCGCCGCCGCCTTTCAAAGCCGCCGGTCGATCGTCGCTGTCGAGTAGAAGGTCATAGATCGAGAACAGGGTCGGATCGGTCAACGGCGGGCGCCCCCACGAAACGCCGTCGGGAGACTGCCAGACCACGGCCTCATACTCCACGCCGTCGGCTGAACGACCGCTCCGTCCACCGCCGACAAAGAACCCATCCGGACCGGCCACGACGTCGGTAGCCCCGAATGCGCCCAGTTGGCTGGGGCTGATTTGCTGATCGGTGATCGACGACCAACCATCGTCCTGGTAGACCATGGCCACATCGCCGCCGGCGACCAAAATCTGGCCAGCTTCGTTCACCGCGAGTCCATTTGCCGGCAAAAAGTTCCCCGACGCCGACCCGAGATCCCCGACCCGGTTCCAGGTCTGGCCGCCGTCGCTTGAGCGAGAAA
Organism: uncultured Acidimicrobiales bacterium; assembly: GCA_938021675.1. GTDB lineage: Bacteria > Actinomycetota > Acidimicrobiia > Acidimicrobiales > SZUA-35 > JAHELU01. The sequence continues at coordinate 60,753 of CALIFY010000032.1, forward strand.
GTTGCTGAACCACCGGGTTGGTGAGGGTGGCCACCAAGTCACCGCCGTCGAACGTCACCTCTCGAAACTGAAGGCCGTCGAACGAAGTCCAACTGGCGATATCGATGTCGGAAGTCTGGACCGCCCAGCGGTCGTCGACGTCGCCGGCGGTTGCCACCATCGGGGTTGAGATGGCGTCGGATGTCGATGCGCCAGCGGCGATCAGCTCGCCATCGGGGCCCTCGACGATGCTGTGCAACACGCCGCCCGACGGTAGGCCTGTACCGGCCGCGGTGGCCAAATCTCCGCCTCGTTCGGACCAAATCACCGGCCTTGGATCACCGAACGCACCGCTGGAGGTGCCGACGGCGATCAGGCCGCTGTCTACGATGACCCCGTCGACGGCCAACACGTTCCGATCGGGCGTCGACTCGGCGTCGATCGTTTCCCACCGGTCTCCAGAACGTCGCCATATCAGCGGCTGATCGAATCCATCGATGTTCTCAGAACCAAGGACATAGCTGACGTCGGCGCGTTCGATCAGCTCAAAAGCTCTGGCCGAGGTGCGGCCCGGCATCGGAAGCTCGTCCCGTTCCCACGACTGCAGCGACACGTCGCTGGTCCACACCACCGCGGTCGAACGTGCGCCTCGCTCGGTGTTCCCAACCACTCGAACGGTGTCACCGGATACCGACACGCCGAGGGCGCTCGCTCGCTCGGCCTCGTCGGTCGGGAGTTCGATTTGTAGGTTGCGCTCCGGATCGGTCGGCGAGAGCACCCCGACGATAGGAGCGATGGTTCTTGCCTTACCGTCTTCCAGTCCACCGACGACCAACCAGGCTTCGGCATCTAACGATACGGCGTCTTCGATGACTATCTCGGTCGAGGAATTTCCGAACTGTGATGGATCCAGTCGCTGGAATTTGTCGGTGGGCTCGGCCGGTGCGGCGCTGTCCTCGTTTCCCTCGACGCTTGTATCGCCACCCTCGCCCTGGTCCGCCGGCTCTTCCGGGGCTGGCCGCGACCGGAGGCGAGGTGCGGCATCGTCCGGCTGCTCGTTCCCGGTGCACGCCGTGACCAAAACGGCGAGAGTCAACGCCAAGAACAACGGCCGATACATCCATCGGTGGCGGGCCTCGGCCCTCCCGCCGTAGGGATATTGTTGTCCTATCCGAGTCCCCTTGGCCACGCGTATCTAAGGTACCTCAAAGGTTGGGCCAAGAGCGCTGGTTAGCCGGAGGACGTCGTTGGCCGGGCTTCGGTCCAAGGGCCCAACGGCGCCTCCACGCACCTGAGTCTGGACCGGTCGGAGACGGAGTTTCCGCCCGGTACGCCTTCTTGCGGGCCTCCCACCAGCCCGACGCGAACTCGTCGGCCAGCTCGGCAATTCGACGCTCGACTCGTTCGGCGAAGTGTCGAGCGTCCTCACCGTCGTGCATCGACATTGGATCTCCAAAGACCACCGCGCAACGGTTCCGACTTGGCCAGCTCTTCCCTTTTGGCAGCACAGATCCGGTGCCGTCGAGATAGATCGGCACGACCGGGGCATCGCTTTGCTTTGCCAGGAACGCGGCACCAGGCCGATGGTTGCGGCTCCATCCATCGGGGCTCCGGCCACCCTCGGGGAATATGAGCAAGTTACGACCATTACCCAGAGCGGTCAGAGAGTTCTTGATCGAAAGCTTTGACAGTTTTTTCCGTTCGATGGGGATGGCGCCGATAAAGAGAGCGGAGATCGCCGCCGCCAGGCGATTCGGAAAGAAATAGTCTGCGCCGGCCGCGATGGCCAAGTCCTGGCGGAGGTGGGCTGGCATGGTGGCAAGTAGAAGGCTGGTGTCGGCGTGGCTGTGGTGATTGGCGGCGAAGATTACCGGTGCTTCGACGTCATCGAGCCGGTCGCGACCGATGACCCGGGGTGAGGTGTACAGGGCGACGGCCGGCTTGAAGAAGCCCCATACCCCGATCGTCCGGATGGCGCGCGACAACGGGCGGTTGGCCCACTCGGTGTCGTAGTAGACCCCGGTTGTTGAGACGTTTGGTTGTCGGTCGACGCCTTTCGGTGTCGCCGGGGTATTGGCGATGAAGCGGAGCCAACGAAGCATTGTCCCCCCTCAGCTCACGTCAGCCATCAGGATGGGCGGGTTGTGAAGATGGGTAATCGTCGGCTTCGATCCAACGGTGTCTTCGGCCATTTCCAGTGCGTCCATCAGGGTTGACGCCGGTTTGAATCCCAGCCGACGGACGGCCCGCTGATCACCGCCGACCACGATCACCTGTCCAAGGTACTGCATAGCGTGTGAGCCCCAGTACCACATGTAGAACGGGTGAACGCCGTGGTATGCGTAGCTCGTCCGGTAGAGGTGCCGGTACCACTCGTCCTCGGCGTACTGCTTCTCGTACCGTTGCTCGATCTCGACAGGGTCGGTGGTATCGGCCAACACCTGCTCGAAGAAGTCGATATAGCTCGGATGGTGAACGGGGTGGAACTCCCAAGGTGTCGGGTGACTCATGATGAGGACACCGCCCTCTCGGACCACCGGCTTGCCTCGATACAGGTTGAAGAAATAGCCGAGTCCTTGCACCATGACCAGGATCGGGTTCATGATCGAGTTGACGTTGTACGGGGTGAGATAGGGTAAACCCATCGTCAACACATCGGTCTGACCGGTAACGGGGACGAGGTGTTGGGCGTAGACCATCTCGGTTGTCTTACGGTGCACCGCCTCCACTTCGCCAGCTTGGATAGATGTCATGTCGTATGGGGCATTCCAGGAATGGAAGACCTTACGCCGAGCCGAAGCGGTCATTCGGTTGAGGCCGGCCTGCATGGCGGTGAACGTGGCTCGATCGCTGATCGACCACTCCCATTCCCGTTTCTGTAGTACCGACATCGGGCCATTTTGGCCGAATACGTTGGTGTTCACCGTCGACTCGACCTGGAACACCCGGGGCCCATCGGACTTGATGATCTCGCCTTGGCGCCAGTTCGACCGGTGAAGCTCGGAGTTGTCTTGATCCATAAACGACCGTGAGTGGCGCATGGTGTGGACGTTGTGGTGGGCCTTGACGCCCTCATAGCCGGAAAGACCGGTAGCGGTACTCTTCCAGCCGCCGTCCATCGAGACGAGGTTGATATTGACGTACACGACGAGGTCGGACTCGGCTGCTCGTCGGTTCATCTGCACCGCCTCCGCCTTGTCGGTATGGCCGAGAATGACCATGCCGTCAGGGTCTTCGGCGTCATGGTTATACAGCAGGCCGTGAGGAGCGAAGGCCTCGTAGACCCGGTCGCCGACGGCGTGGCGGAGTTCGGCTTCGGTCATCCGCCGATGGAGGCAGAGGGCGGCGATGAGGTGCACATCGTCGACGCCGGCCTCGGCTGCCATGTCGAGTACGGACTCGATGATGCGCTGCCGGACGTCGGGCCGCCGCATCGGGGGAAGCGGCAGCGAAATGTCATCAAAGGCGATGGTCAGTTTCATGTCCGGCCACAACAGCGATGGCAGGGGGTCGTCGTCGATCGGATCGAGGAGCGCTTGCCGGATGGCGGCATCAGGGTCGTCGAGGCCCCGAAGCGGTTCGCCAGGGTAGATCACCCGGCTACGGGCCACCGGCAGCTTCTCCAATCGAAAGCCTTCGCCGTGGTGAAACAAGATCGGCGGTGTCTGTCGGTCGACCTCGAGTACGAAACCCGGTCGGGGTGTGATCATCTGCTTCTTTGCCACCTGAAAACTCTCTCTATCTTCCTGTGCGACTTCGGGCGCCCGGATTCGACGTTCCGGTGCCGTCGGGCGTCATCACTTCATGCTCCGGCGGGCCATCGGCAGCGGACCGAGAGGAAGGAGTCTGTCGGTCTTACCTCCGGCCTTTTCCCAATGTTCGATGAGCCATCCTCGTTTGGTTGCCATCGATGCCAACCGGGTCTCGGGGTTGACGGCGACCGGAAATCCGACCGCGTCGAGTAACGGAAGGTCCGATGACGAGTCGGCGTACGCCACCGATTCTGCAAGATCCAGGCTCTTGGCATCGGCAAAGTCTCGGAGTGCCTGGGCCCGAACCTCACCGGTCGGCGGGACCGACCGTAACTCGCCGGTGTAACGACCGTGTCGTTGTGACATCTCGGCGCAAATCACGTCGTCAAACAACGGTCGGAGTGGGTTGACGACAATATCGAGCGCGCCGGTGATCAGCACCGTTCGATGTCCAAGCCGGCGATGCTCTCGGACTCGTCGCACCGCGGCGGGAAACGCCTTCATGAGGATGTGATCGGCCAACAGCTCGGGGCCGAGCCGATCCATCTCGGCCACCGACGCGCCGTTGTAGCGGCGATAGAAGTGCCGAAGAAAGTCGGTTCGGTCGCGTTGGTCGAGGGCCAAAAGTCCGGGCGCCTCGCTTAGCGTCTTGATCGTGAAACGGACCCGATCCTGGGGTGGCAGGTTACGGGTGGCCAGCCACGCATAGCTGAACACAACATTGCTGGCGATGATCGTGTTCTCAAGGTCGAAGGCCGCCAGATGACGCTCTGGGGCCAAGACCCGTGACCGAAGTCTGGCCGTTCGGGCATCGGGATCGCTTCGCTCTCCGCTGGTCTTGACCCTGGCGTGTTCGACCACCGATGGGAGATGCACGTTGCGGACGTAGTGGGTCCAGTCGATGACGCCAGGGTCGCAACAGAACGCCTCCTGATCGTCTTGCTCAAGAGCTTCGTGAATCGCCAGGAGATTTTCTACCCCATATAGCGCCTCACATTCGGCGTACGCCCCGTAAATCTTGACGTAACCGACGGCCCGTTCGACTTGCTCTTTCCGTTCTTCGACCTCGGCGGTAATCATGGCCTGCCGGCCGCGCAGGGGGAGGAGTTTAAGCGCCTTGTCCGCCCGCTCAAGATTCTTTTGGACTCGATCGAGCTGGCGTTCCACCGCGCCACGGCCGGGAAACGACCATTCCGGAACCGCTATTGGCTGTCCCTTGCGGTCGTACAGCGGATGCTCGCCAAACCATGAGCTCACCAGCTCGACAAGACGACGGTATCGAAGCGGATTGCGGGTCCCGGACGCCACCTGAGTAACCGGGACCGAGCCGTCGTCCGCTGGCCCTTGGGCGGCGACGTTGATGATCGCGGCGACGACCAGATCGACCGGGATCACATCGATGACGCCTTCGGGTACTCCAGGGAACTCTTTGAGGAGGCCCCGGGCGTAGCTGATGATGATCGGCTCGGCCATCCGAAAGCCTTTGATCCATCCCGGGCGCGGTTCGGCCCACGCCGATTCGATGATCGAGGGCCGGACGATCGACACCGGCAGATCGCCCCGTGACTCGTCGAGCGCCCGTTCGCCAAGTGCTTTGGTGTATGCGTAGGCGTCGGGCCAGCCCAGCGAGGCGGCACGAGCTCGGCCCGCTTCGATCAATTTTTCCGACACCCAACGACGACGGACCTGCTCGGTCTTCGCTGCCAGCAGCGGAGTGCCGGCGGCTCCGAGTTCGTGACGGGCCCGTTGCCGGAACTCGGCGAGCTGGTCAGCCTGACGTGATTCGGCGTCGAAGTCAGCTCTGGCCCGTCTCGCCGCGGTGACTTCGTCCCGCCAGTTCACATCGATATGGAATGGGCTATCGGACAGGAGTTGCTCCGGTGCACCACCCCGCCGGTTGCCGGCCACGTAGCAGGTCGACACGGCGATGAAATGGGGTTTGACGCCGAGCTCGAGCAGTGTCTCGGCGATGCGGGTGGGGCCTAAGAGGTTGACCTCGACCGCTCCGTCTATCGGTGCGTCGAAGCTAACGGTCGCCGCCGAGTGAATGACGATGTCGCAGTCGGCCATGGCCGCCCGGCCGTCGTCGTCCAACCCGAGTCCGTCTTGGCTGATATCGCCGGCGATAACGGTGACCCGGCGGTCGATCTCTTCCCAGAAGGCGTCTTTGCCGCGATCGGCCAACAGTCGGTCGAAGGCATCGTTGCGGAATATCTCGCGACGGGCCCGTTGCGTCGGGTTGGAACGGCGACCGGGTCGGACGAGGAGTACGAGTTCGCAATCCGGCACGCCCCGGAGTAACCGTTCCACGAGAGCGGTGCCCAAGAATCCGGTCGCGCCGGTAACGGCGATCCGGCGTCCGCCTAACTTGGTGGATATCACCGGTTCTCCGCCTGGTCTAGGCCTCGATCGTTTACCATTTGGTAAGTGCCCACGGAGACTAAGCATAGAGCGTTGGATGCGGCCACCGTCGCCTTCGCCGCCCGTGGTGTTGCCGCAACCTCCCTCGATGGGTTGGCGGCAGAGCTTGGAGTTACCAAACAAGCGATCTTGTACCACTTTCGGTCCAAGGATGGGCTGGTCGAGGCGGTCTTGACCGCGGCGGCGGAAGACCTCATGTCGCAGTTGCAATCAGCGATAGACATCAGCGCCCCGGGATGGGATCGGGTTGTTGCAACCGTCAGGGCGGCCTTTGCGGTGGCCGTGCGGCGCCCCGAACTGCTCGGTCTCCTCCGCGAGGTGAGCCGGCTCGGTCGGCCCTGGTCGGCGATGTTGCTCGATGTCTTGCAGCCGTTTGTCGATCGGGCGGTCGCTGAGTTGGAGTCCGGTATGGCGCTCGGCCGATTCCGGGCCGGCGAACCCCGCCTCGTGCTGGTGTCGGCCTATGCCCTCGTGACCGGCGTCGTCACCGATGCCGAAGTGCTCCGAGCGGTCGGCCTGGAGCTCGACCTCCGGGTGGCGGTACGATTGCGCCGTACTTTGTTATCGTTCCTAGAAGCCGCCCTGGTCGCCCGACCGGGGTGAATCTATGTGAACGCGGGCGACGAAACCAACAGTGATGACCTTGGTATTGCACAATCGAGAGGCGCGCCATCCGAGGGATCGCCGCCTCAACCCCCGAGCGTCTTTTCTGCGCTTGGCCGTCGTCGGGCTCATAGCTCTCTCCCTAGGAACGGTGTTCGCCGGACCGGTTCAGGCCGAATCGGGCGACCCGCTCGATTGTGAAAGCCCGGTGGTCGATACCAGCGGGCAAGTCAACGTCAAGCAAGTCGAGGATGCATTGGCCGACGTCGACCCGGAGGCGACCGTAGTCGTCCGGGCGTTTGAGTCGGTGCCAAATGGCGAGTTAGTGACCGCGGTCGATGAGATCGTGCTCGGGTGCTTCAGCTCTGAGGATGGCACCGTGCTGCCCGAGGTCATCTTGCTCGGCTTGTCGACCGGTGACCGGCGGTCAGACGTGTTGGTCGGCGCCCGATGGGGTGCCGCGGTGCCCGATCCGGATGGTCTCCGAGAGAACACGATGGGCACCCGCTTCGCCACTGGAAATTTCACCGGTGGCCTGGTTGCCGCCATCGGGGAGATCGCTGATGGAGTCGAGACCCAACTGGCGGAGGGAACCACCGAGCTGCCAGTCGATGGCTCGGCCGATACCGCACCTGTTGAGGTTGAAACGGCACCTACCCCGGCCCCGGCCGGTGGTGGCCAATCGCCACTGGCCATTGCCGGTGGGTTGATCGCTATCGGTGCCTGCGGTGGAGCCTTCTATACGGTCAACCGTTATCGCCGCCGTTCGACGCTCCGACAGCATCTTCAAAAAGCGATGGCTGGACCGACAGCACGCGTCGGGGTCTTGCGCGAGCGGCAGGTTCGCCTTGAGAATCAGGCCGATCTTTGGGCCACCACGACCGCCGGTCGAACCAAGGCCTCGCTCCGGGGGTTACGGCGAGCGGTCGATGACGGTCGCCGCGGGGTCGACCGCGACGTCACCGTGTTGTCAGACGTTCTTCCCGACGGCCCGCGCAAGGCCGATGAGACAGAAATCGAGCGAGGGCAACGACGGGTCATCGAACTCTCACGGTCCCTGGATCGTCAAGATGAGGCGCTCGACCAACTGACCGCCTTTGGCGCCCACCTCGATTACCTGCGGGTGTCGTTGCCGGCGAAACAAGATTTGCTGATCGAAGAGACGGGCGAAGCGCAGCAGCTAGTCGAGCAGCGCCGCGCCGAGGGGTGGGCGGTCGATACCCATGCCACGGAGCTCAAAGATGTTCGAGAGCTCGTCGAAACGATGTATTTCGACCGGTTCGAGGTCGATCTGCTGGCCATCTCCGAACGCATCGAGCGGGCCGAGGCCCGTTTGTTCGCGGTCGGCCACCAACTGCAAAGCTTGCCATCGCGGGCCGAATCCCTGCAGCGATGGAACACCGACCTCAACAAGGCGGCCGACCTCGAACTACGGCGCACCGAGGAGTTCCGCCGACAGTTCTCTGTACTCGCCGCCTCCCATGCCAGTGACTCGTGGCAGTGGGTCGCCGATCACCCCGAACAGGCGATCGTCTACCTCGACAAGGCGAACGAGATCCAAGAGAGAGCCACCGCGTTGATCGCCGAGCAACGCTTCGACGATGCCGGAAGCCAGCTAGATGCCGCCGGACTCCAACTCATCGCCGCCGACCATCTACTCGACCAAGTCGATGACCTCCTGGTCGACCTCCACCAGGCACGAGAGGAATGCCCGGTCATCTTGGCTCAGGCAAGGGAGATCCTCGCTGACCTTCGAGCGTTCATCGACCGACACGGGAATGATCTACACGATTCGTTCGATGCCGTGCCATCACACCTTTCAACCGCGATCGATGGTCTGGAAGTCGAACTTCGACAGGTCAAGCCTAACTACCTGCGGGTCGCTGAGTCCGGCGATCGGATCAACCGTCGAATCGATGAGCTTCTCGTCGAGGCGAAGGACGAGCATGCCGAAGCCCAAGCGTTCCGACGGGAGGCGGCTCGCGAGACCGCTCGGGCGACGAGAGCGATAGCCCGGAGCCGGCGAGCTCTCGGCTGGGAGCTGTTCAAATCGAGTGACGGCCAGGCTCTCGACCACCTCGAAGGGAAGCTACGCGGGTTGCCGTCCGACCCTGCCGCCGCCATCGAGGCCGCGGGCCACATTGCCGATGATGCGCTTCGGATCCAGGAACGAGTCATCGCCCGTCGCCGCCGCCACGGCACGTGGATCACTACCGGTGGTGGTGGATGGGTCTCGGGAGGCGGCGGCTGGTCTCGTGGTGGCGGCGGGTCGGTTGCGAGCCGATCTCCGAGCGGTGCCGGCCGGTCATTCGGTAGCCGGTCTTCGAGCTTTGGTGGTCGCTCGTTCGGCGGCGGTCGAAGCAGCGGCAGCTTCTAACAACAACGATCAACCACAAGAGATCAACCGCCGCGGACGTTCCGTCCGGTAACGCGTTTTACAGACCGTCGTTTGTGACGTTCGAACGCTAAGTCGATGAGGCGGTCGATGAGTTCGCTGTAGGACAACCCGGTCGCCTGCCACAGTTTCGGGTACATCGAGATGGGCGTGAAACCGGGGATCGTATTTAGCTCGTTTAGCAGCGGTCCTCGGCCGCCCTCTTCGTACAGAAAATCGGCCCGGGCCATCCCTTCGACCCGAAGGGCGCGAAAGGCGTCGACCGCCAGTTCCTTGATGCGCTCGTTGACCGGCGGCGGAAGCACAGCGGGAATGATCAGCTCGGCGTTTCCGTCTACATACTTATCTTCGTAATCGTAGAACTCTGCGCCGGGAACGATTTCTCCGGGCACCGACAGCTCAAGGTGGTCGTTACCCAGGATCGAGATCTCGATCTCGCGGGCGGTCACCGCCTCTTCGATTACCACCCACTCGTCGTACTGCAACGCGGTGGCAACAGCCTCGACCAGTTCGTCTTCGGTCTTCGCCCTGGAGACTCCAACCGAGGATCCCATGTTGGCCGGCTTGACGAAACACGGCAGGCCGAGTTCGGCCGCTGCCCGCTTGGCCACCGCCTCTTGATCAGCCCGCACCTCTGCCTCCGACACCGCAAGCCACTTCGTTTGTGGGATTCCGTGGGAGCTGAGCACCGTCTTGGCCATCACCTTGTCCATCGTGACCGCCGAGCCCAACACGCCAGCGCCGACGTAGGCCACGTCGGCCAGCTCACAAAGGCCCTGGACAGTACCGTCTTCGCCGAGCGGGCCGTGTAGTAGGGGCAGGACCACCACCGGGTGTTGGTCGGCCGAAAGCTCGACCACCGACGACAGCAGCTCGGCTGGCGGGCCGTCGGGCACGAGCGGTGCTAGTTCTGACCGACCGACTGGTCCGCCGCTTGGGGTGACTCGCTCGTCCCGGGCCGCGAGTAGCGCTTTAGCCTCTGTGGCGTGAACGAATCGACCATCGTTCGTGATCCCGATCGGCTCAACCTGGTATCGGTTGTGGTCGACGGCGTCGAGCACGTGGGCTGCGGTGGTGCATGAGACGTCGTGCTCGGCTGATTGGCCTCCGAACAAGACGATAAGCCGGATTCGATCGGTCGCTCCAAAGGTCACCGCTGTAGCGTAATCTGCCGAGCCGGCCGTCGCTGATCATCGCCCATCTCGCCGGCGACCGTAGAGTGGTTTGGTGGATTTTCTCTGCTCGGAGTTGACCGAGCGCCTCAACGGTGTGCTGATCGGTCCCGATCGGCGAGTTGTTGGCGCAACCATCGATAGTAGGACTGTCGAACCGGATCAGTTGTTCGTGGCCATCGTGAGCGAACGCGATGGTCACGAGTTTGCTGCTGGGGCGGTGGCCGCTGGTGCAGCGGCGACGTTGTCGTCCCGGCGAACCCTGGATCTTGGTGGCTGTGCCGAGCCGACCGTGATCGTGGTTCCCGATACCGAGATCGCGTTGACCGAGCTCGGCCGGGTGGCTCGTCAGCGTTTGACCGGGCCGGTCATCGGAATCACCGGTAGTGTCGGCAAAACGTCGCTGAAGGATCTCACGCTGGCCGCATGCTCTGGCTCGGCGAGTTCCGGGGGGCTTGCTTGGGCCAGCGCTCAATCGTTCAACAACGAACTCGGTGTGCCCCTTACATTGGCCAACGCGCCCGGTGATACGGCCATCGCCATCATCGAAATGGGTTCTCGTGGTATCGGCCATATCGCCCAGTTGTGCGATGTGGCAAAGCCGACCGTCGGGGTGGTTACCAGCGTCGCGCTCGTCCACTCCGAGTTGTTTGGTTCGATCGAAGCCGTGGCCAAAGGCAAAGGCGAATTGGTCGAGTCTTTGCCGGTTGACGGCACCGCTGTTCTCAATGCTGATGACCCGTTGGTGATGGCGATGGCTTCCCGGTCGGAGGCTTCGGTTATCACCTTTGGAAGTGCCGAGGGGACAATGGCCGACGTTGCCGCCACCGAGATAGCGGTCGATGATCTGCTCCGGCCACGGTTCATCGTTAGATCACCGTGGGGGACCGCCGACCTTGAGCTGTCGGTTCGCGGTGTCCACATGGCACACAACGCGGTTGGTGCCCTGGCGGCGGCAGTAACCGCCGGCGTCGATTTTGACGACGCGTTGGCTGGTCTCGCTGCCGCCGAACTTTCCCGCTGGAGGATGGATGTGCAACGGACGACGTCGGGTGCTGTCGTCGTCAACGATGCGTACAACGCCAATCCGACCTCGATGCGAGCGGCCCTCGCTGCTCTAGTGGGGCTTGCCTCCGATCGGCGGGTTGCGGTGGTCGGCGTCATGGCTGAGCTTGGTCCGGAGGGTCCAGCCGAACACCGAGCCATCGCTGAAGAGGCGGCGAGGACCGATATCGAAATCATCGCTGTCGATGCGCCGGACTACGGGCCGTTGGCCACCCACGTGTCAGGAATAGACGGGGCTCGGGCCGTGCTGGGTGTTCCCCAGGCTGACACTGCGGTGCTGGTGAAGGGGAGCCGCGTGGCCGGCCTTGAACGGCTGGCCGAGCGGTTGTTGGCCGACGAAGGTGCGCAACGGTGATAGCCGGCGTTCGTTCCAGTGCTGTTGAATTTACTGTCGTTGAGGGCGTCCCGACCCCGTGACGGGCGGTCGGCGACCCAGTTCGGTCGGGCTCGGCACGTGGATAGCGGGCGCCCGTCCTCGGACATTGCCGGCCGCTGTCGTGCCGGTCGCCGTCGGCACCGCTATCGCCGCCGACTCCATACTTTGGTGGCGGGCTGCTGCTGCGCTCGTCGTATCCTTGGCTCTCCAGGTTGGCACCAATTACGTCAACGACTACGCCGATGGCCAACGGGGGACAGACAACGATCGCGTTGGGCCAGCCAGACTGGTCGGCGGTGGGCTGGCGACGGCCCGCCAGGTTCGATACGCAGCTGCGTTCGCATTCGGGACAGCGGCGGTAGTCGGCGGGGCATTGGCCTTGGTCGTGGGGCCCGAGTTGTTCGTGGTCGGCGCGGCGTCGATCGCTGCCGGGTGGGCCTACACCGGAGGCTCGCGACCGTATGGTTATCACGGCTTCGGGGAACTCTTCGTGTTTGTGTTCTTCGGGCTTGTGGCAACCATCGGCTCGGCCTACGTCCATCTTGAACGGATCACCGGGTTGGTTGTTCTGGCGGCCATGCCGGTTGGCTTTCTCGCTGTCGCTCTTCTCGTCATCAACAACCTTCGCGATATTCCCGGGGATCGACTGTCGGGGAAACGAACGCTGGCTGTTCGCATCGGAGACCGCCGGACCCGCCAGCTCTACGTTGCCCTACTGGTCGGCACAGCGCTGACGATCATCGTGTGCGCAACCTTCCGACCCACCGCCTTGCTTGGTCTGTTAGGGCTGGTCAGAGGGGTTGTCCCGCTTCGGCAAGTCCGAGGTGGGGCGGCTGGGTTGGCGCTTATCCCGACCCTCGAAGCAACCGGCCAAACGCAAATGTTGGCCGGTCTTGGGCTAGCGGTCGGGCTCGTCAGCTTCTGACGAACCGGCCGGTTGGCCCCGGCTGGTGTCTTGCGATCTTGTAAACCTCCAAAAACGATCTCAAGCCGCTGCGTGAACAACCGAACCTTCTGTTGTGATGCCGCCGCATTCGACTGCCACCGCAGCCCCGCCCACCTCCATCATCGATCAGTTCGGGTCCCGGATTTGCTGTACGGCAATTTGCCGGGTCGTAGTGTCAGCTTGGGCTATCCCGGCCGCTACCTCGATGTGGACGTCTGGCGGTCTGCTCGGCTTGTGGTCGGTCGGCACCGGGAGCTTGGTTCGGACGGTTGAGCTCGGCCAGGCCGTGGCGGTAGCGCTGGTGCCTATTACGGTCATCGTCGGCGCTATCTGGGCGGTTCGCACCTGGACCGAGAGCTCCGACGAGGGGCAGCTGATGATCGAGCCTGGGCCGCCGCTTCGGAGCCACGCCGCCGCATTGGTCGCCGCGATCGTGCTGGCTATAGCGGCCGAAGTGAGCACGATCGCAAGCGCGATGTTGATCACCGGGCTGTGGTGGTCGGCCGCGCTGTTGGCCATCATCGCTGTCATGGCTGTGCCGCGCTGGTTGAGCCGTGTTCGGGACGTGCCAACCCGCCCGATGGCCTGGTTCGTGCTGGTAATGAGCGCTCAGATGACGGTTGGTTGGGTGCCGCTGGTAGGCGGTCCCGATGGGTTCTCAGCGTTAGACACCGGCATCATTTTGGTGACGGGCCTTGCCATGGCTGTGTCGGCCGCATTAGCGGTCAGAATCGTTCCCGACGTGCTGGTGAGCGACGCCGTGGTCGGGGCGGTAAGCCTCGATGTGCGAACCGGGTCGAGCGATGACGAGGCCGTGGGGATCGCCACTGGCGGGCCAGGTCAGCCATCGCTTCCCGAGCCGGCGGTGGGTCACTAGTGACATCGGACCCAGGTATCGCTCCGTAGGTCAAACCCAGGGCTCGACGTCCAGCGCTAAGACGGAACTTGTTGACAGGAGTTGACGAGTCTGAAGTCACCGTACTTATCTTCTCTAGCGCAAGTACGGTCGGACAATTTCGAGTGTGTCACCGTCGTAAGTTCAGCTGTACCCGCTTTACATGCACCCGTATTTTGTATCGCACAATCCTCGAAATAGACTTTTTCGTTGTTCGTAGCAACTGCATCTAGAACGAAAAACCCGCCACATCCACGCTCAACGTACACGCCGAAGTCCAATTTGGCGAAATATGCATCACCGTTGTATGCCTTTCCAGAATCGTTCGTCGTGACGCAAAGAAACTCTACCTTGAAGGAATTTTCTATTTCGTCCGCGTCAGCCATTGATGGGCCAACCATGTATGACGATGTCAAGCCGACGATAGTCAGGCTAAGGACACCTATGAAGCCTATGGCAACTTTAAATGTCGCTGACCGGCCCACCTGATCGTCTTGGCCGCTTTCGTGCTCTCTTGCGAATGCTGAACGTTTCACGGTTCTCCTAACGGGGGGTATGTTGTCTTGGGGTGAGTGCTCGAACAGCGGCTGCGCTTGTGATCGGTGTCGTGTCGGTCGTCCGTGGCTTGGAGCCTTGGGTTCCCTCCGGCGGTGTTTTCAATACGGATTCTGGCCGGCTTGTCTGTTCCTGATCGAGACTGCCCGGCATGCCATTCGTCACGCCTGAGTGGCATATGTCACTTGTTGGATTAGCGTATCTGACGCCTTGCCCGTCGATTTGGAGTGGTCACCCGCCTCAAGGATTCTGCTCGGTTTCGGTCAATGGTGAAGGTTTGGTCCGGAGCTTTCCAAGCGGGCCGGGTCGCCGGGGATTGTTCGTCGGCCCGTTAGCGGCACTGAGGACTTGAGGTCTTTTGAGCCCGAGTGTTGTGAGCTTGGTTGCCAGCAGTCCGGTTAGGCAGGTGGCGACGATCGACAAGAGATGGACCGATTCGTTCGCTCCGGTCGCAACAAGGGTGTTGTCGACCAGGCTGGCGGCGGCTTGGGTGGTGAGTGCGACGGCGGAGATAATGAATGCCGGTAACGCCCACCGGGGTCGCCAGGCGGCGAGGAGGGCGGTGACCGCGATGATCACGCTGAACGCACCATCGCGGACCTGGTGCGCTTGGTTGACTTCGGGGCCCAGCAACCCGATGGGATCGAACGAGATCAGCCACGGGGCGGTGAGCGCGAGCTGAACTGCGCCGATCAGCCAGAGGGTGACGACCATGATCGTCGACGGTTCCGGCAGGGCCGGACCGGTGATGTGATACGAACCGTGGGCGTCTACGTCTTCCGGTATCGGTCCAAGGCCACAGGCGCGGCATTGCCGTTGATGCCGGCGAGCCCGGTCGGCGGTCGCTTCCTCGGGGTCTAGCAGGAGGGCGAGCGTGGCTTCATCGCATGTCATTCCGGCTGGCGTGCTGGGTTGACTCATGCTGTGTGCTCGACGTCGCTAGTGAGAAGATCTCTGAACTTACCACGGGCGCGACTCAGGCGGGATCGGATCGTTCCAATGGGGAGATCCAAGATTGCTGATGCCGTTTCGTAGTCGTAACCCAGCAGACCGCACACGACGATGACTTCACGGTGGGCGGGGGAGAGTCGCTGGAGCAGCAGGCGGAGGTCGACCGCTCCTTCGGATCCGGTGGTATCCAGCGGGATGTCGTAGATCGGCGCTTGGGCCGGTGTCGACTTGGCGGCGTGCAGATCGAAGATGCATCTCCGGCAAATGCGGATGAGCCACCCCTCGAAGCTGCCCGCTCCGCGGAACGAATCCAGATAACGCCAGGCGCGGAAAAAGGTCGCCTGAGTCGCTTCCTCGGCGAGGTGGTCGCAACCGGTCATCGCCCGGGCGTAGGCGGTAACCGCTTTCCGATGTGCGCGGACGAGTTCTTCGAACTGTCGATCGTGCACGGTCGTGAGTCAACCATCGATCGTTGAACGATCCAACCCCGAACCCGGTCGGCGCGGCGGGGTCGACGAACGTTCCCTCGATTCTTATTCGTCGAGGGAACTCAGGCGACCTCTTCCCGGTCTACCGGACTGAGATGACCTGAGGACTGGGAGACAAACGGCCGTCATGGCAGATACAGCAACGGATCAGACGACGAACAACACCGAAACACGAGCCGCCCGGCAGGCAAAGCGGAGCGCCGACTGGCGGAACATTTGGCGCATCCACTTCTACGCGGGCATGATCGCCATGCCCGTTCTGGCCGTTTTGGCGTTGTCCGGGTTGCTGATCCTCTACACCGACGCGGTTGAGGACTTCTTGGTGCCGGAGTTGCGCAAGGTCGATGCCTCCGACACCGACCAGACGTCGCTGGACGATCAGGCGGCCACCGTTCGCGCCACATATCCCGATCAGATCCTCGTCGCCGTCAACCCGCCGTGGGAGGCCGACCGGTCGACGGAGTTCATCGTGGAGGGCGACGAGGCGCTCGCGGTCTACGTCGATCCGTACTCCGGCGAGATCCTCGGCGATCGACCCGTTGACGCATCACTGGTCGGTTGGGCCAACACAATCCACGGAAACCTGTTCATCGGTCAAACGATTCCCGTGCCGACACCGGCCGGCCTGTTTGGCGAAGAGCCGATCATGACCGAACTGGAAGTTGGGGATCTTCTCGTCGAGCTGGTTGCCTGCTGGACGATCGTGTTGATCGCGTCCGGTATCTACCTCTGGTTTCCCCGAAAGGGTGGCATCGGACGGGGACTCTTCGTCCCCCGACTAGCCAAGCGGGGACGGGCCCGGTGGCGCGACATTCACGCACTCACCGGGATCTATACCGGAGCGATCCTCGCCTTCGTGTTGCTCACCGGGCTGCCGTGGTCCGGGTATTGGGGTGGCACGTTCGACTGGGCAACCGCCGAGCTTCAGATGGGATGGAATTGGCCAGAAGACGATCCGGCCTCGACCGAAGTATCGCTCGGTGACCTAGATCGGTTCGGAACCGAAGTG
Source organism: uncultured Acidimicrobiales bacterium (assembly GCA_938021675.1). Taxonomy (GTDB): domain Bacteria; phylum Actinomycetota; class Acidimicrobiia; order Acidimicrobiales; family SZUA-35; genus JAHELU01. The sequence goes on from CALIFY010000032.1 coordinate 77,360, forward strand.
GGCTGGATACAACAGGACCTCCCGGCATCGGCCACTAGCCAAGCCGGTGGCGCAGCCCCGCTCTCACTCGACAGGGTCGCTGAGGCAGCGACCATCGAAGGGGCGACCATGCGCCGCACGATCTGGCTTCCCGTCGACGGTGAACCTCATCATGAGGGCGGCCCATCGTCGTCGCTTGGCACGTACACGGTCGGCAACTACTGGCCCCAAACCGTGGACACCGAACGCACCATCTACCTCGATCAGTTCACCGGTGAGAAGGTCGGAGAGTTCGGTGCCGATCAATACGAAACGCTTGGTTGGGTCGCCTCTTGGGGCATCGACACCCACATGGGAACCCAGTTGGGAATCGTTAGTCGAGTATTGATGACGGTCGTTTGCCTTGGACTGTTGGCGTCAACCGGTTCAGCGGCGGTGATGTTCTGGCGACGTCGGCGGCGTACGGGCGGTTTTGGCGCCCCCAATCGGCCCGTCGATGCCTCTCTAGGACGGGCGGCCACGTTGGTGGCGATCGGCCTGTCGATCCTGTTTCCCCTCGTCGGGATGTCGTTCCTCGCCGTCGCCGGTGTCGACCGCATCGTTATCCGGAACATCGGGCCGACCCGCACCGCCTTTGGTATGACGCCGAAAGCGACCCAAGCCACATCAGCCAACGAACAACAGACCCCCTAACCCGCAGTCGCAGTACGCGGCTACCCCTCGAACTAGCCGGTGTAACACCGGCTGGGCGTGGCTGGTAACGTCAACATTCTCGAATCGGGTGCGAGCGTTATCGTTGGCATCCACTCCGATCTGGGCGGCAGGACCGAGTAAGCAGAATCGACAGGCTTGACCATGCATGGTTATGCTTGTGCCTGACGTAGCGGGAATCGAGTATGGAAAGACAACAGCACCGGCACCAACCGGCCGCAGTTTCGATGGAGCCTAACGAGCAGCCCGGCGAACAGCCAGGGGAAGACGAAACCGCTGCCTTGCTTCGGGAACTAATTCCAGGCTTCGACAGTTCTTCGAGTGACAGCGATCAGCCCAGGACAGATGGTGCTCAGCCCATCGCTGAGCCACTGCCTTCAGCGAAGGCAAACGTCAGCGCGGCCGATGGGCCCACCGATGTTGCCAACCCACCGGGGCCCGAGGCCATCCAGCCTTCTGGCCCGGCACCCATCTTGTCCACCACGCCCTCCGCCGACCAGACGTACGCCGTATCCCCAGAAGAGGGGCGACGCCGCGTCGATCGGCGAAGCCGCCTCTCTGTGGTCTTGGCCGCGCTGGCCGCCCTGGTCACCTTGGTCGTCGTCGCCGGACTCGTCCTGAGCGTTCAGCGCTGGCCGGCGAACGGCGAGACAACGACCGACGTCACCCAAGTCGGCGGTGCGGAACTGACCGCCGGATCGGAGAGCGACGCACCGCAGCCGACCGAGACCGCCGGCGAAACGGTGTCCAGCGGGACCCCCGAGGAGACGCCGACCGTCGACACGATCGATCCGCTGACCGGCGAACCGTACCCTGTCTTCCTCGATCTGCTCACCCTGGACGAAGCCAACGCTGGCAACTACCCCAGGGGCATCATGTCGACCGACGGGACGGTGACGCTGCGAGGCCGCACCTCCAGCGAGGTGGCGGAAGCTCAAGCGATCGCCGCCATGGAGGCGTTGGTTGGCCCGGGTCAAGTGACCAGCGAGATGGAAGTGGCTCCCAGCTTTCCCACCTACCCCGCCACGTTGATCTTCCTCGACGAGGTTGTCCTTTTCGAATCGAACAGCATTGAGATCGACGCGACCTACCAGTCGTACCTCGATCGCATTGTTGAAACCCTGGCGGCGCGTCCCGAGATGCGGATAACCATCATCGGCTACGCCGACGCCGTCGGGTCCGTACAGTCCAATCTTCAGATTTCCCGAGATCGAGCCCAATCGGTGTGGAGCTACCTGGTCGATCGTGGAGTGGGCTCCGACCAGGTCAGCACCGAGGCCAGAGGCGAGACCGCTCGTGCCGATGACCAAGCGGCCGAACCCTCAACGTTAGACCGGCGGGTTGAGTTCTTCGTAGATTTCGACGGTTGAGCCGGGTCAGCTCCCGAGGGGGTTGATCGCTACGCTGGCGGGGTGACCAACAAGGCAACCTACTACGAACTGCTCGGGGTTGACCGCACCGCTGGTCACGACGAAATTCGGCGCGCCTACATCGCCGCGGCCCGCCGCTGGCACCCAGACCGAAACAGTGGTGCGGCGGGGGCTGGGAGCGACAAGGCCGAGCGGGCGATGCAACGCGTTAACGAGGCGTGGACCGTTTTGGGCGACAACCAGCGTCGCAAGGCCTACGACCTCGAACTCAGCGGTGGTAGGCCGACGTCGACAACCTCGACCGGTGTGCGGACCGGCGCCGATGGGGTCACCAGGGTTGATCCGAGGTTGCTCGACCCGGCGTTCCTTACCGCCCGCCGACAGAACCAACTCGACGAACTCTCAACACGTAACTCGTTCATACTCCGGGCTGCGCCACTGGTGGCCGTCGTCGGGCTCCTCGGCGCCATCTTCGTCTTCACCGCCTACGCCAGGAGTGGGAGTGATGTCCCACCAGCGACGACCGTCCCCGGCCCTCAGCTCGGAGCGGGCATCGAAGCGAATGATTGTGTCGATGTCATCACCGGGCCGGCTCTGCTTGAGGTGCCATGCACGGCAACCGCAGATGGTCGGGTAATCGGTGCCCGGTTGCCGGATGGATTCTGTCCGACGGGAACCGATAGCGAGGCCGAGCTGTCGAATGGTGCCATCGTCTGCCTCGATGGAATCCGCTCGTAGCCGCCCCGTGGATCGGTAACGACCGTCGAACGGAATCGGCGGGGGATCCGGCTACGGCTGAGCCGGAGCGAGGAAGGTCACAGCCAACGGCGGGACGGTGAGTTCGATCGACCGGCTGCGGCCGTGAGCCGGTTCATCGGTCGATACGAGCGGTTCGCTGTTACCTACACCCGATCCGCCATATCGAGCGTCATCGGTGGTCAACAACTCAACCCACGGTCCGTCATGGCCGACCCCGATTCTGTAGCCCTCTCGGACGACGGGCGTGAAATTGACAACGGCTAGTACTGGTCGAGCGTTGGGAGCCAACCGTTCGAATGCGAACACGGTGTTCGTGGCGTCGTCGGCCGTCCACCGGAACCCGGACGGATCAAAGTCGACGGCGTGAAGTGCTGGCTCGCTCTTTAGCAGTTGGTTGAGATCGGCTACGAGATCCTTGACTCCGCGGTGTTCCTCGTACTGCAGGAGATCCCAGCGGAGTTCTTCGTCGTGGTTCCACTCGTCGGATACCGCGAATTCCGAACCCATGAACAGAAGCGGCTTGCCGGGTATCGCCCATTGATAGCCATACAGAAGTCGAAGGTTCGCCAGCTGTTGCCAGCGGTCGCCCGGCATTTTGTCGACGATGGATCCTTTGCCGTGTACGACCTCGTCGTGTGAGAGGGGCAGCACGAAGTTCTCGGTAAAGGCATAGATCATGCGGAAGGTCAGCTCACCCAAATGATGTGACCGGTGGATCGCATCGCGTGAGGTGTATTGCAGGGTGTCGTGCATCCACCCCATATCCCACTTCATGCCGAAGCCAAGCCCACCGGCATCTGTCGGTCGTGAGACGCCGTCCCAAGAGGTCGACTCTTCAGCGATCATCTGGACGTCGGGGTGGCGGTTGTAGACCGACTGGTTGAGTTGACGAAGGAATTCGACGGCGCCGAGGTTTTCTCGGCCCCCATGCTCGTTGGGGATCCATTCTCCTTCCTCTCGCGAGTAGTCGCGGTAGAGCATCGAGGCAACGGCATCTACCCGAATGCCATCTGCGTGATACTCGTCAAGCCAAAACATGGCGCTGGAGAGAAGAAAACTGCGGACTTCGTGTCGGTCGTAGTTGAATACGCCGCTCTTCCAATCCGGGTGGAATCCCAGGCGCGGATCGACGTGTTCGTACAGATGCGTACCATCGAATCGGGCCAGGCCGAAATCGTCGAGCGGGAAGTGCGACGGCACCCAGTCGAGGATCACGCCATAGCCCCGTCGATGGAGAATGTCGATCATCTCCTTGCACTCCGTCGGAGGGCCATACCGGCGAGATGGTGCGAAGTAGCCAAGGGTCTGGTAACCCCAGGAGGCATAGAACGGGTGTTCCATGATCGGGAGGAGCTCGACGTGGGTGAACCCGGTCTCGTCGAGATAGTCGGCCAGTTGGTGGGCCAATGCCCGATAGCCGCCGGGTTCGTATCTCCACGATCCCAGGTGGACTTCGTAGATCGACATCGCAGTGTTGAGCGAATTGGCGGCGCCCCGCCGGGTCATCCAGTCCTCGTCGCGCCATTCGTAGGTGAGGTCGGTAACGATTGACGCTGTCCGGGGCGGCTCCTCGAACGAGAATCCGATGGGGTCAGCCTTGTCGGTGACCGAGCCATCAGCCCGGCTGCGGATCCGGTATTTGTATGCATGTCCGGTCTCGGCCGCGGCGATGGTGCCATGCCAGACGCCGGAATGGTCGGGGTGGAGGGTGTCGGTTGCGCCGTTCCAGCCGTTCCAGTCGCCGATCACTTCAACCCGGTCGGCGTTGGGTGCCCATACGGCGAACCAGGTGCCGGCTTCGGTTTTGTGCGCACCGAGGACCCGAGCAAGGTCGACATGGGCGCCGGCGGCGAACAGGTGGCGGTCTTCGGCGGTGAGTTCCACCCCATGATCTTACGTCTTCTTTGCAGTACTCCTTGTGCTGGCGCTCGACTGTCCGACAACCCATACTAAGTCTGTGTAGTTCCGCCGTTTGCCGAGACCACCGGAAAGGGTCAAGCGTGGAGTTCTTCCAACGACCGCGAACATTGAGCATCGTGCTAGCTGGCGGAGAAGGGAAGCGATTACAGCCGCTCACCCTCGACCGAGCCAAGCCAGCGGTCCCGTTTGCCGGTCATTACCGCCTCATCGATTTCGCCCTCTCAAACCTTGCGAACGGGGGCTATCGGAAGATAGTTGTCTTTACCCAATATAAAAGCCACAGTCTCGATGTTCATATCAGCCGAACATGGCGTCTGTCGACGATGCTCGGGAGTTATGTAACTTCGGTTCCCGCGCAGATGCGCCGTGGCCCGCGATGGTTTCTCGGCTCTGCTGATGCCATCTACCAAAACATGAACATCATTGAAGACGAAGATCCCGACTATGTCTTCGTGTTCGGCGCTGATCACATCTACTGGCTCGACCCACGCCAGTTCCTCGATCAACACATGGCGTCAGGCGCCGGGGTGACCGTCGCCGCCATTCGTGTTCCGATCGAGCAAGCCGATCAGTTCGGCGTAATCGAGCCTGGCCCCGAGTCGCAGATCGCCTCGTTCCGCGAGAAACCGGAGGACCCGGTGGGGCTCTCCGATGAACCGGGTTCAGTCTTGGCATCGATGGGGAACTACATCTTCGACCGAACCGCTCTCGAACAGATCATCCGCGAAGACGCCGACGACGACGAGTCTCGGCACGACGTCGGTGGCAACCTCATCCCGGCAATGGTTAAAGCAGGCGACGCCCATTTCTACGATTTCACCACCAACCTTGTGCCTGGAGCGGAGAGCGACCCGGCATATTGGCGTGACGTCGGCACACTCGACTCCTACTACGACGCCCACATGGACCTCGTCGCCCCTGAGCCGGCATTCAATCTATACAACCGCCAGTGGCCGATACATACGCTTGGCCGCGATCTTCCTCCCGCCAAGTTCGTACGCGATGGCGATCGGGGTTGCTCGGTATCGAATTCGATGGTGAGCCGGGGTGTTATCGTTTCCGGCGGGACGGTTCACAACTCGGTGTTGTCTCCCGGGGTACGTATCGCATCAGGCGCTGTTGTCGAGGATTCGATCATTATGGACGATTCGTCGATCGGTCCGGGCGCTGTCGTTCGGGGCGCAATCATCGACAAGAATGCCGACGTGAAGAGCGGGGCGCAACTCGGGGTAGACGCCGAATCGGACCGCGAACGATTCACGGTCAGCGATGGAGGCATCGTGGTCGTCGGCAAGGGCGGAGAGGTGAGCTGACGCGAGTTCTGCAGGAAATTTTCTCGATGTTGCGCCAGCGCGATTCCAGCGTTGACCGCGGCCCACACGATCGAGACTGCAACTATGCCTCCCGAAACGGCAGCGGCGGACATTGCCACAACTGCCGTGACGGCGTAACACCCGACGCGGCTGAGTGGTAGCCGGTTGCAGACATAGCCGACCTTGAGTGCGAACACCGCGTTTGTATGCATCAAGAGTCCGACCCCGACCAGCACTGCCGCTTGAACGTACTCGGCCGTCAGGTCCTGCTTCACCCATGCTAAAACGACAGCGACCGAGACGGCGCCAACGCCGACCAGCGATGACACGCCGACCGATGCCAGACCTATCATTCGGCGGTCGAGCTGTTGATGGGCGGCCAGCCGGCGAACCAAGATGGGGAGGATGCCTTCCTGTACCAGCGCAAGGAAGATCCCGTACCCGAAGTGACGGGCGCTGAGGTACGTGCCGGCGCTGATACCGGTGACGCCTAGCGTCAAGACGTCCAACATTCCGAGACCAAAGACGGTGATCACTATGGTCGTCCCGTTGGTTACGCCTTGGCGGAGCGGTCCAATTCTAGGACGAGCTGGTTTCGTGGCGAGAGAGAGCGACAGCACGACGGTCGCGAAGGCGGCCTTGATGGCGATCACCGAGATGAGAAACCGCACGGCGTTTAACGAACCGCTCGTCAGCGAACCGACCGTAACCAGCAGCAAGGCTCCATTGAGGCCGAGATTGAGCCGCCAGAGGGTGGTTAGTGCCCCTCGTGCTCGGAGGTATCCGTCGCTCACCAGCTGGGCGCCGGTCACCATGGCGAAGAGCAATGCCCACCGTTGAACCGTGCTGGTGGCGGTGACGTGATACCCGACGGCGGCCACCAGGCCACCCACGGTCAGTGAGCCGGCCAGAAAGCCGAGATATGCCGAGCTCACCGACTGGGGTTGGTTTCTGGCCAGTCGTGGCAATTCGTACCCGGCCCCTATCTGCGTGCCGGCGGCGATGAAGGTCCCAATGGCCAACGCTGCGCTGAGTCCGCCGAACTCGTCATAGGACAATGAGCGGAACGCCAGCGCGCTCGCGGCGAAGAAGAGCAGCGCGCTGGTCAGCGAGGCGATGAGGAAACCCAGTTCATGACGGTGGTGAGCGACCGGTGGCGAGCCATGCCGGTCTTTGCTCTGTACCGAGAATCTCACGTTGCCGACCGTCCAAGGTCGCAGCTCACCGGTTTATGGTCAGACAACGCGTCGTTGAGGTCGAGTACTCGACAGCGGCGGTGAAGGTCCGAGGTTGTCGCCAGGTGGTCGAGGCGCCACAGCGGCGACCGGGTGGGAAACGAGCTGGCAAAGAGATCTACCAGTCCGACGTCGAGCGGGCGCAAAAGGCTTCTGGTGCTCGGCGAGAGTGCGGTGGCGTTGAAGTCACCGCCGAGTACGACGTGTTGTCTGCCGACTATGTGATGTTCGGCTGTTCTCACCGCGTCTTGCCTCGAAGCTAGAGCGTTGCGGGTGTAGTCGTAGAATTCGCTGGAAAGAGGAGAGGAGAGGAGCGTGACGTGAACCGGTAGGTGCACGTTGATCGCCCGCAGTTGTCCCAGCGGCGCGTCGATCTCCACCACCTGCACGTAGTCGTTGCCGGTTGGTTCTGCCCGGGAAGGGAACCGGCTGGCCACCACGAGCTCGCCCGCCGTTTCGATGTATTCGTATCCACAACAATCGGCGAGTACGTCGGTACGTTCGATCGGGCGGACCTCGTCCTGTGCGTTGTCCCAGTGGATATGTTCCTGTAGGAAAAGCACGTCAGCGTCCAGAGCAGCGAGTTGAGACTTGAAGGCGTTGAGGTCCTTGTCTTGATCCCAGTACTCGGTGTTCCAGGAAACGACCGTCAACTGCTCGGTTGATTGCACTTCGGCTGCAGCTTTTGTGCCGGCGAGTTGTTGGAGGGAAACCAGACCGACAACGAGCAAGGCGAGAAGAGCGAGTTCGCTTACCCGCTGCCGAACCGACCGTTCATACAGGTAGCCAATGCCAACCGCCATGCCGAATAGCCATATCGCTGGCGGTGCGCTCTGCGCCAACGAGAAGACCACGACCCGGTCATCGACAAACGGTAGGAAGATGAACGCGGCAAACCCGGCACATCCTGCGACCTCAAGAACTCGCCGCACGACCATCCCAGTCGCCGTACATCCGACGAAAATCGCGATCGACCAACACTCCGGCGATGCCGGTTAGCACGCCAACCCCGGCCGCGGTGTGAAACATGACGTACCAAGCAACGAACGGCACCAGCTTGATTGGGCCGAGGTATTTCAACGCCGCCCGGTACACATCGGACTCAAGGGTGACGGCGCCGATCGCCGCCGTGGCCGATAGCAACGCTGCCGGTGTCCACAGGATGCTGGCGGCCAACGACGCCCAACCGACGCCGGCGAGTGCGGTTGCCAGAAGACGCCGAGGAAGTTCGAACCCTTGCATTGGCTGCCGCCGTCGTAAATAGAATGGCACCCGGTCTCGGCTTCGGCGTCCAAGTTTCCGCATCATCGGCCAGAGCTGACTGTCGTCATCATGCCGCCCACGCACCTGATCGCTGAGCATGATACGGCCAACCCGGGTAAGGCGTTCTCCGTAGTCGATCTCCTCGGTCTGGCGGAGGTTGGTTTGGAACGGACCGGCCACTTCGAAGGCGCTCCGACGAATAGCACCCAATGAAAAGAATCCGGCGCTTACGTCTCCGATGGAGGCGACTCGCCACACATAGGCTTGCAGCGATCGGAACTCTTCCCACAGACTGTCTCGGATAAGCGGTTCTGGCTCATAGATTCCGCACACCGACGCGATGCCGTCGTCGGTAGATAACTGAGCGACGGCGCGTTCGATGGCCTCGGCCTCGACCACGACATCAGCGTCGACGAAGAACAGCACGTCGCCCGACGATTCGACGACCCCTCGGTTTCGGGCGACGGCGACGCCGCCGTTCGTTTCGTTTACCACGACGGTTACCCCCCGCTTCTTCGCCTCGGCGACGGAGCCGTCAGTGCTTTGGTCGTCGACCACGATGATTTCCAGCTTCGGATAGGTCTGGGCGATAAGGGCATCGATGCAAAGGCCGATCGTCCGTTCGTAGTTGTAGCTAGGAATAATGGCCGAAACTAGGGGAAGCTCTTCGTTGGTCATGGATTTGTTTTTCGTGGTTTCGTCGGTCATGGGTCTAGAAGCGTTCGTCACCATGCGACCGAGTCGATCATGAGGGTTGATGCCAGCACGCCGGCTCCAAGCATGGTGAGACCGTCTGCGGTAAACGCAGTAGCTGGTTCCATGTGCCGGTGAACGATCAGATAGACGACACGGGAGAGGACAACGACTGAGGTCAACGCCAGCACACCTACCGACAGGTGTGATATTTGCACCCGGTTCGCCAGGCCGATTCGATCATCGATGAGTAGCCAGCCGCCGACCAGAACCGACAGGTGCGAGAGAAAGAACAACATTCCTCGAAGGTTGCTCTCGGTGTAGAAGACGGGCATACGAATCGTTTCGGAGCTGGATCCCGCTTTTGCACGTTTGGCCAACCGTTTTCCGAGCGCCAACCCGGTGGCCGCAAGAAACACTGGAACTATGATCCACGACGTTTCTTCGATCGGGCCGACCGCCAGTATCCCGGCGGCACAGCGAACGACGAAGCCAGAGGAGACCATCAGAATGTCAAGGACCGGTACATCCTTGCCTGCGGCCGAGTATGCAATGTTAACTGCAACGTAAATGGCTCCAAGTACCGCTGTCGGCCAGAAAAAGATCAACGAGACGATGAGAGCCAATGTGAAACAGGATGCGGCGAAATAGAAAGAGGCGGTCGTGGTGATGCGTTTCGATGCAACCGGGCGAAAGAACTTTGTTGGGTGGTTTCTGTCATATTCCGAATCGATTGCATCGTTTACTGCATAAATGCCGGACGAGACGAGAATGAAGGCGACAACAGTCGCCAGTAGGGGAGCGGTGAACGGGGTTCCGCTGATGGCCCAAGGTACGAGAATGATGAGATTCTTGATGCTGTGTTTTGGTCTGGCGAGCTGCAGAAACGAGCTGACATTCTGGGTCATGGGGCGCGGGCTCCTCTGTGTGGTGACGGGTGGAAAGCTGGCAGTTGGGTACCGACGGTTGGCTTTGAGTGTCAGATGAACCGTTTGATCCGTTGGGCTAGCGGGTTCCGCCAGAGCTGGCTATGCCCGTTGCCGTACTCAAACTCCTGCCGGGCGTTCTGGCCCTGATACCACGCGAATCCATCGGCCAGGGCTGTCATGCCGTCGTGAGCCGGCTCGAAATCGAGTAGCGATGCGGCCCGTTCGAGCGAGACGGTTGAGCCCTTGACCAGGTTTTGAATTACTCGGCTGTACACCGGCGACCAGCCGAGGGCGTTGGCCAGCTTGAGCGGAGGTCCGGCCAGCGGTCCGGGGACGCTAAATATCCGTTTGCCGTGACCGGCGTTGTCGAGGACCGATTGAAACAATGTGGCGATGTTGTGGTCGGCGCGGGAGGCCACGTTGATGGTCTGTCCGTGCGCACGGTCGTCGGCGGCCACCGCAAGTTGGACGGCCGTGACGAGATCGTCGACGTGGAGGAATTGATAGACGGCTTGGCCTCCGGATAGGACGGGGAACCGGTGCCCCGAGTCGGCGAACTCATACAGGTGCCCGAAGAGCCCGAGGCGCCCGGGGCCAACGATGGCCTTTGGTCGCAGGATCGTCCAGGTCGTCGATGAGCCGGTGAGAGATTGGCGGACCTCGTCCTCCGCTCTGATTTTCGCCGTGTTGTAGGGGTCGAACGCCCTGGTTTGGGCCGTCTCATCGATCAGGGGTGTGTGGGCGGGGCCGTAGACGGCGGTCGACGACAGGTGTATGAACCGGCTGACGCCGATTTCGGCTGCCCAGCTGGCCAGCCGGTTGGTCGCTCGAACGTCGGTTTCGAATATTTCGTCTGGCGAGTGGCTAGGAAGCGCGGCCGCGGCGTGGATGACAACGTCGACTCCGTCGGGCAAGGTGGTGGGCATCGATGGGTCACGCAGGTCGCCTTTGATTGTTTGGCAGTGATTCTGGAGACCGGGTGGGAGTTCTACCGGGGCCCTGTCATGGACATAAATTTGGCTCCATTTTGTCTGGGTTTTAGCCAGAAATCGTTGTCCGAAGAATCCAGCTGCACCTGTTAGGAGCAGTGTTGGGTAAGGAGATGCGGTCAATGATCTCGATATCCTTTCCTCTATGCGGGCCATTAGGGACTGGCCGATGGCGGAATCTTGGGAATACCAGACGCTGTTGCTTTTTCTTGTGGGTGATCGGCGCCTTTGGGAGATCGTAGATGTGACCCAGTTAGGAGTCGAGGGCGCGGTAATGAATACGCTCTGAACGGAACCTTTATCCCTATTTGAAACCCCGATTCTGGGGTTTGATTTCAGCCCGACGTCAACTCGTCGTACATCGATTGGTACGTGTTGGCCGGGCTGGCCCAGCTCCAATCGGTGGCCATTCCCCGACGACGGATTCCGGCCCGTCGGCGCGTCGACGACCATGCCCTGGTCGCCCGATGTAGAGCATCGACAACCCCGGCGACGTCGACGGTGTCGCTCACGAATCCGGTACCGGCATCCGGGCAACGGTCTTCGTCGATCACCGTGTCGTGCAGCCCTCCCACGTCGGTGACGACGGGAATTGTGCCGTAGGCCATTGCTTGCATCTGGGCCAGGCCACAAGGCTCGAATCTGCTCGGCATGAGAAGAAGGTCTGCGCCGGCGAAGATCCGGTGACTTAGGCCAGCGTCGTAGCCTTCAACAAAGGCTATTCGGCCGGGATTGTTGGCTGCCAACTGATGGAGGGCCGCAGCGTGGTTGCTGTCGCCAGAACCGAGGATGGCCAGGCGGGCTGGGAGACGGGTCAGGAACCGGGCGGCGTCAACCACCAGGTCGATGCCTTTTTGTTCCACCAGTCGGCTTACCATCCCGATCAGCGGTTGGTTTGAGCCGGAGCCGTCGCTGGCCAGGCGCATCTCGCCGAGGAGAGCGGTGCGATTGCGGGCTTTCCCCCGCAGGTTCGCGGCCGAGTACGTGGCGGTGAGGTGCTGATCGGTCTCGGGATTCCAGGCCGAAGTATCGATGCCGTTCGTGATGCCGTGCAGGCGAGGCCCCAACTCGGCTAGATGGTGATGTAGGCCCATGCCGTGGGGTTCGGTCACAATATCGGCGGCGTAATTCGGGCTGACGGTGACGACACGATCGGCGAGGCGGATGGCGCCGAGGAGCGGGTTGAAGTCGCCATACCAGGCGAACAACTCGGGCCCTCGGATGAGATGATCAAGCCATGATGGGGCGGCGATGCCCTGGTAGGCGAGGGTGTGGATGGTCAGCACCGATTGCGGGGGGTCGGGTAAGAGGCCAAGGGCGGCGCCGGTATGCCAGTCGTTTACGTGCAGAACGTCTGGATTGAGCCGCTCAACCAGTGCGGCCACGCCGGCCGAGAATGCGAAGAAGCGATGGTCATTGTCGGTGAAGGCGTTGCCGTCGCCGTCGTTGTACGGATGGGGTTTGCCGAGTTGTGGGGCCATCACCAGCTCCACCGGCCCGATTCCTTCGATCTCGGCTGTGCGGACGGCTACCGGCCCAACGATCGCCGGTACGTCAAGGTAGTCGGCGTCATGGGGGATGTCGGTCGTGTCGTAGTCGGGCACTACCACCGTCACGTCGACGCCGTCGGCCCGGAGCTGGTTGACCAAGCCGGCGACGGCCTCTGCCATACCGCCGACCCGGGCCAGCGGAGCTAGCTCGGCCGAAGCCATTACTATCCTCATCGGATGCTGGGAGAGGTTCCGTCGATGTCGTCGACATCGTTGTCTTGTTGGAGCACCACGATCGACCAGGCGGCGAGTTCAACGTCTTCGCCGGGGCCGACAAGGTGGTCTCGGGTTTTGGCCGCGTCGGTGTCGATAACCGCTCGCCATAGATGAGCTTCATCAACGGTCGGAACGGTGAAGGTTTGGTCCTCGTGACCGGCATTGAACAAGATGAGGAAGTCGTCGTCGACGATTCTTTCACCACGAGGCCCCGACGTCACCATGCCGTTGCCGTTGAGAAACACCATCAATGGCCCGTCGGCGGTATGCCAGGCATCGCCGGTCATCATCGACCCGTCCGGCGAGAACCAGGCGAGGTCCAACGGCTGGTCGGGGGCCGGGCTGGCTCCGTCGAACCATTGCCGCCGCCGGAATATCGGGTGATCGGCCCGGAACTGTATGAGTGTGCGGGTGAATTCGAGGAGGTCGGTATCCACGTTGGACCAGTCGAACCAGGAGATTTCGTTGTCTTGGCAGTACGCGTTGTTGTTCCCGCCCTGGGTCCGGCCGAACTCGTCGCCACCGAGCAGCATGGGTATGCCTTGGCTGAGAAGCAGGGTGGCGAGCATCGAGCGGTGTCGGGTACGGCGAATTCGTTGAACGGCAGGGTTGTTGGTCGGCCCTTCGGCTCCGGAGTTCCACGACCGGTTGTGGGAGTCGCCGTCTCGGTTGTCTTCGCCGTTTGCTTCGTTGTGTTTGTGGTTGTGGGAGACGAGGTCGGCCAGCGTGAATCCGTCGTGGGCGGTAATGAAGTTGATGCTGGCCGAGGTGGTTCGCCCTTTTCCTCGGTAGAGGTCGGCGCTCCCGGCGAATCGGGAGGCGAATTTGCCGACGCTGCCGGGAACGGCTCGCCAATAGTCGCGGATGTTGTCGCGATATTTGCCGTTCCATTCCGACCAGAGAGGTGGGAAGTTGCCGACCTGGTACCCACCGTCGCCGACGTCCCAGGGCTCGGCGATCAACTTGACACGATTGATGATCGGGTCCTGGTGGATCAAATCGAAAAAGCTTGAAAGCAGATCGACGGCGTGATCTTCGCGTGCCAACGCAGAGGCGAGATCGAATCGGAACCCGTCGACGTGCATCTCCGTCACCCAGTAGCGAAGGCTGTCCATCACCAGCTTCAGGACGTTCGGGGTGCGCATGTCTGTTGTGTTGCCGGTGCCGGTGTAGTCGATGTAGTAGCGCCGGTCTTCGGGGTTGACCCGGTAGTAGGCCCAGTTGTCGATGCCTTTCATCGATAGTGATGGGCCGAGATGGTTTCCTTCCGCGGTGTGGTTGTAGACGACGTCGAGGATGACCTCAAGCCCCGCTTCGTGTAGTGCGCCAACCATCGACTTGAACTCATGAACCTGATCGAGTCCACTCGCTGCGCCTCGACGGTATGCCGCGCTGTACGTGTTGTGCGGTGCAAGGAAGCACACGGAGCTATAGCCCCAGTAGTTGGTGAGACCGTTGTCTACGGTGAACTGTTCCGGCACGAATTGATGCACCGGGAGCAGCTCGATTGCGGTAACTCCAAGTGTGAGTAGATGGTCGATGATGGCTGGATGGGCCAGGCCGGCGTAGGTCCCTCGAAGGTCCTCCGGTATGTCGGGGTGGGTCATGGTGATGCCCTTGACATGGGCCTCGTAAATCACCGAATCAGCCATCGGGGTGTGGGGCGGGCGATCGTTGCCCCAGTCGTAGAACGGGCTGACCACGACCGAGCGCGGCATGTATGGCGCGCTGTCTCTATCATCGGGTCGGTCCGGATTCTGAAGGTCGTGACCGTACACCGCGGGGTGCCACTCGACTTCGCCGTCGACCGCCTTTGCGTATGGGTCGAGCAGCAGTTTTGTTGGGTTGCAGCGAAGCCCGGCGGCTGGGTCCCATGCTCCGTGGACCCTGTAGCCGTACCGTTTCCCGGGTCGAACACCATCGAGGTAGCCGTGGTGAACGAAGGCGGTCACTTCAGGCAGCTCGATGCGCGTCTCGTTCCCGTCTTCGTCGAACAAGCAGAGTTCGACCCGTTCGGCGGCGGGGGAGAAGAGGGCGAAGTTGGTCCCGGCGCCGTCGAAGGTGGCGCCGAGCGGCTCGTGTTCGCCTGGCCAGACCGTGGTCGTCATGAAAAGGGCCCTTTGGTCGGGTTCAGTGGTGGCGACGCGCCCGTTCCAGAGCTGGTTCGTAGACGCGGTCTCGGTAGTCGGCGACCATCCTGGCAGCCGTTACCTGGGGTCCAAGCGTAGTCCAGTTATGACGGACCTTCTGTGTCCATCGGTCGGTCGGGCTCGGCTCGGCACCTTCGCCATAAAACAGTGGCAAGATTTCGTTTTCCAGCAGGTCGTGGGTGGCGGTGGCTTCGGCCAGATCGCGTTTTGCCGCGTCGGCGAGCTCCGAGCCGGGGATGGCCCAGCCGTTGTCTCCGTCGTACATCTCATCCCACCAGCCGTCGAGAATGGAGCATTGAAGGCCGCCGTTGAGCGCCGACTTTTCTCCGCTGGTCCCCGATGCTTCCCGGGGCCGGATGGGGTTGTTCAGCCAGACGTCGCAGCCGGCGTACATCGCACGGGCGACCGCCATGTCGTAGTCGGGGATGAAAACGAAACGGCCGTTGGCCTCTGAAGAGTGGGCGAAATCGACGACGGCGGCCATGAGCGCTTTGCCGTCGCCATCGGCGGGGTGGGCTTTGCCGGCGAAGACGAACTGGATCGGTCGGTCGTCGTCGGCCAGGAGGGTTTCGAGCCGGGTGCGGAGCAAGAGCAGCAAATCGGCTCGCTTGTAGGTGGCGAACCGGCGAGCGAAACCGACGGTGAGAGCGTCGGGGCTGAGGGCGCCGCTCTTTGCGGCTCCGCGCTCCTCGATGAGTTCGATGAGTTGGCGCCGGCCTTGTTGTCTCGTGCCGACGATGGTGTCGTGCTCAAGTTCTGCGGCCAGTTTCCACGCCTGCTCATCGCCTACATCCCATCCCGCTCCGAGGTGGGTGTCGAACACGTCGGCGAGTTGCGGATCCAACCACGTTCTGGCGTGGATCCCGTTGGTGACCGAGGTGATGGCGTCTCCGCCCGGTACCGCGGCGAACAACTCGCGGCTGATGCGGCCGTGAAGTTTTGAGACGCCGTTAGCCGACCCGCTGAGGGCCAGACAGAACGCCGCCATATTGAATGGTTTAGGGGTCCCCGTGTCGTCGGCGCTGGTCGCTAGGTCGAACAACGTGGTGAGCGGGACGTCGTTTTCGGTCGCCCAAGGCGTCAGATACGGGGTGATGACCGGTTGTTTGAAGCGGTCGATACCGGCGGGAACCGGGGTGTGGGTGGTGAAGACGGCGCCTGCCTTGGTGGCCTCGATGGCCTCTTCGAACGATGCGCCAGACGTCATCTTTGTGGCCAGCTGTTCGAGGAGCCAGAAGCCGGCGTGGCCTTCATTTAGATGAACGACGTCGGGATCGATGCCGACGGCACGTAGGGCGCGAAGGCCGCCGATACCGAGGATCAGCTCTTGGCGAATCCTGTGCTCCTGGTCGCCGCTGTAGAGGCGGTCGGTGATGGTCCGGCCGTCTGGCGAGTTACCAGGGATATCGGTGTCGAGCAGATACAGATCGATAGTGCCGACGGCCAATCGCCAGATCTTGGCTGTGACGTCTTCAGCGCCGACCGCCACCGTCACCGTCTGGTTGGTGTCGACGAGGCCGAGGTTGTGTGGCTCATAGCGCTCATAGCGCTCGGTCTGATTCGAGCCGTCCAAGCCTTGACGAAAAAACCCGCCGTGATAGAACAAGCCGACCGCCACGAGGGGGAGGCCGAGGTCGGACGCCGCTTTGAGGTGATCGCCGGCCAAGATGCCGAGCCCACCGGAGTACTGGGGCACAAGTTCGGTAAGGCCAAACTCGGCCGATACGTAGGCCACGGTCGGTGGGCCAGACTTCGTGTTCAACGTCGCCTGGAGGTCATCGAAGTTCTCATCGATGGCGGCCGTTAGATCGGCATCGGCGACAATGGTCTGTCGAGCGTCAGCGTCGAGCGCAGCGATGGTCGCCGCCGGGTGGCGGTCTGGGCTAGCTCCGGGAATACGATCTAGAAGCTCCGCGGCGGGGCGATGCCAGGTCCAGCGGTGGTTGCGGGCCAGCTCGGTCAGCCTGGCGATTACGTCGGTGGTGGTTGGCTCAGAGGTCATGGCAGCGTGAAATTAGCCTCGTGGTTCGTGAGTGCAGTTCGGCGGCAGCGTCGGCGCGCTGGGGGAAACGATCAGGCTACCGACATTCACGCTGGCAACCGGTCTGAAGCCAGTAAGCTACTTCCTCTTCGGACCGTTAGCTCAGTTGGCTAGAGCGCTCGCCTCACACGCGAGAGGTCACTGGTTCAAGTCCAGTACGGTCCACGCACGTTTCCCGGTCTGCTGCCGCCGACCATAGCCAGAAACCGTAGCCACAGCCGCTTGGTCGGTATCTCCGTTGTGCTCTGAATCAGGAGTCATGGATTCGGTGTCAGTAAGACGACGTTTATCGGCGCTGTCTCCGAGATTCCTCCGCTTCGAAAAGAAGAGCGGATGACCGAAGCTGCGGAGCGCACCGATGACATCTCGAAGGTCGACGCGAAGCGGCTTACCACCGTGGCCATGGACTTTGGTCGAATCAGTGTCGAAGACGAGCTGGTGCTCTATCTCTTCGGCACTCCCGGTCAGCCTCGGTTCGCCTTCATGTGGGACAAGATCGCCACCGGGGCGCTCGGCGCCGTGATCTTGGTTGACGCTCGACGGGTCCAGGATTCGTTTGCGGCCATCGACTATTTCGAAACTCGACGTATCCCGTTTATCGTTGCCGTGAACTGGTTTCCCGACTCACCGGACGTCACAATCGAGCAGGTCCAAGACGTGCTGGCCCTCAACCCCGATATCCCTATTGGTTTCACCGATGCGAGGAAGAAGAAACACGTCCAGGCAACATTAATCGCATTGATCGACCACCTCGTCAGGGGTGCCACCGGACGCCGGCAGTCGGAGCGAACGGTCATAGTGGGGCCAGGTCACGAGAGCATCGGCACGAAAACGACGGACCAGATAGCCGTCACGTAGGTGCCCGACCCTGATGCTCATACAGCTGATCGGCTACTCGTCCCTCAGTCGAAGGAAACGTGACCGGCGACATCGTCTGGGTTGACTGATCGGTGTCGATGCCGGCGAGGTCCAGGGTTTGATCGCCTATGGGAAAGATGGGTTAGGCCTTCTCCGGTTCGAGAACCGGGTGCTACCGATTTTCCGGTTCGTGCAGCACGGTCCATGCGGAAACTCCGCAGGTTACCGGTCCCCGGCCCGACGACGGGAGCTGCCTTTGGATTGGGTGTCAGGCCGACACAGCGGAAGGTTGGTTCCTGTGTTGAGTGCGTTTAGGAAAGAATGTGGTCATCTTCGAGTTAGGTTTTGATGTAACAGCATGATCAA
>CALIFY010000033.1 GCA_938021675.1 uncultured Acidimicrobiales bacterium
GGTGATCCGACGAGCCGTCAGACCGAGCGTGAACCGCAACTCGAACAACCCATCACCGAGACTCCTCGACAACGGCATCCGAGCACGCGACCCCAACCCGACCAAACGGTCCACGATGACCGACACCCGTTCCCACTCATCCTTGGTGAGCGAGTCGAACCATTCGACCACCTCGGCGTGCGCCTCGAGCTCGACCACTTCGTTATCATCGCACAAAAGCGATCATTGCGCAAGAACGATCATAGGTTGAGGGCGAGGCCGGCATGCGCCGCGGCGAACTCGCCGGCCTCAACTGGGGAGACCTCGACACCACAACATCAAGCCTGTCGATCAGCCGGACGCGCCAAGCCACGATGGGCCGCACCATCGAAGGCCCCGTCAAAACCCGAACCAGCCGGCGCCGCATCGACCTCGACCCCAACACCATCAACGTCGTGAAGCAATGGCGTCAGCGACTCGCCACCGAAAGCGCAACCATCACACCGGCGACGCCGATGTTCGTCAACACCCACCACCGGACCCCATCACCCGAGTCGTTCTCGCAACTGTTCACCCGAGCCACCACCACTGTCGGCCTGCCGAGGATCCGGTTCCACGATCTGCGCCACACCCACGCCTCCTTACTCGTCGCCGCCGGCCCACCAATTAAAGTCGTGTCCGAACGGCTCGGCCACGCCCACCCCCGGCTTCACCATGCACACCTACCAACACCTACTGCCCGGCATGGGCGCCGCAGCCGCCACACAATTCGCCGACCTCATCAACACCAGCCGGTAGACGGGCACACCGGCCGAAAGAGCGAAAGGCCCGGAGACGCAGTGTCTCCGGGCCTTTCATCGAGTGGCGGGGGTAGGATTTGAACCTACGACCTTCGGGTTATGAGCCCGACGAGCTACCTGACTGCTCCACCCCGCGTCGAGGTGACTTTGGATTGTAGCGGTGGCAAGACTGGTTGACACCAGCTTCGCCAATCATTGGCGTTAGATCTGAGATGGGTCACAAGCAGTCGGCCGACACGGCGACAAAACACCGATGAAAGAGCACCGGGCGAGGCACTCTTTCATCAGCGGGATCTTATGCGGACGAACGATCGACATTGAACGCCCATGTCCAACTCCAATTGCGTTCTCCGCCCCTGGGTGCCGGTCGCCCTGCGACACCGCAGGGTGTAACCGTCGCAGCGCTAGGTTCCTGCGACGGTCACACCCCGGGGCGGCCCCCCGTCGGTAACAGAGTTGCCGACGAGAGGTTGATTCCCTGCTTCGAGCACGGCGGAAGAAGTTCGAAGAACAGGGAACCGAGAGCCCGCTCAGCCCATGAAGGTGTGTGCACCAACGATGGAGCTTCCCATCGTCAGGGCGCCGGCGAACGAGGTGGTCGAAATGAAGACGAAAAGGCGACGAGACATTACACTCTCTCCAGTGCTAGCTCTGGTGACTGGCACCACCAGAATCTTGTTGACGTTGCTTAACCTGCTAGCAGCATGTCTTTTCGGTCTCTCCGAATCGTCTCCGACTATTGCGAAGCTACGGGTCAGGCGAAGGGGACAACTTACGGAAATACCCTCTGAGCAGGGGTTTTGCTGTAGTTCGGCCGATAGGGAAATCGTGGAGATTTTTAGTGGGCTGACTTTCTGGTTCGCGGTTGCCAGCCGCGCCGTCTCATTTCTGCGAGGTCGCGTTTGATAGTTCGCTCGCTGACAGCAAGCGTCTGAGCGAGGTCAACGATCCTGGCTAACGCCCCCTGGTCGACCGCCTCTTGCGCCAGCCGACCGATCCTGGCGATACGTCGCTCGCCCGGCTCGTTTGTCTTCCAATCATCTGGTCGGGACACGGCCCAAACGACGTCGACGAAGTCGTCTTCAGTCAACGGTCTCCCCGTCGGCGCCGAGGCGGCGGGAAGTTGCACCTCGACGGTCCGAGCAAAGTGCCGCTCATAACTCTCGGCGATACATGCGTGCTCAGGCACCGCCACCCAAGAACGGGCGGCTACGTCATGGTCTAATCCGACAAGGCTCTCGGCCACGAATCGATAGGCCAGCTCAACCTGTCCTGCCGATTCCTTGACACGACCGGCCGACTCCAGCACACGGGCACATGACCATGCGGTCACGTGGGCCATATCCGACCCGGCTTGGTTGGCCGCCGCCGCCCTGGCAGCGTAGCTTTCGGCCTCGGCCCGATCACCGAGCAGGCAACACGCCATCGCCCGGCAGGCCAGCACGTTAGCCACCATCGTGTCCAATGGGAACGACTCACTGAGCGCTAAGACTCGATCGAGATGCTCGACCACGAGCCCATAGTTGCCAAGCGTCATCTCGACGTTGCTGATCCCGCGACGAATTTCCACCTCGGTAGCGACATCCTCATCATGCATCGCCCGAACGAGGAGGTCGTGGAGCCGACGCCGTGCCAACCGACGACGACCCTGCCGAAGATCGATGCTTGAAAGCAGACTCAACGCCCATGCTTCGTGAGGCCGATCCTCGACCGTTCGAAAGAACACCGCAGACGATGTTGCAAGCTCCCTGGCAACATCGTCGTCGCCGAGCAACCGGTGCGAGAGACTTGCCGAGTTGAGTTTTACGAACGCTTCACCCCGAGCGTTGCTGAGCGATCCGAAGACATCGCTGGCTTCGGCAAAGAGATCGAGGGCCTGGCCTCCCCGCCCGCGTCGAACGTAGTTGGTGGCGAGGTTTACGAGGTTGACCCCCTCACCTCGCCGGTACCCGATGGCCCGACTCAGCTCGACAGCATGCAATAGTTTCGATTCGGCTTCGAGCTGTCGGCCAGAGAGCGACAGAGCGACGGCCTGATAGCTGACCGCCTCCACCTTGGCCCGCGGGTCGTCGATCTGCTCGGCGTCGGCCACCGCCCGGTTCAAGTGCTCAACCCCCGCCTCGAAATCGAGCATGTCGATGAGCGCCTTGCCTAGCGTGGTCTCCGGCGCGAGGCGGTTCGCCACGTCGGGTGAGTCGGCCATCGACTGTCGCAGCGGTTCGATCGCCGCTCGATATTTTCCGGCAAGGTAGCGAGCGAATCCCACCGCGTTGAGCAGACCGTGATAGGGCAGCCCGGCTTGCTTGGCTCGCTCGACCGCCCCGAGAGCGAGACGGGCCGCCTCATCGGGCTTGTCGGTGTTGAGAAGCAGCAAGGCTTCCCGTTCGGCCAATTCAAGCTGTTGCTCGATCGGGAGTTCAACCTCGTTGAGCATCTTGAGGACGATCGTTTGGTCTTCTCGTCGGCCGAGCACATCGAGGGCCGCTTCGTAGGCCAATAGATCTCGGGCTCGCTCAACCAAGCTGAGGCCAAGGTCTTGAGCGGCCTCATCGGCTTGCCCGTAGTGGTCGGCCGCCACCCGGTACCCGTTAACGTCCAACGCTTGAAGAGCGGCCAGTAGATGCCATCGATGCCCGTCGGCCAATCGTTCGGCCAGCCGGGCGTGATAGGCCAACTTCTCGGGCTCGGGGTCGACGCTTGCCTCGAGAGATACGAAAATCCGATCGTGGATGGCCCGCCGCTCCCCTTCCGACACCAGCTCGTAGACGACACGTCTCGTCTGGTCGTGGGCAAATCGGCAAACGCCATTATCGTCTGCGACGACGAAACCCGAGTCGACGGCCTCGGTTAACGCCACGATGGCGCCCTTCCGGTCGAGTCCAGCGATGTCGGCCACGGTTTTCGTCGTAGCCGGTTCGGCCAGCGCGGCCAAGCCCTCAAGGACTCGCCGGACCGCGACATCGAACGAACCCAATCGGAGTTCCAACGATTTGGCGACCGTGTGTGGCAGATCCAGTGAACCGAACGAACCGACGCTGGTGTCCAGGTCGAACAATGCTCTCGGATTGCGCAACGTCTCCAAGATATAGAGCGGATTGCCGTTGGTATGTTCGATGACTTGGCTCATCGCCGCCCTCGTAAGACCACCCGGCCCAACCTGGACGTTGATGAGTTCGCGAACCTCGGAGGCACTGAGCGGGGCAAGAACCATGCGGGTTCCGGAGGCCAGCGCTTCGAGCTCGAGGATTCCTTTCCAGACCGACGCCGACTGTTCCGCTTCAAATCTGCGGTAGGTCAGACAAAGCAACACGCCGCTGCGGGCCAAACGACTACCGAGTTGGACCAGCACCTGCATCGAATCGTCGTCGGCCCAGTGGATGTCCTCAAGAACGATCACGGTGGGCGCCAACTCACCTTGAGCCAAGATGACCCTGACCAGCGCCTCGCTCATCCTCGTCGGTTCCTCATCGGGCCGCAGGGCCCGGGTCGGTTCGGCCCCGTCGAGGTAACGCTCAAGGTCGGGAAACACTTCAGCTGCCTGTTGCAGCCACACCGGCTCGATGACCTCGGCCAAGTGTTCGCCCCGCAGACCGGTCACCACCGGGCCCAGTACCTGCCGCAACGTGTCGTAGGGCCGCATCGGGCTCAGCTCGGTATTGCCACCTGACAACACCCGAGCCCCCCGCCAATCGACACCGTCTACAAATTCTTCAACCAAGCGGGACTTGCCGATCCCGGGATAGCCCTCGATAAGGACAACGCCACCTTCCCCACCGATCAACTCCTCGGCCCGCCGCATGAGCACACTTATCTCATGCGATCTGCCGATGAGGGCCGATGGCTTGG
Organism: uncultured Acidimicrobiales bacterium; assembly: GCA_938021675.1. Lineage (GTDB taxonomy): Bacteria > Actinomycetota > Acidimicrobiia > Acidimicrobiales > SZUA-35 > JAHELU01. The sequence goes on from CALIFY010000033.1 coordinate 4,626, forward strand.
CGGCATCGGTGGCGTCCGGCTCGTTCGCCACCCTCGGCGCATCGGTCCGGATCCGTTCGATCAATTCGATCGTCTCGGCCGATGGTTCCATGCCCAGCTCGGCTAACAGCTCTCGCCGGCAGGTGTCGAACTGTCGTTCGGCAGCTGATGCCTGCCCGAGTAAGGCCTGTAGTCGCATGACTTCGCGATGGAGGTCTTCTCGGAGAGGTTCCTGCTTTACCAGGGTGCTGGCGAACCTGAGTGCGACGTCGTACTGGGAACGGGCTTTGTAGAGGCGAACCAACTGGTGCAACGCGTCGTGGTATCGATCGCGAATCCGATCGCGCTCGAATTCGATCCAATCGGCGTAGTGTCCGGCCAGGAAGTCGCCCGGGTAGGAAGACAACACGTCTGCCAGTCGGTCGGCTAGCACGCCCTGTACCAGACGCGACCGCAACTCCCGCTCGTAGTCCCCGAGTTCACGCTCGAATTCTTCGGAGTCGACTTCGATCGGGTGGGCGGTCGTCGCTCTGATTTCGGCCGACGACGGTTGTAGCAGTTCGGGAATTCCGCTCTCGATGGCGGCCGTTTTGATTTGCCACAACGAGTTGCTCAACCGTTTACGGGCCCGATCTTCGGGAAGTTCAGACCAGAATTTGCCGGCGAGCAGATCTCTGGTTTGGGCTCTGTCCCGGTTGATGAGCAGGTAGGTCAGCAACGACACAGCCTGTGGCGGCAGCGTTGCGAGTGTACGGTCTTGGTACCGCACGCTGAAACCGCCTAGAAGGCGGACCGAGATCGCTCCTCGCTCCACGTACCTACACTAATCAACAATCAGTCAGCTTCCGAATGCTGGAAGGTAGGTGAAACGTTCGGGGTCGGCATCATGGGGTGAAGAAAACCCTATTTTGAGTCGATTACTTGGCCGCCGCCTCGAACGCTACCTGGCAAAATCCGTGATTACAGTACCCCATTGGGTTCTTTGCCAAATATTGCTGGTGGTAATCTTCGGCATAGTAGAACCCAGCTGCTGGGCCGATCTCGGTCGTAATTTCGCCGAATCCAGCCGCGGTGAGGCTCGCCTGATACGACTCTCGGCTGGCGTTGACGGCTGCCAGTTGCTCATCGCTCGTGGTGTAGACCGCTGACCGGTACTGGGTACCGATGTCGTTCCCCTGCCCCATGTGCTGGGTCGGGTCGTGATTCTCCCAAAATATCTTGAGCAACGTCTCGATGCCGACGACCGACGGATCGAAGACGACCAGCACGGCCTCGGTGTGCCCGGTCATCCCGGTGCAGGTCTCCTCATAGGTAGGATTTGGTGTCGACCCTCCGGCATAGATGGCGGCCGTCGTGTACACGCCGTTCTCCTGCCAGAAGAAGCGCTCGGCTCCCCAGAAACAGCCCATCCCAAAGAGGATCGACTCGGTCTCGGGGGGAAACGGCGCGACCATCGGATTCCCGTTGACGAAATGAGCGGGAGCGACATCGATCGGGTCGTCGCGGCCCGGCAGAGTCTCGGTTGGGCCCGGCACCACGAGGGTTTCGGATTTTGGCCGTCGGAAGATCATGGAATGCTCCGGAACTCGGTATCGGTCAAAGCGATGTGTTCTATGACCGAACTTCAGAGACCAGCCTATGGCTGTTCGGGCTCAACCGCCTGATCATCGGCCGGCTCGGTGGTCGTCGGCTGATCCGCCGCCGGTTCAGCCGCGGTCACCGCCGTCGTCGTAGCCGGCGCCCCGCCAAGCAGATCTTGCGCTGCCATCAACGCCTGACCGGCCCGAGTCCGAAGATCGGCGGCATCGTCATCCAACCCGTTGTCCTCCGCTCGAGCTGCATCGGCCAACAACTCATCGGCGTCGGCGATGAGTTCAACCACAGACTTTCCGGACGGGTCGTACTCTTCTGACGTACTTCCGTTGTCAGCATCTTCGTCGCCCGAATCGGAATCGGAATCGGACGTCTCGGTCGAATCCGTGTCTGGCGGGGCCACGCCGGTCGTCACCCCTTGAATCGCTTCGGACAGACTCCGTCCCATGAAAATCCGATCGCCATTTACGGCGACGATCCGCTGCAACTCTGGAACCGCAGTGGTGCTATTGGCCTCGACGTACACCGGTCGGATGTACACGATCGTGTCGTCGACCAAGAGCAAGCTCATCTCACCGAACTCCACCTTCGCACCGGCCTTCTCTCGTATGAAGGCGGTGAGGTCATCGTTCTTTCGAATCTCGGCGTGAATGAAGTCTGGCGCTCGCACCAAGCCACCAGGCAAGCGAACAAGCACCAGCTGCCCGTAGTTCTCCGGGTCGGATCTGGCCATCATGATGGCGGTGAGTTCCGGTCGAGCCGACGTCCCGGCGGCGCCGCCTCGCGGCACAAAGGCTCGTTGCAACACGAACTCGCTCGAATCCTCGTCGGGCAACCTAGCCATCAAGTACTGGGGATCCATGACGCCACCGGTCGTTGTCTCACCCTCTTGCTGTTGTGCTTCGGCACCAGGCTGGGTGGCCACCGACCATGCGACGTCACCCTGAATAAATTGGGTGGCGTCGTCGACGACGTAGTTGGCCCACATGTCGGTCTGGACGGTGAAAATATCCTCCGGGTAGCGGAGATGGTCTCGAATACTTTCCGGCATATCGCTACCGTCACTGAACAAGTCGGGGAAGACACTCCGCCAGGCGTTGATGATCGGGTCCTCATCATCGATGACATACATCGAGACCGTGCCGTCATAGGCATCGACCACAACCTTGACCGAGTTCCTGACGTAGTTGAATCCGCTCGCCAGCTCAGACGTCGGGTCGACGGTCGTACTCACCGACTGGGAGTACGGGAAGTCCGACGTGGTGGTGTACGCGTCGAGGACCCAGAACAACTGATCTTCGGCCAACACCGGGTATGGGTTCTTATCGAATCGAAGGAACGGAGCAAGCTCTCGGACACGCTGTTCGATGTTCCGGTTGAAAATGACTCGGGAATCGTCGGTCACGTTGCGTGAGATCAACGGGTCGACCTGGCGGAACCGCAGGGCAAAGGCGGTGCGTCGCAACAACGATCCCATCGGGACGCCGCCGTCGCCGTCGTAACTGAACAGAACCGATTGGCTATCACCGGTCTGGTAGTCAACCTCTTGCCGGTCGGCGCCGACGATGGCATAGCCATCGAGGCTCTCGCCGTAGTAGACGCGAGGTTGTTCGACGGAGACGTCGAGTTCTTCATCGATCTGAAGATCGCCAAGCCCGCTGACCAAGAAGTCGAGTTGGCGGGTCTCGCCGTCGCCGAGACCTTCTTGGTCGTATGCCGCAACGACCGCTGCGCCATAGCCGTGGGTGAAGATGACGTGCTGTGACTCCCAGGTTTCGCCGACTTCAGCAATGTTCAAGCCGCGAGCGGACAGCACGACCGGCCGCACTTCCCCATCGATCTCGTACCGGTCCATGTCCAGTTGTTCCGGGAACTGATAGATCCGCCGTTCGCCTTCTCGACGGATTACCTCATCGTTCACCAACTGGCGATCGGCCACCGGGACATTGCGGAGCACATCGCCGAACTCGTCAACATCTTGTGCGCTGAGGCCTGGCTCGTAGTCGAGCTGCACACTGGAGACCTGGCCGGTGTCGAGGCCGTAGGCGAACCTCGTTGCCTCGATGTTGCGCTCGACAAAGGCTGGCTCACGAACGGACTCGACCGGTTGGACCCGTACCCGCTGGTAGACGAGCGGGAAGATCGTGCCAATGGCGAAATGGCTGACGAGCCAGATCCCGATGGCCACCGCCGGCAGTCCCCAACCGGGCCGGCGGATGTTCGCCACGAACAGGGCGGCGCAGAACAACGAGATAAGCGCGAGGAGGTTGAACGCGGGGAGTTGGATGTTGACATCGGTGGCCAGCGCGCCGTCGAATCGACCGCGCGACGAGGTCAACAGGTGGAATCGGTCGAGCCAGTAGGCCGCGGAGCGTAGAACCGCCAACACCGCCAACAAGACCGACAGGTGGATCTTGACCGCTGAAGATACCCGTTCCTGAGATACCGACGCCCGAATGCCACCATTGAGGTAGTGGGCGACGAGGACCACGATCAGGGTCAACACCAGGGCAGCAAAGAACCAGTCCACCACGAACGTCCAGAACGGCAACCGGAACACGTAGAAACCGACGTCTCGGGCGAACAGGGGATCCGTCCGGCCGAAATCTGCGCCGGATCGGAACAGAAGCCATGTCTCCCATTCCGAGGAGGTATTGACCCCGGCGATGAGGCCGAACAGGGCAGCGATGGCGATCCGCACCTTGCCGGCATGGACTCCGACGACCGCGTGGTACCGCTCGACGAGATCCTCTTCTGGGGTGTCCGGCCGGGTCTCCGGTTGGATGCGGTCGGCGATGTACAGATTGCCCCAGAGAACCGTGAAGAAGATGGTGGTAAACACCACGGCCAACAGGAGCCGAGTGCTGAGAATGGTGGTCCAAACCGACCCGAGGTCGAGGTTATCGAACCACAACCAGTCGGTGTAGAAGCTGGCCACTCCGTTCGCCGATAAGAACAGCACGAAAAACACGGCAACTGCGACCAGTGCTATTACACGGAACCGAGAGGTCTGGGGACGGCTGCGAATGGTGCGCATCTCTGTCAGATCGTACCGTTTCAATCACCCGGGGCGTGATCAGGACGGGGTGAAACCGATAATTTGCAATACGGCGTGTCCGACCTCACCACCGTGACAAGACGCTGAGGGCTTAGACCGGAACGACCAGGCAACGACATCCGGGAAGCGCGAGAGGCCGAACGTGTCCGCTCGGGTACACCTCGCCTTTCTCACCATCGCCTCGTTCGGCGTTGATCTCGCAGATCGGATCGGGGTCACGGCGGGGATCGTTGATCCAACGGACGTCGACGTTGTCGGCGATCGAATCGTATAACCCGATGGCGAACGCCTCATACAGGGCGTCCTCGGCGAGATCGGCAAGCGACGTATTTCGGAATTCGCGGTACAACGCCCGGATGGGTTCCAAAATACGTTCCCGGTCACCGGTTGAATCCCGCCGCAGTGCGTCTTCTGCCGGGTTCCTGAGCCGGTCGACAATAAATTTCGCCAGTTGCCGGACCAGGTTGTCGAGAGCTGCCGGCGACAGCTCGTGATGCTTTCCGGCATTTGCCCCAGCCCGCGCCACCTCGGAGAGACCCCGACGGAGTGGAACGAGGTAGCGGTCAATCTGCTCGGCGTACTCCGGCAACTCGTCTGTGGATATCGGACCCCGTCCGGCTCGGAGCCGGTCGAGCATGTCGCTCTGATCGTCGTTGAGCGCTCGGCGTAGCTGCCGGCGAAAGTTAGCTCCGCACCGCGTGAGCGCAAGGTCCCGAGCCGAGAACTCCTTGGCCAGCCGGCCGGTGTAGGCGTCCTCTACCGGGAGGTCGCCTCGCGTCCGACCAAGAACGGCGGGAGCTATTCGAGAAGCGACCGTCGTGATGACCTCTTCGGGCGCGGTGACCGCAGTCTGCGTTTGCGCGGCACCAACCCGATCACCGGAGGCGTGACGAGCAGCATCGGGTCCCGACCCATTCGTCTCTTCGGTCAAATCGATATCGATCCCATCGGTCAGGTCGATATCGCCGAGGTCGACGGTGACAAAGGGCGTGTCGGCCCCGATGACGTCGTTCTCAGCAGATGCCTGGTCAGCTGCGTCGACAACCGATGCTGGTGTGTCGGCATCGGGGGTTTCTCCGACCGCTGACGCCGACTCGATCAGATCGGCGATAATCCCGACCTCTACCCCATCGTCCCGCTCGACCGATCCGTGCGATGGGAGGCCAACCTCAGCAGCGTCCCCGACGCCTACGCCTATCTCGTCCTGAGTGCCGCGCGTGGCGTCGGTCGAGTCCTCGACCGAGTCTTCGCCCGTCCGACGCTCGGCGTCGGCCACGGAATCACCCCGGTCGACATCACCCCGGTCGACGGAGTCGTGGCGATCACCGCCGACCGGGAAAGCTGACGATCTTTCTGATGACTCGCCGAGTTCACCATCAGCGCTATCGAGTTCAGCGATCACCTTGGCGATCTCCGACGAGGTTGGCCGGCTGACGAACTCGACCGGATCACGTTCGGCTTCGGTTCTGACCCGATCGCGGCGGCTCGGCACCTCGACCGATGCCAGATCGTCAGCCAAGTCATCGAGTTCGGATCGAGCGATGGCCAACGAGGTCGCCAACCGGTCTCGGCAAGCGCCGAGGGCCGCCAGTTCCGCCCCGGCGGCATGTTTCTCTGTCACCAGGTCGGCGATGACTTTCTGGCGGAGCGCCTCAGCGTCGGCCACGATCTGACGGGCCCGCTCCTCGGCACGTCGTTCCGATTCGGCCGCCGTCGCCTCGGCATCAGCGACGATCTTCGTCGATTCCTCGACGGCCAATCGATGCTGCTTCTCAGCATCTGCGGTGATTCGCCTGGCCGCAGCTTCGGCACCAGCCTCGGCATCTCTCAATAGCTGATCGCATTCAAGCTGTCGCTGCGCCACGAGGGTTTCCGACTGGGCGTGAGCCTCATTCAGCTCGGCCTTGGCCTGATCTTGGGCGGCTGCCGCTTGCGCCTCGGCCCGACGCAGAATGTCGGCCGCCGCCGATCTCGCCGACTCGAGAACCCGCGCCGTTTCCTGACCGAGAAGTTCTATAGCTCGATGCTCATCGAAGTCGGTTGTCCCGCCGCCGCTGGCGGCCGACCCACCGGCTTTTCCGACCACCGACCGCTGAACCAGTTCGAGTTCCAATTCCTGAATCTCGGATCGAAGCGTTTCGACCGTGCCTTCCAACTCAACGACGCGCCCATCGGCGGCATCGGCCTGGAGGGGCCCAAGTTCCCCATCGCGCTGTTCTCGTTCTAGCGCGGTGGAAAGCCGAACGAGGTACTGACGGACCGCGTCCTGGTCGAAGCCCCGGAAGGCGGTCGGAAACACTGCGCTGGCGATATCCGACGGAGCGAACTCGTGATCACTCGTGAGGGCCATACCACGATGCTACGACGCCACGGCCGTCTAGTGCTGGACCTTCAAGATCTGACGACCGACCGTGCTCGCACATCGGCGGGACGCTCAACCTTGTTGGGCGCCGTTTGTCACGGCGAATTCTTCGACTGCATCCACGTTGCCACCGAGGTCATCGAGGGCGTCGAGGGCCTCGCCAAGGTTCGCCACCGGGATGATCAAGACATCGTCGCCGGCCTTGTCGAACACTGCGTCAAGTTCGTCTGGGGGCAAGGTCGCCGGCACGATAAACACCTCGATGCCCAAGTCCCGAACGGCGGCCGTCTTCTGCACGACGCCACCCACCGGCCCAACGTCGCCGGCGGCGTTGATCGTGCCGGTCACCGCCAGCCGTTTCCCGCCGGTCAACTCGCCGTCGGTCAGCTGGTCGAGGACGGCCAATGTGAAGGCCAAACCGGCCGATGGACCACCGACCGATCCGCTGTCGATCTCGACGGTAAATCCGATGTCATCGTTGAATCGCTCCCGATCCCGCGGCTCTATACCGAGGAATGCACGTTCAGGGTCTTCTGGGTTCTCGGCCAACACGACAGGCAGCTCCTGAACGGCCTGATCGCCGGGCCGCTGCACGTCGAGGACGATTTGGTCGCCTGGCCCCCGTTCGCTCAAAATGTCGACCAGGGTCACCACGTTTGTGGTGGGAAGGCCGTCGATGGCAAGAATCGAGTCGTTCGGCTGTAACGCCAGTTCGGCCGGTGTCCCGGCAACCAGCTGCTGGACGATCACTCCGTCGGTCTGCACTGCGTCGTAGCCAAGTTCTTCGAGCGCTACCGCGACCGCGATCTGCTTCGAGTCGACCATCATGTCGAGGTTGACCTGTCGGTTCTCCTCGGCGCTTCGGTCTCCGAAAATGACCGCTTCTGGCACCACCTCGGCGTCATCGTCGAACGACAACCAGAGATATTCCCAGAGGTTCGGCTGTTGACGGAGTCGGACGGTGGTGAACAACAGCTCGCCATCGCTCGGAAATTGTTCGGTGCCCGAAACGGCGAGTAGCGGTTCTGTGTCTTTGACCGATCCGGGGACGAGTGCGACATAGGGCACCCTAAACAAAGCGCCGCCCAAGATCGCCGCGAACAACACTGCGCCAAGGAATCCGGCCGACCAAACCCACAAGCGTCGGCTTTGCAACTCGGCGGCGCGGTATGGAGCGAGCACGTCGGTCTGCGCAGGCAGCGCAGATGACGTTGTGGTCGCCGGCTCCTGAGCATGAGGGCCGCCAGCTACGGTGTGAGGATCGTGGTCCATCGTCGTACCTATCGGACGTTACCCCGATGGAACCCACAATCCCTGATAGAAAGTCCGAGGAATCCCATAACTGGCGGTTCCGGGCGTCGTAACCCGGTGAACTGCAGGGTTATGAACAGGGCCGAAATCCGACCGAGACAAGCCAGGAGTGTCCCGTTGATGTCCCTCACCGACCAGCCAGCGAAGTACCGCGACAATCTACGAGGACAACACATTCCCCTCTGGCGTCGAATCACCGCCGCGTTCACGCTCCTCATGATGGTCGCACTGGGAGGCCTTGTGCTCGCGGCGATCATCGGAACCACAGCATTGCTTATGTTGTTCGTCCTCGAACGAGCCATCGCCGGTTAAGCGCGGCGGGCCATTCCGCAGCGCACACCAAGGCCGTTACCGACGGGCTGACAGACTCAGCCCGTGCATGCACCGAAACAGCCCGTGCATGCACCGAAATTCTGTGTCCCCATCGGCTATGTTCCGCCATCGACCCGACTAGCGACCGAATAAGCCCTTTTTGCTTCCGGCTTCTGCCGCCACACCGTTGGTTAGGCCGTTAGCCTCAACCGGAAGCTCGCCGTCGACGGCCTCACCGTCGAGGTCGACCGATGCATGGTCGGTTACATCTATCATTCCGTCGGCAACTCCGTCGGCCAGGATCGGGGAATCCGAGCCAGCCAAATCGGCGAGTTCGACCCGGAAATACGGCCGGTACTCGAACACGACCTCCTCCAACCGAAAGATTCTGGCATGTTCGACACCGTCCTCGTTTCGCATTTGCTCTACAAACCCGACCGCATCGTGAATGTCGTCGGTCTGGTGGTAGCCGGGTTTGCCGTCAATTCCCCGATAGATGACCATGTGTGACATGGAAGACTCCTACTTTGATCGCCCGAGCGGCGTTGCTTACAGATTGGCACAACCCTACTGCCCTTGAAAAGTAATGAACTTGACACACACTTGTCGAAGCATCGCGCTGGCTGGCCACAGACTCCAGGATTCCAGTAGCCGGGCGGCCGATCCCTCAGATGTCGAAATTATTACGAACGGCTTACGGAACCCAGAATCGAAGGTCCGGGTGATCGCATTCAGCGCGGCCGAGCGAGCGGGCATACTCGGAGTCGAGCAGCTGACCGGGGCGCTAGACGACCCACACCCCGATGTCAGATATCGGGCCCTCGAACTGATCTCCCACCGAGATGCCGAGCAAGGACTGACCGACCGGGTCATCGCCGCCCTCGCCGACCCGGAACTTACCGAACTGGCGGCCTTTGTCCTCGGCGAACTCGCACCGGCGGCCGAGGCCGGCGAGCGGGCGGTATCGGCGCTACAGGCCATCGCCTCGGACCACGAAGATGCGCTCTGCCGAGAGTCAGCGGTGGCCGCGCTCGGAGCGATCGGAGCCGAAACCGGACTGGCAACAATCCTTGACGCCACCACCGATGTGGCCACCGTCCGCCGTCGAGCCATCATCGCGTTGGCCGCGTTCGACGGCGGCGAGGTCGACGCCGCCCTGCAACGAGCCTTGACCGATCGAGACTGGCAGGTCCGTCAGGCTGCAGAAGATCTATTGGAGCCGACCACCGAACAGTGATCGGCCCTGCCGGTCAACGCAACTGATCAACGCAGCTGATCAACGCATCGGTCGCCGGCCGATTACGACACCTCGGTTTGCTCTGACACCCCAGACGGACTCGCGACCTCGGTAATGTGTTGCGCCTCACTTCCCCAGCTCGAACCTTCCGACCAATTCTCCCGCTTCCAAATCGGAACCGTGGCCTTCAGCGTGTCGATCCCGAAACGGGCTGCCTCGAAGGCTTCGCCACGGTGAGGAGCCGACACCGCCACGACAACGGCCGCTTCGGTGAGCGGGACATCGCCAATGCGGTGAACGAGCACAATACGACCGATTGTCGGCCACGTTCGACGGGCCGAGGCGGCAATGTCGGCCAGACGGGGCACCACCTGCGACTCATATGCCTCATACGAAAGGAGGGTGACGCCGTCACGCCCGGTCGAATGATCTCGCGCCGTTCCGGTAAACACGACGACCCCTCCGCAAGACGGCTGCACAACCCAGCGCGACAGCTCGTCGACCGGAAGAGCTTGATCTGACAATCCAAGCCAATCGTCTGAGCCGGCGGGCGGGGTGAGGACGCTCAAGTCAGTCACGACGATTATCGTAGAGGGAGACGACCGCAGCCGTCGCACGAGCCATCCGCGGCCCGACACAACTAGGAAAAACTCACCAGGACCGCCGACCCGCGAACACCTCAAGTCAACAAGCTTGTAATCTTACAGCGTGTGGCTTGACGACGACGGGGATGATGACCCCATCGCGGGTCCAGTTCCGGACCCGACAGAGCGTACTTGGAGACATCCCTCTGAGGTCGCCAATGGACGCAACTTCGGCGGAGATGTCAACACCCCATCCCCAATACCGAGGCAGTCGCCACGGAACGAACCCTTCATCGGATCGGTGGCGACCAAGCCCCGAACCCCTTGGCGCCCAATACCGGTCATCGGAAGTTGTCTCGCGGTAGCAACGATCGGCTTGGTTGCACTGTTCCTCGTCGGACCAACCACGGAGGGCAACGTCGTCGCCTCTGGCGTTAATGCCCTCGACCCGACAGACCCGAACGAGACATCGCCAACGACATCGACGGTCGAGCGTCCGGTCACAACCGAGGTACTCATCGACACCCACCGGACGAGCAACCCGGAGGCGGAGGACGCCCTAACTTCGCAACAGCAAGACCGTTCGATCACCGCATTACAGCAAGGACCACTCCCAACGTCGGCCGCCGCCGGCGATGACAGCCGGTCCGCTGCAACGACGGCAACCGAAGATTCGCCTGTCGGTGATAACGAGGCTCTCACGGCCGAGCTGAACGTCTCCGGCGAGGCGATCGACACCACCGCTCCCCCACCCGATGCGATCGACCCTGGAATGTACAGTCGGTCCAACGGTCGGGCCCGGCTCGGGTCCTTTGCTGTGGTTGACGGGTTGATCCTGACCAGCGCCGGCGCGATCGGCAACACCACCGATCTTTCACTGTGGTCGGGCAGCGATTGGGTTGACGCCACCACCATCGCCATCGATCACCAGGCCGACCTCGCCATCCTTGAAACGGTCGATCCATCCCACCTCGCCATGCTCCCGACGGTCGTCCCGGCCAGTAGTCCAATCGAGGCTGGAGTGAATGCCAATCTCGATAACCCGGGACCAAGAGCCGCCGATGGGACCGGCCCCGATGGGCTCGAATCCTATGCATCTCCCCCGGGGACCGAGGACGCCGATCGGGCGGGAACGGTGATCGGCTTAGCGGCCACCACCACCCGAGCCGGATCACAGTTGTTCGGTACCCTCCGCACCACGATTCCGGCTGCCAACGGCACGGCCGGGCATCCGCTCTTCGACGACAACGGTATGGCCATAGGTCTCGTCGTCGACGGCGAAGGCCCAAATCTGGCTGCGGTTCGGATGACGTGGGTGACCGACTACGCCAATACTCTGCTGGCGATAGGCGAGCCGAGCACAGCATGGCTCACTGCTGAATTGGTCGATAGCACCGAGCCCGGTGCCGAAGTTGTTTCGGTAGCGGCCGCCGACCCGGCGGCGACGGGGGAGAACGAAACACTTGAACGTTTCGTTCCAGCCGATCGGCTGTTCGCCATCGGAGAGGCCCCGATTCGAGGGGTACAGCACTTCTACCACCTGCTCCGTTTGCAGGGGTCGCCCGGCAAACGACTGACGATTTCGGTCATGCGGGGCGGCGAACCCATCAAGGTTCCAATCAGCATCCCCCCCGCCACCGCGAATGCCAACCGCTAGTCACCTTGACGACCAAACCCGACGCCGGTTCTCGCGATACCCCGGTTAGCGAATAGTCCGACGGAGGGCCCACACCGCTGCCCCAGCCGCCGCCATTCCAACCGTCCCGGCCGCGCCAAGCGCGACCTCCTGTCGGCGCTGCGTGGAGATGGCCGAAAGTAACGGTGACGTCGTCCCAGCGACATATGCCTCTTCATTGGTGTACCGAGGAGTCCACCCGTAGGAGCGGAGCCGATCGTTGGCAACCACCCATGGCCAACGGACGTATGGCTCAAGGTCATCGAGCAACGCCCGATTGGCCAACGCCTTCGCCGCCCTCAACCGCCAATTGGACAGCCGCAGCGGGAGACGCACATCGGCTTCGCCCCGCAATGCTCGGAACGTCTCGGCCCCGATCCAACCATCTGGAGCAACGTTATAGGTGGAGGAGAGCCGCTGGCCGGCGGCCAGAACCAAGGCATCGACGAGGTCATCATGGTGCAGGAACTGGACCGGCGGATCGACTTGCTCGGGTCGAACAGCGGCAGCCGCCCGCAATGCGGCCCCGATCCAGCTCGACTCGTTCTCGGACAATGTGGCGGTCGGGCGCAAGATGGCCGCAGTTGCGCCACTCCTCTCACTCCACCGAACCGCTCGATCCTCGAGATCGGCTTTGATCATGGCATGGGCAAGACCATCACCCAGACGGATGGGGTGGTCCTCGGTAAGAGGAACCGGATTGTTGTTATGTGCCCCGTAGACGAGGGCCGATGACTGCAGCACGAGATGTTGGCATCCGACCGCATCGGCCGCCTGAAGTACCCGGTCGGCCATCCGGCCGGCGATCTCCCGGTCGGCCCGTCGACGGTCATCCTCGGCCAGGTGGATGATCGTGTCGCACCCCTCCAACGCCGGTTCGAGCACGTCGGTCATCAAATCCAGACGATGGGTCTCTACCAGACCGCGAGCGGACGTCTCGTCGGTACTCGTTTCGACCCACGGCCTCGGCGGATCGGCACGGTCGATAGCCACGATCCGTCGACCCGAGGCATGCTCGACGAGCCGCTCGACCACTCGGGAGCCGACAGCTCCAGACGAACCGGTGACCGCAATTGAACCCACTCCTCTACGATGCCCTTGTGAGCGATGCGAATCCACCCGACGGGGAGTTCCCATTCTTTGATCTACAGAGCCTTCTCGGCGGGTTGACGGGGGCCGACCCTTGGAGATCGGCAGCTGAGCTGGCCATATCGATCGCTACCGGGGGTGTCTCCGAACCAAACGTCGACCCGTCGGTCAGAATCGATATCGAAAACCTGTCCCGGGTCGCCGAACTTCACGTGAACCAGCTAACCGGTGTGACGCTTCCAGCGGCCACCAAAGTCGTGCCGGTCAACCGTTCGGTTTGGACTAGACAAAGCCTCGACGCCTACCGCCCGTTTTTTGAGCGATTCGGTGACGCGGTGTCTACCGGCATGCAGGCCGAATCCCAGGCCATCTCGACCCAGGATGATTCCGCAGACCCTACTGGGAAGATGATGGAGCAGTTGTTCACGGCGATTGGACCGATGCTGGTCTCCAGCACCGCAGCGTCGATGCTCGGAGAACTCGGCAAGCGAGCCCTCGGCCAGTACGACCTCCCCATCCCTCGCTCGTCGGACGAGGTGCTCATCATCCCGTCCAGCATTGACGCCGCTGCCGATGAGTGGGATGTCCCGGCAGATGAACTTCGGCTCTGGGTCCTGGTTCACGAACTGACGGCCCACGCCGTGCTGAGCGTGCCTCACGTCAAGGCAAGACTTGAAAGCCTATTGATCGACTTCGCATCGGCGTTCCGCCCGAACACCGAACTGATCGGCGAACAGTTCGGCTCCGTGACCGACCTCGCCCAGATCCAAGAGCTGTCCGAGACTCTGAACGATCCCGATGTGGTGCTGTCACTCCTTCGCTCCCCCGCCCACGACCTACTCGTCCCCCAGCTGGACACTCTGGTCTCGACCGTGCTCGGATTCGTCGACCACGCGGTGACCGAGATCTGTCGGAATCTGGTTACCAGTCACGACCGGATTCGCGAACGGTTCCGTGAGCGCTGGATCGACGCGACCCCCGCCGATCGTTTCATGGATCGACTTCTCGGTCTCGAGATCGATGAGGTGACCCTTCGTCGGGGCACGGAGTTCGTCGATGGCGTGTTGGAACGAGCAGGGCAAGAGGGAATCGACCGATTGTGGAGCGACGAACTCGATCTGCCAACCGCCGCCGAGGTCGATGCCCCCGGCCTGTGGCTGGCCAGAATCGGGTTGACCGATGACGAGGACGGCGGCGCCGGGCTCGACGTACCCGACGATCTCTCCGGCCTCGACGATCTCGACTAGCGACCGTGTCACAATGACCGTGTAACAGCGACCGGCTAGCGCCCGGACGGCGGTATCCGGTAGACGTCGGTGTACTCCGGCTGGAGCGGGTCGTTGCCAAGAATCAGGTCAGCCGCCTTTTCGGCGATCATCATGACCGGGGCGTAAATGTTGCCGTTGCTGACCCGTGGCATGACCGAAGCGTCGACAACTCGGAGTCCGTCCGTTCCGTGCACCCGAAGGGTTTTTGGATCGGTGACGGCCAACTCATCGGTGCCCATCCGAGCGGTACACGATGGGTGAAGGGCGGTCTCCGCCTGTTGTGACACCCAGGCCAGGATCTCGTCATCTGACTCCACCCCTGGGCCAGGAGAGATCTCGCCACCATCGAATGGCGAAAACGCGGGCTGGGACAGAATCCGGCGAGCGGTCCGTACCGCCTCGATCCATTCCCGTCGATCGTTCTCTGTTGACAGATAGTTGAACTGCACCGCCGGGTGGCGGCGAGGGTCGGTCGAGGCGATGCGAACCCAACCCCGGACATCGGAGTACATCGGCCCGACGTGGACCTGGTAGCCATGTCCCCCTGCCGGTGACGTTCCGTCGTATCGGATGGCCAACGGCAAGAAATGGAACATCAGATTGGGGTATTGAACCTCGTCGTTACTCCTCACGAACGCGCCGGCCTCGAAATGGTTCGTCGCCGCCGGGCCACGACGGGACAACCATTGGAGTCCGATGATCGGCATCCGCCACTTAGCCAAATACGGCTGCAACGAAACCGGCTGTGTACACCGATGCTGGATATACACCTCAAGGTGGTCCTGAAGATTCTCGCCAACTCCGGGCAACCCGGACACCACATCGATCCCCAACGGCTCAAGCAGATCAGGAGGGCCGACGCCCGACAGTTGCAACAACTGCGGCGAGTTGAACGCACCGCCGCAACAGATAATCTCCGCCCCATCGGCTCGAACACGCCGCCGACCCTTGCGGTACTCGACGCCCACCGCCCGCTGCCCGTCGAACACGATGCGATCTACTTGGGCCCTGGTCTCCAATCGAAGGTTCGGTCGGTCGAGGACCGGGTGGAGATAGGCCCGAGCTGCGCTGAGGCGTCGCCCCCGAACCATGTTCTTATCGAACGCGGCAAATCCTTCCTGACGGAAGCCGTTCACGTCGTCGGTTCTGACATACCCGGCCTGCGGACCAGCGTCGAGCCAAGCTCGGAAGAGTGGCGAAGCGGCGGGGCCGGTCTCCAACTGCAGCGGACCCTCACCACCACGCCAGTCGTCCTCGCCGACGAGTCGGTGTTCCATGCGTTTGAAGTACGGAAGGCAGTGGGCGTAGTCCCACCGCTCCATTCCTGGCTCCGCCGCCCATCGGTCGAAATCCATCGGGTTTCCCCGTTGAAAGATCATCCCATTGATACTGCTCGAGCCGCCGAGCACCCGCCCTCGGGCGTGATACACGCGACGACCGTTCATGAACGGCTCCGGCTCGCTCTCATAGCGCCAGTCGTAGAACCGATTCCCGATGGGGTACGTCAGCGCCGCCGGCATATGAATGAAGACATCCCAGCGCCAATCACGACGGCCCGCCTCGAGCAGCAAGACGCGAACAGAGCTATCGGCGCTCAGCCTCGCCGCGAGGGCACAACCGGCCGACCCGCCACCGACAATGATGAAATCGGCCCGATCGGCCATCGTGAGAGACCGCCGTCCTATGGCCGGTTGCGCTGTGGTCGATTGCGCTGTGGTCGATCCGTCGGAGGGTCAGACCACAGCGACGTCTGATCGCGATCCGAAGCAACGTTGGTGAGCGAGGACCGTTCGTAGGGCGTCGTCGGATCGGTCGCCACCTCAACGTCGGATGTCTTGAGATCTCTGTCCACCGGATGTGGGTCATCCGCCGAATACGGTGCGTCATCGCCGGCCCGAGACGGGCCCGCTGTCCGGTCCGCTGACGCCTCGTGGTCGGACGAGGCCGGCGACGGACCGGCCTTGGTCGCCCGAGGGGTCTTTTGACCCCAGGTTCGATCGGCCAGCCTGTCCCCGAGCCGGCCGGGAAGCGCTCCAGCCAACCGGTCGAGCCCTTCGGCCAAAATCCCGTCGGACACGATGGCGGCCGGGTTCGGTGTCCGCCCAAACCAATAGGTGGCGGCAACGAAACCGGCGGCGCTAGCCAACAACAGGTAGCCAACTCGAGCCGGCAGTGGGATGACGACCGGGGTGAGGGCACCGAATACCCAAACCAATTGGAATCGACTCTCGTAACGACTGAACGTGCGACCGAGGTTGGCTCTCGGGGCGTCCCGCTGAACGATGGCATCGAATGCCTGCTTCGCCCCTTGAGCCGACAGCGTGATAGCCAGCGCCATGACGAAGGCCCCGACCAGCCCGGTGGAGATAGCGGCGAGCAGCGACACGATGGTGAGCCCGATCAAGGCGTAGGCCAAGATTCGTTCTTCTTTGAGGCGCGCTCTCAATCGAGGCACGCCGGCGGAACCGACAAGCCCGCCGATCCCCACGCCGATCAGCGCCACCCCGAAGTGCCAGGGAGGCGCCCCTCCGGAAGAGAGATCGAGTCGTTCGAGTCCAAGCCCTTCCCGGACTCGATGCCCGATCTCCACTCCCGCGCTCGTGGGCCCGGGATCGATACCCCCTCGAAGGTCGAAGGCCAGCAGCATGGTGATAAACCCGACGGCACCGCGAAGGAACCCCATCGCGCTGGAGGCGACCAGGATTCCCGCCCCCCGAAGTTCGGCCCGTTCCGCCTCCTCGACTCGGTCCGGGGCCACCGTGGTAGCTGGGATTCTGAACGCCAACAAGGTGGCGGCAGCAAAGACGAGCACGCCGAAACCGAGCACCCACGATGCTCCGCCAAGCCGAAGGAGTAACACCCCGGGCACACCAGCAGCGGCGCCGGACACCGCAGACAAGACGGACAACCGGGAGTTCGAACGGACGAGGGACTCCTCGGAGTTGACCGTCGTCGGTACCACCGCGCTCTTGGCCACGGCGTACGTCTTGCCCATTACCAGCATGGCGAATGCCAGCGGGAAGAGCGGCCAGTCCTGGACGTACACCACCAACACCGCCATCAACAGCACCCTGGCGAACGCGGTGCCGATGATCATGTAGCGGTGACCGCCGCGAATGCGGTCCATCACCGGGCCGAGGAACGGCGCGACCACCGCGAACGGGGCGATGGTCAGGAGCAGGTAGGCGCCGACCCGCCAGCGTGCATCGTTTGGGTCGACGTCGAAGAACAACGAGTCGGCCAACGCGATGGCCAGCAACGTATCGCCGGCTACCGAAAGGGCGTGCGTGCGAGCCAGCCGGTGGAAGGGCGGCACGGTGAAGGCCTCCGCTCCCTGCTCCCGCCGCGATCGGAGGATGCGGGACCCGGCGTTGGCTACCGTCCGTTCCACCTTTTGATACTAGAGGATCAAACGTTCACGATGCCGGCCGGTGATACTTGTAACCAAGGCCGCGGATGGTCACAATCTTCTCCGGGTTTGACGGGTCGGTCTCGATCTTGGACCGCAGCCTCTTGATGTGCACATCGAGCGTCTTCGTGTCCCCAACATAGTCTGCGCCCCACACCCGCTCGATCAGCATGTCTCGGGTTGCGACGCGACCGGCGTTGATCATCAGGTAGTTGAGAAGATGGAATTCTTTCAGCGGAAGCGATACCGACTGACCCCGAATCTCGACCGCATGACGCTCACTATCGATCAGCACATCACCAACCTGGATAGCCGACGCCGTCGCCGGTGGAACAGACTGTTCGGCCGCCACCGGAACCGAACGGCGGACGACGGCCCGCATGCGAGCCACCAGCTCCCGTATTCGGTACGGCTTGGTCACGTAGTCATCGGCCCCAATTTCCAGTCCGACAACGGCGTCCACCTCGGCGGACTTTGCCGTCACCATGATGATCGGGACGTTGGACCGAGAGCGGAGTTCTCGACAGACGTCCAGCCCCGAGACTCGGGGCAACATCAAGTCGAGCAAGACAAGGTCGGGTTCGATTTCGTCAAAACGAGAGAGAGCTTCGTACCCGTCGCGGGCCACGACGACGTTGAAGCCTTCTCGTGGCAGCCCGATGGCCAATGCCTCGACGAATGCTTCCTCGTCGTCGACCACCAATACCGTCAACTCGTCCACTGTCGCTCCGTGCCCTCGCTGTTGCCTTCGTCGTCTGTCGATTCGGTGCTCGGCCCACTCTCGCCGGACAGTTTCGATTGCGTCTTGGAGAGTGGCAAGATCACCGTGAACGTCGAGCCGCGACCCTCGGTCGACGTCACGTCGATGGTGCCGCCGTGATTCAAGACGGCGTGTCGCACGATCGACAATCCCAGACCGGTGCCGCCGGTCTTACGACTCCGGGCCGAGTCGACCCGGTAGAACCGCTCGAAAATCCGGTCGAGGTCCGTTGTCGGAATACCGATACCGGAATCGACAACGGTCAATGTGGCCCGGCGCTCGACCAGGGTTAGGTCATCGTGTTTGTTCTCAGCCCGTTCGATATCGAGCGTCACGACCACCACCCCACCGGCATTGGAGTACTTGATGCCATTCTCGATCAGGTTCGAAACGGCCGAGGTCAGCTGCGACCGATCACCGTCGACCATGATCGGACTGTCGTGCCGCTGCTCGATCAGCACCTGCACCTGCTGCTGCCGTGTGGCGTCGGCCGTACGCTCGGTCGCCATGGCCACGACCGAGCGGAGGTCCATGGTCTCCGGTTCGGCTATCGGCCCGGACTCCACCCGAGACAGGGTCAACAGGTTGTCGATGGTGTCGCTTAACCGAACGGCCTCCCGTTGCATCCGTTCCGACAGGCGGTCGACAACGTCTGGATCGTCACTCTGGGCGATCGTTTCGGCCAAGACGCTCAATGCACCAACGGGGGTACGGAGTTCGTGGCTCACGTTCGCCACAAAATCGCTACGGACTCGATCCAGGTACCGGGCCTCCGTAACATCATCGATCACGCCAACCGCCCCGTTTATCACGCCACGCTCATAGGTCGGCGACGCCTGAACGAGGAACGATTTGGCCGGTGGGCCGTAGACCTCGACGCTCTCCTCG
>CALIFY010000034.1 GCA_938021675.1 uncultured Acidimicrobiales bacterium
CCCGATCTATACCGTGTTACCCCGTGATATACCCACAGATGGTGGTCACTCGGGTGTGATCGGATGCAGGGCGGGTAGTGCCCGCTGTTGAATTGACGGCGGAGCGAGACACGTTTCGGCCGTAGTCGCTACTTCCGGGAGAGGCCGGTGGCCTGTGATCAGAGCCAGTGGCTCACCGGGCAACCCAAGACCCGCGCTGAGGTGCCCACGTGGCAGTGTCGGCGATCTCGATTCATCGCCATGCCCACGTTCTCCCCGGTTCATCCCCGAGATCACTGCCGATACCCCATGTTCATACCCGTTGATGACCCTTACGTTCGGGTGACGGGTAGCGATGGGTACGAATGGGGAGATACAGGGGATATCTAGGCGCGCACCGGGTAGGTTCTGGCGACTCCATCCCAACCAAACTGCCGCCACGTCGACCACAGCCGGCCGACGCACCACCGCCCGCCCCTCGATCCGCGGTCTACTGTCCACTGCGGGGTGACAATTTGCGGCGACGGCCAGCACCAGCGATCCACATCGCACCACCCGCTCCGGTTCGGCCGAGAGGAACAAGGCGGGCGCAAGGCTCGTCACGGCACCTCTGAGCCTTAGACGGAACGAGGACAGGACACCAACCGCCCCGCCCTGTTCATCCCCTCACCCAGCAGCCATGCACGCTATTACACCTATTCATACCCAGCAGCATTCTTTTCATCCCCCGTAGTTCACCCATTCATCATCATCCTTACCCGATACGTACCCAATCATCCCTGCGTAACCCCCGTTGACCAGAACATGAGGCTCACCTAGACGACGTACTGGTCGTGCGTTGCGTAGTTCAACGCACGACGCCTCGCCGAAATATCACCGGCCGCCCCTACCCAACGAGCTGTCAGCAGCGCCGTAGAGCCTCGCTACGGCCGGCGGCTCCGCCGACCCCACGCAGCCAAGGTGCCACAAGCCAGGGCCGACTGCGGGGCTGCTTTGCGGCTCTGCAGCCGTTCGAGGTTCCTCAGCAGTTCGCTCGACACACCACACGGCAAACCGGGCGCTCGTCGGCAGTGCCGACCCATCGAGCAGGGCGACCCAGCAGTACGGCCAACATTGCGTCGATCAGCGGCGCACCCGAACCGGCGGCCACCGCCGTGGCCGATCCAACGGTTGTACCCCAGATGCACCAGGTCTTAACCAGTGTTCCCCGAATTGCCCCCAAACTCCCCCAGTTCGACGTCACCCCCTGATCGGTGCGTCGAACCGTTTCGCTCTAGCTCCACCAGATCGACAACTCGGTCCTCTCGTCTGCGACCGCCCGCTGCGGCAACCCAAACACCACAAAGCCAAACCAAGGCGCCCAACGAACGTCATGAACACAACGAACGTACGACCCCCTCCAACAATCGAGTATCGACCCTCATCGACTGAAGCGGCCCCCGTGCCAATCCCCCCGACTCGACCTCCGTCCACGTCGGCCGGCGGTCACTGCATGTGGTGACCGTCGACGTTCACCATCTCAAGAGCAGCCTGCCCCACTAGGCCAACTACCCCCAAACCATCCTCCGAACCAGCCACGAACATCACCCGATATGAACCCATCTGCACCCTTTTACAGGTGTCAAAAGGGTCCATTTCGGGTACGTCGTGGGTACTACCGGGTATGAACCGATCCTCGAGGGGTATGTTTGGGCGTTTCACGTGAAACACCAGTTACCCCAACATTGCCCACAGCTCGGGCCTCACCGTTCTGCTGCTCAGGCGACTTTCACACAGTTTTTCCACACCCTGTGTAGCAATGTGTGACCGGTGACAGAACGGCGTCGCCGGGCCCGCTCGCATCGGCGACGAGGCCCCTCATTCGACCTCGGTCTTCCCGGATCATGGTCCTGGCGCGCCCTCATCCATTCCACCGGTACCGGCTGTCCTGACCGCTCCCCCACCCGTGCCCCACCTCGTCCACTGCCTTGCAGGGCTCGCTGAGGCGTGATTCTGCCGAGTGGTCAGCGTCCAGGGCGGGCGGACAACAGCTCGTAGATTCGAGCCAGGTCGTCCTCGTCGGCAAACCGGACCACAATCCTGCCGGTGCCCGACGCTTCCTCGACCGACACGCCCGTCGCCAGGTAGTCGGCCAGCGCCTGCTCCACCTCGAGCGCCGCCGCTGACTTCTTGCCTGGACCGCCCACACGACCCGAGCCGGCCGCCCCCGACAGGCTGGCCAGGTCGCCCGTGATGCACTCACGCTTCACTAAGTCCTCCACTTGGCGAACCGTAAGCGACTCTGCGACCACCCGTTCCGCCATATCACGTTGCCGGTGCGACGAGTCCAAACCGAGCAGTGCACGGGCATGTCCTGCGCCCAATTCTCCGCTCACCACCATTCGCTGCACCGAACCAGGCAACCGAAACAGGCGCAGCGTGTTACTTACTGCGGCCCGGCTTTTCCCGACCCGAACCGCCACCTCATCTTGGGTCAAACCGAAATCTTCGATTAGCTGTTGAAAAGCTGCCGCTTCTTCAATCGCGTTCAGGTCTTCTCTGTGTAAGTTTTCTACGATCGCTTCTTCGAGCGACCGCTGGTCGGCAACCAATCGCACTACTGCAGGAATATTCTCCAACCCGGCCCGGCGCGCGGCTCGCCACCGTCGCTCGCCAGCTATCAGCTCGAATCGATGATCATCGAGTGGACGAACGAGAATCGGTTGCAGCACACCGAGTGAACGAACCGAATCGGTCAGCGCCGCCATTCCTTCTTCGTCGAAACGACGCCGAGGCTGCAGCTCATTCGGCACGATCGAGTCGACGGGCACCATCTCCAGTGACCCGACGTCGGTTGGCGAATCGGAGCCCGACGCTCGACCATCGTCCAAACCTGAATCATTCCGTCGGTCTGCACCAGACCGGGCCGTGGCCGCCTCTCCCGTGGGCGAACCGTGGACCCAATCGTCACCGGGTTCGGGCGTGGGCACGGCGAGCAACGACTCCAAATCTGGTCGAGGCAGACCCGATTCAGGTTGGCTCACCGGCCACCTCGCGAGCCAGATCGCGATAAGACAGCGCGCCACGAGAGGCCGTGTCGAAGACCGTGATCGGTTGGCCAAAGCTCGGAGCCTCCGAAAGCCGAACCGTCCGAGGGATCACCGTCTTACAGACAAGGTCGCCGAAGTGCTCCCTGACCTCGGTCGCTACCTGCGACGCCAAGTTGGTGCGAGCGTCAAACATCACCAACACGATGTGTGAAAGATGAAGTTCAGCATTGAGGTTTCGCTGCACAAGATCGACGTTTCGCAAAAGCTGTCCGAGGCCCTCCAAGGCGTAGTATTCGCATTGGATCGGTACCAGCACCTCGTTGGCTGCCGCCAACGCGTTTACGGTAAGCAAGCCTAACGAAGGCGGGCAATCGATCAGAATCAGATCGAAGTCGTCTCGAATTTTGGCCACGGCGTTCTTCAGCCGCATCTCGCGACTGAAGGCCGGAACCAACTCGATCTCTGCCCCCGCCAAGTCGAGGTTGGCCGGCGCCAGGAACAGGTTCCTCACCGCCGCCGCCTCAATGGCGTCGTCCATCGGTACGTCGTGGAGAAGTACGTCATACATCGACGACTCAAGCGTTCTCGGGTTGATTCCCAACCCGGTGCTTGCGTTCCCTTGTGGGTCAAGGTCGATGATGAGGACGCGATGTCCGATCTCCGCCGCCGCCGCGCCAAGGTTCACTGCGGTCGTCGTCTTACCGACGCCACCCTTTTGGTTGGCGACGGCGATCAATCGCGCGCCCGTCTCGTTCTCGGACGTTTCTGTTTGGTCAATATCGGTAGCCGTCAACGGATACTCCTCCGTGCTGGCGTCATCCTCGCCGGATGGCGGGTCAACAACAACCCTGATAGCTGTTACCGAGAGTAGACGAACGTCCGTCAGCCGGGACCCACACCCGTCAACATTCGCAATCGGACGACCGAAACGACCGACACCGACCTATCTACTCGGCCAACGAATCATCGTCCGATTCAAGGATGGGACGGCGCCGTTGCGACTTCATCGACCGCGGAAACTCGTCTCCGAACTCTCCGACTCGGGTGAAGAACACGATGCCGGTTGCGTGTTCGGCGGGGGAGAGGCCAAGCGATCGGAGCGGTCCCGACGGCCACGGTCGAGGGTGCGGCGGTTCGCTCACAATCACTCGACCTCCGTGCCGGGTCAGCGGAGCCGCACATTCAATCGTCATCGACGGTGGGCCAAACCCACGAGCGACCACGACGTCAAACTGTCGCCGGGCTCGAACCTCGTGCCCAATCTCCTCGGCTCGTCCACACCAGACCGTCACCCGTTCGACCAGACCGAGTTCGTTGGCCGCCCACACCAAGAACGAACATCGTTTTTGCGACGCATCGATCAATACCGCCGACGCATCGGACCTCGACACGAGCAACGGGAGGGCCGGCACGCCACCACCGCTACCCAAATCCGCCAGCCGGCGATCCTCGGGTCGGATCGACGACCCAAAAAGAGCCGAATGCTCAATGTGGTCGTCGATCGGACCGGGTCCGAGGAAGCCGAACTGGCGAGAGCGTTCGAGTACCGCCCTCAGCGTCGCCCGCTGCTCAGTAGTACTTATGATTCGTCGCCACTCGCCGCCGACTCGAGGTCTTCGTTCGATTCGACCTCGTCCTGACCATTCCCGTTGACGTCGGTTCCTTCAACCTCATCGGAGACTGCATCGTCAACTGCGGCATCTTCGTCGGTCGCCACAGGTACTACGAGTACCTTGCGGCGCGGTTCGGTTCCGACCGACCGTGTCTCAACTCCCTCGGTTTCGTTGAGGGCATCGTGAATGACCTTCCGGTCCGCGGCCGACATAGGATCCAGCGCAACCTCTGTCGCGTTGGTTATGGCGTTCTCTGCCGCTGCCAGGGCAAAAGCCGACAAGGCCTCGGTCCGCTGCTGGCGATAACCGCCAACGTCAACCTTGATCCGAATGCTGCTCGGGGTGGCCCGCTGGCACGAGATCCTGGCCAGCTCCTGAACCGCGTCGAGCGTCCGACCTTTCGGACCGACCAGCAGGCCGTGCTGGCCCTCGATCTTGCCTACGAGAGTGTCCTCTTCAGAGTCGTCGATCGTCACATCGCTGTCGAAGCCAAACGCTTCGGTCAGGTCCGTGAGAAACGTCCGCAGCTGGGTCGATACCTCTTCCATGGAAGCCTCCTTGCTCGGCTCGACGCTGCGAGCTTTCTCCTGGGTCTTTTTCTGGCGGCGTGGGCGTTGCCCGCCACCTTTGGTTTCGCTTGCCGCCGACGGCTTGTTCGACTGGTTGCTCTGTGCCCGATCCGAATTCGTCTGACCCGATCGATTCGACCTACCGCCTCGCGAACGGGACCGGCGGCGTCCACCGGACGTTCCCGCGCCTTCGCTAGAAGACGGCTTCTCAGAGTCGCCGCCACTATCCGGCGCCGCGGTCTCTTTCGACCGAGACCCATCCTGAGACTTCGACTGACCTTTTTCCGATCGGTTCCGGTTTCGATTCCGGTTCCGGTCGCCGGAACGGCCACCGCCGCCCTCGGAACGGTTCCGTCGGTTCCGGCCGCGCTCAACCTTTGGCCGTATCGCCTTCGGCTTCACCCGAGCCTCAACGCGAGCGGTTCCTCGGGTACGGCCAAAGAGGCCTGGCTTCGGTTCTTCGACTATTACGATTTCCGCTTCTGCCTCGTCAACACCCAAGTTGTCGAGCGCCAGGTCAATCGCTTCTGGCAACGTTTTGGCAGTCGTTTTCACCCATTCCACGCTTCACTCACCTCTTGCGTTTCTTTTTCGATGATGACGGCTTCGTACCTTTAGGGGTCGTTCGGTTTGAGTTGTCCGCCGTTGACTTCTTCTGTTTCGTTCTTCCTGCCCGTTCAGCCCGCCGACGAGCCCATGCTTCTTCTCGGCCCCCGGCAGTCTCACTATCGGTGTCCGGGTATTCGCCGTTGACCCCAGCGTCTCCCGTATCACCCGCTTCCCCTGTGGCGTTGGCTGCCCCGTTCCTTTGCTCGGTGCTTCGAAACCGTTCGCGATTACGAGCTCGGCGTTCGGCTTTGGTTTCGCCGTTCGACCGATCCTCGCCAACCCCTGTCAACGTCGCACCGGCGTTCTTAGATTTCGCTGACTTGCGAGTCTCGGTCGGATCGGAGTCGTCACCTGTTCCGAGTGGCCCGCCGGAGGAGGTGTCGGTCTCGGCGTCACTTCCTTGATACAGCGCTCGAGTGATGTAGGCCTGTTGTCCGATTCGAAAGAGATTCGACGTCGCCCAATACAGCACGAGGCCGGCAGGAAAGATGAAGCTCCACACGCCGGACATGAGCGGCAAGATACGCAACAGTTGTTGCTGGGTCTGTTGCTGGGGGGTCGGGCTGTCCGAACCAGGGCTCCGGCGAGCAGACACCTGTCTCTGCTGGTAGTAGCTCGATCCGACGACAAAGGCGATGAGGAGCACGTAGGGAATGGCCGCAAGCAAATCGTTCTGCACGACCTCCCAAGCATCACGAGCGAGATCGAACGGCCCGAAGGTCATCGTCGTGTCTTGGGATAGGTCCTGATAGAGCTGCGTCGAGTGATCGAGGTACTCGGGATCGAACGTCTGGCCATCGGTCGTAGTTCCACCCGCCATCTGGTGGGCTTCGTCGGCGACTGCGTAGTACGCCTTCTCCGATACTCGACGGGCCAAGCCCCGCAATACGTTGAACAAGATAAGGAAGACCGGCAGCTGGGCCAGCATCGGCAGACAACCGCCGACCGGATTGACCCCGTTTTCGGAGTACAGGGCCATCATTTCTTGATTCAGCGTCGTTTTGTCTTCTTTGTGCTTCTTCTGCAACTCGCGGAGCTGGGGTTGCAGCTGCGTCATCTTGATGGTCGATCGAGTCGCTTTGATCGTCAGCGGCATCAGTACGATCATCACGGCGGCTGTCAACATGATGATCGCTAGACCGTACGAGCCACCAACCACCGGCAGCGAATAGAACACAGCAAGAAGCTGCGAAACGCTGGACAGACTGGCATCTTTCACCTGTTCGAACATGATCTACTTCTCCGGTACAGGGTCGAACCCGAACGACCCGAGGGGATGGCAACGACCGAGCCGGCGAACCGCATACCACAGCCCTCGCCCCGGTCCATGAACGGTGATCGCTTCGGCTGCATACTCAGAACAGGTAGGAAAATACCGGCAGCGAGGCGTTCGGATGGGGGCGGTCATTCGGTACAAACCGATCAGCCAGAGCAGGAAACGTTTGAACCGGCCTGCGGTCCGGGGTGCGGCACCGTCGACCGAATGGCCGACACCGACCTCATCATCTGTGTCGATGGCGTCGCAGCAATCACCGCTCATGTCGACGAGCTTCGAAGCTTGCGAACACATTGGCCGACATCGGCTACCAGCTGAGTAAAAGGTGAAGTCAGCAGTCCGCGGTTCCCGGAAAGAAGGAACGCCCCCCGCAAGCCGGATCCAGTCGACACGGCATCGGCGTTCCACGCCTCGACAAAAGCACACCGGAGCCGACGACGGCCGCGGTTGCGTTCAACTGCGGTGCCGAACGATCGACCGATGGCGAAGGCGACCTGTGGGCCGGGGCCATGGTCGCCGGCCTTGAGTCGATCAGGGTCCGTCGCGTCGTTTAGCGGCAGGAAGGTGAGCTTGACCGAGCCATGACGAGTCCGCCGACCATCATGGCGAAGCTCGGAAAAGGTTCGACGGCGACGAACCGAAGTGATCACGCACTCAGGCGACGACGGCCCCTGGCGCGGCGAGCTCTCAGTACGGCCCGCCCACCCCGGGTCGCCGTACGGGCACGAAAGCCATGCTTGCGGGCCCGCTTCAGATTGTTGGGCTGGAATGTACGTTTCACGACAACATCTCCCGGAGCGAAAAGCGCTCGGCGTCTCTAGTGACTTCGTCTTTACGACTCACGGCGACAAACCCAGACCCAAACCGGACCGGTTAACACACCGGTGGAGAGCAATGGGGCTTGTCTTCGTCAAGGCCCGACAGTACGGCCGCATCGGTCTGCGAATGCCTTCCGAACCAATGTTTGTCCGCGTGTCGGCGCTCTCCCAAGGCTAGGCCTCTCACCGACATGCGCCAACGTCGGCTGTCGTGACCGCACCGCAGGCCCGGAGCCCTCACAACGCCGGAGCCCTCGCAAGCCCTAAGACCAAGCGCACCTTAGGCAAGATTCCATCGGAGTCGCCACCAGCGACGATATGTAGTAGACCCAGGATCGCAGCTCACCGTGATCTACCCGGCGTTACCGCCGATGCTGCGGCGGCGGAAGTTTCAACCCAGGATCCACATCCCGGACCCAACCTTTTCCACAGCACGGGGTGGTTGCAACGACCGGCCGTGCTAGCGTTCTTCTCCCCAGCTAGGAGGGATCACCTTCACCCGAAGAGCGGCCTGCCATACAGGTTTGAACTTCACATGGGTGAAATTGATCACTTCGTCGATCTCGGGATCCTGTGGATAAGTCTGTGGGAATTGGGGAGAATCCCTAAATAGAGCGACGATGGCACGTTTGACGAGCGAGGCGGTAGGCGAACTCTCGGCGAGGCCTACCCAGACAAACAGCCACTCCACCAGAGCCGATAACGAGTCAGACACGTGAAAAAGCGCACCACCAGGCCAAAACGTACGTCGGTTGCGACGCCGAGCGGGGCGGACCACGATGCCACCTCGGCGGCGGCGTCAACCGGCATCCGCTCAGCGACTCCCAGGTCTTGGGCCGGCGGTCGATCGTGGTAGCGGCCAAGGAACTGTGGGTAACCGCCTCGGAGCTGCTTCGTAGCCAAGTGTCCGATGGGGTCTGGCAAAGCACTTTTGCACAGGTTTCCCCCGTTGATCTGACCGGTGACACAATCGTGTTGACGATGCCGAATGGCATCATTCGCGATCGTCTTGACGGCCGCTACCGACCACTCGTCGAAGATGCGGTAGCCGAGGCAGCCGGCCACGAACTAAAGGTCGACTTCCAACTCCTCATCCCAACGCTTTTCGAGCCCGATCCAAGTCCCGAACTCGACTTTCGGTCGGGCTCTCACGCCACACCCCCGAAGCCTGAACATCGACAGGCCATGTCAAACGTCGGCGGCGACGCTGGGGCGGTCGGCCACGATCTCGAAAACCGGTACACGTTCAAGAACTTCGTCACCGGTCCATCGAATCGATTCGCCATCGCCGCCGCCTTATCTGTGGCAGAGCGACCGGGCGGCTCGTACAACCCACTCTTTATATACGGCTCGGCCGGACTCGGAAAAACCCACATTCTGCGGGCCATCCAGCATTTCGTCATGGAGGTCGAACCGCAGCGAAAAGTCCTGTACGTCTCGACTGAGACCTTCCTAAACGAGTTCGTCGATTCGATCAAAAACTCATCCGGCAACGACTTCAAGCGTCGTTACCGTCAGATCGACGTACTTCTCGTCGACGACATCCAGTTCATCGAAGGCAAGGATCGGTTGCAGGAAGAGCTGTTCCACACCTTCAACGACCTGTACGGAGCGAACCGACAGATCGTGCTGTCGTCCGACCGCCCCCCCGACGCCATTCCCACATTGGAGGAGCGGCTCAAGAGTCGGTTCATGATGGGCCTTCTGACCGATATTCAACCGCCCGACATCGAAACGAGGATGGCCATCCTTCGCAAGAAGGCTGAGCGCGACGCCATCCTGTTACCGAACGACGTCAGCGAGTTCATCGCGGCCAACATCGTCAACAACATCAGGGAACTCGAAGGCGCACTCAACAAGGTCACGGCGTTCGCCAATCTCAACGGCGAACCGATGACGACGACGTTGGCTGAGCAAGTACTCGGCGACTTCATCGCCGACCGCCAACCTCGACCGATCACCGCCGAGATGATTTTGGAAGAGACGGTACAGCAGTTCGGCTTCCCCGTAGAGGAGCTGATCGGCAAGTCTCGGCGCCGCCCGCTGGTTATCGCTCGCCAGATGGCCATGTATGTCACGAGGGAGCTGACCGACCTCAGCTTCCCCCTCATCGCCCGAGAGTTCGGTGGCCGCGATCACACCACGGTTATCCATGCCTGCGACAAGATTTCGGCCCTCATGAAAGAGCGATCCCAAATCTACAATCACGTCATGGCTCTGGAAAAAGCTGTGCGTAACAAGGCTCACGCTGGGGACCGCTAGTGGAGATGGATGTGTATCGAGCTGTGTACAACACACCGGGCGCGGTGGACGATCTACCGTCCGTCCACAACACGTCAAATTACATCGCTGTCACATGTGGGCGAGCCCACACCCCCTCTGGACAAACACAATGTTGCCGACCAGCAAAAACTATGGTTCATCCACAATCCACAGCCCTACTACCACTACGACCTGATGTAAAACATAATTGGGTCACAGTTGAGGACAACCGAACCGACACGATCAATCGTGGAACCCGCCGACCGCCGAACCGAGCACACAAGAGAGCCAACTCCCTATGAAATTCAGATGTGAGAGAGACGTCATCGTCGAAGCGCTTGGCATCGCCGGTCGAGCCGTTAGCGGACGTGGTGGGATGCCTGGTTTATCCGGGGTACGGGCCCAGCTTTCTGGTGACCGTCTGCAACTCACCGGAAGTGACCTGGATCTAACCATTTCCATCGAGGTCACCGTGGCCGGCGAATCCGACGGTTCGGCCGTCATCCCAGCCCGCCTGGCGACCGACATCGTCAAAGCCTTACCGCCCGGAGCGGTGTCATTTGCAGCAGCCGACGAATCACTAAGCATCGCTGCCGGTCGAAGCGAGTTTTCGATTCGACTGAT
The DNA here is from genome assembly GCA_938021675.1 of uncultured Acidimicrobiales bacterium. Taxonomy (GTDB): domain Bacteria; phylum Actinomycetota; class Acidimicrobiia; order Acidimicrobiales; family SZUA-35; genus JAHELU01. Next base: position 10,780 of record CALIFY010000034.1, read on the forward strand.
CGCTGGTGACGAGTTCCCCAAGCTGTCGGAACTGGGGCCAGACTCGGTCTCGCTTCCCAGCGATCAGCTAGCCGAATCGCTGCGCCAGGTCGTACTGGCAGCCTCCTCCGACGATTCGCGTCCAATCCTCACCGGTGTCTTGCTAGCTGCCGAACACGACGGACTTCGACTCGTTGCCACCGACTCGTTTCGGCTTGCCATGCGTGACGTTCCCGGTGCATCGGTACTCGAAGAGGGCCAGAGCGTGCTCATCCCGTCTCGAGCGCTTGGCGAACTGAACAGAATCCTCGGTCAGGGGGAAACGGTCGAACTGAAGTTAGGCGATCGCGAGGCCTCGTTCTCGGTTGGCGATGTCCGATTGGTGACGCGCCTGATCGAAGGCGATTTCCCCAACTACCGCGGTCTGATTCCAGATTCACACCCCAACCTGCTTACCGTCGAACGCGAGGCGCTCCTCAACGCTCTGCGCCGGGTCAAACTCTTGGCCCGCGAATCGACACCGATCCGGCTAGAGATAGCCGACGGGGCGGTCGAGCTCGTCGCTATCACCCAAGACGTTGGTCAGGCCAGGGAGAGTGTCGAAGCCATTTGCGAGGGGACAGATCTGACCGTGGCGTTCAATCCTCAGTTCCTCATCGAGGGAATCGAAGTAGCGCCCGGTGAACGAATAACCCTTGCCACCATCGACGAACTTAAGCCGGCCGTTATACGTTCTCGAGGCACCGACGATTTCCTGTATCTGATCATGCCGGTACGCGTCTCCTGACCACCGGTTTCGATCGCTCGTCGCCACCCGTCGCTGCTGGCGACCGGCCGACGAGCGTCTGACGATGCTCATCCAAACGCTGTGGCTCCAGGACTTCCGGAGCTATGAATCACTCGAGCTCAAACTCCACACAGGCCTTACGGCGATCATCGGTCCCAATGGATCAGGCAAGACCAACCTGATTGAAGCCCTCGGGGTTTTGGCAACGTTGAAGTCGTTCCGGGGTGCGCCAACCGAGAGTCTTATTCGCCGTGGTGCACCGGCCGCGGTCCTGCGGGCTGAAGGCGTTCGAGACGATCGAGATGTCCTGATCGAGCTTGAGCTGGGAGCACGGCGAAGCCGTGCTCAGGTAAACCGGCAGCGCTTGAAACGAAGCCGTGACCTTCTCGGTGCGCTCCGGATTACCGTGTTCGCTCCCGACGACCTGGCGCTCATCAAGGACGGTCCCGCCGTCCGCCGTGACTTTCTCGACGATGTGCTCGTCGCTCTCGACCCGAATGTTGATGCTGTGCTCCGTCAACTGGAACGGATCCTGAAACAACGCAACGCCTTGCTCCGGCAATCGAAGGGTCGGCTCGATGAGGCGGGGAGAGCCACACTCGACGTGTGGGATGCCAAGCTGGCTGCCACCGGAACCGATGTAGCCGATCGACGCCACGCTTTGGTGACCGACCTGGTGCCCATTGTGGACGAGTCCTACACCCTGTTGGCCGGCCGCCCCGTTCCGTTTGAGGCGAACTACGAGCGATCCTGGCCCGATGGCAGTGATGGCGTTGGCGAAGGTGGGCTCCAGGCGTCGGCCGGGGTGGACCGTTCGCTCGGTGTGGCGTTGGCCGCCGCTCGCGACACCGATGTGCGGCGTGCGGTTACCTCGGTCGGTCCGCACCGAGATGAGCTTGTGCTTTCGCTCGATGGGTTGGCGGCCAGGACCGAGGCGTCGCAGGGTGAACAACGCACCCTCGCGTTGGCGTTACGGTTGGCCGGACACCGCCTCATCACCGAGGTGGTGGGGGAGTCACCGCTGCTCCTGCTCGATGATGTTCTGTCCGAACTCGACCCGGATCGGGCCACAGCGTTGCTCGATAACCTTCCGCCGGGGCAAACGGTGATCACCTCGGCCGCCGACCTGCCACCGGCTACCGCTCCCGATCACATTCTTCGCTTTGACCAGTCTGGGCTACGATCGCCTTGATGGACGATTATCGGAGTGCACCCGGGCCCGGTCAGCTTGGGGAAACCTTGGAACGATTGGTCCGCAATCTCGGTGCGCCACCGATCAGCGTGTTGACTCAGCTCGACGACCGTTGGCCCGATGTGGTCGGTCCTGGGTTGTCGGCGTCGACTCGACCGGTGGAGTTGATCGATGGGGTGCTGACCATCGGTTGTGCCGATGCGGCGATGGCGGCTCAGATCGGATGGATGGAGGGCCAGATTATCAACAGGTTTGCCACCGTTTTTGGTTCGGTGACGAAGGCCGGAGCGGACGGAGCAACCGTGCGGCGGGTCGTGACCCGGGTCGATCGGTGAGCACTCGTCTGGACCGGTCGAAACCCTCTCAAAATAAGGTCTTTTGACCGTCCTGCTCTGAGAGGATGACCCGCGATTCCCGGAGGTTCGCTGGTAGACTGCATGTCCCACGGGCGCGCGATTTCCGCCGCCGGATCACCGTCGATTCGGCTCCTAGTGCGGACGCTTCTCCCAACACGATATAGACGTGTCTGACCACGGGAACTGCATGGCAAAGAACCCTTTGGACAACGCTGATAACCCAGCCGATTCCTACAGCGCTTCCTCAATTCAAGTCCTCGAAGGGCTTGAAGCGGTGCGCAAACGGCCCGGCATGTATATCGGCTCGACCGGCCCCACCGGCTTACACCACCTTGTTTGGGAGGTTGTGGATAACGCTGTGGATGAAGCGATGGCCGGGTACTGTTCCCGGGTCGACGTGACCATTCTGAAAGACGGCGGGGTTCAGGTGCTCGATGATGGGCGGGGCATCCCTGTCGGTATCCACCCGAAGTACGACGATCTCACTGCGGCCGAGGTTGTACTCACGGTCCTCCACGCCGGAGGCAAATTTGGTGAGGGCGGCTACAAGGTGTCCGGCGGCCTTCATGGCGTCGGTGTTTCGGTGGTGAACGCCTTGTCGACAAGAGTCGAAGTCGAGATCGATCGCGATGGTAAACGCCATGCCATGTCATTCGTGGCCGGCGGTCAACCCGACCGCAAACTCGAGGTGATCGGAGACGCTCCTGCAGCGGCCGTCTCGGTCGCCGATGGTGAGTCCATCGATGAGATAGGGGAAGAGAACGGCCGGACTCGAACCGGCACCATGGTTCGCTTCTGGCCCGACCCTGCCGTTTTCAAGGAGGGCATCGAATTCCGCACCCAGACGCTCGTCGAACGATTCCAAATGATGGCCTTTCTCAATGCCGGCCTGGAATTTCACCTGATCGACGAACGTGACCCAGAATTCGAAGAAGTCGTGCTCCGTTACGACGGTGGCATCAAGGACTTCGTCAACCACCTGAATGGCTCCAAGGAAGCGATGTTCGAACAGGTGGGTCACTACAGCGACGAGGATGGGGGCGATACGGTCGACATAGCCTTCTCGTGGAATACCGGCTACCAAACCGATGGTATCCACAGCTTCGCCAACGGCATCAATACCATCGAAGGCGGGATGCACGAGCAAGGCTTCCGTACCGCCTTGACCCGAACCGTCAACGCGTACGCCCGGGATAAGGGCGTCATCAAAGAGAAAGACGACAACCTTCAAGGCGAAGACATCCGAGAAGGTCTCACCGCCATTATCTCGGTGCGGGTTGTTGAACCTCAGTTCGAGGGTCAGACGAAATCGAAACTCGGGAACGTATCGGTTCGCTCTCTTGTGGAAAAAGCGACAAACGAACGCCTTCGCGAATGGTTCGAGGAGAACCCGAAAGAGGCGAAAGCGGTTGTCACCAAGGCGACGAACGCGGCGAAAGCCCGGATCGCGGCGACCCAGGCCCGTCAGACCATCCGACGAAAGTCGGCACTCGACGGCGCTGGCCTGCCGGGCAAACTGGCCGACTGTCAATCAAAGGATCCAGCTGAATCCGAGCTGTACATCGTCGAGGGTAACTCGGCCGGTGGTTCGGCCAAGGAGGCTCGGGATCCTCGGACCATGGCGATCCTTCCGATCAGAGGCAAGATCCTGAACGTCGAACGCGCTCGGATCGATCGGATGTTCAAGAATGCCGAAGTCATCTCGCTTATTCAGGCCATCGGTGCTGGCCTTGGCGAGGAGTTCGACGTCGCCAAAGGTCGGTATCACAAGGTGATCCTGCTGGCTGACGCCGATGTCGACGGCAGCCATATCCGCACACTGTTGCTCACTTTTTTCTTCCGGCAGATGCGGCCGTTAGTCGAAGCCGGCTATGTGTATGTAGCTCAGCCGCCACTGTTTTCGACCGAAGTTGGGCGGTCGAAGATCTACCTGAAAGACGACGTCGCTCGCGACGCATATCTCGCCACACACCCCAACGCAGAGTTCCAGCGGTTGAAAGGCCTCGGTGAAATGGACGCCGATGAGTTGTGGGAAACAACGATGGATCCGGAGAAGCGCACATTGCTTCAAGTGACCGCGGAGCAGGCGGCAATCGCCGACGAAGTCTTCGCCGTGCTCATGGGAGACGACGTTGAGAGCCGAAAGAAGTTCATCCAGGCCAACGCCGATGATGTGAGGTTCCTGGACATATGAGTGATACGCCGACTACAGACGAAGATAGCGAGCCAGGCGACAACATCGAGCCGATCGAAATCCAGGCCGAGATGGAGCAATCCTTTCTCGAGTATGCGATGTCGGTCATTATCTCAAGAGCGCTCCCCGACGCCCGGGATGGCCTCAAGCCGGTGCACCGACGGATTTTGTGGTCCATGTTCGACGCAGGGCATCGACCGGACCGCGGACACGTGAAATGCTCGACCGTTGTCGGCGATGTCATCGGCAAGTATCACCCGCACGGCGACTCGGCCATTTACGAGTCTTTGGTTCGTATGGGGCAGCACTTTTCGCTTCGCCATCCTCTGATCGACCCTCATGGCAACTTCGGTTCGCCAGACGATCCGCCCGCTGCCCACCGATATACCGAGTGTCGGTTAACCCCGTTGGCCATGAAGTTGCTGGCCGACATCGATGAGGACACAGTCGACTTTGGACCGAACTTCGATGGGAAGCACTCCGAGCCTGAGGTGTTGCCGGCACGGTTTCCCAACCTCTTAGTTAACGGCAGCCAGGGCATTGCGGTCGGCATGGCGACCAACATTCCCTCCCACAACTTGGGCGAAACGATCGACGCTGCGATCCACCTGATCGACAACCCCGAAGCTACGTCCGACGATCTAATGGAGTTCGTCAAGGGCCCTGACTTCCCGACCAAAGCCCAAATCCTGGGCCGGATCGGTATCCGTGATGCCTACCGCACCGGGCGTGGTTCGGTCCGTATGCGAGCGGTGGCGGAGATCGTCGAACAGAAGAATAATTCGATCATCGTCGTCAGTGAAGTCCCGTACCAGACTTCGGTCGACCAGATCGCTCGTAAGACAGCTGAGCTGGTCGAGCGAGGTGATGTAGTTGGCATCCGCGAGATCCGAAACGAGTCGGCAAAAGGTAAAACCCGTCTGGTATTCGAACTCAAGCGGGACGCCAATGCGCTCGTAGTGCTCAACAATCTCTACAAATACACGCCGATGCAGTCGACGTTCAGCGTCAATATGGTGGCCCTGGTAGACGGCATTCCACGCACCCTCACCTTGCGGGATGCGTTGGTTGCCTACGTCGACCATCAACAAGAGGTCGTTCGCCGCCGGAGCGAATATCGACTTCGCAAGGCGCAAGACCGGGCCCACATCGTCGAAGGCCTACTCAAAGCGCTCGACCTCATCGACGAAATTATTGCCGCCATCCGAGCGTCCGAGGATCGCTCGGAAGCCCGGGATCGCCTGATGGGGGAGGGGTTCGATTTCTCCGAAGCTCAGGCCAACCACATCCTCGATATGCAACTGTCGCGGCTCACGCGATTGGCTCGAGCATCCTTGGAAGAAGAGTTGGCCACCCTTCGGGCCACTATCGCCGAATTGGAAGCCATTCTCGCCGACCCGGCGAAGTTGAATCAGGTCATCAAGGATGAGATGACGGCGATCGGTGAAGAGTTTGCCACCCCACGGCAGACCGAGCTAGTGCCCGATCCAGGCGAGATCGACATCGAAGATCTGATCGACGACGAAGACCTCGTAGTCACACTGTCTTCGAGTGGCTATATCAAATCGGTCTCGATCGAGGAGTTCCGGACGCAGGGCCGAGGCGGCCGGGGCGTAACCGGCGCGAAGCTCAAAGAAGATGAAGAAGATCTCGTCTCGCAACTCCTCCACACCACAGCCCACGCCTACTTACTGTTCTTTAGTAACCGGGGCAAGGTGTATCGAATAAAAACCCATGAGATTCCGGTTACCAGCCGCACATCCCGGGGCACGGCGTTAGTGAACCTCCTGCAGCTCGAAAGCGACGAGGTTATTCAAGCGATCATCGACACCCGAGATTACGAAACCAACCGGTTCCTTTTCTTCGCCACCAGGCACGGTCGAGTGAAGAAGACGTTATTCACCGCATATGACTCCTCGCTCAAAGGTGGGCTCATCGCCATCAAACTCAACGATGGCGATGAACTGGTTTCCGTCGTACCGACCAACGGGTCGGACGATATTTTCATGACCTCCCGCCGAGGACAGGCGCTGCGGTTCTCAGAAGAGGACGTTCGGCCGATGGGTCGAACGGCAGCTGGCGTAGTGGGGATGAAGTTTCGCCAGGGCGACCAGTTGGTGAGCTGTGGGGTGTTCGCCAGTGGATCTGAGTTCTTGGTTGTCACCAGCGAGGGCTTTGGTAAGCGTGTCGACCCGGAGCAGTTCAGCCGGAAGAAGCGATCTGGTCTCGGTGTTCGCGGTATTGGTCTAAACGAGCGCAAGGGCGAAGTGGTCGGTTCGATGTTTGTCACGATCGATGATGAGGTGCTCATCATTTCGTCTGGTGGTGTCATCATTCGGACTTCGGTTAGCGACATCTCGGTACAGGGCCGAGACGCAACCGGTGTGACGGTAATGAATCTTGGCGATGGTGAGGCTGTCTCGGCCGTGGCTCGTCTCTTCACGGTCGAAGCCAATGGCCATGACGAAGACGTAGCCCAGGGCGATGATGTGGGTCACGGCGATGATGTAACTCGGGGCGATGATGGGCCCGAGATGATCGGTCAAGTACCTGGTAGAGACGAATCTGCAGGTACGAACGACGGGCCACCTCCCGCAGACACCAACGGCTCAACACCGTCGGGCGACGACGATTGATCGGTAGCTCTACCAGCCGATAGGACCTTCTCGCAGCTCCGCTGCCATCGCAGATCAAACAAAGGAAGATGTAGATGAGATCTGGTCTGGTGATTGGTTTGGGTTCGGCTGTCCGCAGATCATCTTGGTGTGAGCTGCCGAGTCCGAAATTGCGGAACCGGTTTGGTGATCGGAGTGCGCCGGTCGCCGACGACTCTGGTTCGATTCTACCGCTTGTGGTGGTGAGCTTCTTGGCTTTCATGCTCGTAACCACATTGATGGGCGAGGTTGCCGGTCGGCTAGCGGCCGTGACCCAAGCGCAGACCGCGGCCGATGCTGCGGCCTTGGCCGGCGCGATGGATGGAGATGAGACGGCGGCGGAGGTTGCGGCCAGCAACGGCGCCTCGCTTGTCTCGGCCGAATGGGTACATCGACCCTCGACCGGCGGTGACACGTCGAAGGTGTTCGTTGTCGGTGTCGAAGTGGATGGTGTGATCAGGAATGCGGCCGCTGAACGAGTGTGGACCGGTGTGGGCCCCGAACCGTCCCCGCCTTCTGGCCTATGACATGGGTAGACTCGTGACCGCCGCAAGGCAGGTTCCTGTCGTACACTTGAGGGCTGTATGAGCGCCAACGACAATCCAACGGCCGAGGCGGCCGAAATAGGTGAGGCGCTGGTCGCGTCCCTCGGATTCGAGCCGACCGAAGGGCGTACGCGAGGTCGGAAGGCGGCGAGTTCCACCACCGACACCGCCGGTAGCGACGAAGAAACCAATGTCGACAATGTCGACAATGGTGATAGTGAGCCGTCGAACGACACGATCTCGCTCGACGCCCCGACGCTCGAAGTGTCGGCCGATGAGCTGAAGATCGACAAGAGCGTCACGAAAGCGGACGAGACCGTCGCCGTCGAGACTGAAACTCGCGGCGCTGGTGGAAGTTCATCCTCCAGTTCCAATCGGAACAACAATCGCAAGTCGAAGAAGAACCGGTCGAGGAATCGGAAGCGCCGGTCTAACAACGCAAGATCGAACTCCGGTTCAGGTTCCACCACGGGGGGAGCCGCTGTCGCCGGTGGCGAGACGAGCACCGATGGTGAGAAGTCCTCCGAGGAACAGGGCGAGGAATCGCCGGGGACTGAAGAATCCTCTTCCACCGACGCCTCATCAAACGGCGAGAGCAGCACCGCCACCTCGGACAGCACTGCAGTCGACGACAGTCCTGCAGTTGAAGAAAGCACTGCAGTTGACGACAGTCCTGCAGTTGACGACAGCACGACCACTGACGAGAGCTCCGGTATCGAGTCCGAGACCACCGATCCGGCGTCCGACGAGTCGACCGACGTTTCGTCGAGCGACGATGCCGAATCTGTTTCCGAAGGCGCCGAAGTTGAGCTCGCCGGTGATGACGCCAGCTCTGACACCTCCGAGACAGCTACGTCTGGGGACGCCGAATCTCCGGCGGTCGGCTCCGACACGTCCGAGACGAAATCCGAATCCGAATCCGACGATGGCGTCGCAGAAGAGTGGTCGGTAGACGAACCCTTGAGTAGCGATCTCGAGGGTTCCACCACGGAAACCGTCGAGTCGACGTCGGGGGAAAAGCCAAACGAATCAGAGGTTGCGTCCGATACGGACCGTTCTGATAGCGAAGCCTCCGATAGTGTCTCGTCGAACGACCAAACGCTGGATGAAGAAGATGTAGCGAGTACCGCCGATGATTCGGTCAATGGTGTGTCGAACGATGCGACGTCGATCGCCTTTGCATCTCCTGGTGCACACCGAGTTTCCGATGGGGAAAGCAACGTAGAGTTGATCCTCAACGATCTCGTTCCCGAAGATTCGGCTGAGGCTGCGGCGACGACCAGCGAACTGGCCATGGATACGATCGCATCACCTCCGCCTCCTTCGGCGACCGATCAAGCAGCGGTGCTTGATGCGACCAAGACGACCGATGTGCCTAGCCTGGAATCCCCGGCGGAACCTCCACCGCCGAGCGCGCCTCAGCCAGCGAAAGCGGAGGCCGACCCCGGCACGGCGAGCAAGCCAGCCACGGGCCTAAATACCACCGTCAGCGATTTGGCGTCTCGGGCAGGAGTTCCGCCGGCGGTCGGCGATGTGCTGTCGAAGTTGCCGTTGCGTCGCGACAACCGAGTCCAGGCCCGGAAGGTACGGCGAGTGGTGCGGCACATCGACCCGTGGTCGGTGTTGACGTTCTCGGTTCTCTTTCACCTATGCCTGTTCGCTGCCCTGTTGCTGGCCAGCGTGTTGGTGTGGAACGCAGCGGAAGCCGCTGGGACGATAGAGAACCTTGAGGCTTTCATCCTCGAACTTGGTGACTATGACAAGTTCGAAATCAAGGGCGAAGAAGTGTTTCGGGCTGCGGTGGCGATCGCCGGGATCATGACGTTGGCCTCGTCTGTGCTGATGGTGTTGTTGACGGTTGTCTTCAACCTGATCTCCGACCTGATCGGTGGAATCCGGTTGACGGTCATCGAGGAAGAAACGATTCGGGTCAAACGGCGAAAAAAGCCGGTGGGCTGAAGGTCTGAACGGCACTGAAATTCCGGTAGCAGCCAGGCACCACACGCGGTAGCGTTGTCGTCTTCCCGGGGCTATAGCTCAGTTGGTTAGAGCGCACCCCTGATAAGGGTGAGGTCACAGGTTCAACTCCTGTTAGCCCCACGTAAAACCCGCTAGAGGTCGCCAAGCCTTCGGCGGGTTTTGTGCTGTCTCGGCCAGGTCGATTTTGATGCTTGAGTTGTTACTCCGCCATCCGATTGATGGGCGTGTTCTGCCCAGATAGGGGTGCGGTCAGAAGAATTGATCTCACGAGGTCGTTACCCGGCGACAGGGTTCAGGTGCGGTAGGGGCCAACCACAGCTGCTTCGGAGACAAGCGGGGCGCTCGAACGTCGTTCTCGCGAGCCCAGGTTGCCTTTCTTCAGAAGTCGATTTTGAGGGGGTCGATGTCGAAACTGATGGCGATCAGTTCGATGATGTCATCGTTCGTGAGCTGAGCAATGGCAACGTAGTCGCAGTTGCCGCCGGTCCAGTGGCCACGAAGCTCAACGATGTCGTACGTCGGGTCCATCTTCGCAGAGCGAGCTTCGTCGAATGCCTGGCGGGCCCCGGTGTCGATCTGGTCTTGCATAGCGAACCAGAATTCGAGGTATGAGATCGGCAGACCGGCTTTGAGGTCGTTGACGTAGCCGAGGCGAACGTGAACCTGTCTCAAGTGCTGGAGCGAGCCTCGTCGATGAGTGCACCCAAAGGGTCTTCGACCACGGGGCCGAGATCGTCTGACTTGATCCGTTCGATGGCACGTTCGCGAGCGTCAGCCGCTACGGCTCCGATATTCGGGTTGCGGTCCGTTACCTCCCGTCCGGCTTCGGATGTGTAACGAACAGGTCTCGACATAACCCTATTCTAGTTGATCGATGAGACGTCGAACTTAGCGTGGAACTACGTTCCCGGACGGCTACGCACTGTCTGACTACCACTCCGGACGTCACCGGATGCAGGCGAACATCGTGCACGGTCCTGATACGGGTGAGGTCACAAGTTCAACTCTCGTTAGCCCACGTAAAAACCCTCAAAAATCGCGGGTTTTTCGTGTCTGAGGACGGGTTGCAGTCGGCACATCTGTCATTGGGGCCCTAGATGGGACTCTATGGTTGCTCATCAGTCCAGCCGATCGGCAGCAGCCCCATCACTTCGGTGAGAACGTGACGGTAGTACAGGTAGATCATGCATTCTGACGTCCCTGTCCAGTCGGCGACCTGCCACGCTCTGTATCCTCGTTGGCACTGACGGGTGATTGCCGTGTGGTGCAGATCGTATGGCCTGACTGGCTGAATGTGAACTCGTTTCGAGAGAGCCCTGAGTGATCGGGCGAAGTTGGTCCGATCGATTGGTTGACCTGAGGAAGTTCCACCGACGAGGGAGTCGTCACGTGACGAACAGCGCTGGTCGGTCAACCAGTCGGCAAGGTCCGAGTGTAGTTCTATGATCCGATACGATCGGTCCGTTTTTGCATCGCCAATGGTGTGCACCGACGACACTTGCGATGATGCTCGGCACCGAAGCCCAACGTGCGCGGCGTCGCTGCAACGAGAATCGAGACGGGCTTGCTTCACTCCCCATACCTGTATTCGGGGTCGTTAGAACGTTTCGCACTAAGGCTTCAGTTGCGGTCATGCGCTTCGCTCGCTTGATTGAGCATGGGTGTCGGAGCGTCAATTTTCATACAGGAATCTGTGCTTCCGAGCTTGTCTCGGCCCCGTCAATCAGTAACCCGGACGCCTGCACAGGTCGAGGATCGGTTCTGTCGTCTGCGGAAATCGAAACGGTGCGGACCGGCACGGCTCGTGATGCCCACCGGGGTCCCGTCCTCGGCGGTTCACAAGACCCTCCTCCGTCGTGGCTTGAATCGTCTCGCATGAATCCCATCTAGGCAAGTAATCCGCCGCCACGAACGAGGTCATCGAGGCGAGCTGATCCGCCTCGACGTCAAGAAAATGGGGCGTATCCCACCAAGAGAAGGGTGGAGAGTCCACGGTCGAGGCCAGGTCAGCGTCGCCCTGGTCGGGTTTTGGTGCCGAGCCCAGGACTGACTCTGAGCCAACGGTATGCCCGTCGACGAGGTCCTCATCGACAACGGCTCCAGCTTCCGATCCGTCGAACGGTTTACCGGACCATCGCCGACGAGTTTCTCTACGTCCGCAAGTTCCGGTCAGAGAACGAATGACGACAACGTCTTGACTGCTGGGTACGCGACTACAACCATCATCATCGTAACCACACCACTATCGGCGGCCCACCGGCGTTACGCGGACACAACGCCTTGCAGCTCATGCACTTAGTGCTCCTTTTGTAGTAGGAAGCCAGGGACACCTGATTCTATCTTTTAGGGTCCGGAGGAACTCAGTCCGGAACTTGTCTGACTAAATCACAGAGTTGCGTTTGCAGTCATTGATAACCAGAAGGGCGTTGCGGTCTGTGTTCCAGTTTAGGCATGCATCATCGGCTGAAAATTCCCTGACGTAGACTTGAGTGTCAGGGGTATTCTCCTTCAGATCCTTTG
>CALIFY010000035.1 GCA_938021675.1 uncultured Acidimicrobiales bacterium
ATACCACCCCGACGTCCCAACCGAGTTCATCGACCAGGTATGGGACACCATGACCACCGCGACGTGGCACACCTTCCAAATCCTCACCAAACGACCCCAACGCGCCGCACAACTCGCAATGCCCCCACCACCGAACGTGTGGATCGGGACCTCGATCGAAACCAACAACTACCTCTGGCGAGCCGACCACCTACGCAACACCCCCGCAACAGTCCGGTTCCTGTCACTCGAACCACTCCTCGGACCCCTCCCCAACCTCAACCTGGACGGGATCGATTGGGTCATCGTCGGCGGCGAATCCGGACCAAAAGCACGGCCCATGCACCCCGACTGGGTCCGAGACATCCGCGACCAATGCACCAACACCAGAGTGCCGTTCTTCTTCAAACAATGGGGCACCTGGACACCAATTACCTGGACCAACTGGAACTGGCAAGGTCCACGCCCCGACACCGTCCTCGAACCCGACGGCACCCACTACCACGGCGGCGACCCGTTCGGCCCCGGCATGACCCGCGGGGCTGTCCCAGTCCGTCAGGTCGGAAAGAAAACATCCGGCCGTGTCCTCGATGACCGCACCTGGAACCAAACACCCGACACCACAGACTCCGAACCGAAGACGGTGCGTTGATGGCGAGACGTATGTCGTTCTCCGCAACCACCGCAGCTGTCTTAAACCAGACGAAAACAGTAACTCGACGAAGGCCCCACACCTGGACCGAAGACCGCTGCCCACCCGGCACCCAACTCATCGCCGTTGAGAAAACCATGGGCCTCAGCAAAGGAACCCATCAAACGATCTTGGCCCACATCGAAATCACCTCCAACCGGGTCGAACCGCTACGCCAGATCCTGGTCGAACCCGACGGCCCCCAAGCCGAAGGATTCGACCGGATCGAAGACTTCTTCGACGCCTGGCAAAACCTTCACCACGGAAGCGTCGACCTCGACCAGCTAGTCCGCCGGATCGATTTCCGGTACCTCAACCCCTACTAGGACACACGCCGATGACTCGCCCCAACCTTGATTACCTCATCGGTCCAGCGCTCGACGTATGCCATGGCCACCACGCCGCTAATTCACCGATATCAGATCGCCTACTTCCGGGGCCGTCGCCCACCGTCCCGACTAGCGATTTGAAACATTCGCGATCGACCCTTCGGTCACTGAGACCACCACCTGAACCGAAGCCGTGACCCTGCAACCCGTCAAGAATCCGTTCTAAACACCCCTCTGGGAGAGACTTTGACCAACAACACCACCGACCCTTACACCCCCATCGGCTACCACCTACCGGCACAAGAGCTCCTCGACCACCCTCCGCTTGACCCGATTCCCGGTGAACCGCGGACGGATCTCGGATACGCGCAACGATTCGTGAAAGTCCACGGCCACGAAGCACGCTATGTGAATGCCTGGAATCAGTGGCTGGTCTGGGACGACAGCCGCTGGGCAACGGATACGACCAGCAAGACGAAGCGGTGGATGAAAGCCATCACACGCAACGTCACCACCGACACCTACCGGATCCGCGCCGAGAAAGAACGCGACCAAGCGTTGCGCGAAGCCAAAAAGGGCGAATCAAACTCCGCGGTCAACGGATCTCTACAACTGGCGTCTGTGGACGCCTCTGTCGTAGTCCACCACGAGGACCTTGACGCAAAGCCTTGGCTATTGAACTGCGGCAACGGAACCTTCAATCTCAGAACCGGCCAACTCCAACCCCACAACCCCACCGACCTCCTCACGCGCCAGGCCGGCGCCGACTACTACCCCGATGCCCGAGGCGAGGTATTCGAAGCGTTCCTTGAACGGATCCAACCAGACCCTGCGATGCGCAAGTACTTGGGCCGTCTCCTGGGTCACACCCTGGTTGGCGAACTCATCGAGCACGTCATGCCGATCTTCTACGGTGAAGGCGCCAATGGTAAGAGCACCTTGCTCGACGCCGTCCTGGTCGCTCTCGGCGGCTACGCCGGCATGGCCGCCCCTGGGCTCCTTACAGCCAAGACGTTCGACGCCCACCCGACCGAGATCGCTGACCTGTTCGGGCTTCGCCTGGCTCGCCTTGACGAGACCGATGACGGCCGACGGCTAGCTGAAGGCACCGTCAAGCGCCTCACTGGTGATCGCCGTCAGAAAGCACGGCGCATGCGGGAGAACTTCTGGGAGTTCGACGCGTCCCATACGTTCATCATGCTCACCAACCACAAACCCCTAGTCTCGGGAACCGACGAAGGCATCTGGCGCCGCCTCCGACTCGTCCCCTTCGAAGTCATCATCCCAAAAGAGGATCGAGACGAAGAACTACCCCGCAAATTGGCCGCCGAAGCCGACGCCGTCTTGACCTGGCTCGCCGACGGATGCCGCCAATGGCAAGACAGCGGCCTGGCCGAACCAGACCCCGTCCTCAACGCCACTGCCGCCTACCGCGCCGACTCCGACGCCGTCGGCCGGTTCCTCACCGAGTGCTGCTGGACCCGCCCCGGATGCAAGGTTCAATCCTCATTGCTGTTCGACTCATGGGAAAAGTGGTGCGACGACGAGGGCGCCGAACCCGGCACCAAAAAGAGTTTCGCTATCAACCTCCAAAACCGCGGCTACGACACCACCAAATCCAACGGCCGCAAGGTCTGGACCGGTATCGGCCTCACCACAGAGAGCGACTCTTAACCGCGATGAGCGACCTGCAAACGATTCCAGGGAGCATGGGGAGGGACAACAGCTTTGCGCCCCACACGCGAGACCCGAACCTTCAAACCCTCCCCATCCTCCCCGAGCATCTGTACAGGAGACGTACCTAGCGTTGCGAACGAATCGGCGGCAGGGCAGAGACACACCATCTGTTCCGAGCCCAGACGGACAGCTTTCGATCACGTTGCCAGCGCACGCGCCTGAACTCAGACCGGCACTTGCCGAAGCCTTGCTCGCCGTCGTGTTGAAAGCGCGCAAGCGCGATGGTCAACGAGCCCACGAGGTCATATCGTCAAAAGCGTCATGAAGCGCGTTGCGTTCTACGGACGAGTATCGACCGAAGATCAGCAGAACCCCGAGTCCAGCCGGCAGTGGCAACGCAGCCGAGCTGAAGCTCTCGTTCTTCCATACGGCGAGATTGTCGTCGAGTACTTCGATATCGGCGAAAGCCGATCCGTCCCATGGAAACGACGACCTGAAGCCGGACGACTTCTCGACGCGCTCCCGAGCGAGAACCGTGGGTTCGACGCCGTCGTGATCGGCGAGCCGCAACGAGCGTTCTACGGCTCGCAGTACGGAGACACCTTCCCGCTGTTCGTGCACTTCGGCGTCGAGCTGTGGGTCCCAGAAATCGGTGGACCGGTCGACCCGAGCTCGGATGCCCACGACCTGATCATGAACCTCTACGGCGGAATGGGCAAAGGGGAACGCAACCGGATCAAGACCCGGGTGCGAACCGCCATGAGTGCCCAGGTAGCTCTAGAGGGCCGGTACCAGGGCGGACGGCCACCCTACGGCTACCAACTCGCCGACGCGGGACCACACCCAAACCCGTCCAAAGCGATCGACGGTCGCCGACTACACGTGTTGGAGACACACCCCGTCTACGCGTCGGTAGTCCAACGGATCTTCAGCGACTATTTGGCTGGCAAGGGGATCAAGGCGATCGCTTCTGAGTTAACCGCCGAGGGCATCTCATCGCCAAGCGGTGCCGATCCGACCCGCAACCGACACCGAGCGTCCAGCCAGGGAGTGTGGGGCCAGAGTGCTGTCAGGGCAATCCTCAAAAACCCTCGCTACACCGGCTACCAGGTCTGGGCTCGCCAACGAAAGGACGAGGTACTCCTCGACATCAACGATGTCGCCGCCGGCCATATCACCAAACAACGACCGAACTCCGACGACGACTGGCAATGGTCCCGCGAACCGGCCCATGAAGCGATCATCCCACTCGAACAGTGGCAAGCGGTACAGGACGTCTTCACCGCCGGCACCCGCCGATCCAAAGCGCAACGACGTCGCCGCCACGACTACATGCTCAAAGGCATGATCGTGTGCTCAATATGCGAAAGAAAACTCGTAGCCAACGTGGTCCGGAACCACCTCCAGTACCGATGTCGAATGAAAGACGAATACCCCGGGCTCGATCACCCGAAATCCCTATCAGTCCGCGAAGACCAACTCCTTCCCGCAGTCGACCAGTGGCTCGCCGAACTGTTCGACAAAGACCACCTCGACGACACCACCAAAGCCCTCGCCAACACCGAACACCCAGACACCAGCACCGTCGACGAGCTAGAAACCCGACGCACGATCAAGGACTGCGACAAACGCATCGCCAACTTCGAAGCAGCCCTCGGCGCCACAGACGACAACGACACCATCGCCGGGTTCATCCAACAGATCGAACGAAGCCGAGCTGAACGAAAAAACGCTCAGAGCCGACTACAACGACTCACAACAAAACGAGGAATCACCGAACAAGACGTCCGCCAGACCGTAGACAGCCTTGCCGCCGCTGTCGCCCTACTCTCCACCGCTGAACCAGCGGATCGCCGACGGGTCTACGAAGCAGCAAACCTCAACATCCTCTACGACCACGAAGGCCAACGAGCCCAAATCTCGGTAGCCCCGAGGGTTAGTGGTGGTGTCGGAGGGGGGACTTGAACCCCCACGCCCTTGCGGGCACTAGCCCCTCAAGCTAGCGCGTCTGCCAATTCCGCCACTCCGACGAGGCCGAGTCATGGTAACAAGTTTCGAGCGACCTCGGGTGGAATTGTCGAGGCGAATTTGACATCAATCAAGCCCTGACAAATCCAGGGTGCCATCGGATCGAAGAGCGAGCGCTGCGGCGTGGGGCGCCCGTGCGAGCATGCTGGTCGACTCCGACACAGGCATGACTAAACCATCGCTCAACACTTGCCGGTGTGCCCGTTGCAAGAGAGACCACCGGGCTTCATCGTCTTCGGTCATCGTCGCTTCGTCGAGAAGCTCTGCCACCGTCACCGAGTCGGCCTTCAACACGTTGGTCGGTGAGTTGGCGGACAGCAGCGGTGGGATGACGGCGTCTATGGAAGTGGCCGGCGCAATCCACCCGAACGAGAACAGTTCAACATCGCCCGACACTATCCGGGCCGCCAACTCGTCCGGTGTCACGGCCAAGGCTTCAGCTTCGATGCCAACCGCTTCGAGGTCCGCGACAACGGCGACAGCCATCGGTCTCTCCTCCTCGCCAACGTATGCCACCCGTACCGCCTGGTCCGAGGTCAATCCGGCGGCGGCGGACTCGGCGAACTCAGGCTCATATTCACAGGTGGCCCCGCACCCCACATCGGCCGCCCCGAGCGTCGCCGAAGAAACCATGCCATCGGTGCCAATACCTGAAGCGTCAACCACTTCAATCGGAAGTCCCTCCTGGTCGACGGCAGCCAACACGGCACGCCGTGCTCCTGGTGTGGCCAGTAGGGCCGAGTCTTTGTTGAGAACGTAGAATCTGGTCGTTGTGGTCGATGGGAAGGCAGCACCAAACCGCATCTCGGCATCGGCAACCGATGCCGGCGGAACCTGTGCCGCATCGACCTCACCGAGCGTCAACTGCCCGTAAGCGTCCGTCGAGTCGTCGGCCCAACTGACGTGGACGTCTGGTCCGTCTCCGGACCTTGGTGTCAGCACGAGATCATCCGAGTCGTCGCTCGATGCCGTGGTGTCGATCTTGTACCGACCGCTCTCCATACCCTCCGGTCCGATGATCGAGAACGGAAGCCCACTTACCAGCCACGGGAAACCGGCATCTGGGCTGATGAGATCGATAGCCACCGTCTCCTCGTCCACCGCGACCACCGCATCGATCCGCTTGGCCACCGCCTGAACGGCGCCCGGTCGTCCCGGATCTTCCAGTCCGTTGAACGTTGCAACGACGTCCGCTGCCGTGGCCTGGCCGCCCGATCCCAATTCGAAGGTCCAGCGGGTGTAGGTCGCATCGGCGGTCCACCGGTCAGCCAAGCCGGGTCGCAGTTCGCCCGACGAGCCGTCGACTTCGGTCAGACCGTCATAGAGCAGATCGGCCAGGATGACCGCACCTTGCTCATTCAGTGAAACTTCTTCTGGCCGGTACGAAACCGGTTCGACCAAAGCCAGCCGCACGACGTCTCGCAACTCGTCTTCAGCTGAAAAGGCGAGTGCGTCCGATTCGACGACGTCGACCGATCCTTGTTGTTCGGTCGCTCGCTCCGAGTCGTCATTCGACGTCGAGGTGCAGGCTGCGGCGATGGCGACCACCACCATGAAGAGACCGAGATTCCGCTGCATCCCGAGCTATCGGCCATAAAGCGCCAGAATTGAGTCGGACGCCCCCGTTCACCCGGGCCGAACGAACTAGACCACCTCGGTCAGGCGTTGATAAGAAACGCCAGGATCAACGTCAAGAAGGCGAAGATCAGGCCGAAGACGATAGTCAACCGGTCCAGGTTTCGTTCCATCTGTGTCGACCCAGCGGCAGACGCCCCGAGCCCGCCGCCGAACATGTCGGACAACCCGCCGCCGCGGCCGCTGTGCAAGAGGACCAAGGCGACCGTGATAACGCCAACAATGCCGTAGATGATGCCGAGAAAGATAATCATGACGAACCTCTGGTCGCTGTCCCGCTAAAGACTACCGCCTCAGCGCCGCCTTCGACATCCGCGGAGCTGAATCCGGACGCAGCCCGTCTAGCCCTTGCTCCGCAGCTTCGGGTCGAGGGCGTCCCGAAGGCCATCGCCGATGAAGTTCACACTCATCACGGTCAGCGAAATCATCGCTCCGGGCCAAATGACCCGCCAAGCGTTGATGTTGATGTAGTCCTTGGCGTCGAAGAGTAGGCGACCCCACGTCGGGAAGTCGGCGGGGAAGCCGAGCCCCAGAAACGAGAGAGCAGACTCGGTGATGATGGCGCCGGCGACGCCGAGCGACGCGGCCACGATTACCGGACTCAGAACGTTCGGCAAAATGTGGCGACCGAGGATCCCCGCCTGACGGGTTCCAACGCTCCGAGCGGCCAGTACGAACTCTTTCTCCTTTACGGCCAGGACATCTCCTCGTACAACACGAGCCGTTTGCATCCAGCCGGTTATTCCGATCACGAACACGACGAGCAGGAAGATTCCCAGGCTTGGTCCAAACGTGTCTTTGAGCGGTTCTCGAAACAGGGTGATGATGACGAGCAACAGCGGGAGTAGCGGCAATGAGATGAAGAGGTCGGTAACTCGCATCAGCGGACCATCAAGGCGTCTGAAGAAACCGGCGAACACACCCACCGCGGTGCCGACAAACAGACCGGTAAGCATTGCCGCGAATCCGACCGACAACGAGATGCGACCCCCGACGAGCACCCGGGCCAGCACGTCGCGACCGAGATTGTCGGTGCCGGCCGGATGAGACCAAGACGGCGACTGGTTGGTGATTGTCAGGTCCTGCTCGAACGGATCCGGCGGGTAGATGAACGGGCCGATATAGCTGGCCACGACGATGATGGTTAGCAGTACAAGACCCACCATTGCACCTTTATGACGGCGGAACTGACGCCAGACATCAGCCCAAAGCGAGCGGTGCTTAGCGATTGGCTCCCCGGCATCGACGACGTCAACGACGTTGCCTTGGCTGTCGAGCCTCTCCGATGCTGGGGTTTGTGTGGTGGCCATGTCGGTCTTCCTCGCTTCTCCCTACTCGTACCTGATTCGAGGATCGAGGACCCCATACAAGACGTCGGCAAACAGGTTGAACGCAACGGTCAGCACCGCAAAGATGAAGGTAAGGGTTTGAACCATTGGAGTATCGCCCTGCCCTATCGAAACGATAAGCAGCTGACCTAGGCCGTTAATACGGAAAATCTGTTCGGTGATGATGGCACCGGCAAAGATCCCAGGGACCGAAAGAGCGATCAAAGTTACAACGGGAATCATACTATTTCGCAGCACATGACGGAGCAATACCGGCCGCTCCCCTAAGCCTTTCGACCGAGCGGTCCGCACGAAGTCCTCATTTAGGTTGTCAAGCACTGCAGCCCGAGTAAACCGACTAAGAGATGCGGCGTTGAACAGGGTCAACACAGCCACCGGCATGATCATCTGTTTCACCTGGAACCAAATGCTACTCAAACTCGTGAAATCCACATCGTGGGTCGTGGTATAGAACGAGGGAAACCAACCGAGCCATACGCTGAAAACCATGATGGCCAGCAGACCAGTACAAAACGTCGGTACGGAAAAACCGATCATGGTGACGAATGTGCCAACATTGTCGAAGGCCGAATATTGCTTGTACGCAGACATCACACCGACCGGAATCGCCAGCATCGTGCCGAGCACGAAGGCTAGACCGAGCACCCAGAGCGTCTGTGGCAGGCGCTCGTAGACGATATCCATGGCTGGGGTTCGAGACGACCAGGAAATAATGCGGGCCCGATCATCGCAGTCACCGATACAAGTACCGACCGTGGAGTCGATCAGATGCAGCGGCTCATTGATCAACATCAAACGGTTCCACTTGAACCATTGGATAAAGAACGGATCATTGAAACCGAGCGACTCC
The DNA here is from genome assembly GCA_938021675.1 of uncultured Acidimicrobiales bacterium. Taxonomy (GTDB): domain Bacteria; phylum Actinomycetota; class Acidimicrobiia; order Acidimicrobiales; family SZUA-35; genus JAHELU01. Next base: position 8,539 of record CALIFY010000035.1, read on the forward strand.
CGAATCTGCTCCCGCACCTCGGCCGGCAGCGTAATAGGAAGCTGGGACGCCGGATCCCCAGGAGCCAGATAGAGAATCAAGAAGATAATTAAGCTGATCGCCAGAAGAGTTGGGATGGCGAACAACGAGCGCCGAATGACGTAACGACCCATTCCGTCCTTTTCCTACTTCAGTGTCGGAGTAACAGTAGCGGCCGTGACCCCGGGAGTGAAATCCCGAAACCACGACCGCTTCCGTCACAACGTGATACTCACGACGATGCCGTCGGGAGTCTCTGAGCTGATCACTCGGCCCGGAACCACTCCTCGATGTTCCAATACTCCGAATCCCAGCCGTTCAAATCGCCGGCTCCCTCGATGTCGTTGGCCCAGGCCGACACGTTCGCCCGGTAGATCAAGGGGATCAACGCACCTGACTCAACGATGTCGTCCTGCATCTGAGTCACCAAATCCTGGTAGTTGTCGGCCGACGGCGAGGTTTGGCTCGCTTCGAGGAACAACTCGTCGAATTCCGCCGACTGCATCCGAGGAATGTTGTTGTTGGCCGGCCAACCATCGGCGGCGGTCGGGATCTGCTCGGTGATGTAGTTGCCGAGATAGGCAACCGGATCGGGAACGGCTGCACCGTTGGTGAACATCTCCATGTCGGAGAAGAACTTCCAGATGGATGCGTCGCTAGCGCTCGTTCCGTCGAAGAACAGCGCGCCGTCCTCATTGGACATGTTGACCTGGATGCCGATCTCTTCCCAGTTGGCTTTGATGATGTCCTGGTTGGACTGACGGACCGCGTTTGTCGAGGTGACGTAGTCGAACTCCAGCGGCGTTCCATCGGTGAATTCCCGAGTGCCGTCACCGTCGGAATCCTCGTAGCCGAGACCGTCGAGGATCGAATTGGCTTCATCGACGTCGCGTTCGAGGCACCAATCCTGGTTCGACGAGTTCTGACCTTCAACCGGCCAAATAGTGCAGGTGGGAACCCCGGACGGGCCGTAGCCAACCTGGACGAGTGCGTCGCGATCGATGGCCAATGACAAGGCCTGGGCGAACTCGAAGTTGTCGAAGAGAATCGGGTGGTTACCCGAACCATCGGCCACATACTCCGACGGAGGATCAGCCTCCGGGTCGGTCTGGTTGAGGTTGATGTGCTCGACGTTTGCGGTGAAGCCTGTGCCGAGTCGGCCGTTACCGGCGGCGGCCATCGGGTCGAGGATCTCCGGCGCAACCTGGAGGTTCCAGGCTTAGTCGGCCTCCCCGATTTCCAACACGGAGCGTGCGGCCGCCTCAGCGTCGCCACCGCCCTTGATGGTCACGCTTCCGAAGAAGGGTTTACCTTCGGCCACACCCCGATAGTTGGGATTGAATTCGTAGGTCACCGTGTCTTCGGGTCGAAGTTCGGTCACCATGTAGGGACCGGTTCCGATCGGCGCGAAGTTCTGATCGGTACACGCGCTGGCCTGTTCACCGATGCACTCTTCAAACTGTGCCCGCTGCAAAACCGGCTCCAGATAGCCGACGAGATCCACGTACGGGTACGGCTGCGGGTCGGTGAAATTGACGGTTACGGTGAACTCGTCGTCGGCCACGATGGTATCGACCGTGGTGAAGTCGGCCGAGCAACCGGTCAGCTCATCAGCGCAGTATTCCCAGGTAAACACCACGTCATCGGAGGTGAACGGCGTACCGTCGGACCAGGTGATGTCGTCCCGCAGCGTCCAGGTGACCGATGTGAAGTCTTCGGCAACCCCACCGTTGTCGAGGGTCGGAATCTCGGCAGCCAGGGTTGGAACTATCTCACCCGCCGGATCGAATTTCGCCAACGGCTCGTTGACAAGCGAGGCGGCTAGAAGGTCTTTCGTTCCCGAGGAAAGCATGGCGTTGGCCTGCGATGGTGCCTGCCACTGAAGCAAAAGGAGTTCGCCACCGGAGCCGGCTTCGCCGCTCGGAGCTTCGGCTTCTTCACCGTCTCCTTCTTCTTCCTCCTCTGCTTCGCCGTCTCCTTCATCGGCCTCGCCTTCGGCCGCAGTATCGGCACTGGTGTCGTCTTCCGATGCCTCGTCGTCGTCTCCGCCTCCACAGGCGGCTGCCACGAGCGTAAACGCGAATAGCAGAGCTAAGAGCTTCTTCATGCGTCCTCTCCTTCCAAACCGGGGTATCCCGGTGTACGCGAGGCCTGATACTAGCTCTCGGCATCGTGCAAAATCACGACCAACGAGATTGTTGTTACCGTTTGGTCACCAGGCAGCAAAGTGGCAGGTGCCACATCCAACTACCAGCGGGTCGGCAAGATCCGGCCGCTACGACGACGCATCTGCAAGGCGAAGATCGACGATGCTGGCCAACGGGCCACCGCGATCACTGTCGTTTGTGACGCCGATCGAGGCGACGCGAGCCGTCCCAAACCCGTAGAGCAGCGGAGTCTCCACTAGGGGAATCATGAAGAGCCCATCTTCGCCGCCCTCAAGTGTCGTGACCCACTGGTCGAGTTCGTTGTAGCAGTCGGCCCGTTCCCCATCGTCGGGCGTGGCGTCGCAGTCGTTGGCCTGAATGTCGAACTCGGGATTGGAGAAGCCGTAGGGATTCCCGTCGGCTCCGCTCCGATACGCTCCGGATTGGCCTCCGGGCCACGGCCCACCAGACCAAGCGAACTGGGCAACGTCCCACAACCCCCCGTCACCGTTGGTTCCGCCAGAGGTCGACGCAGCGATAGCGGCGTCGGAGAATGGCCGTTCCCGGAAGTAGGCACCGCCGGCGACGTTGTCGACCACTATCTCGAATCCGGCCTCGGTCAGCTGTTCAGCGAGCAACGTTTGGACCAGTTCCCGCCGGTCGTCACCGCCGGTCGTGCCGATGCGGATGGACAGCGGGCCCCGGGTCGGATGCCGGAACACACCGTCGGAGTTTCGGGTGTACCCGGCCGCCTCCAGCGCCGCAGCCGCTTGGGCCGGCTGCGCACCGGCGAAATCAGCCTGATTGTCGACGTAGTTCGCCTGTTTCGACAACCAGTAGGTGTTGCCGAGCGGAACGGGCTGATCGTCGGCGGCCCGTGTCTCCCCATACACCTGGTCCACAATCGGGTCCTTGTCGATGGCTAGGGCCATGGCCTCTCGCACCGCCGGGTCGGCCAGATGCGGATTCAGCAAATTCAGGCCCCAGTGCTCGTACTCCGCTCCAATGATCGGCGCAACGACGAAGCCTTCGTCGTCCACGAGTGGCGAATGATCCGGCGTCGGCCGCTCGAACAGCAGATCAGCCCGACCCGCCGCTACCGCATCGATCCGAGCCTGACGATCGGGCACAAAGTCGATACGGACGGCGTCAACCTCCGACACGCCGTCATTGGTGGCGAGCGGATCAGCCGAACCGTGATATCGGTCGTTACGGGCCAGCGTCAGCGATTGCCCCCGTTCCCACGACTCAAACTGCAATGGCCCCGAGCTTGGGAGCGCACCATCGGGGCCGGTCATTTCCAGCAATCGACGGTTGACTTCTGCTGCGTCGTCACCGAAGGCGTGAGCGGCAAAGACCGTCCGGTACAAACGGCGCCAGTCGGCGAAGAAGTTGGCCAAGGTAACGGTGAAGGTAACCTCTCCAGTGACCTCGAAACCGGTCACCAGGTCCAGACCGAAACGGGAATTCATGTCATAGCGGCAGCCGTCGTTCGTACCGTCGGCAATGGAACCATCGGCTTCTTCGGCACAACCCTCGGTAAGGATCCGGTGGGTGTACGCCACATCTTCGGCCGTCAACGGCGTGTCGTCGGACCACCGGAGATCAGATCGGAGTTGATACTTGATCTCAACCGTGTCGTCGCTGCGGACGGTCAACGCCGGTTCGCCGTCGAGCAGCTGCGGGTAGTAGTCGAGGTTGCGGTCAACACCAAACAACGATTCGAGCAGCCCGGTTTGAATCCAACCGGCGACCGGAAGACCGTTGCTGATCTGATCGTAGTGAAGGTCCGCAGGCTCTAAACCCTCGACCCAGACCACGGTGCCCTCAGGAGGTGGAGGTGCTGCCTCAACATTGGGATCGGCAACCTCGGAAGCTTCGCCAATCGGTACATCCCGATCGATCCTCGCGGTATCGATCGTCGACTCCCCTTCCGCCCCTGGGCCGGAGCTACAACCAGCGATCAATACGACGGCAGCAAACCCGAGACTCGTCAGCCTCCATCGTCGTTTTTCTGCCGCCATATCTTCGCTCACAAGGGTTGGATCACAAGGCGTTGATCAGTCGTGAAGCCGATACTGGATGATCTTGGCGAAGGTCTCGGCTTCAAGGCTGGCCCCACCGACAAGGGCGCCGTCGATATCGGGTTGGCCCATAAGTTCTGCGGCATTGATCGGCTTCACCGAACCACCGTATTGGACTCGGGCCGATGCCGCAGCATCCTCACCGTGGGTTGCTTCCAGTGACGACCGAACCGTCTGACACATCGCCTGGGCATCGTCGGCCGATGCGGTCTTGCCTGTGCCGATGGCCCAAATCGGCTCGTAGGCGACAACCATCGTCGCCACCTGCTCCGCCTTGACGCGACTCAGACCCGCTTTCAACTGAGCTTTCACTTTGGCCTCGGCCTCTCCCGCCTCTCGTTCATCGAGTGTCTCGCCGACGCAGAGAATAGGGACCATTTCATTTTTCAAAATCGCTTTGACCTTCGCGTTGACGAGATCATCGGTTTCCCCGAAAACTTCGCGACGTTCCGAATGCCCGACGATCACATACCGGACTCCGAGTTTGGCCAGCATCGGCGCCGCCACCTCACCGGTGAACGCACCGGAAGGCTCAGCATGACAGTGCTGGGCCCCGAGGTGAAACGGAATTCGATCCGATTCGAGGGCGGTCTGAACCGTCCGGATGTCGGTAAACGGTGGATGGACCGACACATCGACGGCATCGACGTCGTCCCTGGTCACTTCGTAACTCAGCTCTTGGACGAGCTTGAGTGCTTCGAAGTGATTGAGATTCATTTTCCAGTTGCCGCTGATCAGCGGCCGTCTGACGGTATCGGGTGTTGTATCGCTCATGTCTGCTCCTTACGCAGCGCAGCGAGCCCCGGGAGGTCTCCCTGTTCAATCAACTCCAGTGAGGCACCGCCTCCGGTCGACATGTGATCGACCCGATCATCGACGCCAAACTGCCGGGCTGCTGCAGCGGAATCCCCTCCGCCGACGACCGTGTACGCACTGGTTTCGGCGATGGCGTCAGCGACCGCAGCCGTTCCGGCAGCAAACCGCGGGTCTTCGAAGACCCCCATTGGACCGTTCCACAGAACGGTTCCGGCCTCGGCGATCACGTCTCCAAAAGCCGCCGCCGAGCCGGGCCCGATATCGACACCCATCCAACCATCCGGAAGATCGACCCCAGACTGGCGAACCTCTCCCCCGGCTTCTGGTTGGAACAGTGTGCCGCCTGGACCCAGTGCTGTCACGTCTTCTGGAAGGTGGATTGGCTTCTCGCCATCGAGAAGCCGAGAACAGGTTTCGATCATGTCTTGTTCGAGTAACGACGAGCCAACGCTATGGCCTTTGGCCGCCAGGAACGTAAACGCCATTCCGCCACCGACGATGATGGAGTCGACAACTTCGAGCAGGGCCTCGATAACGCTCAGCTTGTCGGATACTTTGGCCCCGCCCATCACCGCCACAAACGGTCTTCTTGGCCGATTCCGAAGGCCGAGCAACACGTCGACTTCGGAGGCCAAAAGTCGCCCGGCCGCTGAAGGAAGGACGGCCGGCGGACCAACGATGGATGCATGCCGACGGTGGGACGCCCCAAATGCATCATTGACGTAGAGATCGTGGCCATCGATCAACTTCGCCACGAAGTCTTGATCGTTGCTTTCCTCACCAGGGTCGAAGCGAAGGTTGTCGGCCAACTCGATCCCTGGCGCCAGCTCATCGAGCCGAACCCGAACGGGATCGAGCGAGTATTGCGGGTCTGGCTGACCCTTCGGGCGGCCGAGGTGAGAACAGGCCGTGACTTTGGCTCCCGCGTCCTGCAGCCAGCGGAGCGTTGGCAACGCCGCCTTGATGCGGAGGTCGTCGGTGATTTTGCCGTCTTCGAGTGGAACGTTGAAATCGACCCGAACGAGGACCGAACGGCCACTCACATCGCCGAGGTCTTCTAGCTCCGGGACGTCGAAGATCACGCCTTATCCTGGTTGGCGGCGCCGACGATGACGGTGAGGTCGACCAGGCGGTTTGAATAACCCCACTCGTTGTCGTACCAGCCCGCGATCTTGACCAACGAGCCTTGAGTCATGGTGATTCCAGCATCGAATGTGCACGATGCCGGAGAAGTCACGATGTCGGTGCTGACGATCGGGTCTTCGGTGTAGTCGAGCACCGCGGCGAGCCGGCCGGTCGAAGCTGCGGTTGAGAAGGCATTGTTTACCTCTTCTACCGACGGCTCGCCCTCGACCACTGCGGTGAAGTCCGTGAGCGAACCGGTAGGAACGGGGACCCGAAGGGCCGAGCCATCGAGCTTGCCATCCATGGACTGCAGAACCAGTCCGGTAGCCCTGGCCGCGCCTGTCGACGTAGGGATGATGTTGATCGCCGCGCTGCGGGCCCGGCGAAGGTCTTTGTGGGGGCCGTCGACCAACGCCTGGTCACCGGTGTAGGCGTGGATGGTAGTCATGAGCCCTTGAGTAACACCAAACGCATCATCGAGCACCTGAACCATTGGCACGAAACAGTTGGTGGTGCACGACGCGTTCGACACGACCTTGTGTGTGGCGGGGTCAAATGTGTCTTCGTTGACGCCAACCACGAAGGTTGCGTCCGCCCCACCGCACGGCGCCGACACGATGACATACGGCGCCCCACCTTCGAGGTGACGCGACGCCCCCTCACGATTGGTAAAGACGCCCGTCGATTCGACGACGACATCAACGCCGAGGTCGCCCCACGGAAGCTTGTCCGGATCTCGCTCGCTCAGCACGGCCAAGACGTCCCCGTCAACCGAGATTCCGCCGTCGGCCGCCTCGATCTTGTTCGGCAGTTGACCGAGTACCGAGTCGTACTTGAGCAGGTGAGCCATCGTCTCGATCGAGCCGAGATCGTTGACAGCTACGAAGTCGATGTCGGCCCCGGCAGCTTTACTCGCCCGAAAGAGATTGCGCCCGATGCGTCCAAATCCGTTGATGCCAACTCGTATCGCCATGCTCTGTGCTCGTCCTTGATCTTGGCCCTCGGCGGGCCGGCTCGATGGGGTTACGGCTGAACCATACCCGGCTCGATCGACGGTTAGACCGGGACGTTGAGTCGGTCACCGCGCAGATCCGCCAGGACCGCGCCAAGCTTGGTCGGATCGTGACTCCAGCCATCATTGTGAGCCAAGTCGGCGGTGATAATCGGCACGGTTGTCCGGTCTACTGCACCAGCCGCCGATCCGGTCTGCGCCACCACGGCATCGACCGTCACGCCGTGATCGACGATCGCATCGAGGTGCTCAGCCAAGCCGAACCCGCGGGCCTCCGCCTTGTCGTTTGCGATATTGGCCACAAAGACCTTCTGGCCATTAGAACGACGGAGCGCATCGAGAATCTCCGGCACGACGGCGGTCGCCAACACCGAAGTGAACAGTGAACCAGGACCGATAATTATCTGATCGGCCTGCTCCACCGCAGCGATGGCCAAAGGCGACGCGGTTGGCTCGATCGGATCGAACCTCAGATTGGTAATGCCTGTCGACCGTTCGATGGTCACCTGTCCGGTGAGCACGCCGGCGTCGGAGTCGGCGACCAGAGTTACCGGCTGTGTGGTGGCGGGAACGATCCGACCAGCAGCACCGAGCAACGCCCCTACCTCATCGATTGCATCCTGGAGTTCGCCAGACACCATCGCAAGGCCGGTGAGGAGCAAGTTCCCAATCGGGTGGCCTTGCAAGGTTCCCGAGTCGAATCGATGCTCAAGCGAACGGGCGAGCAACGAATCGCGAGTGGCCAACGCCGAAAGGCAACGCCGAACATCACCGGGCGGTGCCACGTGCAACTCGTCGCGAAGTCGACCGCTCGAACCACCATCGTCACCGACGGAAACAACGCCGACGATCGATTGGGCGTACTGTCTGACCGCCCCCAAGGTGGTCGCCAACCCGTGGCCGCCACCGAGAGCCGCCACCGAGGGGCCGAGTGCATTCATCGGAATTCGAGTGTACTCACCCAACCTTCGTGGAGCCCGGCGCTACTCACCGATCGATGTCTCTATGGATGACACGGGGCTGCAAACCTTGGTCTTTCAAAATGCGACCGACGCTTTCGGCGATGGCCACAGACCGATGACGGCCCCCGGTGCAACCGAAGGCGATCGTAAGATAACTCTTACCTTCTTCCTGGTACTCCGGCACCAGGTGATCGAGCATTCGTTGCAGGTCGGCGAGGAACCGTTGGCTCGATTCACGGTCGACGACGTACTCCTGGATCTCGGGATCCTTTCCGCTCAGCGGGCGAAGGTCGGGTTCCCAGTGGGGGTTCGGGAGAAACCGACAGTCGAACACGAGGTCGACGTCGAGAGGAATACCGTGCTTGAACCCAAACGACGCCAGGGTCACCCGCATAGAGGATTCGGTACCGACGTCTTGGAAATGCCAGGTAATTCGCTCTCGCAGCTGGTGTGGGTTGAGTTCGCTGGTATCGATGACCAGATCGGCACCGGCCCGGACCGAGATCAACCGGGATCGCTCTTCTTCGATGGCGTCCACCAGGCTGCCATCGCTTCCATCGACGACCAGAGGATGGCGCCGCTTGGTCGAAACGTATCGCCGTACCAACACGTCGGTGGACGCTTCCAGAAAGACCGTCGTCAGTTCTTCGACATTGCCCCGGAGGGCCTCGATCTCCTGAGAAACGACCTCATCGTAGGCCCCCATGACGAGAGCAACCCGCTCGTACCCCCCGGAACCGGACAGGGCCAGTTCGCCAACTTTTGATACCAGCGTTCCCGGAAGGTTGTCGATCACGAACCACCCGAGATCTTCGAATGCGCCGGCGGCGACCGAACGCCCGGCGCCGGAAAGACCACTCACTACCGCAATGCGCGTCACAATGCCGAGTCTACGACGACTCGGGTTGTAGGTCGGGAACCCTAGCGACAACTTCGTACCCGAAAGTGACTGACCGGTGGCTCGCTCACCGTGGCTGTGGCATCTCTAAGCGGCAACGCAAGACAAGAAGTCGTGGGATGGTGGCCGCCGCCTCGTACTGCGGCGCCTTGGCCAAGAAACCCGCCGGTGGAGCCGGTTCATCCATGCGCTCTAGAGTCAATCCAACCGCAGCAAGGGCATTGACATAGCGAGAGAGCGGCCGATGAACGAATCGGATATTGACGCCCTTCTGGACTTCCTCAACCGTTTCCTTTTCCTGTAGGTATTCGCCAACTCGCCAGTACTGCTCGGGCGGGTCGATCATCTGGTCATCGATCCAGCCGCTACCGGGCGTTTGCAGGAGCGGGTGATTCAACAAAAAGACGAAACGGCCGCCGGGACGAAGGACCCGAGCAATCTCGGCGATCGACGCGTCAAGGTTGTCGATGTGTTCGAACACCAGACAGGCGACGGCAGCGTCGAACGATTCGTCGGCCACCGGGAGCGCATCGGCCCCCGCTTGGAGGTAGGCGATGCCACCACCGCGCCGTACCGCCTCCGAAATTTGGGCCGAGAACGGGTCGACCCCAACCACCGTGCGATCGCCGCTCGAAATGTAACGAGCTACTTGACCCTCGCCGGTACCGACATCGAGGACTCGTTCAGCACCGGACAACGCGGCCGACACCAAAGGAAGGATTTGTTCGGTGTACTCGGGATCGACCCCATCGGTGAATTCACGCTGCCACCACTTCGACACGTTCGGATCGGTCCACGAATCAGCCACGTCCCGCAATCTATGCAGCGATGGAGCCAGAGCGGCGCGATGTACGCCGACCATCACCGCCGCCCTCGGCAACACACCTGCAGACAACGCGTTGGGGTCGCCGCCGATGAACGACGACGACCCCAACGGTTCATTTCTTTCCGCCGAAATACTCTGGCCATCGATCGCTGTTGAACGATCGACTACCTATCAAACCGCTAACCGAAGTTCTGGGTCCAATAGGAACCAAACTTGCTTCCTTCGACGTTGGCGTAGCCAACACCGAGTTCGGTATAGCTACACCTTTCGATGTTGGCCCGGTGCCCGGCGCTCTTCATCCAGCCCGCCATGACATCCTCGGCAGTGTCGTAGCCGGCAGCGATGTTCTCGCCAACACCGCTGGGGTAACCGGCAGCCCTGGCTCGATCGCTTGGTCCCTCACCTTCAGGGCTGTCGTGATCGAAGTAGTTTCGGCTCGCCATATCCTCACTATGGCTATCGGCCGCAACGTTCAGCTGTGCGTTCAACGTGAGAGCGCCACATCCTGCCTCGGCTCGCCTGGCGTTGGTGATCGCCAGGATCTCTTGCTGAATCGCCGCATCACCTTCAGCCGGTGGTTCCGGCTCTGGCATCGACGTCGTCGTCGGCTCAGGGGCCGTTGTCGTAGACGAGTCAGGCATCGTGGTCGTCGTCGACGAGTCAGGCGTCGTCGTTGTCGACGAGTCAGGCATGGTGGTCGTCGTCGACGAATCGGGCATCGTCGTCGGAGGTGTTGGATTGTCAGGATCCGGCTCAGGGTCGGGATCGGTCAGACCCGAGGCGAACTGAAGCTCAACGCCCTCGCCGGTGAAGACGATTCCTTCGTCGGTGAGCTCGAACGACTCGACGTCTTCGAGTGCCGCTCCCAGCGTCTGGGCAAGTCCGTAGGTGTCGACCTCAGGATCTTCAACCTCGGGATCGACTGGCTCGGGATCGACTGGCTCGGGATCGACCGGCTCGGCAGTATCGTCGTCGGTTTCGCAGGTCGATTCCAGTAGCTCAATGTCAGCGAACAAGACTGAACTGTCCTCCCCATGGAGGATGCTGCCCTTCAACACATCACATTCGACCGAGCCATAGACAAACCCGCTAGGAGAAATGACGACCTCGACATAATCGTCTTCGGCAAGCGGAAGCATCTCATCGCCAACCATGCCAGCGGCAAGTATCCAGAATCCGATCGGGCCCTCTGCCATCGATGGCTCATCGGGATCTACGAGGTCGATGTCTCCATCGTCACCGCCACCACCGGTATCCCCGGTATCTTCGCCGTCCGGGGTCGTGACTGTGATGACGTCATCGTCACCATCATTGTCATCGTCTTCCTCTTCTGAGCCGGTGTCATCGCCCGATCCGGTGTCCTCGCAATCAGATTCGGTGGGCTCGTAGTCGAGCGAACAGGTTGACGATCCAGACCTCGCCGAAACGATCGACGCGCCTGCGAGCAAGCTCACCGCCGCGGCAAGCATCGCATATATCAGCCATTTGGCTGGCTTTTTCATTATTCCCGCCTTTCTTGGGTTCGGTATGTGCGCCGTCCGAGGGGGTCTAAACACGGCCTGCACACCACACTGCAAAACGATTTCGAGACGAGAATGCGTATGGAACGGTAATCCCCGACACCAAAACGAAATATTCCTGCAGTGGGAACACTTTGGTGGGCTGGGTGCTAGCTGTTCACGGCCGCAGCGCGGCTACCTCGAAAGGCCGTGGGTTTTCGCATACACCGCATCGGCCACCGCATCAGGGAGCCAACTCAGCTCCTTGAGCTGCCCAAGCTCGGCCCGACGGACCTCTTTGACGCCACCCAGTTCCTTGATCAGTCGCTGCTTGCGAGTCGGTCCGAGACCCGGGATGTCGTCGAGGACTGACCGAGTCATCCGCTTCTGCCGAAGCGTGCGATGGTATGAAACGGCGAACCGGTGCGATTCATCGCGCAACCGCTGTAACAAATACAACGCTTCAGACTGCCGAGGAATGGTGATCGGATCTGACCGTTCGGGGACAAATACCTGTTCGAACTGCTTCGCCAAGGCGCACACCGAAATCTCGTCACTAAGCCCAAGATCATCGAGGACCCGAATAGCGACATTCAATTGCCCCTTACCGCCATCGACCATAAGCAACTGAGGCGGGTACTGAAACTTCCCCCGCTCGGCGACGGGAAGCTGACGGTCCTTCAGGTAGTTGGTGAGACGCCGGGTCAGCACCTCTTCCATGGCGGCGTAGTCGTCGTTTCCCTCTACGGTCCGAACCTTGAATCGCCGGTACTCCGGTTTGCGAGCGAGCCCATCCTCCACAACCACCATCGACCCGACATAGTCTGATCCCTGAAGGTGACTCATGTCGTAGCATTCGATCCGCAAGGGCGACTGGGGCAGCTCAAGCCATGACTGCAATTCGTTCAGGGCCCTGGCCCGGCTGTTGTGATCGGTAGCCCGCTTGAGCCGATGACGTGTGAACTCCTCTTTGGCATTCTGGGTCACGGTGGCCAACAGCTCACGCTTCACCCCACGCTGCGGCACCCTGATCTCAACCTTGGAGCCACGGAGCAACGTGAGCCACTCCTGGTACAGCTCAGCGTCCGAGCAGGGGCTTGGGATAAGCACAAACTTCGGCATCCCTTGCACCGGAGGCTCGTCGTACAGTCCCTCCAAGACCTTGTCTATCAGCTCCGCCTCGGTCAACGCCTCAACCTTGTCGACGATAAAGAACCGGCGGCCGGTAACACGGCCGTTCCGAACGAAAAAGATGAAGACGGCGGCCTCGATGTCATCTTGGTCGATACCGACGACGTCGAAATCCTCGTTTCGATCGGCAACCATCTGCTGGCGTTCGATCGCCTTACGAACCGTCGCCAAACGGTCGCGAAGGCGCGCCGCCTTCTCAAACTCGAGCTGCTTGGCCGCCACCTGCATTTCGGTCTCAAGCTTGTCGAGCACCGCGTCAGTGTCGCCATCGAGGAATCGACAAAGTTCGTCGACCATGTTCTGGTACTCATCCTCGGTTACCGCACCAACGCAAGGACCGGAACACTTCTCTATGTGATAGAGCAAACACGGTTTGCCCAGTTTCCGGTGTCGTTCGAGTTTGGCGTCGGAACACGTCCTGATGGGAAAGGTCCGAAGAAGGTGATCGAGGGTGTCGCGGATGGCATAGGCATGGGCGTACGGCCCGAAGTAGCGAGTGCCCTTGCGCCGTTTCCCCCGCATGACCCTGGGTCGGGCCCACTGGTCAGACACCGTCACCGCAAGGTATGGGTAGCTCTTGTCATCCACCAGACGGACGTTGAAGCGGGGCCGGTGCTCCTTGATGAGGTTGTACTCCAGCATCAGGGCTTCAACATCGTTACGGACCTGGATCCACTCGACCGATTGGGCCGTTGTCACCATCTGGACGGTGCGCGGATGCATATTGGCCGGATTCTGGAAATAGTTGGCCAGGCGGGAACGAAGCGACCGCGCCTTCCCGACGTAGATCACCCGACCGTCGGCGTCCTTGAATTGGTACGAACCCGGCGAATCGGGAATCGTGCCGGATGGCGGACGGTCGACCACCGTCCCAATCTACCGAAAGTGACCGACACCCCCCGCGGCCATCGGGGCCAACCAAAGCATCGTCGCTAAGGCCAGGCCGACAGCCCAACCGATGGCCAAGCCGGAGACTCCTGCGATCGATGCGCCGACGAGCAAAGGCAACCATTCGATGGCGATGGCCATACAGCGACGACGGACAACAATCCCGATCGACCTGGTCAGAGCGACGGCATCAGCCAGAAGTTGGCTGACGACGAACATCACCGTCAGAGCGCCACCCCAAGCCAAAAACGGTCGGACCGTCACCACCGAAGGCCCCACCAGGCCATCCGGCAGTCGGGTCACCACTGCGGTTAACGAACCAGCGGTGATCGTGGCACAGAGCGCACCACCGGCCAAGATCTGAAAGACCGTGGCCGATCTGTCGTCGATGGCCTGTCGCATCGCCGGCAATGTAATGACCCGTAGACCGGCCGCTATCGACAAGATCGGAGTGAACGGCAAGACCAACGCCTTGAGGATCGCCGCCGACTCCGACGAGACGACGATGGCCACTACTAAAGGCAGGACGCTGTAGGCGCAAACGTACACCGCCTGACTGACCGCAAGCGCTCGATACCGGTCATGACGATCGGCGTCTTTGCTCTGCCCAGGCAGCTCATCCGCTTCGGTGTTCAGATCGTCCGCCGGTAGTGGGGCCACGCCGACGGGTACCGTTGCGAACCCTTCGACAACCACGAGGCCGACGGCCCACGACATCACTCCCCCGGCTACCCAGCCAGCGACCACCACGACCGGCGATATCCCTCCAGTCACCGCAGCGAGAACGCCGGTCACCACCACACCGACGACAAGCCAGACAACGTCGACAACGGCCGCCCTGGCCGGAAGACCGCGGGCCCACGCCAAGTTGCGTTGACCGTCCTGGACGAGAAGCACCGGGATCGATCCCATCAGCAGGCCAAGTTCGACCGGCGTAAGGTCGACGACCACCCCGACCCCGACCCCGATGACCGATGTCGCTAGGCCAAGGCGGAGCGTCCGAGCCCGAGCCCAACGCCAGTTCGGGCCACCACTCGTCCCGATCGCCGCCACCATCGGGTCGGTCACCACGGCTCGGTTGAGGGTCAACGCAAGCAGGTACATCGAGCTGGCGGCGACCAGCCGACCGAGCTGAGTCGGCGTTGCTAACACGGTGAGCCCAACGAGCAGTCCGAAGTTGGTAACGCTGGAAAGCCCCTGGGAGACGACCGACCACACCACCCGGTAGCGCCAGCTCGCTCTGGCTGGGAGGTCGACGACCGCTGAGCCCTGGCGTAGACCCGACCCGCCACGACCGGTGTCGGTCACGGGGCCGGAACCCCGGCGATGCCCGCCGGTCGGCCGTTCGACGCAGCTTCAAACCACAGTGCGGCGAGATCGTCCCGCATTCGGTCCGACGAAAACGCCAGCACACGTCGAGCTGCTTCTTCGACCATTGGACGCCACTGGACTGCACCGTCGGCCACCGATCGGATTGCGCTGGCCAATTCATCGGCATCGCCGGCGCTCACCAGTCGACCAGACACATCGTTCTCGATCAGGTCAGAAATGCTGCCAACATCGGACGCGACGACCGGTACTCCCCCGGCCGCGGCCTCGACAACAGCCCGCGGCAATCCCTCCCAATCCGAACTCAACACAGCGACGTCAAACGCGCAAACCAGCTGTGCGGCATCGGTTCGGGCCCCGAGAAATCGAACCGTCCCAGGTTCGCACCGAGCGGCGGCCAGCGCCTCAAGACGTTGCCTTTCTGGGCCTTCGCCGACGATGAGCAGCACCGCACCGGCAACACCGCAGCGTCCAAACGCATCGAGTAATGTCGCATGATCCTTGGGCGGCGACAAGCGAGCGACCATGCCGACGACAAACCGGTCGGCGACGCCGAGATCAGCCCGGAAACGTTCTCGGTCAGAATCGGGACCGCACGCCAACCCGCTCGACGTAGGAGCGCACGCTGGCAGATCGACACCGCTCCTGATCAGTCGGTACCGACCGGGTACGCCAATCCCGAACTGCAGCCCAATCGCACGATCCGCAGTTCCGACAACGATCAACTCCTTCGAAAGCTTGGCCAGCATCCGCTCCAGCCCAACGACCAACGGTTGAGCCGGCCAACCGGCAGAGTGAAGCGGACCCCACCCGTGGATGGTATGCACACAGGGCACGCCGGTCAGAGCGGCGGCGAGTCGACCGAGCACCCCGGCTTTCGTTGAATGAGTGTGAACAAGATCTGGCCGCTCAGATCGGATCCAGCGAACCAACCACCACAACGCCCGGATATCGCGCAGGGGCGACACCGAACGAACAAGCGAGGGGACCGGACGCAGATCAGCGCGCTCCGCCTCTCGACCGTGCCACAGCGTTCCCTCGCCGCGGTCGTCACAGCCTGCCAGCACCGTCACGGCAATGCCGTACTCCGCCATCGCTGACGATGCCAGCACGGTCGCTTGGGCACCGCCTCGGGCCAAGGTGGTGACGAGCTGGACGACCCGAAGCGTCTCGCCAAGCTCCGTTGATGCGCTGGGGTCCACACCGCCCCGTAGTCCCGTCGGCGCGGTCCCAACGTCGGGGTCGCTCACCTCCCGTCACCGCCGACGACGCCCCGAACTGTCCGCCACAAGATGCGGGTATCGAAGGCAAAGCCCTGCCGACGCAGGTAGTAAAAGTCGTACTGCAACTTCTCAAAGGCATCGACGTGATCGGCGGCGTATCCCTGTTTGACCTGTGCCCAACCGGTCAAACCCGGTCGGACGATATGCCGAACGTCGTAGAAGTCGATCTTGTCGGCAAGGTCGGCCACATAGTGAGGTTGTTCGGGGCGAGGCCCGACCAACGACAGGTCGCCCTTCAAGATGTTGAGTACCTGGGGCAACTCATCGAGGTGAGACCGCCGGAGCATTTGGCCGAGCGGAGTGATTCGGGTATCTCCGGCGGTCGTCCACGTCGACGCGCCGTCCGATCCACCGTCCTTGGACGGGACCATTGTTCTGAGTTTGTAAATGACAAACTCCTCACCGTGGCGGCCGACCCTGAGTTGTCGATAGATGAGCGGACCACGATTGGCCAGCGGATTCATTACCGAGACGACGAGGGTGAGCGGGAGAAGCGCCAACAAACCGACCAACGCGAAACCGATATCGACGATGCGCTTGGCACGGACGTACCGAACTCGATGAAGCTCACCGATATCGAACAACAACGAGACCCGAGCCAGCTCGGGATGGGGAAGCTTGCCGATCCACTCCTCGTAGAACAACGCCAACGTTCGGATCCTGATGCCATCGCGATGGAGCGCCGCGGCCTGTTCCACGATGGAGGCATCAGCCTGCGACCCGGTATCGAGAACGAGGATCGAGGCCCCTATTCGCCGAACTTCATCGCGGATGACCGCCACGGTGCCGACAGCCCGAACCTGGTCGAGAGTCAACGCCCCAACCACCGTGGCCGGGAGCTCCGACCCGGTTTCTAGGTCTCGCTCCAGGTTGACAATGTCTTCGTCGCGCTCGACGACCAAAAACACTCGATCTCTCGTGGCAGCTCGCTCCGTTACGTCACGGGTCAGGTTCCAGGCGATCACCGCCCAAATCGGTAGGACGACGCCGACAAGTGCCGATGACGATCGGGGCAAGAGTGGGGTGGCCAACAGCGCTTGGAAAGTGGAGATGACGACGAAGGCCCCCACGGTGGCAACCGCGCCGCGAACCACAGCTGAGATTCGGCTCGGGGCGAGTTCGGGCAAACCGAGGGCATAACCGAGACAGATTTGAGCCACAGCAAAAGTGGTCCACCAAACCACGATGCCGTAGTCGGTCAGTTGGTACTTTTCAGGAGCCAGTACCCGGGCATGGAGTTGGGCGAATGCGAAAACAAAGCCGACGACGATCACGTTGTAGATCGGCCTGGCTATCAGCTTCACAACGAAAGCTCCAGAGTCCTGAGACGCACCCCGTGCCCGTCGGCCAAGACAGCGACACCATGAGACCTACCGCCCCGCCATCACCGGCCAGAAGATCTCAGCCGGTGACCAAAGCGGCCGATTGAGTGCGAGGACCGCCTTGGTTCGCCCACCCATGTTCAGCTCGACCGCAACGGAGCGACGATGACCGACACCCTCGACCGTGGAAACACCGACTCGCTGCCGACCGCAGCATCGGTTCACCTCGACTACGACGAACCGACGCTGCGATACCACGAGGTCATCGCCGACCTCGCGGCCGAACAAGCTCCACAGGCCGGGTCGGTCGCCGACTTCGGCTGCGGGCCGGGGCAGATCCTCGGCCGGCTGGCTGAGAATCGGCCCGATCTCCGGCTCGTTGGGTTCGACGGAGACCCTGAATGCCTCCGGCGGGCCGCCGACCGCGCCCCCTCCGCCGATTTCAAGCGTGGAGACCTCACCGCAGAACACGACAGTCAAGATCGGTATGACGTCATCGTCTCGTCCCACGCCCTGGAACATCTCGCGTCGCCGGTAGAGGTGTTGCACCGTTGGGGCGATCTCTTGACTCCCGGTGGCCGGCTCATCATCGCCGTACCCAATTCGCTCCAGCCCGTGCTGCTGGCCCGGGCTCTTGTCAGGCGACCGAAGGCCAATGGTGGCCACTACTACGTGTGGGATCGTCCCACGTTCGAGAACTTTTGCCGGTTGGCTGGTTTTGTCATCGAGGCGACGGCCGTCGACTATGTGCCGCTCGTTCCGGTCCGGGTCAGGGTCAAGATTCCAGCCATCTCGACCGTCGAACAGGGCTTGCTCAAAGCCTTTCCCCAATTCTCCAACTCCCATATCGTCGTGTTGCGACCAGGGGACAACGCCACAGACGCCGACCGTCAGAGCTGACGCTGCAGACCAGGCCGCCGGTTGGGAGTTCTTGCTATGGGCTCTTGTCGAGCACGTTGGCCAGGAACCGACCGGTATGGCTTTTCGGCACCGTCAATAAGTCTTCTGGCGTGCCGGAGGCAACCACTGTGCCGCCACCATCTCCGCCATTTGGACCGAGATCGATTATCCAATCGGCGGTCTTGATCACGTCGAGATTGTGCTCGATTACCAGCACCGTGTTGCCCTGGTCGACCAAGCGGGTCAACACGGTGAGCAGACGCCGAATATCTTCAAAATGGAGGCCGGTGGTCGGCTCGTCGAGCAGATAGATCGTGTGACCGGTCGATCGCTTGGCCAGTTCGGCGGCCAGCTTCACCCGTTGCGCTTCCCCGCCCGACAGGGTTGGGGCCGGCTGACCGAGGCGCACGTAGCCAAGCCCCACATCGACAAGCGTCTGCAGGTGACGAGCTATCGGCGGCTGTTTTGAAAAGAACTCAAGCGCCTCGGAGATCGGCATATTCAGCACGTCGGCGATCGACTGGCCCTTGAACAGTATTTCGAGAGTGTCGCGGTTGTACCGGGCTCCCTTGCAAACCTCACATGGCACATACACATCGGGCAGGAAGTGCATCTCGATTTTCAGCGTCCCGTCGCCCGAACACGTCTCGCAGCGGCCGCCCGACACGTTAAAGCTGAACCGGCCCGGTTGATACCCTCTGACCTTCGCCTCGTTCGTCAGGGCGAACAGCTTGCGGATGGCGTCAAATACTCCGGTATAAGTGGCCGGGTTCGAACGCGGGGTACGACCGATCGGCGATTGGTCTATGTCGATGACCTTGTCGAGGTGCTCAAGACCACCGATCGACTTATGAAGACCAGGGGGAAGCTTCGAGCTGTACACCTTCTGCATCAAGGCTCGGAGCAGAATCCCATTGATTAAGGTCGATTTACCGGAGCCGGACACACCGGTAACCGCCACGAAGCAGCCGAGCGGGATCTCGACATCGATGTTCTTGAGGTTGTGTTCCCGTGCGCCGGACACGACCAGCCGGGCATCTGTGGGTTCCCGCCGTTTCGCCGGCACCGGAATGCTCTTCTTGCCCGACAGATACTGCCCGGTGACAGACCCTCGACGTTTGAGGAGGCCCTTCACGTTGCCGCTGTAGACGATGTCTCCCCCGTGCTCCCCGGCACCAGGACCGACATCGACAACATGGTCGGCGACACGAATCGTGTCCTCATCGTGTTCCACGACCAGCACGGTGTTTCCAAGGTCGCGAAGCCGACGCAGCGTGGAAATCAGTTTGGCGTTGTCACGCTGATGAAGCCCGATCGATGGCTCGTCGAGCACGTACAGGACCCCGACGAGACCGGACCCGATCTGGCTTGCCAATCGGATCCGCTGAGCCTCACCACCAGAGAGCGTCGCCGCCGACCGGTTCATGCTGAGGTAGTCCAGTCCAACGTCGAGCAGGAAGCTGAGTCGGGCGTTGATCTCTTTGATCACTCGGTCGGCGATGAGTCGCTCCCGGTCAGTCAACTCGAGGCACTCAAGAGCCTTTGCCGCCTCACCGATCGACATCGAACAGATGTCATCGATGCTACGCCCGTCCACGGTGCACGCCAGGGACAACGGATTGAGCCTGGCGCCGTCACAGGTCGGGCAGTTGACCTCCCGCATGTACCCCTCGATCTGCTCCCTGGTGCTGTCGGAATCGGCTTCGGAATGCCGTCGGCGCAGGTACGGAACGATGCCTTCAAAGTTGGCGTTGTAGGTTCGGACCCGGCCAAATCGGTTCTTGTAGCGCACCGTGACCTTGATCGTGTCCTTGGCGGCCCCTCGACCGTTTCCGCGGCCTTGCAGCAGAAGGTTCTGCTGCTTCTTTGACAGCGACTCCCACGGCGTATCGATCGGAATGTCGAACTGATCGCACACTCCCTCCACCAGCCGTTCGAAGTACTGACTCTTCCTGGATGACCAGGGGTGGATGGCTCCGTCGGTCAAGGTCAGTTCCGGGTTGGGGATGACGAGCTGGGGATCGACTTCGAATCTGGTTCCAAGGCCATCACAGGCATCGCACGCCCCGTATGGCGAGTTGAACGAAAAGTTACGGGGCGCGAGTTCCTCGAAGCTTTTACCGTCGCTCGGTCGAGAGAGGTGCTGGCTGAACACCAGAACTTCAGACTCGCCTGGTTTTCCAGCAGACGATCCTTTCGGTGGCACTATCTCGATCTCGGCCAACCCGTCGGCAAGCCCAAGGGCAGTCTCGATGGAGTCGGTCAGGCGTCGTTCTATACCATCGCGACGAACCACCCGATCGACGACAATTTTGATGTCGTGGGTCTCGTAGCGGGCCAGCTCTGGCAACTCGCCGCCCAGCTCGATCTGCTCGCCATCGACGATGGCCCGCCCAAAACCCTCCGTGGCCAAATCGGTGAGGAGGGTCTCGTATGTCCCTTTGCGACCACGAACCACCGGGGCGAGGACCTGAAACCGGGTTCCCTCGTCGAGCTTCAGGATCCGATCGACGATCTGTTGTGGCGTTTGACGGACGAGCGCCTCTCCGGTCTCAGGGTCATGGGGGATCCCAACCCGTGAAAACAGGAGACGGAGGTAGTCGTAGACCTCGGTTACCGTACCGACGGTCGACCGCGGGTTCCGGCTCGCCGACTTCTGGTCGATCGAAATGGCCGGAGATAGCCCCTCGATGAAGTCGACATCTGGTTTGTCCATCTGTCCCAGAAACTGTCTGGCATAGGCAGAAAGCGACTCGACATACCGACGCTGCCCCTCGGCGTAGATGGTGTCGAATGCCAGCGACGACTTGCCCGAACCGGAGAGACCGGTGAACACGATCAGCTTCTCGCGAGGCAGTTCGAGGTCGACCCCCCGAAGATTGTGCTCCCTCGCACCCCGAACGACGATCTTGCCAGCCACGTTGGCGATGCTAGCGGTCGCCGGAACCGAACGGGCGTTCACTCGAGGGTTTCCTGGTGCCGAAAAGGTCGAATGCCGTTCAAGTCTGGCCCGGTCGTACCGATCTGGAACGAATGCGGTCGGTCTACGTCCCCACCAGGCCCGTGAGGTGACCGGCATCCGCCACCGCGTCGATGCAGGCGACGACATGTTGCCAACATCCCAAGGCAGGCCGGCACCCGACCCTTTTCCGACTCCGCCGCCTTCTTCGCCACCGGTCGTCGGCTGGCACGAACTGATGCTGGCCGTCGTTTTGTTCCTCACCGTGCCGCTGGCTGGCCTTGATTCGGTGTGGAGCGCCGACGAAGGTGCGCTGCTGTATCAAGCGACACACGTCGGATTCGACGGCGGGTTACAACACGACACCTGGAGCATCGATCATCCGTTTCCTGCCGCTGATCCGACCGGTGAGGCGTTCCCGTTTCACCTGTCTGTCCGCGATGCCGCCGACGGGTATCTGGTATTGGCCAAACATACGATACTGACGCGGCTGGCGGCCGGGCTCTACGCTGTTGGCGGCTACCCCGCGGTGATCGGAATGGGAGCTGTCGGCACCTGGTTTGCTGCGGTTGCCGCCGCGAGACTGGCATGGCTGGTCGATCGGCGTGCTGCACGCCCCGCGTTGTGGCTGACAGGAATAGCCAGCCCGCTCTTCATCAGCTCTTTCGTTGCCTGGGGCCACACAATTACTGCTGCTTTCGTCGGCTGGGCCGCCTACCTGTTGTACCTGGGCGCTCTCCGTCGACGGTCGGCGGGGCAGAGATGGACCCGAATCGGTGGCGCGGCGCTGCTGGCGGTCGCCTGTGTACTCCGTACCGAGGCCGCTCTGGCCGGCATCGCCGTGACCGCCGGACTGGCCATCGTCGGTCTCGACTGGTCTCAACGTCAGCTTCGTCCGTCGAGCGTTCCCGCTCCCCGGCTTCGGGTTCGATGGCGGTCGGGCGAAGGCCGAGGTTGGCGCCGATCGGCGATGGCGGCACTGGGCGCCACCATCGTCGGGGTAGGGATCGACGCCGCCACCGCCATTCCGTACAACGGTGTGGTGACCGAGGAGCCCGACGCCGGCCCGTTCTGGTCGCCGGCGGCCCGATTCGACGGATTCTCCCAAACCTGGCTCCAGACAAGTTATACCGGCGCCGCTCACGACCTGCTCACCGCGGTCGCCGCGGTGGCGGTAATCGCAGCTGGAGTACTTCTTCGCCGCGGCCAGGAGCGGGCGACGTCAGCGGTTCTCTCGCTGGGCCTAGCGGTGGTGGCCATAGCGGCCCGGGCTATCGCCGAGCCGACCATGTTGGTTCCCGGCCTCGTCGTCGCCTTCCCGTTGCTGTTCGCCGGCGCTGCCCTTACCGCCCGCAGCGACATCCGCCACCCCGCCGCCCTGGCATCGACGATCTCATGGGTCCTGTTCGCCCTCGCCGTCCTCGCTACCCAATACCGGTATGGCGGCGGCGGAGAATGGGGAGGTCGCTACTTCGCCATTGGACTCCCGTTGGCCATTGCCGCCATCTGTCCGGGCATCGTCCGAACCTTGGATCAGATCGACCGGCCGGAGCGTCGCCGGCTGGTCGCCCTGGCCATTACCCCCGTGATCATCATGATGGTGCTCGGCATCGCCGGCATGCGCGACGTCCGCCGACAGACCAGCGAGCTCACCGACTCCATTCAGGCGGTCACCGCTCCGGCCGGCGATGGCGACGACCGCCCGGTAATCGTCACCACCGTAAAGCCGCTCGCCCGTTGGTCATGGGACGATGTCAACGACGGCCGCTGGCTCCTCGTCGACCCTGCCGAGCTGCCCTCGTTGGCCGCTCGATTGCGCACCCTCGACATCGACCGTGCGGTGCTGGTGACAGAGGGCGGTCCGGACGAACTCACCACCATCGAATCCTGGTATGCCCACCACCCGATCGACTCCGATACTGGACCGGCGGACCGGCCGGCCGACCAAACGAGCATCGTCTACCCACTCGTTGCCGTCGACCGGCCGTGACGCCCAAAACACTGACCCGCAGACGGTGATCAGCTGAACGGTGGCACATCGAGGCGGTACACCTCGGCGTCGATTCCACACGACCCAGCATCGGAGTTGTAGTAGACCTTGGTGAAGTCACGGTTGACCACGGCGTGGGTTTCGGTCCAGTACTCCTCACCACAGTTGTAGGTGTGGGCCAGGTTCAAGACTCGCCCCTGTGGTGCCAGTTCCACGGCCAGAACTTTCCCACACGACCACGCACCCGGTTCCTTGCAGTTGTAGGTGGAGGCGACAACCCACCCCGGCTTGCCATAGCCCTTGCCTGATATATGGATCGAGGTGTTGGCGTCGTCGTACAGGTCAAATATCCGTGTCTCGTCCAGCGTTTCTAGATCGACGGCCATCAGCCACCCGCCGTTCGGCCCGGCGGTGAAGTCGATGTATACGTAGGTGTCTCGGCCGTCTGCATCGATGGCGAGGTCGCTATGCTCGCCGCCGGCAAACAGCAGTCGAGGGTCGGTCAAGTCGAAGTCGAGAACCCAGGTCCCGTCCCAGTGGCCGGCCACCACAGAGTCCCCGCTCGGTGAGGCCGAGACCCAATCGATGGTGCTGCTATCGGGGAGGGCGGATCTGGGGATGACGGCTAGCGAATCCGAGCCTAGATCATATGAGGCCACCCCGATGACATCCTCCTGTTCGTCGTACACCATCCAGGCCCAACGGTCACCATCGATACTTGGCGAGCCTTCGGCCTTGTCATGCATGTAGTCAGCGCCCGGGAGCGTCTTTTGAATGCGGGCGGTCAGATCGGCAAGTACCGATGACGTACCGGTGGTGACGTCAAGCTCATACAACGCGAGGTCACCGCCGTAGCTGTTGTCGTCGGCGGTATGGCGAATCAAGTTTGGCTCGGTCGGGTGCCACTGGGGCCATGAATCGGCGGAAATGGTAAGCGCTCGAACGAGCTCGCCGTTCGCCGCGTCATAGACGTGATACGCCCCGTCGCCGTGGTAGGTGAGAAAGCTGGATCCGTCGGCGTTCTCGGCCTGACGGCGACTATAGGTGTTCCGGTTGAATCGGGTTCCGTCCGCGCTGCTAACCCGAGCCGTTGTCGTGCCGTAGGCTGGATCGAGGTACGGTTCGAACACCGCGGGGCGAGACCACCCATCGTCTGGCACCGTGTCGTCGAAACCCCAGACCAAACCGTCCGATGTCGGGGTCGGCACCGAAGAATCTGCAGGCTCTGAATCAGGCTGGGAATCGGGTTGGGAATCGGGCTCTGAATCGGGCTGGGAAGATTCTGGTTCTGGCTCAGGAGCTGGTGCCGGGGGCTGATCCGAACCCGGTCCTGGTGGATCCGCATCTGTTGTCGGTGCGACAACGACCGGCGCGCTGTCCAGACCGACGACGTACACGGTCTCTTCGCTGTAGGTTACAAACGCGTCAGGCGTAGCCGTCTTGGCATCGGCCGCGGCCGACCGGGCGTCGTCCTCCGACTCGTGGCTAGAAGCCTTTACGCCACCGATCTCGACCCAGTAACGGGTCGGTCGGTCCTCGAATGTCACCGACGCCCGTTCGTCAGCGCCAACCGATACAGCCACCGTGAGCACCGCCAGGGCCAACCCGGCCCCCAGGGCGCCAAGTGTCCAACTCCTCTTGTGTTTCATACGTCTCTACTTTCTGTTACTTCTGTTTTTCTGTTGTGTGGTCTGGCCGCCGGTTCGTTACTCCGGCAGCTCGACGATGAACGTCTCGACGCGGTCGGACCGACCGTCACTCGACCAGATAAGCCACCGACCGGACGGGCTGAGCGACACAAAGTTGGTCGACCAATACTCGTGACGGGCCGCCCCGCCGTGGTCGGCGACAAAGCGAGGCTGGCCAGACCGGTCACCGCTGTCGAATACCAGAACCTTGCCCGCCAGTGCCGAGGCGTTGGTTCGGTCGTCATCAACCCCTCTAATGGTCAACGCCACCGACGACGAATTGGTCGAGGCCGACAACCAGGTTCCTGACGGCGGATACTCATCACCGGAGGAGGGTCCGACAATGACACGAGCCGGGGTCCCGTCGATGGGGTGTAACACCAACGAACCGATCTCGTCGCCCTGATACTGAGCGGCCGCCAGATACTCACCTCCGGCACCGTCGCCGACCACAACGAACTGATCGCCTTCCAAGTCGATCGAGACACCGGTCGGGTCGAGGTCGGCATCGAGAATGCCGACAGACCCATCGGAGGCCCCGACGGCGAACCGAGTACCAGACGGAGCGGGACGAGGAGCCTCGCGACCGTCGGTGATGACCCTGATCTCCCGACCGGTGTCGAGCTCAAAGGCGAGCATGAATGTGTCGCCATCGGCATAGCACAGCAAACCCATCAACCCGCCTGACGACGGTGGCACCGGCGTCGACCCCGAGTCGACTCGGTCACATCCAACAAACCGGTGGAGGGTTGACTCACGTCGCTCGTTCACACTCCACGATCTCAGCTCATTGCCCGCGGCGAACACCAGTAGGTCTGGGTTGGTTGGGTGCCAGTAGACCTGCTCAATGTCGGGAGGATCGACTACCGCTTCCCCGATCTGTTCACCGGTTGCTACATCGATGACCAGATAAGCCGGTGACGACGAACCGGTCCGGTACAACAACAGGTGGGTTTCGTCGGCATTCCACGCCGAACCGAACGGGAGTGGCACCAGGTATTCGCCCGACGTCGCGCTGGTCAGCTGTTGAGTTTGACCTCCAGTGGGTTCAGTGGACTCGACCGGATCGGTAGTGACGTCCAGTTCTCCGTCGGTCACCTCGGTCGGGCCGGCCATGTCCGCCCGGTTTCCAGTGATGACACCACCTGGATCGGACTGGACGAGCACCACCCCGGCTGCCAGAAGTCCGATGACGACCGCTGCCGCCAGGACCCGGGCACGACGGATGGTACCGGGTCGGTTGCGGTCGACCCGGTACTCCGGCACCGACATTCCGGCGACCTGGCGGCGTAGGTCGGCGGTAGCCGAATGCAGATCGTCATCGAGTTCAGTCATCGCTCCTCCCGGTGATGATCTAGCCGATCTGACAGCGTGGCTCTTCCCCGCTTCAAATGGGTCTTTGCCGTCTCGAGCGAACATCCGAGGATCTCGGCAATCTCCGCTACCGAACGGTCTTCCCAGTAACGGAGAGCGATCGCCTGGGCCTGCCGTCTGGGCAATGTCCGAACGGCATCCAAGATCTCATCGCTCTGCGGCCGAAGCTCGATCGGTGCCTCTACCGAACGGGCACCGATCCTGGCCATGGCCGCCGCCTCGACCCGCAAGCGACGGAAGCGGCTAACCCGCTTGTTGAACATGACACGACGGACCCAGGCACCAGGGTCCTCATAGCGACCGACCGACTCCCAACGGCGGTGAGCTTCGGTGAACGCCTCGTGCACGAGGTCCTCGGCCGCCCAATGCGATCCGGTCCACAGGTAGGCCAACCCGAACAGTTGCCGATAGTCGCGCCAGTAAAAGTCGTCGAACGACTGTGATTCGTGCCCGTTCACCACGGCCTGACCCATGAGGGTGGAGGAAGATCCCACACCTATTACACGCACAACCGGTCAGGTTGGGGGGACAGCCTTCGAAGAAAAGCAGGCATCCGGCAACGTATCGGTGTCCGAGGTCAATATCCGAAGACCGGTTCCTGCTCCGTGTACCTTCGCTCAATAACCCTTCGCCGGCCCCTAGTTCACCGAATTTCTGCTCCCAGAGTCATCGACGGTCCCATTGCTCGTGAGCGCTATGTCGCTCGATCGGTTCGTCAGTTCCACCGGATGGCTGGTCAGGTTGTTCACCACCATTTGCTTGGCCTCATGCTGTTCCGGCTTTCCTTCAAAATCCCACCGGTCCCAGGTAAAACCGATGCGAATCGGTCGGAGGGTTACAGGTTCGGTGCCGTCGCTCCGCAGCGTGATGTCGAAGTTCGATCCCCCGATGGTCGCGAGGGCGTGGTCGCCGGTCGTGAACTCAGGTTCCAAGACCGTTATGTCGTACTCGGCGTCGTTGGCGCTGCCGTACGGAATAGCGATAATCGGACCGAACGCTGCATCACCTCGTGAGTTGGTGACCGAACCGCCACGATTTGGCAGATTGAATCCAGCCTCGCAGCCCCGGACCTCGACGTTATCGACGGTCGCTTTCCCGTCCGCCAAGGCCAACGTGACACAGCCTCGCATATTTACAACCGTGGAGTCTTCGACGGTGATCGAACCGGTCTTCACCGACGAACCGTCCAGCTTCTCCCCCGAGGTGTATGCCCGAATACCGTCTTCGACGAGCGGGTACATTCGGGTTTTGTCGATGGGCTGACCGGCAAGGTGATCGGGTTGGAACTGTTCGAACCCGGCTTTGTCGGGCAGTGAGCCGGCGCCGTCTTCGTACATTTCAGAGCCAAGGCGCATCTTGCCTTGCACCTGGGTGTTTCGGATGACCGTGTTGTCGGCACCCTGCATGAATATGCCGTGGCCAAACGCTTCGACGGTGAGATCCATGCCGTCGATGAGCGTGTCGTCTCCGATCACCTGGATG
Source organism: uncultured Acidimicrobiales bacterium (assembly GCA_938021675.1). GTDB lineage: Bacteria > Actinomycetota > Acidimicrobiia > Acidimicrobiales > SZUA-35 > JAHELU01. Next base: position 36,332 of record CALIFY010000035.1, read on the forward strand.
CCCGACTGCTTCCGGCTGCCAAACTTTGTTTGGCTGCCCTTGCCGAACATCTCGCCATAGCCATAGGGGTACGAGCCTCTCACGGTGACCGTGTTATTGAGCAGCTGGTTCCCGTTGCCGGCCACCTGGAAGAACGTGCTCCCACCTCCGGGGCTATTTGAGCGATCTTCGTTGTATGCCTTGAAATCGGTGACCGCCGTGCTGCCGTCGGCGTAGGTGTTGACGAAATTGCCACCGAGCACGGTGTTGTTGTTTCCTTCAATCTTGATGCTGGCGAACGTATGGGTCTCGCCGGACATCGTGCTCAATAACTTCACCGGCAGATCGATCGTGACGTCGGTCAAGTCAAAGAAGTTGTTACTACCGGCGATCCGAAGCACGGTGACCTCATCGGCTAGCAACGAGTCGAGCACGTACTCGCCGGGTTCCAGACGGTAGTGACCGCCGTCTCCACCAAAGGCCTCGATAAGTTCAGCGATGGAGCTAATCGTCTGGGCTTCGCCGGGCGGCTGACCAACCGCTGTCGTAGAAGGTGTGGAGACTCTGGTGGTGGTCGACCCGGGCGCCTCGGTGGTGGTCGCCGGCTCGCTCGTTGTCGACCCCGGCTCCTCCGTAGTTGGAGATGTCGACGAACCGGTGACGTCGACTATCGAGGGGGACGGGGCGTCGTCTCCGAGTTGTTCGCTCGAACAAACCCATTCGCTACCGACTGGGTCGCAGTCATGACGCGGCAATTCGCACGCCGAGCTGTAGGCCCGGCGCGCTTCGTCAAGAGTCGGTCCGGATGCGGAACACTCGGCCCCAGCTGCCACTTCGTCCGACGGATTTCCTCCTGTGGTAATCGCGCTGACCGCGAAGATTGACAGAGCGACACAGACCAGGGCGGCCAGTCCGCCGAGCACGAACCGCCATCGGCCAGCGAAGAGGAAACCCAACGACTGTGGGGTATGCGACTTGATCCGACTGAACGCCGTCGAGACGGCAGGATCGCGCAGCCGCTGACTCCGGCCCGATGATTCGAAATTGTTTCGTTGGTCTCTAGTCGCCCGGTCATCGAACGGCTCACCGTGGTCCACCGTGTTCTCTCCGTCATCTCGATCGATGCCCCGCATCGTCAACGCCCACCTCATTGGATAGTTCCCACGACGCAGCGTCGTTAAACAAGAAATCTAGACATCGACCACGCCGGGTACGACTTACTCGTCCGACACCCGGTCGAAGGTCTCGATTCCATCGATGTTGGTGATCGAGATGTTTCCGCTCGAATCGATCTGCCAGTGAAGTTCTTGCTCGCCGTATGGGCAGGAGACATCTGTGAAAAGACCGGCGCTCGACAAGTGGAGCGTGCACCTAACGCCAGCGGTGTTGGTCCAAATGAGTTCGTCGTTTTCGTACACTATCTCCACGGTGTGCCAGTCGTTTTCGACCGGGTTGCGTCGATAGACACCGGTCAGGTCTTCCTCGCTCTGGATGTCGGTATCCGTGGCCATGCTGATCCGTTCGGTCACGCTCGGGGTTGCCGTGTAGAACCGTTTGTTGAGCGCTTCGGCAAAGTAGTCGGACTCGAAGGTGCCAACGAAGTCATCGGGCCAAGAAGACCTCTCGAACCACAAGTGAAGCTCCGGTTCGAGATCAAACTCTTCAAAGCTGTTGAACAGGTGATGAAAATACTCGTGCTGCAGCCAGTTTGGCAGTTGACCACGCCGCTCGAGGTCGGTGTAGGGTTCGCCGCCGTGTTGTACGTCCTTGTCGAGAAAGATCGTGTCGTTCCCAATGAAATTCGGTTTACCGTCGAAGCTCCCCATTGCACCGGAAACGATCTCAACGCTCTCAAAGACCGGATCGCTCGGTCGGGAACTTGGATACGTCACAAGGAACATGTCCGAACCTTCAATGACGTCTTCTGGCAACTGGCGAATCGAGTTGTCTGAGTCTCGGATTCCGGCGAAATTTCCTCCGTTACAGCAGTCGACCTCAGCGCACTCCGATACGTGTTGGAAGTCGAGTTCCAGGTACCGTTCACCTCCGGTGATGGCCCAGACATACATCTGGAACAGTTGCATCGACTGCCGCAGAACGAAATAGTCATCGGCGACGAGCCGCTGATCCAGCACCAAATCATCGACCGGCTCTGATTCGGCAAGATCCGGGGTCGCCGGCCGTACGCCCGAAGCACACTCGACCAGCACGAACGTGAACGTAAGCGGCTCGACCTCCACAGCCGGTTCGCCCAAGCCGACTCGGGCGATCTCGTCGAGCATCCTCAACGCGTTGTATCCGACGATGTCGCCGACCCGAACCCCGGAAACGGCATTGTCCGCCGTCCAGACCGGATCAGACATCGAATACTTTTCGAAAACGTCGTCGATTCGAGCTCGGGCGGTGGCGAAATCTCCGGCGACGACGTCATCTTCGGCGAGCATGTAGGTCTCGACCGCATCGCGAAACAGAGGAGTGAACGTGTCACGGCCGCCGTAGGTGTCGTAGAACGTTTCTATCTGGGCGGCGCTGTCGTTTTCGACGACCGGCGCGGGGAGCAGTGGGGATGTGGCCTGCGCCCCCAACGCCGCCGTTCCGATCTGTAACCCGGCCACCGCTGTCCCTACCAGAGCCAGCAAGACAAGGCCTCTACCCAATGGCCGACCAAACAGTCGCTTCATCTCCACGCACTCTTCCTGGTGAACGCACAAGACATCTGTATGGTCTAAATAATTCCCCGCCGCCTCCGAACTTAAACGTTTGGGAACCGGACTACCTCAACACACGGCATGCGCGTGCTCGTCAGGCAAAGCGTTTCGGCTGGACCTCAGAAACGTCGCGCGACGATCCCGGCATCAAACCAGCTCTCGAAGTTCCCTCCGGAGATCCTTGATCTCATCGCGGAGACGGGCGGCGTACTCGAAGCGCAGCTCGGCTGACGCCTCTTGCATCTCGTCCTCAAGTGAGTCGATGAGTCGACGCAGCTGATCCTCGGGCAACTCGGCCAGCTCCTGCAAACGCTTTTGCTCTTCCGGACGCCGCTTCCGTTTGTCTTTGCCCGGAATTGGCGCTTCCTTGTCTGGGCGGATCAACGACAGGATGTCGGTCACCGCCTTGCGAACCGTTTGAGGGTTGATGCCGTGGGCGGTGTTGTATGCAATTTGCAGGCCGCGGCGACGGTTGGTCTCGGAGATGGCTCGCTGCATCGACGCCGTCATCTGGTCGGCGTACATGATGACCCGGCCTTCGACGTTTCGGGCGGCCCGTCCGATGGTTTGGACCAGCGATGTCTCGGACCGGAGGAACCCCTCCTTGTCAGCATCGAGAATGCACACCAGCTGAACCTCGGGAAGATCGAGCCCTTCCCGGAGAAGGTTGATGCCGACCAGCACATCGAACTCCCCCATACGAAGACCTCGCAGCAGCTCGATCCGTTGGATCGTGTCTACCTCGGAGTGGAGGTATCGAACCCGTACTCCCTGCTCAAGAAGGTAGTCGGTCAAGTCCTCGGCCATTTTTTTGGTCAGGGTGGTCACCAAGACCCGACCCTCGTTGTCGACCACGGCTGAGATTTCCCCCAACAAGTCGTCGATCTGACCTTTGGTGGGCCGAACCACAACTTCAGGGTCGATCAAGCCGGTCGGTCGGACGATCTGCTCGGCGACCGTCGTGGAGTGTTCCAGCTCGTAGGGGCCGGGCGTCGCCGACAGGAAGACGACTTGATTGACCATCTCACGCCACTCTTCAAACTGCAGCGGCCGATTGTCGGCGGCAGACGGCAGCCGAAAGCCGTGCTCTATCAGCATGTCTTTCCGGCTCCGGTCGCCCTGGTACTGGCCGTGGAGCTGGGGTACGGCGACGTGGCTCTCGTCGAGCACCATGAGATAATCGTCGGGAAAAAAGTCGAGCAACGTAAACGGCCGCTCACCCGGCTGGCGACCGTCGATGTGCCGGCTGTAGTTCTCGATGCCGTTGCAAAAGCCCATCTCTTGCATCATTTCAAGGTCGTACTGCGTACGCATGCGTAGCCGCTGCGCTTCCAGCAGCTTCTGCTGACCCTCGAGTTCCGCCAACCGTTCCTGCAGCTCTGCTTCGATACCGGAAATTGCCGTCGCCATCCGCTCGTCCGATGCCACGTAGTGAGTGGCTGGATACACGGCGAGATAGTCGAGGGCACCCAACCGCTCGCCGGTCAAGGGATCGACCGTGGTGATGGCCTCGATCTCGTCACCGAACAGTTCAACTCGAACCATGAACTCCTCGTATGCCGGGTGTAGTTCAATGGTGTCGCCCCTGACGCGGAACTTACCCCTCGTCAGATTCATATCGTTCCGCTCGTACTGCATGTCGACCAGCTTCGACAGGATCGATCGCTGATCGTATTCTTTGCCGGCCTCCAGCATCAGAAGCTTTTTTCGGTACTCCTCGGGAGAACCAAGACCGTAGATGCACGACACGGATGCAACCACGATCGTGTCCGGCCTGGTCAACAGAGCAGAGGTCGTTGAGTGTCGGAGGCGATCGATCTCGTCGTTGACCGATGAGTCCTTCTCTATATAGGTGTCCGAAGACGGGATGTACGCTTCCGGCTGGTAGTAGTCGTAGTAGCTGACGAAATACTCGACCCGGTTGTCGGGGAAGAACTCACGGAACTCGTTGGCCAGCTGGGCCGCCAACGACTTGTTTGGTGCGATAACCAACGTTGGTTTTTGAACGGCCTCGATCGTCCAGGCGATGGTGGCCGACTTGCCAGAACCGGTGATCCCCAGAAGCGTCTGCATGGACTCGCCAGCCTGGATACTGCGAGTGAGCGCCTCGATTGCTGCCGGCTGATCGCCGGCGGGCCGATAATCCGAAACCATGGTGAACGGAGACACCCGTCCAACCTACCCGACCGGGGTGACACCAGCAGCAACACGACCTCTCCCGGCCGGTCGGCCCCCGATCAGGTTTCGTCGCTCTCCGGCAAGTTTTTCGGCCACGGTGTCTGATCCAATGTCGACAGCCACGACATGCATCGGTCGACCTCGACATCAAGCGCACGCTCATCGCCCGAATTGTCGATCACAAAATCGGCGAGAGCCAACCGTTCTTCCCGGGTGGCCTGCGCCGCAACCCGCGATTCTGCATCGACACGGTCGAACCCACGAGACTCGACAAGCCGATCGATGGCCAACTCGATAGGACAGTCGACGACGATCACCGCTGACGCCCCACGCTTCTGTGCATCGCCTTCGGCCAGAAGCGGAATGTCCAACACCACCACCCCGGCGACAGCGGCAAGTTCATCCAATCGAGCCGTCATCGCCGACCGGACGGCCGGATGGACGAGCTCGTTCAACGCACGCAACTCGTCAGCATCGGCAAAGACAATAGCGGCCACGGCCTGACGATCGAGACCACCATCGTCGCTGAGAATCCCCTGACCCCATCGAGCCACCATGGCATCGAAAACCGGTTCGCCCGGTCGTTGTAGCTCCTTGACGATCTGGTCGGCATCGATCACTACGGCGCCTCGATCCGTCAAGCGACGAGACACCGACGACTTGCCCGCTCCGATTCCACCGGTCAACGCAACCACGATCACGGTTGCGAAGATAGCCCGAATCAACCGGTCGGGTGGGACCTTCGACCTCTTGTTCCGGGTCGAATTCCTCATAAGCGGGCGCGATAGTCCGATTTCAAACATGTGGGACAAACCGCCCCCCTAGTCGACAGAGCCGTTGCCAGGTCCGCCGACAAACGCGCCTCGGCTACGGAGTCGGCTCAAACTCCAACCGGACAGGCCACTCCGACGATCGATTCGATGTCGAAAGAAGAGGTCGGATCTCCCAACAAACTGGCGCTCTTTGCCACCGCGATTGTGAATGTCCGGTGGGCCACTACCGCGGTTGCCCTCGTGCTGGTCGGGCGCAGCTTCTTCCGGCCAGCGCTGCTCACCCTGGCCATCGCCATCGCCATGTTGGCCTTTACCCTCTATCGCACCTACCGGCCGTTGGTGTACGACGGTTCCCCCACCGGTGAGGCTCGCCTTCTCGCCGAGATCGCCCTCTACGGAACCGCCGTCTCCATCACCGGATTTTGGCAGTCACCGTTCGCCATCGCCATGACCGGCGTGCTGGTGGTCGCTGGATTCGCCGGCGGATTTTGGCTGGCTCTCCGAATCGGCGCAGTGGCCGCCATCGGTGTGACGGCGGCAAGCGCTCTCGCCGAGGTCGGCGACCTGTCTCGATGGTCGAACGAACGGCTCGAACCATCCATCCAATGGATAACCATCACCATGCTGAGCGGCCTCATCGCCGGGTACGCCCGTCGAATCTCGGGCGAAGCCACGGTCCGACACTCCCAAACCCTCGACCGGTTATCTGAGCTATCCGAAGCGAATACGTTGTTATTCAACCTCCACCGGCTGGCACAAACGTTGCCGGCATCGCTGGAATTGCCCGAGGTCATCGAGTCGAGCCTGACCAAGCTGCGAGGTCTGCTCGCCTACGACCGAGCCGTCTTTCTCTTGGTAGAAGACACCGGTCCGGCGTGGACCCTTGCCAGGCAATATGCGATGTCCGTCGAAACCAAGGCCGACTGCGTCGTTGAGCCGACCGACTTCCCGCCCCCGGCAAAAGACGCCGTGTCCTCGGCCGCCGTTGTGTTGGCCACCGGCAGTCCCGGATTCGATCGCCGATCCGGGTGTGGGATCTACGCTCCCCTACTTACCGGAAACCAGTTAATCGGGTTGATCGCCATAGAGGCCGATCAACCCGAAAGCTACGATGAGCGCGATCGCCAGACTATGCAAGCGGCCGTCCAGCCGATCGCGTTGGCGGTGGACAACGCTCGTTGGTTTGGACGACTTCGGCGAACATCGATCGACGAAGAGCGGACCAGAATCGCCCGGGAGCTTCACGACCGCATAGGCCAATCGTTGGCCGCCCTCGGCTTCGAGGCCGATCGCTTGGTTCGCCGACACCAGCTCGGCGCCGACGTCGGGCCGGAACTCGGTCAGCTGCAGGAGGGCGTCAGAACGGCGGCCGCCGAGATCCGATACACCCTGTACGACCTGCGAACCGACGTCGACGAGGATCAAAATCTCGCTGACGTCCTGACCGAATTCGCCGACCGAGTGGCCGAACGTAGCGGGCTCACCGTCACCGTCGAGGGTTCGACCAGCTATCGCCCTCCCCTCGCCAAGGAACGAGAGATCTGGCGAATCGCCCAAGAAGCGGTCCGAAACGCCGAGCGACACGCCAACGCCACAACGGTGGCCATCAGCTGGAGCTGCGATGCCAGCAGCGCCGAACTACAGGTCACCGATGACGGCCGGGGGCTCGCTCCCGGAGGTCAGGCGCGGACCGACTCATACGGAGTGATCGGCATGCGCGAACGCGCCGCCGCGATAGACGCCTCCATCGACATCGTTTCAAAACCCGGAGAAGGGACAACAGTCCGGTGCCGTATTCATCTAAGCCAGACCCCCAACACAAAAGGTCCGAAATGAACCATCGCCGCTCGACCGACAGCCGACCGGCCGGAGACGGAGTCCCAGCCATCCGACTCCTACTGGCCGACGACCACAGAATGCTGCGGGAAGGCCTCCGCCGATCTCTCGTAGAACTCGGTTTCGAAGTTGTCGCCGAAGCTCGCAACGGCACCGAAGCCGTCGACCTCGCGGCCGCGGTCCAACCCGACGTGGTGTTGATGGACGTGACTATGCCCGACCTCGACGGAGTGGAAGCAACCCGCCAGATCAAAGAGCGGGTGCCAGCGACGTTCATCATCATGCTCACCATGCACGCCGATCAGGACGTACTCGCCGAGGCCATCCGAGCGGGAGCGAACGGGTATCTGGTCAAGGACTGCAGCATCGACGAGATCGGTTCGGCGATCGAGGCCGTCGTGCTCGGTGAAACGGCGCTGTCGCCCCGGCTAGCTGCGTCGATGCTGGCCGAGGTCCGCCGACAGGACTCCAACAGCCAACCGGAACGGGTAATCACCCGCCGGGAGGAGGAAGTCCTCCAACTCATCGCCGATGGGTGCTCAACTCCAGAGGTGGCAGAACAGTTGTTCATCAGCCAAAAAACGGTGAAGAATCATCTTGCGTCGATCTACCAAAAACTGGATGCCCGCGATCGCACGCAAGCGGTTCTTCAAGCGGTCAGGATGGGGATTGTGAGCATCAACTAGCCCGGCGGCGGCCGGGTTACGTCGCCGCTTCCGGCCGCCCGCCGGTTGGACGTCGTGCTGCAGCGGCTGCGCCAAGACCACCGACGGCGATGATGACCCCAGCCCACCGACGATCGCCGCCGCGCTCAGCCAACACGCCGGCGGCGACAGGACCGACCGCTCCAGACACAAGTAGTACCGCGCTATAGAACCCCATCGTCGTCCCCAGATCGGATCGGTCGAATAGCTGTTCGGACTTAATTCCTTGGAGCGGGCTGAAGGCCCCGATCCCAAATCCAGCGATGAGGGCAAAGGCGAGCGCAACCGACACCGACCCTGAGAACGTAAGGAGCACTCCAGCGCTTCCCACCGACCCAAGCGCGATCAACAGACTGCGGTCGATGCCCAGACGCCGCACCATCAGATCGAGCGGAAGCCGACCCCCTAGTTGAGCAAAGCCACGAAGACCGGCCATGGCGGCCGCGGTACCGATGGGGAGACCGGCGGCCGTCATCGCCGGCACCTGATAGACCAGCATCGTCGACATCGCTATTCCCGCCAGTCCCACCGCGGTGGTGAACCGGCGGGCTTCACCGCGGCGAATCGTCTGCCTCAGGACCGAACGAAGCGGCGTGATCGTCGCCTGTGGCTGGTCTCGAACGTCGTCCTGGGCCGCGTCCGGCGGCTCAAGTGCCGCCGCTAGCACGAAGGCGCTGGCCTGGCTAACGGCCAGTATCCGGACGGTTGAGCGCCAGTCGAGGACATCGATGAGCCATGCGGTCAACGGCAAGAAGATGACCGATGCGAAGGCGCCCCAAATGGTCAGGATGGCGATGGCCCGTTCGGCGTTTGTGGGATGGAAACGAACCGCCGTGGCCATCGTGACGTGATAGAACCCCAACGCCCCGCACGCCCCCATTCCCCACGCAGCGCCGACGGCGAATAGCAACTGGTTGGTGGCAAACGACGCAGTCCAGAAACCGGCCGAGGTGGCCATGGCAGCGATCGAGAACACCAGACGGTGCCCGACCCGATCGAGGAAACGACCTCCGGCGAGAGACCCAACACCGACGAGCACAAGACCGATAGAGAACGATGCCGCCAACGTCGACTCGCTCCAGCCGGTGTCGATGGCGATGGGGTCGAACAGGACTCCAAAGGCGTAATACCACCCGCCGTAGGTGCAAATCGTCACGAGTCCGAGCACACCGACCATTCGATGATTGATCGGGTCCCCAACCTCGTGAACCTCCGACATCGACTGAGCCTATACCTGGGTCTGTCGCCGCTCCCGGCTCCCGCCACCGACATCGCACTGTAGTGTCATTTCGGCGGGAGGGTTCGTTGAGGCAACCGTCCCCATCGGCACCACCCGTCATCAGCGGCCAAAGGAGACAGGGATGGTTATCGGCGCTCCCCCGCCGCCAAACGGCGACCTCGGCTGGGCTGGGCCAAACGCCGAAAGGCCAAGACCCTCGCCACCGACGTGGCCCGCGTCCATCGGACTCAGTTGCTGACACCGGGTATCGAACGCGCCAGCAGGAAACAGACCGATGGGCATTGAGAGCATCGAAGCGGGTCGTGTAGGTCGTTACAGGTTGGCGCACCGATCCTGGACCGGCCCGTCACGACGGCACGCCACGACCCAAAATTCTCCTTCAAGCACAACATCCCACCTATCGGAGGCCCGAAGCCAGTGGGCTAGCGATCCGTCGGCCTCCCACAACACGACATCGGCCTTCCGACGATCGAGGATCTCACCAACGTCGCCACCGTCCAAAAGGTCGAGGTGATCTGCGGTAATCTCAAGCGGGTAGAAGTCGAAACGGTCATCGATAAACACGGCAGCCGACGGCCCGTACCGGAAGGTCAAATAGTTTCCGACGCCGTCGCGATGCACGAGACGAACGTCAGGATCGGCCACCAAATCTTGCCGTTCGAGAGCCTCGACCTCCTCGATCGGATACGCATCGAGATCGAACCCGGGCGCCACCGCCACCGCGGCGACCGCCACCACGAGACCTACCGCCCCGCTGGCCGCCGCGGCTCTGGCGATAATCCCCCGTTCAGCTCCATCGGCCGAGCCGACCAAATCGGTGAATGCAGGAGCGATGGCCGCCACGACAACTATGGACGCCACATTGATGTTGCGGATCGCGAGGAGCCCTGCGGCCAACACCACGAGGCCTGGTACCAGCTCCCGACCTCGCGCACCGCGAGTAGCAGCCAACACCAGCAACGGAACCAAGGCCAAGAAGAGCCACTCCCCCACCGACTTGAACTGCGGGGCCGACCATTCCAACACGCCCTGGAGTGCCTCTCGGCGGCCCAGCATTTGGATGGGAAACCATAAGATGGCCGGACCGATTGGATTGAGCGCCCCGGCCAACGTCCCGCCGACGGTCCATGCCAGGACTCGCCCCTCGGCCGATGGCCATCTTTTGTCATCCAGACCGGCGCCAACGACGACAGCCCCGATCAACACCACCGCCAGCGGAAACGACCCGTGACTGTTGACCCACACCCACATCACCGGCACCATCATCCACGGAGGCAACAGACCACGCAGAGCTAACAGCACAGCGACCACGCCGAGTAACCCGAACATCAACGGGCGGGGCGACCAAAAAGTTAAGCCAACCCCGATCGGGATCATGGCAAGGCCGGTCCTCGTGACGACTTGGCGGGCCGGCGAGACCAGAACCCACACACCAACCGCCACCGCAGCGGCGACGAATCCATGCAGAATCCGCAGGCCGGCAGGCCCGGCCGCACCGTGGACGACGGCATACAACACGCTGACCAGCCAACTCTGAACAGTCCATGGCTCGCCACGGGCCGTCGCCGAGTATGGGTCGGTCGAAGGTACCGACCCTCGTTCGAGGATGAGCTCACCGGTTGCGATGTGGGTCAGCAGGCTATTGTCGGTCAGTACCGCCGCACCAACGACGAACCCGACCATGGCCAGCAAAACCCCCAGGCTCCGCTCCAGGCTCATCGGTAGGCCGCGCTCAACCCAAGCTATCAACGATGCTGATCATCGCCGGCCCAAGGATGACTACGAACAAGGCAGGAAAGACACAGAACACCATGGGGATCAGCATCTTGACCGGTGCTTTTTGTGCCTTCTCCTGAGCTAGCTGCCGGCGCTTGATACGCATTTCATCGGCCTGGGCTCGCAACACTCGCCCGATGCTCACACCGAACCGATCGGCCTGAATCATGGCCAACACGAACGACCGAACCTCGGGAAGGTCGACTCGCTCTTGCAGACTCCGGAGCGAATCGGCTCTGGTCGCGCCGGCGCTCGTTTCTCCGAGCACCCTGGCGAACTCGTCGGACAGGTGACCTGGCACATTGTGAATCACGCGGTCGACGGCTTGCTCGAATCCAAGCCCGGCCTCGACGGAAATCACCAACAAATCCAGTACGTCTGGGAGGTTTCGTTGGATCTCCGACTGGCGCTCCTTGACCTTACTGTTGAGGCGAGAACCCGGCCCAATAACGAGCCCGGCAACGCCGACCGCGGCAAGTACGAGTTGGAGCATTCCTCCCATACCAAGCGGATTGATAAGGAATACGAATGCCAACCAGAACGGCACCAGTACGAAGAGCAAGATACGAGTCGCCAGGAACCGCTCAACTCGCTCCGGCGAATAGATGCCAGCCTGCACATGCTTGTTGCGCACCGATTCGACGTAGTCGGGAGGATTTAGGCGACTCCCGGTTCGCGAGAAAAACGAAACGATAGGCCCGAGCAACCGCTCCGAGATCGGCTCAAGAAGTTCCTGGTCGCGTTGATTCTCGATTTGATAGTCGTCGAGCTGACGGAGGGTGTCCGTCGCCGCCGACCGTTCGTCGAACCGGCTAAGGATGAGGAAGGCACCAAGACCGACAGCAGCGACAAGCCCAATAATGTATGCCTCGGGTGGGACTGAATTCAGCGCGTCAAGCATCGATCGTGATCACTTTCTTCATCCAGACCAGTCCGACGAGCGCGGAGATTGTCGCTCCCCCGATCAAGGCCCAACCGAGCAGACTGGCGAACAGTATCTCCACGTAGTCGGGGTTCATGACCCAAAGTACGAACCCGAGTCCAGGCGGCATGAACGACAGGATGGCCGCCGAAACCCTGCCCTCGGCGGTAAGCGCGTTTACTTCGCGCCGGAGGCGTTCCCGTTGGATCATGGTCTCCGACACCGTCATCAACAGCTCGTTGAGGTTGCCACCAACTTCCCGCTGGATACCTATCGCCATGACGGCCCAGGCGAAATCGGGGCTGTTCAGTCGGTCGGAGATACCGGTCAGTGCCTCTTCCAGTTCCCGACCGAGCTGGGCTTCGGTAATGGCTCGCCGAAGCTCATGACCCATTGGATCAGAGATCTCGTCGGCTACAGCATCTAGCCCCTGTGGCAACGAGTACCCGGCACGAAGCGTGCCGGCCAAGAGCTGCAAGGTGTCTGGCAACTGTGCTTCGAACGTCTTAAGCCGGCGGGAGGCCAAGAACTTGACGGTGAAGAAGCCAATGCCGACGGTCAACATGCCAGCCATACCGGCAAAGAACACGCTCCGCCCGACGATATACACGACGCTTGTCACGACGATCATGGCCGTCGTGATAAAGAAGATCCCCTCACCGGCCCGAACCGGCAGGTTGGCCCGCTCGAGAAGGTCCTCGATCCTGGCCAGAAAGCCACGACGCTCCACGAAGCTCTCGGTAAGGTCGACCGCCCGTTGAACGAGGGCCGACTGGATCAGCATCTCTTGCACTTCTTCTTCTTCGAGCGCCTCATCGTTCTCGGCGTATCGCGAGAGAAGGGAATCCAAGGCGGACTGACCGCCGGAGAACATCGAGGCCAGCGCCCAGATCGTTCCGGTGATAGCGATGAAGGCCAACAGGATCGATATATAGAGCACGATCGAATTTCCGAAGAAGCTCAACCTGCTTCCAGCACCATCGTCATCCGGCGCCAGCTGGAAGGCGCTCGAAGTCACGACCCCGTTCGGGTACGAGACGTTCAACTCGGTCTCGTCGATGGTGAGCGTGACGTTGCGGCGCTGCCCGAGGGCGGCGTCGCTTCGATAGGAGACGAGAAGGCGGTCGACGGCCACGGCCGTCGCAGCTTCGATCGCATTCCGTGCGCCATCGACGTCTCGCATCTCGATCATCGTGCCGCCGGTCGTGTCGACGATCGTCTGGAGGCCCTCTTCAGCTTCGCCGTAGTTGACGGCGATCAGTTGTGCCCCGGATTGGACCAAGCTGCCGGCGGCGTCCTCAGCCGAAACCGTCGAGGCCGTATCGGGCCCACCGGAGAAGACGATGACCGATCGAACCGCTCCAGGCGTATCACTCATCGCCTCGCCGGCGATGGAGACCCCGTCGAACAGCGCGGCACCACGGTCGGCCTCTATGGCCCGAATCTGTTGCGCGACCCGATCGGAGCTCGATGTCAGCCGTGTCACGGCATCGGCATCAGAGCCGGCGGTAACGACAGCTACCTCGACCTCGGGTGGTAGGTCGCCGGCGATGGCGATAATCGCCTCGCCTACTCGGTCGAGAACTGCATCTCCCGACGTTCTGTTGTCGACGTCCAGGACAAAGACCAACTCTGTCGCACGGTTGCCCAGCCGAGCAGACGTTACCGTGGCAGCCGAAAGCGGGTCGGTGTCATCATCTTGGCCTTCTTGCTGTCCACCGGTTTCCATAACCGAGACCGCGTCGGCCGGGACCGAGTAGTCACTGGACAACACCGAAATTTCAACGTCGGAACGGATGGCGTCTACACCGGTCACAACTGGGAGACCGGACGGACCACCGTCCGATTCAGCCGAGACCGCGGACCCGGCGACGACGACGAGCGTCAGCAGCGATGCTGCCAGAACGGCAACGGCGCGCCAAAGACGGGTCGGGGTCGGAATCATTTTCTACCTCGCCCTTTCTTTGGCGGCGGAGGCGTCGCTTCACCGGTGCCGCCGGGGGCAAACATCTCGGGACCAAGCCTGATCCCGTTGTCTGCAAGTTTTTCGGAGAACTTCGGTCGGACGCCGGTCGCCTTGAGTTGACCCTTCAAACGCCCTTGATCATCAACACCAGCACCAAAGTCGAACATGAAGATGTCTTGGAGGGTGATTATCTCGCCCTCCATGCCGGCAACTTCAGAGATGTGAGTGATTCGCCGAGTGCCGTCCCGAAGCCGTTGGAGCTGCACAACACAATCGACGGCGGAAGAAATTTGCTCTCGGATGGCCCGCACCGGAAGGTCATAGCCCGCCATCAGCACCAGGGTCTCGAGACGACTAAGAGAGTCGCGAGGGCTATTGGCGTGGAGGGTGGTGAGCGAACCGTCGTGGCCGGTGTTCATGGCCTGCAACATGTCGAGGGCCTCGCCGGAGCGACACTCCCCTACGACGATTCGATCAGGCCGCATACGAAGCGTGTTCTTCACCAAGTCTCGAATGGTGATCTCGCCCTTACCTTCGATGTTCGGAGGTCGAGTCTCTAGCGACAGCACGTGCTGCTGGTTCAGTTGCAGTTCTTTGGCGTCTTCGACGGTGATAATCCGTTCCCCGTCAGGGATGAAGGACGACAGCACGTTGAGGGTGGTCGTCTTACCGGTGCCGGTACCGCCGGAGACGACGACGTTCAGCTTGCCGACGATACAAGCCTGAAGAAATCGGGCGGCGTGGACACTCAACGTACCGAACCGGATCAGGTCGTCGATGCGTAGAGGGTCCGCTGAGAACTTTCGGATGGTGAGGAACGGTCCGTCGATGGCGAGAGGGGAAACGACGGCATTCACACGAGAACCATCGGCAAGTCGAGCGTCGCACAAGGGAGACGATTCGTCGATCCGGCGACCGACTTGGGCCACGATCTTGTCGATGATTCGACGAAGGTGAAGTTCATCGACGAACGTCACCTCCTCCACCGACAGTTTTCCGCTTCGTTCAACGAAGATTTGTTCCGGACCGTTACACATGATTTCGGACACGTCCTCGTCTCGCAGAAGACGATCGATCGGCCCGTAGCCGAGGATGTCGTCGGAGACGTCTTGGATCAGCTGAGTTTTGTCAGCCGCCGAGATCGGCGCACGTTCCTGGGCCAGCGCGGTCTGGAGGGCATCGTGGACCTTTTTACGTAGCTCGTCCTCGGTAAGCCGCTTGTCGTACAGGACCGGGCCGAGTTCCTCGATGAGTGACCCGTGAACCCGGTGACGAAGATCGTCGAGTGCGTTGGTGCGACTATCCTCGCCGCCCCCAGCATCGCCGGAACCTTCTTGCAATCGTTCGTAGAGTGACATCGCCTAACACGCCTCCATTATCCGAAGAACTTGCGACGACCGCCGACCGGCCCCGCCTCTGCAGTCGCCCCGTCGGCGAATCGCAGCGCCAGCTGCTCAAACGCCCGAGCGACACCTGACTTGGCCGCCGAAAGAACTACCGGCGAACCCTTGTTGACCGAAATCGGGACGACGACATCGGACGGAACGTGAGCGGAAGCGGTGACCCCAAGGGTTCGCTCCACCTCGGACACATCGAGCTTGACTTTGGAGTCGGCTCGATTCAGTACGAGGTGGAGGCTCTCTTCTGCGACCCCGAGCATCGCCAGCGTGCTCAAGCCAATCTTCACGTTCTTGATATTGGGGATGTCGAGCCCTGCCACGAGCACGATTTCGTCGCTGTTCTCGATCACGCTGAGGACCACCTCGTTGAAGATGGCTGGCAAGTCGACGATGACGTGACCGGCGAACTGGCGGACGATCTCCAACAGAGTTGCCACCTGCTCACCGGTGATCTGGTCGGCGAACGACGGCTCAAGCGGAGCTGCCAGCACATACAACCCCGATGGTTCATGAATGGTCATCATGTGCTCGACCGCTGTCACGTCGAGTCCATCGAGCTGAGCTATGGCATCGAGCACCGTGTGCTCCGGTTGGAGCTTCAGCATGACGGCAACGTCCCCGAATTGCATGTGGCCGTCGATGAGAACGACCGGTTTCGCCGATCGTCTCGCTAGGACGACGGCAAGGTTGGTCGCAGTGACCGACTTACCGGAACCGCCCTTGGTGGAAAAGATGCTCAGAACCCGCCCGATCTCACCATCGAACTCTGGGCTCGGTGGCGGGGTGCTCCCCTGGGCAACCATTTGTTCTGCGCTCGGGAGGCCATCGGCCACCCGATCGACGGTTTCCAACAGCGCCGCCTGATCGATAGGGGCAGACAACATGTCCTTGATCCCGGCCCGCATCCCGTCCTGCAACAGGCTGGTCGACAGTTCCGGGGTCACCAACACCGCGGCGACGTTCGGGTGGGTTCGGCTCCAATGTTGAATGGTGTCGAAACAGGCCTGAGTTGCGCAGGACGGACCAAGCACGAGAACCGTCGATGCCAGTCCAAGTTTCGGCTCGATCGCTTCCAGAGTTGGGGCGGTCTCGACCGCTCCTTCGAACATCCCGGCCAAGTAGTCGGCAACAGCCTGATCCTCATCGACCACGGCGACACCAGCGCCACCAGCGAGTCGATGCTCAGGTTCATAGCCCTGGGGCTCGACGACGGTGTCGGAACCGAGCTCATCAAAGTCAAGAAAGTCGAAGTCCTCGCTCATCACTCGTCCTCTGAACCTTCTGGCGGAACGGTGGTTGTCGCCTCGGCGGGCTCGCCTGCCTCGCCCTCTTCGCCCTCGGCGGGCGGTTCAGCTTCGTCTGGCGGAGGAGCGGTCGTATCCGGCGGTGCGGTGGTAGCTGGCGTTTCGCTGGCCCCGGCGCCGGGTGTGGTTCCGATACGATCCTCACCTTCGGAGAACGTAAGGTCATCGATATCGGTCGGATCGATGACGCCCTCGAATCCCTCGTACGGGGTGAGACGGCCGTCGCTCTCGCCGGGCAAGACCTGTGTCGTCGGGTCCAGAGGCAGAATCGGCCGCGGCTCGTAGTCGTCGGGCACGAGTGAGAGGTAGATGTTGTCCCGGCCAACGTTGAGAATGACCTGAGCCGCCTCTGGCGGGACCGCTAGTGTGATCAAGCCACGGTCGGGAGGTGGTGCCGCTGCCGCTGCCGCTTCTTCGCCCTCGGCAGTGGTGGTCTGACCGATATCGGGGACCAAGTTGGTGCCGATGGCCAGCACTTCGGCCTTTTGATACACGAGCCGTGAATCGACCGGGAACAGATCGGTCAGGATCGGCCGGATGGCGTCGTTGGCTTGGAGTTCAGCAGCGAGCTCGGCCGTGGCCTCCGGCGTCACCGGAATCGGCGGATCATCATCAAAGAACGGCGTTTCCCATTGGCGTTCGATGAGCACGTTCACGAAGTCGCCAGGCTCGATCAGGAACGCTGCGCCGCGGGCCTGATCGACGGTGAAGCTCACGGTGACGAGGCCTCGCTCTTCCAAGCGATCGGTTATCCCCGTATCGACGATCTTCGGCGATACGAAGTTGCCGGTGACGATGGGCATGTTGACCGGCAGGTCCGATATGGCGACAAGGCCAGCTAGTTCGGTCGAAGGCTCCGTGACCGACGTGGCAGGA
Source organism: uncultured Acidimicrobiales bacterium (assembly GCA_938021675.1). Taxonomy (GTDB): domain Bacteria; phylum Actinomycetota; class Acidimicrobiia; order Acidimicrobiales; family SZUA-35; genus JAHELU01. The sequence continues at coordinate 53,994 of CALIFY010000035.1, forward strand.
CGATATCGCTGGGGGATTTCCGATCGTCCGATCAGTTGTTGTTCGATAGCGGTCTCAGCTGGTGTCCCTTTCGGAATGGGTTGTTGGACCACCCAAATCTCGACTGGGGCTCCGGCTTCGCCTGCACCTGATTCGGCATTCTGCACATAGTTCAGCAGGCCGACAGCTGCCAGGGCGCCGACCACAACTGCAATTATGAGGATCACCGTCCGTCGTGAGTTCACGACACTCTCCTGGGTCTGGTGGCGGCCTTGAAAAACCGCCGGAATGCTTAGGACCCTCTTCGGCGCATTGGGGGGCCGGGCTTAGGATTTGTGTCGTGTTGGCGCAAATCAATCTGCATTGACGGCCGGTTTTACTCCGGATGAACGGGTACGCGACATGGCGCACCACGTGTGTGGTGCGCCATGTCGCGTACGTTCGATTTCAACCGGTCTCGCCGGCGTGAAGTAACTTCGGGTGACTACGCCTCGGGTGAAGGAGGCTCAACCTCAGCTGGAGCCAGCTCTGTCGGGACCGAAGGAGACTCGATGTCAGCAGCAGTTGAGCCGCCCAAGTCTGCATCGGGTTCGGACACGGCTACCTCAGCGGCAGCCGTCTCTCCGTCGACCGGCGCCGCGTCTTCGGTTGACACGACCTCATCTGGTGCTGCGGCCTCGACCGGAGCTGCACCGTCCTCGGAAGCCTCCGCCGGAGCTGCACCGTCAACGGCGACTGCGTCGTCCTCCGAAGCCGCTCCCTCAGCGGGAGCGCCGCCCAACTCCTCGTAGTACTCGGCCCACGCCGCCTCGGTGGCCGGATCGACCTCGGTCGGGCCGATGTAGTTTCCTTCTTCGTCGAACGCATGCTCGCCGAAGTGTTCCTGGTACTCCTGGGCCACGACACCGCCTTCAGCGGCCTGCTTGATCGACAAGCTGATCCGTCGACGTTGGAGGTCGATATCAATAATCTTGACCCACAGCTCCTCGCCTGGAGTGACGACTTGCTCTGGCAAGTCGATGTGATGGGCCGACATCTCCGAAATGTGGACAAGCCCCTCGATGCCGTCGCCCACCTGGACGAACGAACCGAATGGAACCAATTTGGTGACCCGACCGTAGACCAGCTCGCCAACGCGGTGGGACGAGGCGAATTCCTGCCAGGGGTCCTGCTGCGTGGCCTTGAGCGACAGGCTGATCCGCTCCCGTTCGAGATCGACTTCCAGCACCTGGACGGTGACCTCGTCACCGACGGCCACCACGGAACCGGGATGGTCGACGTGCTTCCAGGACAACTCGGAAACGTGAATAAGCCCGTCCATGCCGCCGAGGTCGACGAAGGCGCCGAAGTTGACGACCGACGACACGACACCGGAACGAACTTCGCCGGGGGTGAGGTTGGCCAGGAAGTCTTCGCGCTGTTCTTTCTGAGTCTCTTCGAGGTATGCCCGACGGGACAGCACCACGTTGTTGCGGTTCTTGTCCAGTTCGATGATCTTCGCTTCGAGGCTGCGACCGATGTACGGCTGCAGGTCTCGAACTCGACGCAGTTCGACCAGCGACGCCGGAAGGAATCCACGGAGCCCGATATCGAGGATCAAGCCGCCCTTCACCACCTCGATCACCGGACCGGAAACCATGCCGTCGCGCTCTTTGACCGCTTCGATCGTGCCCCATGCTCGCTCGTACTGCGCCCGCTTCTTCGAGAGGAGAAGGCGTCCTTCCTTGTCTTCTTTTTGGAGTACGAGAGCTTCGAGCTCATCGCCGATGGAGACGATCTCGCTCGGATCTACGTCATTGCGGATCGATAGTTCCCGAGAGGGAATGACGCCCTCGGACTTGTACCCGATATCGACGAGCACCTCATCCCGGTCAACTCGAACGACAGTACCGTTGACGAGCTGCCCGTCGTCGACCATGACCATCGACGCGGCGTATGCGTCGTCGAGCGACCCATCGAGGTCGTTGGCGGTGATCTGACGCGGAACGTAGTCGTCGGTCGGTTCGGTGGCGGGATTGTCGGGAGCGTCTGAGCTCATAGTCTCGATATCGATTTCAGTGGTGGACACGGAAGTAGACGAACTTTCTCATGATCTTCTCACGTGGATCTGTAACCAGGCACGAAAAAAGAGAACGGGACGATCCCGTCCGTCGACCAGGTTAGCGAAGCCCTCCGATAAACCCGCCCTCGCCCTGTTCAGGGGGCCGCCTCGCTAGGGGTTTCGCGCTGTCCGGTCGGCTCAGTCGCCGTCGCAGAGGTAGTCGTCGTCGACCGCTATGTGGAGCCGGTCCTGGTCGGGCTCGAGGTCCACCGGTCCAAAACTGCGGCAGCCCGAGTGCATCTCCTCGGTGATCACCCTGACGAGGACGCTGTACGGCAACGAGGCGTCGCTCGACAACTGCAGCGTGACCTCGCCCGACGCATCGACCACTTCAAACTCGTGAAAACGTTCCGTGAGCTCACGGGTCTCTTCGCGGCACACCAAATTCGCTGTGACTCCGAGCTCGGCAACTCGTTGTTCGGCGATCTCCATGGCTTCGGCGCACGTCTCCTCAATGACGTCGGACTCGTTGATGAGCCGGACCCTGGAACGCGTCTCCTGACCAACGACCTCGTGGGCAACGGCTGTAACCGTAAACGACTGTCCTTCAAGGACCTCCGGGATGTCGTAGGTCAACACGACCTCACGATCGAGCGGCAGGTCTGCGCCGGCCAGCTCGTCCGAACCGCACGCTGCGCCCGCCAGAGCGACCGTGGCAATCATCGGAACGACAAGAAACCGTGCTCGTTTCATGATGGGTAAGACGTCGTGCCGACGGCACCGGTTCCCGAAACCGGCAAACGTTTCTTACGGAAGCCCAAGCGGAAAGCTGTCGGGCACCCGTGCAGCGTCACCCGGGTCGGCGGCGTTCGACCACAACGAACGGTCGCCGCATCAGCCCTTGGCATCAGCCCAGGTCGCCCCGAAGCTGAGATTGACCTCCAACGGAACCCGAAGCTCAAAAGCCCCGCGCATCTCTTCGATCACCAACGCCGACACATCGTCGGCCTCGGAGTCCGGTACTTCCAGGATCACTTCGTCGTGGACCTGGAGGACCAACCGACTCTCGGCCTGTCGATCCATGAGCGCCCGATCCAAACGGACGATCGCCACCTTGAAAATGTCGGCCGCCAGTCCCTGTATTCCGGCGTTCATCGCCTGGCGCTCCCCCGCCTGGCGCAAGTTCCGGTTATCGCTCATCAGTTCGGGGATGGCCCGCCGACGACCGAACAACGTTTCGGTGTACCCACGGTTCCTAGCTTCTTTGACCGTCTCATCCATGTACGTTCGGACGGCGGGAAAGCTCTCGAAGTACGCGTCGAGGATGACTCGAGCCTCGTCGGTGGCGATACCGAGCCGTTGCCCAAGCCCGTAGGCCTCCATCCCGTAGGCCAAACCGTACGACACCATCTTGGCTTTACTTCGCTGTTCGAAGGTGACGTCGTCTTCTTCGACGCCGAACACCCGGGCTGCGGTCATCCGGTGAACATCGTCCCCGACGGTGAAGGCCTCGATGAGCCCCGGATCGTCGGCAAGATGGGCGATGCACCGCAACTCGATTTGGTTGTAGTCGGCCACCAACAACTGCAACCCTTTGCTCGGGATGAACGCGTTGCGAAACGTCCGGCCGAGCTCGGTACGAACCGGGATGTTATGCAGGTTCGGGTTCTCGCTGGACAACCGGCCGGTTCTTGCAACGGTTTGGTTGAAGGTGGCATGGATACGGTCATCTTGACCGGCGGCATCGAGCAGCGATTGCCCATAGGTCGACCGCAACTTCTCCACTTCTCGATACCGCAACAGATGATCGATGATGGGGTGGTCGCCGGCCAGTTTCTCCAGCGTGGCCTGATCGGTCGAGTAACCGGTCTTCGTCTTCTTCTGAGGCTTCAACCCCAATTTTTCGAAAAGGATCTCCCGCAGCTTCTTGGTGGAGTTCACGTTGAACTCCTCTCCCGCCTCCGATTGGATCTGCTCAGCGAGAGCCCCGGCCTCAGCCGTCATGTCCGCGTTCAACCGCTCAAGCTCGGAGCGATCGACCGCCAGCCCGACGTGCTCCATTCTCGCCAGGGTGGCCACCAACGGCACCTCGACGTCGTCGTTCAGCGACCGCAGTCCATTCTTGTCGATCGCCGCTAACAGGCCCGGCGCAACCAAGGCAACACCCGCCGCTTCGATCGCTGTCGCCTCTGCGGGGGAAATCGAATGTTCACCGAAATCGAGCTGACCGGCCGGCGCAACATCAGGTTCTGGCATCCGATACTCGGCGTATTGAGGCACCAGCACATCGAGCGAGTACGAATTGCCAGCCGGATCGAGCAGGTAGGCGGCGAGCGACGTATCGAGCTGAAGGTCCGGTAAGTCGGTTCCGGTCGTGAGTAAGGATCGAATCAACGGTTTGGCGTCGTGGGCGTACACACCACGGCCCTCGGTGGAAAGGAGAGAATCGAGGGCGCCGGTAACCTCTTGGTGGCCGAGCACCGCGCCGTGTAACCAGAGCGCCTCGATGGGTGCGGCTCCGCTTGTGGCCGAACCGACGATGGCCAGCCCGGTTACACCATCTACTCCATCCTCACTGCGACCTGCGACGGCAACCGGTTGGTCACTTTCGCTGGCCAGGCGGGCAATCGCCGCCAGGGCGGCGGTGGAATCCGCTGGCGATTCGACGGTTACCGAAAGCTCGGCCAGATTCGAGCCAGAGTCCGCTCCGGGGGCAAACGCTTCTTCCAGCCTGGGAAAGAATGTTTTGAACTCAAGGAAATCAAAGAGCTTCTTGACCTCTTCGGTGTCGTAGGGCTCGATACCTATGAAATCGGTTGGCCCCGATTCGAGCGCCACATCGCGCAGCAACTCCATCACCACGGCGTTGATGCGGACCCGATCCTCGTTCGCCGCCAAATTCTCTCGCAACTTCGGTGTCTGCTCGTCGAGATGCTCATAGATCCCATCGATGCCGCCATATTTGTTGATGAGTTTGGCCGCTGTCTTTTCACCAACCCCAGGGACGCCGGGAAGATTGTCCGAAGGGTCTCCTCGGAGGGCGGCGTACTCCACGTACTTGTCGGGCCGGACCCCGGTTCGTTCTTCGATTCCCGCCTCGTCATAGATGGCGTAGTCGCTGACCCCCCGCTTGTTGTACACCACTTTGACACCGGGGTCTTTCACGAGCTGGAAACTGTCTCGATCGCCGGTCACGATCAACACGTCAAGCCCTTCGGCCACGCCCTGGTCGGCCAGGGTCGCCAGGATGTCATCGGCTTCAAACCCGGCAAGATCGACCTGAGGCAGGCGAAGTGCATCGAGCACTTCCCGAACGAGACCCATCTGTTGCCGCAGTACATCGGGAGCGGCTGACCGATTGGCTTTGTATGTTTCGACCTTCTCGTGGCGGAACGTCGGCTCGGGCCGATCGAACGCCACGACGAGGCCATCGGGTTGATGATCACGCACGAGGTTGATCAGCATCGAGGTGAAACCGAACACGGCATTCGTCACCTGCCCGCTTGCCGTTACCAAGTCGTCCGGCAGAGCAAAAAAGGCTCGGTAGGTGAGCGAGTTCCCGTCGACGAGCATCAGCGTTGCCACGCCTTGAGCCTACTCCTCGACCGCTACCGAGCGCGGTGAACCTCGAAGGCTTGTCCGGCCACTTCCAACTCGACGCCGAAGGAAGACATACCGCCTTCGGCTACTCAGGGAGCCAGTTCGCCATCGATGACTTTGGATGCCACATCTCGCATCGTCGACCGCAGACTCATCGCCGTCTTTTGCAAGTAGCGAAACGCCTCCTGCTCAGACTGTCCGTGCTGGTCCATCAACTGGCCCTTGGCCCGATCGACGATCTTTCGCGTCTCCAACTGTTCGGCGAGGAGATCGGTCTGGTCCGAAAGGGCTACGAGGTCCCTAAATCGGGCGATTGCAAGCTCGATAGCTGGCACCAACTCTTGACGTCTATACGGTTTGACCAAATAGTTGAGCGCACCGGCATCCCTGGCCTGCTCGATCAACTCACGCTGAGAAAACGCGGTAAGGATCACCACCGCCGAAAGCCGCTCAGCCACAATGTCGCGGGCGGCCGCCAACCCATCGACGCCGGGCATCTTGATGTCGAGGATCGCCACATCTGGCTCGAGATCGCGAACGAGAGTGACCGCCGCGGCGCCATCGCCAGCCTCGCCGACAACTTCGTAGCCCTCTTCCTCAAGGCTTTCCCGCAAATCGAGGCGGATCAGCGGCTCGTCCTCGGCGATCACAACGCGAACTTGACTCAACGGGGCACCTTTCCATCAGGATCGGCTCCATGACGATCGACACCATCGGCGTTCCGGCGCGACAGCGAGTCCAGCAGTTCGTCCTGTCGACGCTCCAACTTCTGTAGTCGTTTGCGCTTCGATTCGAGGTCTCGCGTTACCGCTGCGACCGCCTTGGACGCCTCCCGGTGCTCCTGCTCGGCGAGCGGCGTTTCCGAAACCATGGCCCGGAGCCGGCAATCGTCCGCTTCGTCCGCTACCTGCCGGTGTTGTTCTTCGATGACGTTGAGCTCTTCCCGCAACGAGCCGAGGTCCCGCGAAACGGCGGTCAACCTCTTCTCGATAGATGACCGAAACATCGGTACTCCTGTTGAATCTCTGCAATGCGGCTCTATCCGTGCATTGCGTTCGGTGCCCGGGGTGGGAGTCGAACCCACACGTCCTTTCGGACAGCGGATTTTGAATCCGCCGCGTCTGCCATTCCGCCACCCGGGCAAGGTTGGAGCAGCCCTCCACCATAGCCGGTCGCGCCGGCCAGATCATTGAACCAGTTCTCCTTACATGATGTATCTTTCGATCCGACTAGTACTCCAGTCCTATTGGGAGATTGGTGAAACGTTCTCCACCTCCAGCGAGTCAGAATGGATGATGAGTACAGTGACTATCGCCTTCACTTTTCCCGGCCAGGGATCGCAGACGTCCGGTATCGGTGAGGCGTGGCGCGACCACCCATCGTGGGAACTGGTTGCCGAAGCCTCCGATGCGTCCAAACGAGACGTCGAACATCTACTTCTCGACGCCGATGCCGACGAGCTTCGTCAGACGGACAACGCACAGCTGGCCACGTATGTCGCCAGCATGATCGTGCTCGACGCTGTCGAGCGAACCGGGGTGGAACCAGCGTTCCACGCCGGTCACAGCCTCGGCGAATATTCGGCCCTTACCGCCGCCGGGGTGCTGAGCTTCGCCGACGGCGTCCGGCTCGTCACCGAACGCGGCGCCGCCATGCAAGCAGCGGCAGAAGAAAATCCCGGAACGATGGCGGCGGTCCTGGGCCTCGACGACGACAACGTCGATCTCGTATGCCGCAAGACCGACGGCGAGGTATGGGTCGCCAACTACAACGCTCCAGGACAGGTCGTGGTGGCCGGAGACCCCGAGGCCATCGACCGCGCCGCTGTTGCGGCGAAGGCGGACGGCGCAAAGCGGGTCATCCCCATCAAAGTTGGTGGCGCCTTCCACACCCCGTTCATGTCTCCGGCCCGCGACCGGCTCCGCAAGGCCATTGCCGAGGTCGAGATGCGGGTTCCGAATCGACCCGTAGTAGCGAACGTCGACGGCCTCATCCACGACGATCCGGCCGAGTGGGCCGGCCTCATGGGGGCCCAACTCACCAGCCCGGTCCAATGGCGTCAAACCTTGCACAGTCTCGACACTGCAGGGGCTTCGGTGTACCTCGAACTCGGGCCGGGAACAGTCCTCACCGGGCTCGTCAAACGAACCTTGAAGGGCCACACCACGTTCGGGGTCAACTCACCGACCGAGGTCGACGGATTGTTGGAAAATCTGTCTCACGCCTCGGAGACTGGAGCGGTCGCCGAAGGTGAACTGCTCTATGCCATCGAACGGTTGATCGTCAGCCCATCGGCCGGAGTGTTCGAGCCGGTCGACGGTCTAGAGACCGGTCGCCACGTAGATCGGGGCGAACTTGTAGGCTCGGTCGGCAATCAAGCGGTACGCTCTGCGTTCGCTGGAAGCCTTGAAGGCCTGCTCGCCCTCGCCGGCGAGCGGGTAACCACCTCACAACCGTTGGCCTGGCTCAGGGCCGAGACGGTAGGGGCGCCCCACTAAATGTCGCCGCGGCCGCCTCAGACTGTCACCTCAGGCCAAGAACGGATACACCAATGACTGCAGGACAAGAACATAACGCGGCGAGACCGATGAGTGGACCTTGGGGTCTGAGGATCTCCGGGGTCGGGTCGGCACTTCCTGACAAGGTCCTGACCAACGAAGACCTCACGGCATGGATGGACACCTCGGACGAGTGGATTCGAGAGCGAACCGGTATTGCCGAACGACGAATCGGTGGCTCCACGTCGGGTCTCGCCACCGAGGCCGCACAAAAGGCGTTGGCCGACGCCGGTGTCGAACCGGCCGATATAGACCAGGTAATCCTGGCTACCACGAGCCCCGATCACGTGTGCCCGGGCACCGCTCCGGCCGTGGCCCGCGAGCTCGGTATCCTGGCCGGCGCCTTCGATGTGCAGGCCGCCTGTTCGGGCTGGGTGTACGGTCTGGTCGTGGCAAACGGCTTGCTGACCCAGGGCATGGATCGAGTTTTGGTCATCGGAGCAGAATCCCTCGACCGAATAACCGATTACCACGACCGTGGCACTGGGATCCTATTCGGCAACGGGGCAGGCGCCGCGGTCGTCGAACGGGACGAGTCCGGCGATGGCCGTCTCCTCAGCTGGGATCTCGGCTCTAACGGCGACTACATCCACATCCTCTACGCCGAACACGGTGACGTAATGAAGATGGACGGCAAAGAAGTCTTTCGGCAAGCGGTCACCGCCATACAGCGCTCAGCGACGGCCGCCCTCGACGCGGCCGGCCTGACCGCCGACGATATCGACCTCGTTATCCCCCACCAAGCCAACATCCGGATCGTTGAGTCGGCATGGAAGAAGCTCGGCTTCACCATGGAGCGGACCGCCATGGTGTTGGAGCGGACCGGAAACACATCGGCCGCTTCCATCCCCCTGGCCCTCGATGACGCGCTGCAGTCCGGCCGAATCGATCCGGGCAACCATGTGATGTTCGTCGGCTTCGGCGCCGGCATGACGTGGGCCACCGCCATCGTCCGGTGGGCGGGAGCCCGATGAATCAGCCTTTGAGCAATGAACGGACCGACACGCCCCGAGTAGCTCTCGTGACCGGCGGCAGCAGGGGGATCGGACTCGCCGTGGCCCGTCGCCTGGCCGCCGATGGCCACACCGTGGCCGTCGGCTCTCGGAACAAGCCGGACGCACTCGACGACAACCTGACCTGGGTTCAGTGCGACACCACCGATACCGGCAGTATCGACGAGGCGTTCGCCGAGGTCGAGGATCAGCTCGGCGTTGCCACCATCGTCGTGGCAAACGCCGGCATCACCCGCGATGGGCTGGTGCTTCGAATGAAAGACGACGACTTCACCGATGTGGTCGACGCAAACCTCACCGGTACTTTTCGAACCGTCCGGCGGGCGGTAAAGCCGATGATGAAACAACGATGGGGCCGAATCGTGCTCGTCTCATCGGTTGTCGGCTCCGTCGGCCAAGCCGGTCAGGCCAACTATGCGGCTTCCAAAGCGGGCCTCGTCGGTTTAGGGCGGTCCCTGGCCCGCGAGTTCGCTTCCCGCGGCATCACCGTCAACCTCGTCGCCCCCGGTCCAATCGAGACCGACATGTTGGCCAAGATCGGCCAGGAAACGATCGCCGCTATGGCCGACTCCGTACCGGTCGGTCGGGTCGGAACCCCCGAGGAGGTGGCCGCTGCGGTCGGCTATCTCGCCTCCGAAGCTGCCGGCTACGTGACCGGAACCACACTCGCCGTCGATGGCGGCCTGGGTATGGGCGGCGGCCTTGGATAGCGTGATCTCCGATCCGGGTCGATCCGGATCTCCAGTTGAGAGTTCCAGGAGGAACGACGTGAGTGATGATGCAAGGTTCGAAGCGTTCCGGAAGTGTGCCGTCGAGGTGCTTTCCGTGGATGCCGACAAGGTGACCCGAGAGGCTCGCTTTGCCGAAGACCTCGACGCCGACAGTCTCGATCTTGTCGAGCTGGTCATGGCGCTTGAGGAAGAGTTCGATGTGTCGGTTGAAGAAGAGGAACTCGAAGGCATCGGAACGGTAGGTGGCGCCTTCGACCTCGTGACCGGCAAACTCTGATGTCCCGAACGGTCGCCGTTACCGGTCTCGGCGTCGTCGCCCCGTGCGGCGTTGGGCTCGATGCTTTTTGGCAGGGTTTGCTTACCCGACCGGCCGACGGCGACCGCCGGGTCGCAGAGTGGGACCCGGCGCCATGGTTCGATTCGCCAAAGGAGTCCCGTCGGGCTGATCCCTTTACCCAGTACGCCCTTGCGTCGGCCGCTATGGCGCTAGAACAAGCCGGTGAACTCGACGTCGATCCGGCTCGGGTCGGCGTCATGATCGGCACTGGTGTCGGAGGAATCGGCACCAACGAGAAACAAATCGTTACCCGCCACGACAAGGGCGATAGGCGGGTTTCGCCGTTCTTGATCCCCATGATGATGCCCAATGCCGCATCCGCCACCGTGTCGATGAGGTACGGCTTTCAGGGTCCGTGCGAGGCAACCGTCACTGCGTGCTCAGCAGGAACCCATTCGATCGGCAACGCGTTGAACGCCATCCGATACGGCCGCTGCGACGTCATGATCGCCGGCGGAAGCGAAGCGCCGTTCACCCCGACGGCGATTGCCGGTTTCAGCAACATGACCGCACTGTCGTCGAGCGGCGTCTCACGTCCGTTCGACGCACGCCGCGACGGCTTTGTCATGTCGGAGGGTTGCGCCGTTCTGGTACTCGAAGACCTCGAACGAGCACAAGCTCGGGGCGCCACCGTTCTTGGGGTCGTACTTGGATCAGCGAGCACCGCCGATGCCCACCACATCACCGCACCAGCGCCAGGTGGGTCGGGTGCTGTTCGCTGTATGGAGTTGGCGATGGCCGACGCCGGGATCGGACCGAGCGACGTCGCCCACGTCAACGCTCACGGCACGTCGACGCCGCTCAATGACTCGGCCGAGGCAGAAGCGATCGCCAAAACCTTCGGACAACCAAGCCCGATCGTCACCTCGACGAAGGGTGTCACCGGCCATGCCCTCGGGGCCGCAGGGGCGTTGGAGGCCGCAGCGGTACTCCTGTCGATCAGCCATGGCCTGGTCCCGCCAACGTTCGGGTTTGAGTCTCCCGACCCGGACATGCCCGAAATCGACCTCGTCGTCGGCGAGCCTCGCCCTTGGGAACCCGGGCCATCGCTGTCGAACAGCTTCGGTTTCGGCGGCCACAACGGCACCGTGGTGATCGCCCCGAGCCCATAGGCCGGAGGCAGAGGGTCAGCCCTCACCAGAACCGGCTGTGTGCCCTAGCTGCGCGCGCCGACAAGGGCGGCACCGGCCACCGCCAACTGAGCGGCCGCCACGCCGACGACGGCCAAAAAGGGCGCAGTCACCTCGGAGGCCGGGTGGCCTGAACCCGGTCCGATAGACCAGTACAGAAAAACGAAAACCGCATCAAGGATCGTGAGGATCAGTGCGGATGCAGCCAAACCAACGGTTCGCCGTGAAAGCGCCGAGACCACTTGGCCGACCAACGGCGGCCCGACGAGCACGGCTCCGCCTGCGATGAACACGTAGAACAAGACCCATAGCCCAAGCCCCTCACCGCAAAGTTCGTCATCGAGTTCGCAGCCGGGGCCGGCGAAGGTGATCGTCATCGACGTGTAGATGAACCAGCCGACGACGCCGACGAGCGGAACGGCCTTCACGACCGATACGACAACTGCGCAGGCCCGCAAGGTCTCAGACATTGGCGCCGAACGCTTCTTGAGCGGCGGACCATGGCCGATCTGTAGAACGCTCGGATCCCATGGTGGCGTGGTGTCCACGCTTCGAACCTTAGCGACAATGAGCATGTGGCGTGGATCGCCCGCCGATGCGTTTCATTCATGTCACCGCTCACGTTACGTGGCTGGTGTGGCCTCGACACGCCCAGCCGACATGTGACGTAAGTCATTTCAGAGTGAGGATCGAGTGGTAATGACGTCTAGTGCATGTTCCAAGAATAGCGAAACGTTCTGGCCAAAATTCACTACGCAAAATCTAGGAGAGCAAATGAAGAGTACGGAGGCGACTGGGCTCGACCCTGAACGCTGCAGCGATGACGAAGTAGGGAAATCGGCAACATTCAAAATTGTTGCGGGA
>CALIFY010000036.1 GCA_938021675.1 uncultured Acidimicrobiales bacterium
CCGAGCCACACCTTGGCTCGGGCCTCCGCCGTTCTTCGGTTTGTCTCCTCGGCGGCAGCCGGGGTGTCCAAGTCCTTATGGTTGGCCGGTGCGAACCTTGTGTGTCGACACTCGACCGGCGTCGTTTTCGGCAACTAGATAATAGGTATTGTCGTCGGTGCACTGTGGGCCGGGTGCTTCAAGAGTCCCGGTCGCTGACAACCCCGATTCGTACGGCCCGTACTCGTTGTCGATAGCCAGGTAGAGCTGATCTGCGCCCTCGACTTGCCACGACACCGATACCGGGCCCGGGGGAGGATCGTTCGGGCTTTCGCATGGCTCGACCGGTGAGACCGAGAACGACAGGATTTTCGGAGGCGTCGAAACCGGTTCCTCGGTTGGTGGTTCGGTCGGTTCGGGGTCTGGCATTGCGGAGCGCCGAGCATGTTTCACCGTGCGGCCGGCAGCGTTACTGGCCACGACGTAGTAGTCATTCGGTTCGGAACAGCCAGGGCCGGGAACCACAAGGCTTGCCTTCGCTGGGAGTCCGGTCTCGTACGGCCCATACTCGTTGTCTATAGCCAGGTAGACCTCGTCGGCTCCCGTCACGTCCCACGAGACGGTCACCTCCTCATAGGACACCGAGCCGGTCGTCGGGCATTGCGTGACCGATGAGACTGAGAAGTCCAGAAACTTCGGCGGAGACTGAACCGGCTCTTCATGGTGACCGTCCGACGGTGGATCGCTTGGCCTTGGGGACGAGGGCGGTGTTGTTGTCGTTGACGATGCCGGGTGTCCCGCCGTGGTCGTCGTTGTCGAACCGGAAGAACGATCTCGGTCGCCACCTAGCGGCACCCCGGGGAGGCTCGCATCACCCCGTTCAGGGCCGGCGTCACCGGTAGTGGAGTCGGCGGGGTCGTCGGCGCCGGATTCGGCGGTCAGACCGTTCGACAACGGGGTCGCACGGCTGGAGTTGAACAGCCCGGGGCGACCGTCGTCGGACGACGAGCTTCCCGCTGGTCCTGCCGCAGTGGCTTCGGCTGGGAGCACTGCGCCAGACGCCACCGACGAGGGGGTCGAGCGTGCGCAGCCAGCGGTCAGCACGGCAACCCCGACCACTATCGACACTGGTACCAACAACGCTTTTTTAGTTGACATGGGGACGCTCCTTCGTTCGTTGCCAGACCATTACCGCATCGGGATCGATACCGCCTTGTCCGGACGTTGATACGAGCGTTAGCCCTGCCGGCCGATACCATTCGGCCGCGCTTGTGGGGTCTGGTCCCTACACATCCCGATTGGTGTGCACTGGCCGAACCCATCCTGGAGCGAACTGCGGACGCGCCGACCTACTCGGCCAAGGCATCGATGGAAGCGTTGCGACTACCCCTGAACGCTGACCGGTGAGGGCCCTATTCAGAGGATTACGGCCGGTCGGAAACCAACTCGATCATGCGGTCAACGATGGCGTTCCGTTGAGCTTCGCTATGTCGGTCAGCGGTTTCGAGCTTGCGGTGAAGGCCATCGGACCCGACCGAGAAGCCGGTCCGTCCCGAGCCATCGATCGTGACCTTGCCGGGATCGGACAATACGAAATAGCCGGCATCAGGCTCGACCGCATACAGAACTGAGGTCAGATCCCACGTCTTCATGTTGTAAAACGGTGGGGCGTCCTGGTGCCAGCCGAGATCGTTGAACTCGTATGCCTCTTTCACCGGGTGCCGGTCGACCCAGTTCAGGTCATCGCGAATCGACGTGTAGGGGTAGTGGATTCCATCCCCAAGTTCGAACGGCGACTGAACCATCGCACCGGGCCAATTCGGCATCAGGTTACGAGCGGAAGCAACATCGTACTCGACGTTGAATTCCACGAAGCCGGACGTGGCCCCGGCCATGATCGATAGCAGCGAACTGTGATCGGCCACGAGGTCGTTCCCGGAGCGGTCGGAAATGTCGTCGGCCCCGCTGTCGATCAACGTCGATAGGTTGCCAGAAAATCCGGTCTGGATGAATATGACCGATCGTCCCGCTGCCGCAGCGTCAACCAGTACCTGTCGCTGAACTCGAAATCCGTCCGGGATTGGAGAGTCGGCAACATCGTTTTCCCATTGGCCGGCAAGGTTGATGAACTTGCCTTGCTCGTCGAACTCTTTCGTTTCGCCTCGGTAGACGCCGATCGGGATGTCCGGGCGACCATAGAACGTATTGACGGCATCGGTGTATCGGGCACCAAGTGGGGAATCGCGAGACACGGTTACCGCCCCCAACTCGATCATGCCCCTCTTTTCGTAGCTGTGGAGCATGGCCAAGGCCAGCGCGTCGTCGATATCTGGGCCCATGTCGGTGTCGTACACGACGATCGGTACGTCGGCCAAGGGGTCGCCGGTCGAGGATTCATCGGCCGGGGGTTCATCCTCGGGTTCTGGCACGGATTCGGCCGGCTCGTCTTCGACGATCTGAGGATCGCCGTCTACGACATCGATTACCACGGATTGAGAGACGTCTTCTGACTCTCCATCGGGCGGTGTGTCCTGACCGCTGGCGGTCTCTACCAGCGTCGGTCGTTCACCAGAGGTACAACCAGCCAAAGTAAGTGTGAGAGCGGCTCCAGCCGCCACGAGTCTCGCCATCCGCACGATGAGCTACTTTACCTGCACATTGCGAAGATGTTACGACCCGGCCATCGATTTCAGCACCGGTTCCGCCGCGTTTTGCCCCGTCTTGCTGTCGGCTGTGGTTCTCGGGTCAACTGGTCGCTATGCAGCCGCCGACCGACTCCAAACTACATGCGCTCCAAGCACCCGACACCGCAACGGAACATGCTGAACAGGGCGGGGGTGGCTACTGATGGACGACATCACCGACGAAGCCGCCGATACCACTCGGGTGGACCTCGTGTCTGAGATCCGCCGGCTCGGCCACGCGATACTCAGTCGCCGACTCAGGCCCGAACAATTGGTGCGGATGACCTCGGCGATCACCACGCTGGCCGATGATGCTGAGACCGGCACACCAGTCTCCAAGCAAGAACGCCTTGAGCGCCGGTTTCAGGTCACTCACTTCCTAGAGCGCGACGCCTGGCCCGAGCCTCCCCCGGACGGGTCGCCGGTCGTCTTCGACCCGACCTCTATCGTCGGTGGCGAGCTGAACCCATTCGGGATGGGAGCCACCTACCACCGGGAGGGGGAAGAGGCGGTCGGACACGTCACGTTCGGCCCATGCTTCGAAGGTCCACCGGGCCGAGTACACGGTGGCGCTGTCTGCTCGCTGTTCGACGAAGTCATGGGTTCGGTGTTTCGGGTCACCGGTGCCCCATCAGCGTTCACCGGAGAACTTACCGTCCGGTTCGAAGCCCCAGCCCCACTCAACACCAACCTTGAGTTCCGGGCACGGCGGACCGGAAGCGATCGACGCCGTCAATACGTAGAGGGAGAAGGCATCGGGCCGGACGGGCGGTTCGCTTCCGCCACCGCCATATTTATCGAAATGAGACCGGAGCACTTCGCCATATGAACCGATGGCCATCGGATGGGGCGGAGGCCGCCGCTGCGCTGCGCACCGACGACGTCAGCCGAACGGTGTATGCCACCGACAACTCGATCTACCAGGTACACCCGTTCGCTGTCTCCCATCCGCGGTCGGTCGATGATGTCGAAGCGTTGGTTCGAGCCAACGCACAAGCCGATCAGCCCCGGCCAATCGTGGCAAGAGGCGGCGGCACCGGAACAAACGGCCAAAGCCTGACCGATGGAATCGTCATCGACTGCCGACGACACCTCAACCGGATATTGGAAATCGATGTCGACCGACTCATCGCCCGTGTCGAACCGGGGGTTGTGGCCGGCCGGCTCAACGCCGAGCTGGCGACACACGGGTTGTTCTGGGCCCCGCACACATCGACGCTCAATCGGTGCACCGTTGGTGGAATGATCGCCACCGATGCGGCGGGCAAAGGCTCACTGGTCCATGGCCGGTGCCACCGCCATGTCGTCGCGCTCGACGTGGTGCTGGACGACGGCACCCCCTGGCGGGCAGAGCCCATCTCGATATCCGAAGCGGGCGTTCGGGCCAAGAACGACGATCGCAGCGGGCAACTCTGGCGGAGACTGATCGACCTGCCGCTATCGCAAGGACACGACGTTGCTCTTCCCGAGCTGGCCCGTGGTTTCAGCGGGTACGGCATCGATCGGCTTCGACGCGACGACCTGATCGACCCCGTCCCACTGCTGGTCGGCTCGGAAGGAACGCTGGCCATCACCGCCAGCGCCACCATCAAGCTCACCCCGCTTCCCACCTCGACCGCCCTGGTCATCGCCAGCTACCAGTCGTTCGCCGATGCCCTCGACGACGCCATCGAAGTGGCGGTGACCAAGCCAACCGCCATCGAGTGTTTCGACGAGACGACCCTGGCCCAGGGTCGTCATTCTCCGGCGTGGCCGTCCCTTCAACCGATCGTCGGCGAGCGCTCCGGCGCCGTGCTCCTCATCGAATACGCGTCAGGTGCCACGGCCGTCGAACCCGACCTCACTCCGATCGTTACCGCCCTGGCCGACACCGGCCGCAGCGTAGCCAGCCGAGTTGTCACCGATCCCAACACCCAAGCCGCCGCCTGGAAGGTCCGAGCAGACGCGGTGGGGCTCGTAGCCAAGATGGCCGTCGGCGGACCATCACAGGCAGCTCGACCGACCGCATTCGTCGAGGACTGCGCCGTCCCCGTCCACCAAATGCCGGGCTTCATCGCACGCTTCCGAGGGCTCCTCGATGACCGCGGGTTGACCTACGCCATGTTCGGACACGCTGATGTCGGCTGCGTGCACGTTCGCCCTGCCCTCGATCTGACCGACCCGGCACACGAGGCCCTCATCGCTGTCATCACCGATGAAGTCGTCGACCTCGTTGCCGAACATGGCGGGGTGTTGTGGGGTGAGCATGGCCGAGGATTCCGGGGCGACCGGGCGCCGGCATTCCTCACAGAGGAGACCATCGACATCATGC
Organism: uncultured Acidimicrobiales bacterium; assembly: GCA_938021675.1. Taxonomy (GTDB): domain Bacteria; phylum Actinomycetota; class Acidimicrobiia; order Acidimicrobiales; family SZUA-35; genus JAHELU01. The sequence goes on from CALIFY010000036.1 coordinate 4,975, forward strand.
GAAAGGTCAAATCAGCGTTCGACCCGAACGACCGCTTCAACCCCGGCAAGCTCTACCGACCAACCGAGGTGGACGAACCGCTGCTGGCCATCGATGCTCCAACGACACGAGGCTCGATCGACCGATCCGTGCCGGTCGAAATCAGACGGCGCTTCGACACCGCGTTCGCCTGCAACGGCAACGGTCTCTGCCAACATTTCGCTTCGGCAGAAGTGATGTGCCCTTCCTACAAGGCGAGCGGCGATCCTGCGCTCTCGCCAAAGGGGCGGGCTGACCTGATACGGGCCTGGCTGGCCGATCGAGGCAACGACGGCCGCTCCCAAGACCCGGCCGGGTTCGAGGACGCTATCGCCACCAATCTCCATCGATGCCTGTCCTGTTCGGCCTGCACCGGCCATTGTCCGGTGGCCGTTGACATTCCCGAGCTTAAGTCGCTCTTCCTCTTCGAGTATCACAAGAGAGTTCGCCGACCCCCGAGCCACGCGCTGCTCAGCCGATTCGAATCGATGATCGACCGAGTCGGCCTCGTCCCGCCAGCGGTCACCAACGTCGGGCGTGCGATTGTCGAACGGACGCTTGGGTTCGTCGACCTTCCGGTCCCCCCGCGGCAAGGGCGACGGGAACGGAACCGACTGCCGCGATTCGACCCGACATCACCTTCGGCCACGCCACCTGACGTCGTTTTATTACCAGATATCTTCACACGTTCCCTCGAACCGTGGACACTGGTGGCAGCGCACCGGGTGTTGAGCGAGCTTGGATGGTCGGTCCAGATCGCTCCGGTTGTCCCATCCGGCAAGTTCGACCATGTCAAAGGACGTCGGATGGTCTTCAGTCGAGCTGTAGCGGCCCAAGCCCGACTGGTTTCGGCCATCACCGCCAGCGGGGCGATCCCGGTCGGGATCGAACCGGCGGTGACATTGCTACACGATCACGAGTACCCGGCCGCGGCCTCGGACTACCCAGCCGACACGGTACTCGGACTTCCGGCACTCATAGAACAGCGACTCGATCGCATCGAACCGAGAGCAGCGCCTTCGACGATCACGTTACTCGGTCATTGCACCGAACGAGCCACAAGACCAGCATGGCTGGCGGCCTGGGTCAGCGTGCTCACCAGGGCCGGACACACGGTGACGTCACCGGAGCTGGGGTGCTGCGGTATGGCCGGCATATTCGGCCATGAGCGCGACAACCAAGCGATGTCGAAACACTTGTACGAGTTGGGTTGGGCCACCACTGTCCAACCTGATGTTGCGGACCTTGGCCGATCAGGTCCTGTGGTCGTGGCCACCGGTTACTCGTGCCGATCGCAGATCAAACGATTCGGCGGACGAACGGTCGATCACCCCATCCACCTGCTGTGACTACGGCGATGCAGGGCCGGTGCGCGCCTCGCTGATCGTCAGGTCGAGGAGCGACCGATCGATCTCGACCTCGATGCTCAGCAGGGCATGGCTGAACGTCTTTCCTTGTGCATCGATGTGGAGGCTCAGCGTGCCTCCGCCGCCAAGGGCCTCATGGAGCAGAAAGTTCAAGGCATCGATGTTCGGTACCTCGAATCGCTCGACCGGGCCGTTGACGATCCCGGTGAATGCCTCAGCTACTCGTTCGGCTGTCAGGTACTCGACCAGCCACGGGTAGATGGCGGGATGGCGAGCGATTATCCCAATGTTGCAGGTGTCGCCCTTGTCGCCAGACCGGCCATGGGCGACGTCGACGAGCTTGGCCGTCACCGTTTCGCCCGACGGCGCCGGTGGAGCGGGAGCCGGGGCCCCGGCTAACGAATCGGACGCTGACTCGACCCGGCCGGGGCCGGTAGAGCCTTCAAAGGCCACCTCGGCCTCGACTCGCTCGCCGGTACCCCCGAAGACGGTCACTTCGGCTGCACACAGGTGCCGGGGAATCAGGCATGGCCAATAGGCCACGACATCTTGAACCGGCGGCCGCCCGCCGATCACCCCAACCCCGGGAGGACCAGACAAGATCAGGGCAGGGAGCATTTTGGAAAACTCACGAACCTTGGTTCGGTCCTGATCCCGAACCCCGAACCGAGCCATGATCTCAGATGACTCATGAGCCGGCGACAGCGGGCCCCAGGTGGCGTCAGCGCCGACATACTCGGTAAGCATCGCATCGTATTCCGGGAGTCGGCTCCAGAGGATCTCGCCGAACATTTCACTTTTGGCCCTTGCGTCGGGACCGGACACGATGACCCCTCCGGTCGCTTTGAATCCGTCGTTGTAGCTAACCGAGACCTTGAGTAGGTCGGTTGGTGGACCACCTCGGACTCCGGACACTCCGACCCGGTCAGGGCCCAGGTCTTCAAGTTGGATGCTGGCGAAGTCGACAACGACATCCGGTGTGAGGTACGCGGCCGGATCTCCCATCTCGTACACGAGCTGCTCACTTACCGTCGACACGTCGACCTTGCCGCCGGTCCCCGGGTGCTTCGTCACAACAAAGGAGCCGTCCTCGTGCATCTCGACGATCGGGTACCCGATGTTTTGGAACGAATCGACCGATCGCCAGTCGGTGAAGTTCCCGCCCGTGCTCTGGGCGCCACATTCAAGTATGTGACCGGCGATGATGCCCGAGGCAAGGCGATCCCAATCGTCGACGGCCCAACCGAAATGGTGGATCATGGGGGCCAGGGTGATGCCGGTATCTGTGACTCGACCCGTAACCACGAATTGGGCGCCCTCATCGAGGGTTCGCACCACGGGAGCTGCGCCAAAGTAGGCGTTGGCGCTGGTCACACGATTTTCGATGTCGGCGAACGATCGACCGTCGTCCATGTGTGAGAGGTCGAGGCCGTCGGCGTGCCACAGGGCCAACCGATCGAGCAGGTCATCACCGGCGACGACACCAACTCGAGGGGTCAAGCCCTGAGCCCGGCCGGCTTCGACTATGGCTTGACCACAGGCCAAGGGGCGCACCCCACCGGCATTGGTGATGATCACCACCCCAAGTTCGGTTGCCAATTTCATCACATCGTCGAGCTGGGACACGAAGTCACCGGCGAAACCGGTCTCCGGGTTCCGCTCGACCTGCTTCTGCAGGATGGACATGGTGATCTCGGCTAGGTAGTCGAGGGTGATGACGTCGACCGGGCCGCCCTCAAGCTGTCGACGGAGTGCGGTCAGGTCATCGCCCCAGTAGCCACTGGCGTTGGCTATCCGTAGCGTTTCGATCGACGGTTTGGCCATGGAGGCACCATACGACCGCCCAGCAGGAAGCGACAAGACGGGCGTCGGATCGAGGGAGACCGATCCCCGGCGACGACGGGATGGACCTCATCGTCCAGCCCATGGCGTGACGTCCTGATGGCCAACCGGTCCTCGATCGCGGCATTCGTCTCGATCGACCACACCTGTGGTCGTCCCACCAACTACTATCCGTCACAATGACCAGCATCACCCCAGCAACATGACCATCAAAATGTACGGAGCTGACTGGTGCGGCGACTGCCGTCGAGCCAAGAACTTCTTCGCCGAAAATGACGTCGAGTACACCTACGTCAACCTGGAACAACACCCGGATGCAGCCGACATCGTACTAAAGCGAAATAATGGGCTGAAACGAATCCCCGTGATCGTATTCGACGACGACACACATCTCACCGAGCCATCGAACGAAGCGTTGGCCAGCAAACTGGCCGAGCAGGCCACGCCTGAAGATCAGGCCATACCATCTCCGATTTTCAACGTAGTTGAGAATCGCGAAGCAGGTCGATTCGAGTTGCATCGGGATGCGGAAGTCGTCAGTTTCGCTACCTATAGAGAACGATCTGGCGGGGTGATCGTGCCTCATGTTGAGACGCTCGCTGAGCACCGAGGCCAAGGATATGCGGACCGCCTAATGGCCGGCATCCTCGACATTATTGCTTCCGGGAACCGAACGATCACGCCGTTATGTCCGTTCGCTGCTGCGTATATAAGGGACAACAAGCAACACCATGGACTATTGACGCCACGGAACTAGAAGAACCGAACGATAAAGCCAACCCAATCGTTCAAACTAAAGTGATCGTTGTCACATGTGGCTGCGCATCTGTTTTCGAAGAACTGTCGTAGAGTCCAGGAGCAAGGTAGTCGCCGACGCGCTACCACCCCCCTAGTTAAATGAGAGAGGCAATAACATGAAGCAGTATCTGCGCGGAATCGCGCCTTTTGTCGCGTTAGGACTTGCGGTCGCAGCCTGTGGCTCCGACGATGCCACAGACGACACCACCGAAACCGGCGATGAAGTCACCACAACGGTGGCCGAGACGAGCGAAGACTCAGTAGCTCCAGAAGAGGACGCTGAAGAAGGCGAAGA